>NZ_JACOII010000020.1 GCF_016306625.1 Xenorhabdus lircayensis | reverse complement strand
GAATTAAGTCGGTGTCCATATATCGGGTTACTTGTAATAATACGGGGCCAGCAGTGTCTGAATAATATTTAAAGGGAATTGATAAAAATAGAATATCTAGAGACTTGAGGCCTTCTGCGGCGTTTAGATTTGAGAAAGATAAAGAACATCTTTTTGGAAAGGCTGATGCGAGTGGAAGGTGGAGATATCCCAGAAAAGTCCATGGTATCGGCCATGATGATACAGAGTTTCCCTCTACGTCTAATTTGAGTTTAATTCATTATGATAAGATTATGAAATTTATTAAGAAATAAAAATGGTAATGCAAAGTTACAAGAAATCATCTACAAAAAATAATGCCAAAGAATGAATTAATATCCTTTGGCATTCATATCACACTGTTATGGATGAGCGATAAACCCTACCGCTTCATAGACCTTATCTAAGGTTGCTTGAGCGCGAGCCTGAGCCTTGGCTGCCCCTTCTGCCATGATTTGGTTAAGTAATGCTTCATCATTACGGAAATGATGGAAACGCTCCTGTAAACCTGTCAGCATTTCACATACTGCATCGGCAACCGCCCCTTTCAAATGGCCGTACATTTTGCCTTCAAACTCAGTTTCTAATTCAGGAATAGTTTTACCGGTTACGCCCGCAAGGATATCCAGCAAATTGGAAACGCCTGGCTTGTTTTCCAGATCATAACGTACGCGAGGTGGCTCTTCAGAATCGGTAACTGCTCGTTTGATTTTCTTGGCGACGGATTTCGGATCTTCCAGCAGAGCAATCACATTATTGCGGTTATCATCCGACTTCGACATTTTCTTGCTCGGATCTTGCAATGCCATCACACGAGCGCCACCTTTTGGAATGAATGGCTCTGGAACAGTGAAAATATCACCGTAAAGGGCGTTAAAACGCAGTGCTAAATCACGGGTCAACTCAAGATGCTGCTTCTGATCAACGCCCACAGGGATCTGATTGGCCTGATAAATCAAAATATCAGCAGCCATCAGAACAGGGTAATCAAACAGACCGGCATTGATGTTTTCTGCGTGACGGGCAGATTTATCCTTGAACTGAGTCATGCGGCTGAGTTCACCGAAATAGGCGTAGCAGTTCAGCACCCAGCTCAACTGAGAATGTTGTGGAACATGTGATTGAACGAAGATGGTGCTTTTCTTTGGATCAATACCACAGGCAAGGTAAAGCGCCAGCGTATCCAGTGTGCGTTTTTTCAGTTCATTGGGATCTTGGCGCACGGTAATGGCATGCTGGTTAACGATGCAGTAGATACACTCATATTCATCCTGCATTTTAACCCACTGACGTAACGCCCCCATATAGTTACCGATGGTCAATTCACCGGAGGGTTGTGCACCGCTGAATACAATAGGTTTTTGGGAGTTTGGTTTCATTACAGTGGGGTCATTCATTTTATTATGCTTCCTGAAGTTTCAACGTGGATAGTCCAATAGTTGGGAGTAAATCGGAAAAATTATCCAATATATAATCTGGGTGGTTTAATGCTATCGATTCTCCGTAGTTATATCCATAGGTTAAGCCAACACAAGGGCAACCGGCAGTTTGTGCTGCCAAAATATCATTACGGGAGTCTCCAACAAAAAGCAATTCTTCTTTATGTAGGCCAAACATGCCCATTGTTAGATACAGCGGAGCGGGATGCGGCTTTTTCTCTTTAACATCATCACCGCCCAGCACCAATGAAAAGTATTCACTGATACCCAACGATTCCAGTAATGGGGCAATAAAAGGTGTTGGTTTATTAGTGACAATTGCCATTGGAAAGTTGTGTTTTGCCAATGCAGCCAGAGTCTCTTTTACGTGAGGAAACAGTTGGCTGCCCGTGGTTATGCTAGCCTCATAAAATGCATCAAACAGTTTGCGAGTTTCGCGGTGCAATTCAGGAGAAGGTTCTGCACCAGCCCATTTTAATGCACGTTCAACCATGACATCAGCGCCGTTGCCTATCCAGATAGCCACTCGTTCTTTGCCCGCAGCGGGTAAGCCTTTGGCAATCAGAGTCTGATCCAAGGCATCAGCCAGACCGCCGGCACTGTCCACCAGTGTGCCATCCAGATCAAACGCAATAGCACGAATCCCTTTCACGACGTTATTTGTCATTATGCTTATGCTACCTTTGATAATTCGCGGCGCATCTCATCAACAGCCGCTTTATAATCCGGCTGGCTGAAAATAGCAGAGCCAGCAACGAACATATCAGCGCCGGCCTGAGCTGCCTTGGCAATATTATTGGGTTTAATGCCACCATCGACTTCGAGTCGGATATCGTATCCGCTGTCATTGATGATTTTGCGTACCTGACGCAGTTTGTTCAGTGTTTCTGGAATGAAAGATTGGCCGCCGAAACCGGGGTTAACGGACATCAGCAGAATGACATCCAGTTTATCCAAAACATAATCAAGGTAGCTGAGAGGTGTTGCGGGATTGAAGACTAAACCTGCCTTACAGCCATGTTCCTTGATGAGTTGCAGAGTGCGATCGACATGCTCACTCGCTTCGGGATGGAAAGTGATATAGGTTGCACCGGCCTTGGCAAAATCAGGGATAATGCGATCAACAGGTTTTACCATCAGGTGAACATCAATCGGAGCGGTGATACCATAATCGCGTAGCGCTTGACAGACCATTGGGCCAATAGTCAGGTTTGGGACGTAATGGTTATCCATGACGTCAAAATGCACAACATCAGCGCCTGCTGCCAAGACTTTAGCGGTATCTTCGCCTAATCGAGCAAAATCTGCGGATAGAATGGATGGGGCAATCAGAAAATCTTTCTTCATTATTATCTTCTCCAATTCATTGTTTTATCCCCGTTATTTCTGGGACAGGAAACCTCAATCACTTCCGGCAGTATAACGCCAAAAGTTCATCAACTTTACTTCGGCCAAGAATATTTCTGCTTATTGTCCGGCGGGCTTTCACAATGTAAAGGGAAGCCTGATGATACCATTCCCGCGTCATCGGTGTGTCATGATTGGATATGAGCACCGGAATGCCTTGTTGAGACGAGAGATAATAGGCTATCTGCGCCAGTTTTTCCTGATCGAGAAGGTTAAAGCTATTTGTATGGTAGGCTGTAAAATTAGCCGTGGCCGAAAGCGGGGCATACGGAGGATCACAATAAACCACCGAGCCTTTTGGTGCGTTATTCAGTGCGACTTCGTAATGCTGGCAGATGAAAGTCGCCTTTCGGGACTTTTCTGCAAACCAATAAAGCTCATCTTCAGGAAAATAAGGTTTTTTATAGCGCCCAAAAGGAACGTTAAACTCGCCTCGTGAATTATAGCGGCAAAGGCCGTTATAACAGTGGCGGTTGAGGTAGAGAAACAACATACTGCGGCGAAAGGGATCTTTGCTTTTGTTGAACTCTTCTCTCAGACGATAAAAGTTTTCGGAAGTGTTGAACTCCGATGAAAATAATGGACGGGCATGATTAATAAATTCTTCCGCACGAGATTGTACGGTGTCGTACAGGTTGACCAGATCACTATTGATGTCTGACAAAATGTAAGAATCATAATCGGTATTCAGGAATACCGAGCCTGCGCCAACAAATGGCTCAATCAAGCAATCGCCCTCTGGCAGATGATGTCTAATATCATCCACCAAGGGGTATTTTCCACCGGCCCATTTTAAAAAAGCGCGTTTTTTTTTCATGCCGTCAAATTAGTTATTCAATAATTTCAGAGCCGCAGATTGTACTCTGTTTAGGACAGCATATCAGCGCCTAATCAAAATAGTTTTATTTTTTCAGATCTTGCTGAACCTGTTGTAGTTTTCTGACCCATGGTTTTTTGGCCTGAACTTCTACAGGGAGTGAGGAAATGGCGCTTTTAGCATCAGAAACCGAACTGTAGTTACCGTGGATCAAGATAAACCATGTTTTACTATCACGTTTAGTTTCATAAACATTGTAGTTGGTAAGGTTATGTTTTTTCGCGAAAGCAATCAAGGTATCGGAGCGGCTCGCACTGCTTAATTGGAGTGTGAATCGGTTAGCAGGGGCTTCCAGCAAATCACCACCTGCATCAGCTACGTTCTTTTTGTTGGCCTGATGATTGTTATTGGACTGATAATTGCCTGTGACATGTTTAGCCACTGCCTTGGACTGACTTTCTTCTCTTCCCTTGTTTTCTATTTTCTGTGATACAGCTTGCTCCGTTTTTTTCTGTTCAATAGGCGGAGTAACCGTCGGTTTTGTTGGCTTGACCTGCTGCGATGGTGTCAGGTTTTTTTGCACCGAGTTATTGATGTTGCTTTGCTGTTGATTCAAGGCATCAGAAATATCGCCGGGCAATTCTATGCGCTGGTTGTAGCCACCAGTTCCAGTTTCGGGAGGAAGATCTTTGCTTGGGGTACTACTAATTGGTGGCAAGCCGATTTCATGTGTGTCACTGGTTGCAGGTACAGACGGATTTTCCTGCCTGTGAGCTTGAGTGCCGGAGAACGATGAAGAAGAATCAGAAAGGTCGATACTTTTTTCGGTTGTATTTGAAGGTTGCTGCTTCTCATGCTCAGTTGGCGATTTTAATGCAGAACTGATAGCAATAATCAGGAGCAAAAGTACCAGAATGCCAACACCGATCATCATTTGCTGACGAGATACCGCTAGTTTAGGCTGATTGGATTGCTTTTTGGATCGCTGAGGGCGGCGATCGGAGGTATCAGGCTTAAATTCGCTTTCTGTTTTTTGCTTGTTTTCTGATTTTAATTCGTCCATATGCCCTCCCAACAGAGATAATACTGTTAATGGTTATTTAAGGGGTTTGTCAGTCTGACCTAACTAAAACCGATAATGTTCCATCTGATAATGTAACTATTTTATAGCATAACAGCTAGAGAATGATTCATCATTCAGAATTCAGATAATCGTGCATTTAGCTGGTGGATGGTTGACATAGGCGAATGGCGTCCAATATCACTTCCTGCCCAATATCAGAACGAAGTTTTGTTTCCCCAATGGCTGTAGGCAGTACCAGATGCAGTTTTCCAGCAGAAACTTTTTTGTCGCGCATCATATGAGGTAAATAGGCATCCGGGGACATTTCCGCTGGGCCGTTGACAGGCAATTCTGCCCGTTCCAGCAAGCGAATAATACGCTGGGTATCCTGTTTTGAGAATGTGCCGACAAGCTCAGATGCTCTTGCTGCCATCACCATACCGGCAGCAACTGCCTGACCATGAAGCCAGACCCCATAACCCATCTCAGCCTCAATCGCATGTCCAAAGGTATGACCGAGGTTCAACAGCGCTCGCATACCACTGCGTTCTTGCTCATCGGTAGCCACAACCAACGCCTTGAGTTCACAGCAGCGACGAATGCAATAGGCCATTGCTTGACTGTCAAGAGCCAGTAATTTTTCAATATTGCCTTCAAGCCAGTAAAAGAACTCACCGTCCAGAACGATGCCGTATTTAATGACTTCAGCCAAGCCTGAGTACAACTCTTGAGCGGGCAAGGTTTGCAGACAATTGAGATCGACAACAACAGAAGCCGGCTGGTAGAAAGCGCCTATCATGTTTTTGCCGAGGGGATGGTTGACTCCTGTTTTTCCACCGACGGAAGAGTCAACCTGAGAAAGTAATGTGGTGGGTATCTGGATGAAACGAGTGCCGCGTTGATAACTGGCTGCGGCAAACCCCGTCATATCACCGATTACACCACCACCGAGAGCGATAAGTGTTGTGTCACGGCCATGATTATTTTCCAGTAGGGCGGAAAATATGTCATTGAGCACAAAAAGTGATTTGTACTGTTCACCGTCAGGCAAGATAACCTCATTTACTCGAAGATCCATTCCCTCCAATGTGGATTTCACCTGTTCAAGATACAGGGGAGCAAGCGTTTCATTGGTCACAATCATGACCTGTTGGCCGGCTTGCAAGGGCTTGAATGCCGCATTGGTAGAAAATAGCCCTTCGGCTATGGTAATTGGATAACTTCTTTCACCTAACGTAACAGTCACTTGTTCCATATCAGCTTTCGCCTTATCGTTTACCGCAGTACGGATCCGCTATAATCAGTTTTTTTCCAGTAATTCAATGATTTGGTTAGCGACGACTTTGGCGCTTTGCTCATCCGTACGAATAGTCACGTCAGCAATTTCCTCGTAAAGAGGATTGCGCTCATCAGCCAAATTTTCTAAAACTTCACGTGCTGGTGCATCAACCTGAAGTAAAGGGCGTTTTTTATCGCGCTGGGTACGAGCTAACTGTTTTTCGATGGTTGTTTCTAAATAGACGACCACACCACGGGCAGACAGGCGATTGCGGGTTTCTTTTGATTTAACGGAACCCCCTCCGGTAGCCAATACGATGCCTTGTTTTTCAGTCAGTTCGTTAATTATTTTTTCTTCGCGGTCGCGGAAGCCTTCTTCGCCTTCCACATCAAATACCCAGCCCACGTCAGCTCCGGTACGTCGCTCAATTTCTTGATCAGAGTCATAAAACTCCATATTGAGTTGCTGAGCTAACTGACGACCAATAGTGCTTTTGCCGGCACCCATAGGCCCAACCAGAAAGATATTGCGTTTCTCTGCCATGTTTTTGGTATTACTAAGACTATTTGTTAATGATAACCCGCCCCGCCAATCAGATTAGCAGCGGGACCTAAACTGAAACCTCATGAGTGAGAATGTGAGATCAGATAGGAAAATTATCTCAGCACATCAACCTGTATTGCAACTATATAAATCTGGCACGAGCTCAGTCATCTGGCTCATGCTCTTGCTGGCTGATTGAGAGCCTACTGTATATAGACTCTTACTTGTGATGTTAGACCTGCTCACTCAATTAGTTAATCCTTGTATGCTAAATTACTCTCAGCGTCAAATCCATAAACAGGTCAGACCAAAAAAAATGGTGGGTGATCTGATAAAAAAAGCACAATTACTTTAATTAACATATTGATTTTTAGGTGATATTTTTTATTTGATTAAATATCAGTCAATTGAGGTGTAATAAAAATTACGAGTTCCCTTCGGCTGTGCTGTTCTCCTTTTTGGTTAAATAATGTACCCAGCAGGGGAAGATCTGACAAGTAAGGGACTTTTTGCAGGCTTGCGCTTTTTTTCTGTTGAAAGATCCCTCCCAGAATCAGAGTTTCCCCATTTCTAATCGTAACCTGAGTGATGATTTCCTGTTTATCAATGGCCAGATTTTCATTTCCACCCTGACTGATGGGAAAACCGGGAGAATTCTGGCTGATTTTCAGTGCAAGCCGGATTTTTCCTTTTCTCAAAATATGTGGTGTCACTTCCATGCCTAATACCGCTTCTTTAAACTGAATTGTCGTTTTGTCTTTATCCTGAACGAGATAAGGAATATCAGAACCTTGCTTGATACTGGCGGGTTGCTGGTGTGAGGCTGTCAGCCGTGGGCTGGCAATGATATCGAGCTGATTTTCCTGTTCCAGTGCGCTGAGTTCCATTTCTAGCAAGTTAGCATGGATACGGGCGGTATTTAATACCAATCGATGGCGTTGGTTGCCCGCAGGTTGATGCAGATTCAAACGGTTCAGTCCTATTGCTTGATTTTGTGGGTTAGCAGTTATACCCCAATGAATGCCCAATTCATGCAGTGCTTCCCTGCTGCTGGTAACAATATGGGCAGTAATCTGCACTTGTTGCTGTGGGGTATCGACTTCTTTCAGCCAGCTTTTGATACGGGTAATGGCATCAAACTTATCTTCCAATATCAGGCTGTTGGTTAAGGGATCGTGTTCAACTTTTCCCCATTTTGTCAGCAGAGCTGGGAGATTTTTCTGCAACTGTTCGGCTATTTGGTCAGCATCGGCGTATTGCAGGGTAATCGCCTGATATTCTATCTCCTGTTCTTGTTCATCTCGCTCTGTCGAGGAAAAGTCAGTTTCTTCCTCCATTGGGCTTGTGGGGGGCAGGAACGGGTTTCTTACTGGCATTTCGAAAGTTGATTCTTCCTCTGTACGACTGTCTACAGCAACATTTGCTGCGGCAAAACCGAATATTGGCAGTATCAGGCCGATTAGCAGGATAAAAAAATGTCTGTTCATGACTTCTCCCCATGGACAGGCTCAGGGTGTACCGTATTTGGTAGGGTCATATCTGAAAAAACGATATCTGATAAAACCATGCGAACAGTCAGACTGTCATCGACGGGAGTAATCGTGAGATGTTTAATCAGTAACGGTGGTTGCAATTGCTGAATTTCATGCAGGAAATGGAGAAATTGCTCATAATTTAGCGACAGCATGATATGCCAGAAAACTTGATTGTTTTCTCTATGACTTTTCCACTCCATAAGCTGACTGCCAGAATGAGTTAGCGGCAAATGCAGGCGTTTGAGCACGGTGGCGTTTTTGGGTGAAATATTCTTTGATGAATTATCGTTTCCTTGGCCAAGTTCTAGCGTTATCTGCTGAATCTGCTGTTGGATATCAGGCAGGGATGGCAGTTCAGTAATTCGTTGTTGGGATCGCGTTGTATTGTGTTGCTGTTCCGTAATATTGTTTTGGAGGGCATGAATTTCACGCTGATTATCTTGCCAGACAAAAAAATAGAACCCCAACATCAGTGGAATGACGATTAATTGTTGGCAGAGAAGCCTCTGCCACGCAGGCCGGTGAAACCATTCAAGGTAATTATTTCTCACTGGATTCTCCCATCAACCAATCTGCATCAATGGTAAAGACCTTGAGATAATCCTCCGTCGTAGTCATTTTTTTCAGTTGTACATTGATAAGCGAGGTATCGTCCGTCAGGTTATCCAGCAAATCGGAGACATCAGCGTAGTTTTGACTGTGGGCAGTAAAAACTAACTGCCCGCTGTCGTCGCTAAATGCAGTGAGCCAGCTTTTTTCCGGTAATAAATGGGGAAGTTGACGAAATAACTGTAAATACCGTTGATTCTGTTCCATGAATATCCGTTTTTTCCGTAATTGTTGTGTCAATTGGTGCTGCTGCTGCACTGCTTGATCAGTTTCTCTGATAGATTGTTGTAATTGAGCAAATTGGCGCCCAACTTGCGTTAATTGCCCGCGATATTGCTCAATTTTGCTCGTTTGCTGCGTAGAGATGAACACCAATACGGCTGCCCACAATGTGGTTTGCAAACAGAGTAGCAATGCCCATTTCTGACATTTGCGCTTTAATCTTTTTTGCCGCCAAGGTAAAAAATTGACTTGGTACATCATCGGTCATCCGGCCTGAGTGCCAGACCTGCGGCAATAATGAATGCATTCAGTTTTTCTGGTAACGGGGGCTGATAATGGCGGAATGCCGCCAAGACCTGCCAGACATTAGCCAATTCTGTAGGCACTGATGTTGTTTTTACTGATGTTGTTTGCTCTTCATCACTGTAATAAATTGCATAATTTTCTGTTTCTGGCGTGATGGGTAACTGATTGATGACTTGGGCCAGATGGGGATAAGATTGTGACTCTATTGATTGTGATGCTATCAGCCCATAGCCGAAAGGGCGATTGGCGGGCGCAACCCATAGCCAGTCCATCACGCGTTTGTGAACCAACCAACTGTCATCAGGAACTCCTGCGAGTTTGGCAACATAACGTAACGCACAGGGAGAAATATCAATGGCATCAGGGAATAAATTGATATCCGCGAATAACTTCAGCCAGAGATTGAGATCTTTTTGGCGGGTAGCACTGATGCAAACCTGCTGACCATGAACGCGATAGTCCAATGCAAGATCACTGACGGGAAATTGTTTCTCGGCACTGGCATGCACAAACCAGCCAAGTTCGGGCTCCTGCAATGTTGTATGGCTGGGTAAGGTTATCTGTCGCTGTAAGGTTTGCTGAACAGGGAGTGCTAATCTTAAGCTAATATTTTTAGGTAAAATGTGTCGCCATTGCATTAAAATGTGAAGTAATTTTTCAGGATGTTGCAGTCGTCCTCCTGAGATAATCTCGTTTGATAAGCGATATTGCCAGCAATGTCGAAGTTGCCAGCCATCGCGGCGTTTGATGGCCGCGAGAGCACGGATGTAATGATCTTGGATATCCAGTCCGATATACCATTTAGATGGATACATGTAGAGATCTCCCTATCTACTATTAAAGCTGCTATTCATGAAAGCTGTTATCCATGAAGGCGGTATTGGTGAAAGGTCATATCCGTAGTGCTGTATAACCTTTATACTAAGCCTTTTATACTACGTACTGATCGTTTATAAACTGCCCGATTAACATGGCGTGAGAAATTCCAGGTGAAGTTCATAAAGTATTTTTTGATCCTTATCGTTGTTTGCATTTTATTGGGAACCGCCTCGATTTTTGGTTTGTACAAATATATCGAGCCACAGTTACCCGATGTCGCGACTTTAAAGGATGTCCGATTACAAACACCGATGCAGGTGTTCAGTGCTGATGGCGAATTGATAGCCCAATATGGTGAAAAACGTCGTTTGCCCCTTACCTTGTCCGAAATGCCCCCCTTGATGGTGAAAGCCTTTATTGCCACGGAAGATAGCCGTTTTTATGAACACCACGGTGTTGATCCGATCGGAGTTATCCGTGCGGTTTCTGTAGTAATGACTTCCGGTCATGCTTCCCAAGGGGCGAGTACCATTACTCAGCAGCTAGCGAGAAATTTCTTCCTCAGTCGTGAAAAAACACTGATACGTAAGGCAAAAGAAGCATTTCTGGCGATTAAGATCGAACAATTGCTGACAAAGGATGAAATCCTTGAGCTGTATCTCAACAAGATCTACCTCGGTTATCGCGCCTATGGTGTTGGCGCGGCGGCTCACGTCTATTTTGGCAAGAACGTCAATGAGTTGACATTGAGTGAGATAGCGATGATTGCCGGATTGCCAAAAGCGCCTTCAACGTTTAACCCGCTTTATTCCTATGATCGAGCGGTCAACCGTCGGAATGTGGTTTTGGGGCGGATGTTGGAAGAGGGATATATCACCCAGAGTCAATATAACGAAGCCCGAGAAGAAAAACTGGTTGCCCGTTATCATGCTCCACAGATTGTTTTCTCTGCGCCTTATCTGACGGAAATGGCACGTCAGGAAATGATCAATCGTTATGGTGAAAATGCCTATACCGATGGATATAAGGTCTATACCACCATTACGCGAAAAACCCAGTTGGCGGCGGTGAATGCTGTGCGTACCAATGTGATTGATTATGATGTTCGTCATGGTTATCGCGGCGCGCAGGAAGTGTTATGGAAAGCCAGTCAGCCGGCATGGAGCCAAACGCAGATTATCGATAAGCTGAAAACGCTGCCCAAGTATGGCCCTATGCTGCCGGCGATTGTGACGCAATCCGGCACCAACCAAGCGGAAGCGATGCTGGTGGATGGCAGTAAAGTTGAGCTGACCATGGCAGGTGTTCGCTGGGCGCGTCCATTCAAAACTGATACTCAGCAAGGATCTGCACCGCGTAGCGTCAACGATGTCATTCGGGCGGGTGAACAGATTTGGGTCAGACAAGTCAATGATATCTGGTGGTTGGCGCAACTCCCTGAAGTCAACGCGGCGCTGGTTTCCCTCAATCCGATGAATGGTGCGGTAGACGCGTTGGTCGGTGGATTTGATTTTGAGCTGAGTAAATTTAACCGAGTGACACAATCACTGCGTCAGGTCGGTTCCAACATCAAGCCATTCCTGTATACCGCTGCGATGGATAAAGGGCTGACTTTAGCTTCACTGCTGAATGATGCACCTATCAGCCGTTGGGATGCGGGGGCTGGAACGGACTGGCGTCCGAAGAACTCACCACCGACTTACGATGGGCCAGTTCGTCTGCGTCAGGGCTTGGGACAATCCAAGAACGTGGTGATGGTTCGGGCCATGCGTGCAATGGGTGTGGATTACGCCGCTGATTATCTGAAACGCTTCGGTTTGCCGGGCGAAAACGTGGTACGTACAGAATCTTTGGCACTGGGTTCCCCTTCCTTTACTCCTATGCAGTTGGTACGTGGCTATGCGGTGATGGCAAATGGTGGTTACTTGGTTGATCCTTATTTCATCAGCAAAATTGAAAATGATGAAGGACACGTGCTGTTCGAAGCCAAACCTAAAATTGCCTGCCCACAGTGCGAAAACATTCCGGTAATTTATGGTGATACGGCACGTTCCATCGAATTGTCTGAAGATTCCATTGAGAATGTGGCTCATTCCGACGTCTCGCAAAATTCGGCCATGCCACCCCAACCAGAGCTAGAAAGCGTATCGGCGAATGTTAACGTCGATGATCAACAGTATGCTCCTCACGTCATCAGTACACCGTTGGCGTTCCTGATCCATGATGCCTTGAATACCAATGTCTTTGGTGAGCCGGGTTGGATGGGGACAGGCTGGCGCGCTGCCCGTGATTTGAAGCGCCGTGATATTGGCGGTAAAACGGGAACGACCAATAGCTCGAAAGATGCGTGGTTCTCCGGTTATGGCCCAGATATGGTCGCGACGGTCTGGATTGGTTTCGATGAACATAGCAAAAGTCTGGGACGCACTCCGGCATTAAAAGGTGAAGGTGGTGCGAAAACGGCCCAGCCAATTTGGGATGATTTCATGAAATCGGCGCTGGAAGGCGTTCCTGAGAAAATGATGGTACCTCCTGCCGGCATTGTTTCTGTCACGATTGATCGGGCGACGGGTAAGTTATCTAACGGTGGCGGCAATACCCGTAAGGAATATTTCGTTGATGGCACACAGCCGACGGAATATGCCGTGCCAGATGCGGGAACGACAGTCACTGAGAATGGCGAAAGCCACGAATTGTTCTGATTGATTTTCAGGTAGCCGCATAACGGAAACCAAAGATAAAAGCCCTGTCGGTAAACTGACAAGGCTTTTTATTATCGTCATATTATCAATAGGATAATGAAGGTTTCTCACCATTGGCCTATTATTTTTTGATTTTATCTTTTACAGATTTTGCAAACTGTTTACCACCCTCCACGGCAGTATAGTGGATATGAATATTGATATCTTTTAACCGCCATACAGGTATAAAGGCTGGGTAATAAAATATGTTATCGATCACATCTTGATCAGAGAATTCCAGCGTCCAAGTTGAGATGGCTCGTGGTTTGTCTCAGTGGAAAATGAAAAGGCAGTGAAAGGACACTGTTGCAAATAGGATGATAGATTACGGATTATTGGGGTAATTAGCACTTAATCCACTGGTTTTATTTAGGTTTTTTCTATCAAGCAGTAATTTTTCAATATCAGGTCGTTGTTGGTTGAGAAATCGGGCATTTTTTTATCTGTATCATTCTAAAATATCCTAACCTGTTGATATAAATTGACTAAATAAGACAGAGGGCCATCATTGGCTTCGGGTAAACCCGGAAAGCAATAGAAACCCTGATTATCGTTAAAGAGCGTTTTTTAGCTAATCCGTGATTCTATATTATTTGCCATAAATGATACCTTTTAAATAGAGAAATGTAGTTAGAGAAAACAACATTCCTATTTCCAGGCCATAACTGTGAGTTATGTTTTATTGACTGATGAGCTTGATTACACTATGGCCTGTCAATGATGGTTATCCAGCCTAAAATATATTTAGGTTCTGATCGTTTCTTAAAAAATTATTTTATTTCAACGTGTTTACTTTAAATAAGTGATTAGTCAACAAAGAGGATAATTTTATGGTGGAGGTATGATTATGATACGAATTAATTTTTGGAATATAGTAAAGCTGTTTATTTATTATTTTTGATAAACTGAGTAATTGTTTGTGAAATATAATTCAGATTATTATACTAATAAAATTAGACCCTATTCTATTCAGGGATATATTTTTTATTTCCGGTTTTCGTTTAAAACGGGTATAAAAATTGATATTTAGATACCAAATTTTATACCCGTTTCAGAAAATAATTTAACCAAAGTTTCCTATTATTTTTTTGCTTGCAGGTACCGTTGGGCAAAAAATAGAGCGCTGACATTTCTGGCTTCGTTGAAATCAGGGTGCTCCAACAGTGACATCATGTCAGAGATAGGCCAGCGCACTTGCACCAGCGGTTCAGGTTCGTCCCCTTCCAAACGTTCGGGATAAAGATCATGGGCAATCACGATATTCATCTTGCTGGAAAAATAGGACGGCGCCATAGTCAATTTCGTCAGCAGCTTCAATTTCCCTGCACCAAAACCAATTTCTTCCTTCAATTCACGATTGGCGGCTTCAAGGACACTCTCCCCTGCATCAATGGCACCTTTTGGAAAACCTAACTCGTATTGTTCAATACCAACGGCATATTCATGAATAAGGACTAATTCATCCCCTATGATGGGAATAATTAGAACAGCTTCACGATTGGTGGGTTTCATACGTTCGTAAACTCGTTTTACACCATTGCTGAATTCAAGATCAACAGATTGAATATTGAATAAACGTGAGTGGGCAATGTCATTTATATTCAGTATGTTAGGCTTTTTAAAATTAGTCATGCTTGCCCCTGATGGTTGTAATATGCTGGATAATTGAAAACAATAATGCGCCCAATTACTTAAAACATCTTGGTTAATTCCAGCCTTGTAATGAAATTGGATACGCATCTAAACTTTGCGTTAATATGGCTGATTATGTTAGTAAATGATAGCGATTATCGCTTGAATGTATTTTTGTTGCTATCTTACCCTTACAAAAAAGACTTTATTTTATGGAAAGTTATGAGAAAATTTATATAACCTTATGTAAATAAAATTAAAAATAGAATGCAAGAATAGGAATAGCCTTATTCTGTGTGTTTCACGAGATTGTTATTCTGCCAATCTCTGTACTGCTGTCATGGGCGTGGGGAAAAAATGAGCTCACTAGTCATTATATTGGCTATTTTTATCATTAGCCTGATTATAATGGCTTCCTTTCTGATTTTCAGATGGAGGCGGTTTAATAACGCGCGTTATCTACCTTCAATGGTCAAAACAGCCCGTCGTAAACTGAATGCTGATGAATATCAAGCCATTGAATCCTATTTGAGAAATACTCGTCTCCTGATGAAGCCGAGTAGTAGACACCGAGCAGGCTATCCGGTGTTACCTGTCAAAAAGGAGTATGTTTATACTATCAGGCACCCTATTACCCGTTTTTCAGCCGGCACGAATGAATCGCACCATTGGCGTTATTATGTTGATGAAACGGAGATACATTTGCCGGTGTTGCTTGAGCCATTCATCAAGCAACAGAATACGATTGAGATTGTTCAGACGACATCGATGCCGCTTGTTATCGCTGTCAATGGTCACTTATTGAAAGATTATCAGCAAGACTTGCTTATCACGCGAGTCATGGCAAAAACCGAGCATGCCTCAATTCAAAAAAATGGCAATTCGAGTGCTAACTTACTGCATACCCGCAAGGAGACACCGGAAGAAAATCGTCTGCGACACTCAACAGGCATTCAGGAAGGTCTTCTCATGTGTGCTGGATTGTCGTTATGGTTTGTGGCCCTTTTCGTGCCCATACCCATGTTGCCATGGCTAATGTTGGTGGCTTTCTTGCTTATTCTGATTAGTTTCTGGCCGTATTTCCGGTTGCCTTCTAGACGAAAATTATCAAATATCCATTGTTTCAGCGGCATTCCTAAACGTTGGGGGGTATTCAGTGAGTTTGAACCGGAACAAAGAAAAAATATCTCACTGGGCGGCATTGATCTTATTTATCCGGCACATTGGGAACCTTATGTTTCCCATGATATTGACCATAATACCGATATAGATATGTACACTAACTGCCATGTTGTCAGGCAGGGGCGCCATCTCTCCTTGCATGAAGAAGAGAAACACTATCCTTACCAGCGTTACAGGAAAAATTTGATACTGGTCGTTTTCTCTGTATTTGCCATGCTAACGTTGTACTTTTACCAGCCAGTGAGTTTATCCATGCGGCTCAGTTTCGCTTGGCTGTATGGTAGTAATACCAAGGTCATCACCAGTGTCGACGAGTTGCAAAAAATGCCGTTGAGGAAAGGCGATGTACTGAAAGTCAAAGGCGTCGGGATGTGCTATGTGCCGCCCAATATCCTACCTGAAGCCAATATCACGATCTTCGCTCCATTTGATTGCGTTGGTATCTATTGGAACAGCGAGACGCCATTACCCATGCTGGAGTCTGACGTTATCGAAAATGCATCAGCGCTGATCACAACCGTCAATGAGCAATTGCACCCGATTGAAAGCCGCAGGAAAATCAACCCAAGTCTGAATGAAGCCATTGCTAAATCGGGCATGACCCTGCTTGACAATTTTTCACAAATCATCTTGAAAACGCATAAATTGTGTCAGAAAGACGCAGATTGTACCCGTCTGAAGAATGCGCTGGTCAATCTGGGGAACGCCAAGAATTGGGATGATCTATTGAAAGATGCTGAAAAAGGGAAACTGAATGGAACCAAAGTGTTATTGCGTTCTGTCAGTGCGGATGCATTGGAAAAGCTGGTCGATGTCACTACCGCATCATTTATCTATCGGGAAATTGATAAAGCGGCCATTCTAATGAATAGTCCATCGCCGGGAGGTGTTTTGTTGCTCAGTGATGAGGGTAATCCATTAGTCGAATATCCGATGCGGATGGGCAATATATATGAACACGCTGCTCTGGAACGATGGCGGGAATTACAGAATATCTCAGATATGCTGATGAGGACTCAATTTGAAACAGACGGGATTGTGACGGGATTGTCTGAAGACGCAAATGGGACCCGCCATATCATGCTGCATCGTGAACCGGATTCCACGGCTTTCATTCGTTATCTGGGAAGCTGTGTGTTGCTGGCAATATTGCTGGCGACATTCACTATCAACATCATACTGATGATAAAGAAAACGCGGAAGAACCAGCGGCGCCTCCAACTTATCACTCAATACTACGATAACTGTTTCAATTTGCCGCCACCGCTAATGGATTGGCGATGATCCGATGGGCTGTGTTACCCTCAGTCCGTTTTTTGCCAGCTCCGATTAGACATTTGGATTAGATAATTGAGAGAAACAACCATGCTGAATTCAGACACTGATCAGGCTGTTCGCCTTGATAAATGGCTGTGGGCTGCTCGTTTTTACAAGACTCGTTCCATCGCGCGTGAAATGATTGAAGGGGGAAAAGTCCATTATAATGGACAGCGGAGTAAGCCGAGTAAACTGGTTGAGTTGAATGCAGAGATCAAACTGCGTCAGGGAAATGATGAGAAAACGGTGACCGTCTTGATATTGGGCAGTCATAGACGCAGCGCCGCCGAAGCCCAGCAACTTTATCAAGAAACAGCAAAAAGCATTATTAATCGGGGAGAAATGGCATTGGCCCGTAAAATGAATGCGCTCACGATGCCGCATCCCGATCGCCGTCCAGACAAAAAAGAACGGCGTACACTGATTAAATTCAAGAACACAAAATTAAATGAGCCGGAATAACCGTCTTAGTGAAATGAGAGAGATTTATGACCAAGCATGACCACTTACACCGCTTTTTATTTGAAAGTCACTCTGTCAGAGGGGAACTCGTTTCTGTCAGTGAGACCTACCAGCGGATGCTGGAGAATCATCATTTCCCTCAACCTGTACAGCAGCTATTGGGTGAATTGTTGGTCGCAACCAGCCTGCTGACGGCCACATTGAAATTCAATGGGGATATCACGGTACAGATTCAGGGGGATGGGCCGGTCAAACTGGCGGTGATTAATGGTAACAACCAGCAGCAAATGCGTGGCACCGCCCGCATTGATGGTGATGTGGCTGCTTCAAGCAGCTTGCGAGACACGATAGGCAATGGCTATATGGTCATCACTGTGACTCCAACAGAAGGTGAGCGTTATCAGGGCGTTGCGGCGCTCGAAGGTGATACATTGGCGGAGTGTCTGGATGCGTATTTCAAACAGTCCGAACAGTTGCCAACCCGCCTGTTTATCCGTACCGGAATGCAGGATGGAAAAATGGCGGCAGGTGGCATGTTATTGCAGATCTTGCCGGGTGCTGAGGAAAGTAGCGAAGATATGCTTGACCATCTGGTGCAATTGACCGCAACCATTAAGGGAGAAGAGCTATTTACGCTGGATGCGGAAGAGGTTTTACACCGCCTTTATCATGAAGAAGATGTCACGCTATACGAGCCTCAGCAGGTTGAATTCCGCTGCACCTGTTCCCCGCAACGTTGCGCTGATACTCTGGTGACGTTAGCGGATGCTGATCTTCAGGAAATTTTGCACAATGATGGAAAAATCGACATGGAGTGTGAGTTCTGTGGTATGCATTACGTTTTCGATGAGAAAGATATCAGCGCAATAAAGGCGACGAAAAAAGAACAGTTGCACTGATTGTGTCGTTGTACTGTGTGGCGGCAGCATGGTTGCACTGCCCGTGTGAATAACCGTTTTTCATGGGGCGTGACTACGCCCTTTTGATTATTAATCATCCCCTCATTCCGTGTTCTGTGTCTCATATAAACTTAAAAAAAATAATGCAATTTCAATTTTTTGATAACAATCGCTGTTAATTAGTCATAATTATTTATTATCCCCACAGAGATAAAGTATAACTGACCAGGAGCAACAAATGAGTGTTACAGGCATTACTGAGCTGGAACTTGCGGTTTATGGTATTCGTGATGTTAGTGAAATTGTTTATAACCCAAGTTATGAACTGCTATTCTCTGAAGAAACTCAATCCTCACTACAAGGGTATGAGCGCGGCACATTAACCAATCTTGGCGCCGTCGCGGTAGATACGGGTATTTTCACGGGACGTTCTCCGAAAGATAAATACATTGTTCGCGATGATGTTACTCGCGATACCGTATGGTGGGCTGATCAGGGTAAAGGCAAGAACGATAACAAACCGCTCAGTCAGGAAACCTGGTCTCATCTCAAGGGATTGGTTACTCAGCAGCTTTCAGGCAAACGTTTGTTTGTGGTGGATGCTTTCTGCGGAGCCAATGCAGATACGCGCCTGAAAGTCCGTTTTATCACAGAAGTGGCATGGCAGGCTCATTTTGTGAAAAACATGTTTATCCGTCCATCGGATGAAGAGCTGGTTGACTTCACACCTGATTTTATTGTGATGAATGGTGCCAAATGCACGAATCCGCAATGGAAAGGGCAGGGGCTGAATTCTGAAAACTTTGTTGCTTTTAACCTGACAGAACGTATGCAGTTGATCGGGGGTACTTGGTACGGCGGTGAAATGAAAAAAGGGATGTTCTCAATGATGAACTACCTGCTGCCACTGAAAGGTATTGCTTCGATGCACTGTTCAGCCAATGTCGGCGAGAAGGGCGATGTCGCCATTTTCTTCGGCCTTTCCGGTACGGGTAAAACCACGCTTTCCACCGATCCGAAGCGTAAGTTGATCGGTGATGATGAACATGGCTGGGATGATGACGGCGTGTTTAACTTTGAAGGCGGTTGTTACGCGAAAACCATCAACTTGTCCAAAGAAGCTGAACCGGATATCTATCACGCCATTCGCCGTGATGCCCTGCTGGAGAATGTCACTGTCCTGGCGGATGACACCGTTGATTTCAATGATGGTTCCAAGACAGAAAATACCCGTGTCTCCTATCCAATCTACCACATCGAAAACATCGTTAAGCCTGTATCAAAAGCAGGGCACGCGACTAAAGTGATTTTCCTGACGGCAGATGCTTTCGGTGTATTGCCTCCGGTTTCCCGACTGACTCCAGAACAGACTCAATATCACTTCCTGTCTGGTTTTACCGCGAAACTGGCGGGAACTGAGCGCGGTGTGACGGAACCAACACCAACCTTCTCTGCTTGCTTCGGTGCTGCATTTTTGTCACTGCATCCGACTCAATATGCAGAAGTGCTGGTTAAACGTATGCAGGCATCGGGTGCTAAGGCTTATCTGGTCAATACTGGCTGGAATGGCACAGGCAAACGCATTTCCATCAAAGATACCCGCGCGATTATCGATGCAATTTTGAGTGGTGATATTGAAGATGCGGATACCATTGAATTGCCGATTTTTGATTTGGCCGTACCGACTACACTGGCGGGTGTCGATACCGGAATTTTAGACCCTCGCAACACCTATGCGGATAAATCCGAATGGGATGTTAAGGCAAAAGACTTGGCGCAGCGCTTTGTCGATAATTTCGATAAATATACCGATACCGCAGCGGGCGCTGCATTGGTGAAGGCTGGTCCTAAGCTGTAATTGCTATCTAATTAAGCTAATCCCATGAAAGAACCCTATCCAACCAGATAGGGTTCTTTCTTAACTCGGTAATGTTTTTAATCTGTTGGATAGCAGATCGAACAGCAGAACCTCACTCTCTTGGTTTGCAGTTAATTGAAGATGGGATTCATCCCAGATAGCGACGCCATCGCTGGTGGTAGCCAGTACCCCATTGATTATCACTTCACCACGAACAACCTGAATCCATATTTTTCGTGCTTTTTCCCCGCGATATTCACTACTTTCACCATTTTTTAATGTCCAACGCCACAATGTCATATCCTGAAAAACCTTCAGAGAACCCGATCGTGCATCAGGAGAGAGAACTAATTGGCGGCCTTCAACAGTATCAAAGCGGCGCTGTTCATAACGAGGAGAAAGCCCTGTTTTTTCCGGAATGATCCAGATCTGGTAAAGATGCAGTTGGCTATCATGATGTGGGTTATATTCTGAATGACGGATGCCCGTTCCTGCACTCATAATTTGGAATTCCCCCGCAGATACCTGCCTCTGATTTCCCATATTGTCCTGATGCTCTACTGCCCCAGACAGCACATAGGTCAATATTTCCATATCATTATGAGGATGCATGCCAAATCCCTGACCCGCGTCAATCACATCTTCATTAATGACTCTGAGGGCAGAAAAGCCCATGAAATTTGTATCATGGTAGTTGGCAAATGAAAAAGTGTGCCAACTGTCCAGCCAGCCGTGATTGGCATGACCTCGTTCTGAAGCCTGACGTAAGTAGATCATTTTCAAAATCCCTCAATGTTTTTTGTAGTCTAGTTGAAGGCGTGAAATATAAAAGATTAGAAATTTAACCTTAGAATTCAAAATATTTGAATATGGTGAATAAATTTATTTGTAACAAATGATGAGAAACAGACAGGCTTGAATAAAGTGGGACCATGGTCCCACTTGCTTTAGATAGAAAAATTCATTGATTTACCATCGGGCAGCGTGACTCCTAGCGTCATTTTTCCACCCATAGATTCAATATATTTTTTCAGTGTGGAAATTTTTAATTCATTTCCACGCTGCTCAATAGCTGCAATTGATGACTGCGCTATACCCAAGTTTTTTGCCACTTGAGTTTGCGAAAGCTCCAACTCCTCACGAATTTGGTAAAGTTGTGTTTCAAGCAACATTTCTGCGGCTTTCTCCTTAATCCTCGCCTGGCTTTCAGGGCTACGTTTTGCCATCAGTTCTGTTAAAGTAGCCATATTATTTCTCCAAATTTTCTAGATGGATTTTAAATTGTTCGTCAGCAATATTAATCATTTCTTTATAGAACAATTTTTGATTTTTCCCTGCTTTATTACCGGCACAAAGAATAATTGCGTTACGAACCGGATCAAATGCGAAAAAAACTCGGATTGGATCACCATGATGTTGTATTCGAAGTTCTTTCATATTTGGATACTTTGAGCCATTTAAGGTATCAACTAGTGGTCTTCCAAGCATAGGCCCTTTCAGCTCCAGTATATTCATAGCAGCTAAAACATCTTCTTGCAATTCAGCAAGTTGTTCTTCAAACCATTGGTCAAATAACTCTGTTGTTGTTATTTCCCACACAGGTTGTCCTTTATGCTTATTATAATTTCAATGTTATTTTATAGATTGTAGTCTATAGCTATTATAGATTGCAGTCTATAATTATTGGGTGATTTTTTAATCAAAATAAGCGTGACACGCTTGGAGCATCGTATCTTTCTGATTTCATAACACTCTCCTAAATAGATGAAGAAAAGTGTCAACCTTATTTAGGACGGTTCAAGAGGCAAAAAAAAAGCCAACATTAAGTTGGCCTATAAAGTAAACACTGGAAGCAATGTGAGCAATGTCGTACTTTCACATGAACCCTGAAGGTGGTGCACTGAAAGTGTTAGGAATGATAATCGTTCTCAATATCATTTGTAAAGTGTTTTTTTAATCAAATAAGAGAATTTTTAGCTATACCCCTAACTCCATTTGATAGAGATGTTGCGTACCCGTGTCGTGAAACGTGTATGGCGTCAATTGATAACCTCGTAGCCATAGCAAAAACCATCCATCATGTGTATCGGGGCATAGCCCTGCGAATCGAAATCCGCCTTTTTTGAGCGATGAGCACAATCCCAGTGATTCTTCACAGGCAGGCAATTTTAAATAAATTAACTGACTGGTAGGAAAATCGATAACCTCCGATAAAAAGTCAGAATGAACTTCGTATAGCGTGATATCCAGACGTCGCCCACTTTTTTTGATGGTAAACGGCTCTGGGGGCAGAAAACGATGGCATGCTGACGATGTATTTGAGGGTGATTCACCAACATATTGGCTTATCTGATCAACCCAGTTTTGCCAAGGCTGAGGCCAGTTCAGTTTAGGTAGTGGCAATGATTTAAGCGGCAAGATGCCCTGTACGATACTTTCAGGCTCTGGCAGACCAAATGGTGAATCGACATAATCCAACATCAGGGCTGTGGAGTAAAAGCCTAAATTTCGAGCAATATACTGGCTTTTCGGATGTGAACACACCTGCTTTATCGTCAATAAATTATAACCTTGCTCTTTCGCATAGCGGCATAAATAATTGCCCAGAGACTTAGCCACACCATAGCCTTGAAAATCGGGATAGACGGCGATAAGTGCGAGTTCAGCATGATTTTGCTGCACGGCATCTTTAACCAGTGAAGCATGACCAATGATTCGTCCTTGATGGAACGCTAAGGCTGAATACCATTGCCCCGATATTTGATAATCATCAATAAGTCTTGGCAGATAGATATCAGGATAGACATACGTATCGCCGTAAACTTCACGGAATAATTGGCTGATTTTTTTATCATCACCCGACTGATAGCTTTGAATCTGGATAGCGGAAGGGAAGATAGTCATCGATTTCAACCTTTAATTATAACTACGCAGATCCACAACTCGCTGCAATTTACCTGATCGTGGGTGCGTATACATACCATCAATATTGGTTTGAACGATCTCCAGCATATTTTGATGTACGCCATCCTTAGCTAAATTTGGAAAGGCAGTCAGTACCCTATGGCGTATCTTGCTGATATCGACAGTCTGAAGACTTGCCACCAACAACCGGATTTTGTCTTGCCCTGTTTGCTGGCTAAGCTCCAACTGCCATGCCAGAAGTTCAATATGCTGTGATAGCTGAGCAGCCAGATCGTCCGGAAATAACGACAGTGTGCCAAATCGGATGCGGTAGCCCTGATTAGCACGTCCTTGCAAAGCGAACTTACGGTGGGGCTGTTCTGGTTCACACCAACAAGCCAGATCGCCCGTAGGATAGCGGATCACCGGCATGAGCTGACGTTGCAGGTTGGTGACAACTAACAGCCCACAGTGTCCCGGAATGGTAATCGGCTCGTGGGTCGTTTCATCGACGATCTCAATAATCGTGTTGTCATCAAAGACTCTGTGTTCACCCTGTTTACATTCAGGATCAGCAAAGCCGATCAAGCCTGCATCAACACTGGCACACCCGATTGATCCCAGACGTGCGTTAGGGAAAACCTGCCGTATGATGGCGATTTGTGCATCAAACAGACTTTCACCGCCGTATAGAATGGTCTCTACCATCGGCAAAGTTTGTTCTGTTTCTTTTAGATAGTGAGCCAAGCGGATTAACTGAACGGGGACACCAGCCAACACATTGATGTTGTGGAGCCGGATATTGCTGATCAGCAGATCGTCTTCAACCTTACAGGTAAAAGGAAATTCCATGATAGGGAGTGGCGCATTCGATAATGCACCATGGATGAAGATAAAACTGGTATAAAGATCGCCAGCAAAAAACAGGTTAGCTACCCGATCCCCCGCGTTCAACTGACGGGCAATACCTTGACCAAAAGCGTGAATAAACGCTTTCCATTCTTGTTGGCTGAAAACCGATAACCGGCCATCGCTGGTTGATCCACCCGTTTTATACACATGACCGCCTTCTAACGGTGCGGTCAGAACCGACCATGTTTGCAGGTCGTTGGAATGTTCCCAGTAACTACCGGGCTCCACGATGGGTAAATCTTTCAGGGTCCAATTATCAGGAACGGACTTGTAGAGATCGTTGTAATAAGCAGAATGCTCGCGTGCATGATGGAGCAAATCAATCAATGTCGTTTGGGTCATCATTTTAATTTTACTCAATTAATATTTACGCAAGTCAATGAATAATGGAGTTTTTCCACTGTGGCCGTTTTGCTGGAAATCAGTGGAAGAAGTCGAAATAATGTCTAACATCAATAAGTTTCCGTTAACGACTTCGGCGATTTTTGTATCCTGCAATAAACGTTGGCGCACTTCGATTGGGTCGGAAGAGGCAACCAGTAACCGAATGCTATCGATGCCATCACTGTTATGGTCGATTATCCATTGCACGGGCAAGCCCAGTTGTTCAGACAAATCGGCCAGATTGACAAAAATACTGCCTACGCGTAACAGAGAACCGTTACGTCCTAACAACCGGAAACGGGGTGAAGACAGGCCACAAGAACAAGGTTGATTAACCCAGCAACCAAAATCCCCTAAATCATAGCGCTGGACAGATTGCGCCTCGCGATGCAGAGAAGTAAATACCAGACGACCGGTTTCTCCGTCTGCTGCTGGTTGGTCATTCTCCTCATTGAGGATTTCCAGCCATTGGGTATCGGCCATTAAATGGAAAACGCCGTCTTCGCTGGCTGCACATCCATGTCCCATCGGGCCGGCATCTACTGAACCGTAAATTGTTGAACGAATAAGGGTGACGCCGAAACTTGTCAGGAAAGCCCTCTGACTCATATTCAAGTGTTCGCCACCACAGAACACCTTACGAACGCCACCGTATTGACGTAGTTTGGCTTCTTCATTCAAAAATAATCGATGCAGTGTGCTTGGCATTCCGACCAACGTATTAATGCGTTGGTGTACGATAAAATCAGCAATTTCACTGAAATCATTATCGGTAGGGCCGCCCATCGGATATTGAGCTACACCCAATTTGTCCAGAATGGTGAAAAAGCTCATCATCCCGCCGTACAGTTTTCCACCATACAACAGGTTCATGACCCGATCGGTAGCAGGTTCAAGCCCGGAGGAGAACACCCCATCGGCGGCTGACAGCATTTGCTGATGATAATCGTGGTAACTGTAAGCCGCGAGTTTAGGTTCACCTGTACTGCCACCGCTGCGGAAAAACAGGCGGGCTTTGTCATTTGGAACCATTGCCTGAAAATCGGCTTTATTCATCACAGGCAGGTTTTTCAACCCGTGTGGACGCGCGGGTGGAATATCAAGATGAGCGCAGCCTGTCATTACATTTGGGGCAAGGTTAACGGAAACACGCTTGGTAAGGCGTGACAGCGCGTAGACACCATCATGTGGTTCACCGCTATATCCATCATGCATCTGACCTGCGGGAGTGATACGGCTGACACCTGCTGCAAACAGATTATGGCTCATTTCAACTATATGTTCCTGACGGGTAATCAAAGCACAACTTTGCAGGTGATTACGCCAAGGCAACAAAATAGAGCACAATCTTTGGCGCGGAGCCGGACGTACCTGTAATGTGCGGAATAATGGGGAAGCCTCGAGTTCCTCTTCGTGGCGCCATATCACCCGCCATCCATCGGCCTGCCAGACTTCACCCTTGACCGGTGTAAAAGCCAGATCGAGTCGTTGAAAAGCCGTTTGGGTGGTAATTTCAGCGGCTTCCTGCACATCTGGTTTTAGTGCCGGATGTAATTCGGAACGGCGCTGTAGAGCGGCAGCCATGCGTTGTCCGATTTGCTGCAAAACGTCTGGATCGCTGCTATCGACCAGCAAACATTGTGGACTGGAGCAGGCTTGTTGGTCATAACGACAGACATCATCAGCCAGCGCATCCAATTGCGCATCATCAATAGCATCCGGGCTTAACCAGGCAAAACTGATGCGATGTCCCCAATCTATCCAGCGACAGCCGGACGGCAGTTGGGCGCGAATGGATTCCAGCGCGGCGTTGCTGCCCCACGCAGAGACAGCATCCGCCTGAATTAGCAATTCTGGCAGTTGAGCCACAGATAACGGCAAGACAGCTACCCGATCAACTAAATTACCGGAGATATCGTGAGCTAAAAATTCTGTCAGGAGCTGTGTGCTAAATCCATTATCGCTGCTGCTAGGACGTAACCAGTTGATATTACCAACCAATAAACTTTCTATCACTGCCATAAAGGGCAGGAGCTCAGCATTGGAAGGCGTGATATGGACGACTAATCCGATAGGCTTCCAAGTTTCATATCGGTTCTGATTATAATCGAATCGACGCAATGAAAAGGCATTCTGCCCTAGTTCACGCTCCAGCTTGGCCTGTAAAGCGTTACGTTGACAGAATCCAATAAGTGCTTTTCTGGCATTAGCATCAAACAGGGGATGCTCACTCAGACTGGCGAGATAATCAGCAAAGCGTTGTGCGCAATCAAGCACCTGCTCTGAAGTATGGGGACGTGCTAGCAGCCCCGGTAATTGCTCACGTAATTTTGCGATTTTTTGTTCTGCCAACTGCTCTGAAGAAACCGGGTTATTCATTGTATTTACGGAAGACATATCAAGATCTCTTAATCAATTCTGAAGCGGCGATAGCACAACTACGGCCCTTGCTGGTTCCGGCACGGCCAAGCAGCTCAAACCAGTCGGTATTCAGCTCACAACCACAACTTTCACCAGAATGCAGAACGGCAAGATCGCTGGTCACGATGCTGTGGGCAGGGCAAGAGGTGATAAAAGGCGATGTAAAATGCAGAAAACCCGGTTCACCATAAGGCTGACGAGATAAGTTGGCGGTGTGGCGCACGTAAGCACGGGCATAAATCGGCACATGAAAATTATGGTGAGAACATTCAACATAAGGGACTGGATGTTCAACCGAACCATAACCATCACGGCAGCGTATATCAGGGATGCCCAGTTGCTCCGTCAGGCGTTGATACAATTCTTTCTTAGGGATGGATTTATCGGCATGCGTCTTCCAGCCTCCGCCGAGAAAAACCAGTGATTCGGGGTGTAATTTCAGTGCAGGCAGCCCCATTTGTTCCATTTTTTGCAGGGTAAACCACAAAAAAGCAGGAAAACCGAAAATGCGCACTGGCAGCCCTTCCTCTGCAAATTGCTGAAGTGCCGTAATTGTGCCAAACGGATCGAATTCATTACCCTGCCCATTATGACGCAAAGCGTAGTGGGCTCGGTTTACAGGGGCATATTTAGCCAGAAACTGATCGGTATAGGCCGTACCTAACGTGACAGCACCGGCAGGTTCATAGCTGAGCAGCAGATAATTACACGGCTGATCGGGAGTATTCCAGCCGTAATAGTCGAAAATGCAGTCCACCATATACTGGGCTGCGGTAATACTCTCAGAATCGTAGCGCATGCGGCTCTTCTGTCCGGTCGTTCCGGAAGAAGTCAGCTCCAGCGCATCTTTTGCACTTTCACTGAGTATCAGATTACGCTTGAAATAATTGGCAAACAGCAGAGGCAGGCTTGACCAATCATTCAGCTCCATAATCGCTTGTTTATCCAGACCATGATCTGTCAGCCACTGCTCATAACCAGGGGTATATTCACAGTGATAAAACGTCAGTTCACGCATAGCAGTATCAAATAATGCATCATATTCGGCACAAGCACGATAAGGGTGTGCGACAGCACACAATGCTTTGACGTGAGGTAAATTTTGCATATTCAGACTCATTCTTCAGTAACAATGGCAGAGGATGGCTAATCAAAAAAGTTTAATTTGTTTATTCATTGGCGTATGAAAAACACCCACCTCTGATAGGTTTCATTTATTATTTAATGTAATGAATAAAGGTGTTGATGTTAGTCAACAACTGATGCTTTGAAGTAGTGTAATGTTTGGTTTTATGGAGACAATAAAGTCTGTTATTGGACTTTATTGCTATATATTGATATTAGATACCAAAACTTCCTATTTTTATAGTTAATACTTAGCCTTGTGTTTGTGGGCGCATTATTCCAAACTGCATGATAACAATCAAACTATTATCTTATGTTTTGTAGGGGGATTAGGCGTTTTTGGGTGTCATTATTTAATGTGCTATTTCATTATTTATTATTATGTTAATGTTTGGCAGGGGCTACAGGATATGGCATCTGAGTTCAGAATTATCCCCAGAAATACATTTAATTTCATCGTGGCTAAGCGATCACTTGATATTTTTTCACGGTTTTTTTTCAGTGATCGCTTGTTTGTTGATTTACGTGGATAAAGCAAGCTATTAACAGGTCGTGCGTGAAGGTATTGCGATATCTTTGCATTGGGCGAGGGTTTACAGTGGTTCTCGCTAAGAGCAGGCTTTATTTACTGTATTCAACTCGTCTTACGGAAAAATTGAGTTTATTCACCGCTTGCCAAAGCCTGCGCACAAGCCCATGCGGAACTCCACGCCCACTGGAAGTTATACCCACCGAGCCAGCCGGTTACATCGACCACTTCGCCAATAAAGTACAACCCTTTTACTTTATGGGATTCCATCGTTTTTGAAGAGAGTTCGTTAGTATCCACTCCGCCAAGAGTAACTTCCGCCGTGCGATAGCCTTCTGTACCGTTTGGTTGTACCTGCCAGTATTGCAGGGTGGTGATCAGATCTTTTTTCTGAGCCGGATTGAGCTGTTTCAGGGAAAGTTCCGGCAATTGTCCAAGAGACTGCAAACATTCAATTAAACGTTTGGGGAGCAGTTTAGCCAGCGCATTTTTCAAACTCTGATTAGGATGAGATTCTCGTTCTTGATCCAGAAAGCTCTCCAAATCTGTGTCAGGGAGTAAGTTAATACTCACATACTCACCAGACTGCCAATAACTCGAAATCTGCAAAATAGCGGGGCCAGAGAGACCGCGATGGGTGAACAAAATGTTTTCCCTGAATACCGTGCCATCTTTTGCGGTTACTACGGAAGGAACTGCGACACCCGAGAGCGTTTGCAATTGTTCCAATAGCTGCTTATGTAGAGTGAATGGCACTAAGGCTGCACGTGTAGGCAGGATATTCAGTCCGAATTGTTCTGCGATGCGATAGCCTAAAGGCGAAGCCCCCAATCCGGGCATCGATAGGCCACCGGATGCAATAACGAGTGAGTGTGTACTTACTTCCTTTCCCGCTGCGCTGATAATAAAACCCTGTTCTTTCTTTTCTACATGGGTGACTTCACTGCGTAACCGAACATTAACTCCGCCTGTTTCGCACTCTTTTAAAAGCAGGTCTATAATTTTTTGGGCTGAGTCGTCACAGAAAAGCTGACCTAATGTTTTTTCGTGATAAGGGATACCGTGGCGTTGTATAAGGTCAATAAAATCCCATTGGGTATAGCGAGCAAGTGCTGACTTACAAAAATGGGGGTTGTCAGAAAGGTATGCCATCGGTTCGGTATACATGTTGGTAAAATTGCAGCGCCCGCCACCGGACATCAAAATCTTGCGACCTGCTTTTTTGCCATTATCCAGTACCAGAACGTTTAATCCGGCTTGCCCTGCCTGAGCAGCGCAAAACAAGCCAGCCGCGCCAGCACCAATAACAACTACATCAAATTTTTCCATTCGTTTGTCTCTTTTGGCCGAGTTATTTTGTAGGAAATTACCGCGTAGTGGAGGAACTGCTTGCGAACTACAGAGAAAAATATGCATTTGGTTTAACTTTTTGCCGTAAAAAGTGATTTTTTGTCAAAAAAATATCAAAACATTAAAATTAAATAACCATTTGATATTATTGATAAATATGAATTGATTTATGTTATTTTATTGTCATTAAATCAAAAAAAGGGCATATTTCTCTTTTCCCGCTAACGTTTGTCACTGATAATGCGCGCGTTCATGTCCTACTAACTGGCTTAACGTTTATGCTACATCTGTTTACTGGCCTGGAATTTTATACCGGCCTTATGTTAGTGCTTGCTCTGTTGTTTGTGCTTTTCTATGAAGCCATCAATGGGTTTCATGATACCGCAAACGCAGTAGCAACTGTTATTTATACCCGGGCGATGCGTTCGCAGTTTGCCGTTGTCATGGCAGGGGTTTTTAACTTTTTTGGTGTTCTCCTTGGTGGATTAAGTGTCGCTTACGCGATTGTGCATCTACTGCCTACGGATCTTCTACTAAATGTCAGTTCGGCTCACGGTTTGGCTATGGTTTTTTCCATGCTGCTGGCGGCGATTATCTGGAATTTAGGCACGTGGTATTTCGGCATTCCAGCATCTAGTTCACATACGTTGATTGGCTCTATTATCGGCATCGGCCTGACCAATGCGATAGTGACCAGTACTTCGGTGGTTGATGCGTTGAATATTCCGAAGATGATACAGATTTTCATGTCCTTGATCCTGTCTCCTCTTGTTGGTCTGGTGATTGCCGGAGCGATGGTGTTTTTACTGCGCCGCTATTGGAGCGGTACGAAAAAACGTCGCCGTATCCACATGACACCTGCCGAACGTGAAAAACAGGATGGTAAACGTAAACCTCCATTCTGGACACGTACTGCCCTGATTCTTTCTGCTGTTGGCGTGAGTTTCTCCCACGGAGCAAACGATGGCCAGAAAGGTATCGGTTTGATCATGTTGGTTCTGATTGGTGTTGCGCCAGCCGGCTTCGTCGTCAATATGAACTCAACCAGTTATGACATCGCTCGTACTCATGATGCCGTTGTCCATTTGCAGCAGTATTATGAACAGCATAGTCCGGCATTGACTCATGCGATTGAACTGACTCCGGCCGTCTCTTCCGTGAAAGATTCGCTGGATATGACGTTCCATTGCGATAGCTCACGAGCGCTGGTGGTTCTGAACAAGACTGAAAACATGCTGGGGAATATCCAGAATTTCAGCGAATTGACACCAGATCAACGTAACAACATGCGTCGTATGCTGATGTGCATTGCTGACACGGCTGGTGCAGTGGCTAAATTGCCAGAAACCAGTCTTGAAGATACTCGTTTCCTGAATAAACTGCGTAAAGATCTGTTGAATACCGTGGAATATGCACCGTTGTGGATCATCATTGCAGTGGCACTCGCCCTGTCTCTGGGTACAATGGTAGGTTGGAAGCGTGTTGCTGTTACCATCGGTGAGAAGATTGGCAAAAAAGGCATGACCTATGCCCAAGGCGTTTCTGCTCAGGTTACGGCTGCGGTTTCCATTGGTGTTGCCAGTTATACGGGTATGCCAGTGTCCACGACACAGGTACTCTCTTCTGCGGTAGCAGGTACGATGCTGGTTGATGGTGGTGGTGTTCAAAGCAAGACCATCAAAAATATCATGCTGGCGTGGGTTTTGACGCTGCCTATTTCAATTGGATTGTCAGGCATCCTGTACTGGATTGCCCTGAAACTGATCTAATGACATCTTAGAAAAAGGGTTGGCTATTGCATTTTTGCAAGCCAACCCTTTTTTATTCTCACCTGTTTTCTATTCACGCTCATTTCTCAAATTCACGTCACGTTAAATTACGAGTGCTACCAGACATAGCACAACGGCTCCACACAACATTTCCGTCAGTATAAATTGCTTCCTCAGCCTTTCGCACAACAAGATGACATCGGGGTCGTGATGATTGATATAACTTTGTGAATTGATATAGCGCACCAACCGAATCTGTTTACCAATTTGACCATTAGTTGTAAAAAAACCATTTCCATCAACGGCTTGATATAGCATTGGGTCTGACTGGCGCAAGATGGACAGAAGTACACGGAGCGAAGAAAAGTAGCGCATCATGTTAATCATGCAGATAAGGCAAACTGCCCAAAAGAGTGCAATAGTATTGGACATACTTCCCCCTACTGATCGTGGCAGCAAAAGCTGTCAGAAAAAAGAAATCAATCGAAAAAATTCTAATTTGAATAATAACTATATTAAATTTTAGACAGAAATACAGTCATTCGCGTATTTATGGACAAGTGAAAATTAGGGGCTTGTTTATTTATGGTTGAGAGAAGTCATTGTAAGCAACTCTCTAGAAATGTTGCGTTTTTTGGGGTGGGATCTAAGTTTTCAGTTAGTTAAGGAATTAAAACAACAAGTTGTGATCAAAACAACACTCAAAAGATGCCTTGAGCAGTTATAGTATAAACATCGAATCATGGCGTTTAGTGCTGCCAATCCATTTAATCGACGTTATGGAAGGAGTTCTTATGGCTTACAAACATATTCTTGTTGCGGTTGATTTATCTCCAGAAAGTCAGGTCTTGGTGGAGAAAGCTGTGTCAATGGCGCAACCGTACAATGCCAAAGTTTCCCTGATCCATGTTGATGTTAACTACTCCGATCTTTATACCGGCCTGATTGACGTTAATCTTGGCGATATGCAGGAGCGTATCGCGGATGAAACCCGTAATTCCCTAAAAGAGCTGTCTGCCAGCGCAGGTTATCCCGTTCAGGAAACGTTGAGTGGTAGTGGTGATTTAGGGCAAGTCCTTGTTGATGCTATTAAGCAATACGATATGGATTTGGTCGTGTGTGGCCACCATCAGGATTTTTGGAGCAAGTTGATGTCTTCAGCCCGTCAGCTTATCAACACCGTTCATGTTGATATGTTAATCGTACCTTTGCGTGATGAAGAATAATCTTCGGTTGAAATTTTATTCTATAAAATCGCCTGCTTATGCGGGCGATTTTTTTGCCCATAGAAAAGATGATGAAACTGTTTTAGAAATTGTCAAAGATATTTTTAAGGAAGCCTATAAAAAATAGTTGTTGAAATTTAAGCATAAAATAGTGCTATATTCAGAAAGCAAACCGTAATTACCTCACATTTTCGACAAAAAAATAATATGGAAAATGGCTGGGGGTCATCACTTCTGAATGACAAAAAGGAAGCCCTAAATGAATGTTTCATCATCTTTAGTCTCATTTCTCGATTCAATTCAGTACCAAAATCAACATCAACCGGAATATTTACAGGCAGTACGAGAAGTGTTGACCTCTCTCTGGCCTTTTCTTGAACAAAACCCGCAATATCGTGAGCAAGGATTGTTGGAGCGTCTGGTAGAACCGGAAAGAGTCATCCAATTCCGCGTTTGCTGGGTGGATGATCAAGGCAAAGTACAGGTTAACCGCGCGTGGCGAGTGCAGTTCAATTCTGCTATTGGGCCATTCAAAGGTGGGATGCGTTTCCACCCTTCTGTTAACCTTTCTATCCTGAAATTTTTGGGCTTTGAACAAACATTGAAGAATGCGTTGACAACGCTGCCAATGGGCGGCGGAAAAGGGGGATCTGATTTCGATCCCAAAGGAAAAAGCCACGGTGAAGTCATGCGTTTCTGTCAGGCATTGATGACCGAACTTTACCGTCATTTGGGGCCAGATACCGATGTACCAGCCGGAGATATTGGCGTGGGGGGGCGTGAAGTTGGCTTTATGGCGGGCATGATGAAGAAGTTGTCCAACAATACGGCGTGCGTTTTCACAGGCAAGGGGCTCTCTTTTGGTGGAAGCCTGATCCGGCCTGAAGCCACTGGGTATGGGCTGGTTTATTTCACCCATGAGATGCTAAAACGCCACGGTATGGGGCTAGAGGGAATGCGGGTCTCTGTGTCTGGCGCAGGAAACGTTGCCCAATATACCATCGAAAAGTGTATGGAACTGGGTGCGAAAGTTGTTACGGCCTCGGATTCGGGCGGTACAGTCTTGGATGAAGAAGGTTTTACGCCGGAAAAACTGGCTCATCTTGAAGAGATCAAAAATCAGCGTTATGGTCGTGTAGAAGAGTATGCCAAAGAGCGTGGATTAACCTTCCTTAAAGGCCAAGATCCGTGGTCAATCCCAGTGGATATCGCACTGCCTTGTGCGACCCAGAATGAGCTGGATCTGGAAGCAGCGAAAACGTTGATTAAAAATGGCGTGAAGGCTGTTGCGGAAGGGGCAAACATGCCCGCGACGATCCCTGCTACTGACGCTTTCCTTGAAGCGGGAGTCTTGTTTGCACCGGGCAAAGCCGCCAATGCGGGCGGCGTGGCAACGTCGGGTCTGGAGATGGCACAGAACGCAGCGCGTTTGAGTTGGAAAGCGGAGAAAGTGGATATTCGCTTACATCACATCATGCTCGATATCCATCACGCTTGCGTAGAATATGGAGGAGAGAGCAAACAGACCAATTACGTGCAAGGTGCGAATATTGCTGGTTTTGTCAAAGTGGCGGATGCGATATTATCGCAGGGGATTGTGTAGTTAGGTATAAAACCCCACGTGAACATGGGGTTAATAAAAACCTCGGCTAGCAGGGATAAATATCGAAACGGTGGTTTTTGGTTGTAATTGCGGCAGAGGCTTTAACGCCCGCCAGTGGTTCTGCATAATCCGGCCGTTTCACCACAACCCGACGTTTTGCCAGCGCACGGGCAGGTTCCAGCAAACTGTCCGCATCCTCATCAGCCCCTACCAGCGCTTGGAAGACGCGCATCTCTTTTTTGACCAGAGCACTTTTTTGTTTATGCGGATACATCGGATCAAGATAAACCACATCCGGTGGTGGCGTAATATCCGTCAATGCTGTAGTGCTTGAGGCATGGATCAGCGTCATGCGTTCTTTCAGCCAGCTGCCGATCTCTTCATCCTGATAGCCACGCTGTAGACCATCATCCAGCAATGCGGCTACCACGGGGTGACGTTCCAGCATTCTGACCTGACAACCAATGCAAGCCAGCACAAAGGCATCGCGCCCCAATCCTGCGGTGGCGTCCACGACCGTGGGTAAATAATCTTTCTTGATACCTATAGCCTTAGCGACCGCTTCGCCCCGACCGCCACCAAAGCGACGACGGTGTGCCATTGTTCCGACAACAAAATCGACATAAATTCCCCCCAACTTTGGTTCATCGCGCTTGCGCAATTCCAGCCGTTCGGGAGTGAGTACCAGAGCCATGACTGAATCTTCATCGTGAACCAGATTCCAGCGTTCAGCCAATAACGATAAGGCGCTGCTATCAGCGCCTTCTTCACAAATCAAACAAATCTTCACAAGTTATTATCCACCGATGCCGTAGCTTTTCAGCATAGCATCCAGTTTTGGTTCACGGCCACGGAAGCGGACAAACAGTGTCATTGGATCTTCTGAGCCGCCACGGGACAAAATATTGTCGAGGAATGACTGGCCGGTTGTGCGATTGAAAATTCCCTCTTCCGAGAAGCGAGAATACGCATCTGCTGCCAGAACATCCGCCCATAGATAACTGTAATAACCTGCCCCATAACCACCATTGAAGATATGGCTAAAGGAATTCGGGAAACGTCCCCAATCAGGTGAGGGTACAACAGCAACTTGTTTTTTCACTGATTGCAGCGTTTCCAGAATTTGCGCCCCTTTGGCTGGATCATATTCCGCATGCAGACGGAAATCGAACACACCAAACTCAAGCTGACGCAGGATATGCATCGCCGCCTGATAATTTTTGGCGGCCAGCATATTATCCAGCATTTCTTTTGGTAGAGGTTCGTTAGTCTGATAGTGACCAGAGATAAACGCGAGCGCTTCTGGCTCCCAGCACCAATTCTCCATAAACTGGCTTGGACACTCCACAGCATCCCACGGTACGCCATTGATGCCCGCAACATCCAGAGTATCGATCTGGGTCAGCATATGGTGCAGCCCGTGTCCAAACTCATGGAACAGCGTTGTCACTTCATTGTGCGTGAACAGGGCTGGCTGATCACCGACTGGCTTGTTGAAGTTACAAGTCAGATAAGTGACAGGATTTTGTAATTCGCCAGAAGCGTGACGCATTCTGCCGACATAACTGTTCATCCATGCACCGCCACGTTTATGCTCGCGGGCATAGAGATCCAAATAGAAACTGCCGCGCAATACCAGCTTATCATCATACAATTCAAAGAAACGGACATCGGGATGCCATGTATCCACACCGTGGCGTTCTTTGGCAGTGATACCATAAATGCGGCGAACGACTTCAAACAGCCCTTCCAGCGCACGTTGTTCAGGGAAGTAAGGACGCAGTTCTTCATCATTGATGGAGAAATCGTGCTGTTTTTGCTTCTCGCTATAATACGCCAGATCCCACGCTTCCAGCTCATCAACCCAGTAGTGTGATTCTGCAAAATTGGCGAGTTCATCCAACTCATCCTCACCTTGCTGATGGGCGCGTTTGGTCAGATCGTTCAGGAAATCGAGCACTTGCTGAGGTGTTTTAGCCATTTTGGTGGCGAGGGAGTTTTCCGCATAGTTCTTGAACCCCAGCAATTGAGCGAGTTCATGACGCAATGCGAGTATTTCTGCCATGATTTCACTATTATCCCACTTCCCGGTATTTGGCCCTTGATCGGACGCACGGGTCGTATAGGCGTAATACATTTCCTCGCGCAATTCAGAATCATCGGCATAAGTCATGACAGGCAGATAACTTGGCGCATTCAGCGTCAGCAACCATCCGTCCTGCCCTTTGGCTTCGGCAGCGGCCTTGGCTGCGGCTTTGGCACTTTCAGGCAGACCCGCCAGATCGCACTCATCGGTAATCAGCTTGGTCCATCCCATTGTGGCATCCAGCACATTATTGCCGAACTTAGCGCCAAGTTCAGATAAACGGGCAGTAATTTCACCGTAACGTTTCTGCTTTTCTTCTGGCAAGCCAATGCCGGTCAATTCAAAATCACGCAAAGTATCTTCAATAACCTTACGCTGCGGTTGGGGAAGCGTTTTGAAGCCTTCGCTCGCTTTCAGTGACTTATATGCTTGATATAACCCCTTGTGTTGTCCCAGCCAAGTATCAAATTCAGAGAGCAGGGGCAGGCTTTGCTCATAGACTTCGCGAAGTTCTGGACTATTCTTGACGGCATTCAGGTGACTGACAGGCGACCATACGCGGGAAAGTTTATCTTTCTCTTCGGAAATTGGCTGGCACAGATTATCCCAAGTAAAGGCGGTATTTTCGGATAAAACCTTCTCAATTACTTGACGGTAGTTGGCTAACGTCTCTTTCACAGCAGGCACGACATGTTTTGGTTCAATTGCAGAGAACTTAGGCAATGCAGAAGATGTCAGTAACGGATTAGTCATAATGAGCGCCTTATATGTGTAGTTGGGTATACGCTGAAACCAGCCCTATATATCCCATGGGGTTGTTGACGATAGATGGGGGTAAGATATCGTGAGTTCAATGCTAATGCTGCACTTTTATGCGAGTAATCCGGTTCTTTTTATATCAGATATCTGTGAAGTGACGAATGAGTTTAGATGTTTCGGGAGACACGCTATAATCCCTGCTCCTCATCAATTTTCTTAATGGAAGATCATCGTCCCCGGTGGGGCGGCTGGGCTTCAAATCCAGATGGGGCCGCCAGCGGCTCCCGGCAGGTTCGACTCCTGTGATCTTCCGCCATAATTTGTCCAGTACCGTTTTTTGTTTTCAATAAAAATAATCAATTTCAATACATTAAATAGTTATCAAGTCTTGAGTGGTCTAACTTAATCTATTGCAATCCACTCTCAACTGGGGAGTATAAAATGTACCCTCTAAAAGAGATACCCCCAAATGAAATTAACCGCCCGTCAAGTGGATACCTGTAAGCCAAAGGAAAAAGACTATAAGTTGTCTGATGGTGGCGGTTTGTATCTGTTGGTTAAGCAAAGTGGTTCAAAATATTGGCGATTGAAGTACCGAATTAATCACAAAGAGAAGCTGCTTGCATTGGGTGTTTATCCTGATACTTCTCTGGCTGAGGCAAGAAAGAAACGCGAGGAAGCTAATAAGTTGATTGCAGAGGGATAAGATCCAAATATTGATAAAAAGCAGAAGAAATTAGCCAGCCAACACAAACTAAACAATACATTCGAAGCTATCACGAGAGAGTGGCATAAATCCAAAGCTGACAGATGGTCATTACGTTATCGTGATGAAATTATTGATACCTTTGAAAAGGATATTTTTCCTTATATCGGTCATCGTCCCATATCAGAAATAAAGCCTTTGGAATGACTTGAAGTGCTGAAAAAATTGGAGGCCAGAGGTGCATTGGAGAAAATGCGGAAAGTTCGTCAGCGTTGTGGCGAGGTTTTTAAATATGCCATTGTTACTGGACGTGCGGAATATAACCCTGCCCCCGATCTTGCCAGTGTACTGGCTTCACCTAAAAAGCAGCACTTCCCTTTTTTGACCGCACAGGAATTACTTTTTTTTCCTGAAAGAGTTATCTGCTTATACAGGCAGTGTAATCACAAAAACAGCAACACGAATTATTATGCTTACGGGAGTCAGAACGTAAGAATTACGTTATGCGAAATGGGAAGATATCGATCTTGATAATGCTATTTGGGAAGTCCCTGAGCATATTATGAAAATGAGACAGCCTCATATCGTTCCATTATCTCAGCAATATGTTGTATTGCTTGAGGAATTGAAATTGATTACAGGTGATTATCCATTGGTGTTTATTGGCCGGAATAATCGCAGTAAACCGATAAGTAAAGAAAGTATCAATCAGGTAATAGAGTTTTTGGGATACAAAGGGAGAGGCTTACAGGTCACGGATTCTGCCATACCATGAGCACAATTTTGCATGAACAAGGCTATAACACTGCCTGGATTGAAACTCAGCTTGCTCATGTTGATAAGAACAGTATCCGGGGAACTTACAATCACGCCCAATATCTGGAGGGTCGCAGGGAAATGCTGCAATGGTATGCGGATTATATGGAGACACTGGAACGGGATGAAAATGTCCTACAGATCATCAAACCGAATGGCGAGAAAAAATTATTCCCCGGCAGCCAGAAGAAAGGGGCTTTTATTGCTCTGTCTGAGCTGAACGAACACCCCGACACGGTAATCATTACCGAAGGTTACGCCACGGCACTCACGGTTAACCAGCTCTGTAAAGGGACTGTTCTGGCGGCGCTGGATGCAGGCAATTTACATTCTGCTGCCAAAGCCGTTCGGGGGCGCTGGCCGGACACAAAAATCATTATTGCAGCGGATAATGACTGGCATCATCCCAGAGAACAGGATAAGAACGGGAGACCGAAAGTAAATATCGGTAAAATCTCAGCAGAAAAAACGGCCATTGCGGTTAATGGTTGGAACCGACAGAGCATAAAGCGGACTGGGATGACTACCGTCAACAACACAGTGTGGAAATAGCAAATCTGGCTTTTTCTCAAGGGCTTTATCAACCGGCACCAACAACGAAAAAAGCTGTCATTCAGCCCAATGATGCCGAACCGTCAAAACTGACATTATGTCAGATGGGAGCCAGTCAACGCGGAGAAGTGTTATTGGCACGTTATGACGGTGATTTGGCACTGGATGGCGCTTCGGAAACCGTTCATCACTATGATGGCATTGTCTGGCGTCCGGTCAGTGACCGCGATTTAAGGCGGGAAATGGTGGCGGCCTTTATGGAAGAGAAAATGCCGTACTCACCGCATGGTATTGGCGCTGCCGTGGATGCCCTGAAATTACAGCTTCCCATGATGAACTCGCCAGAACGCCATTTAATTGGGTTCAGTAATGGCGTGTTTGATCTGAAAATCAGCCAGTTCCGACCTCATCACAAACGTGACTGGCTGCTGCTTGCGAATGACGTTGAATTCAACTCCCCCGTTTCGGGGGAAACCCTGAAAGATCATTCACCACAATTCTGGCGCTGGCTTAACCGGGCAACAGCCAACTGTGAAAACAAAGCAGAGAGAGTACTGGCCGCGCTGTTTATGGTGCTGGCAAACCGTTACGACTGGCAGTTGTTTCTGGAAGTCACCGGTGCCGGAGGTAGTGGTAAAAGCATCTTTGCTGAAATCTGCGCGATGCTGGCAGGTAAAGGCAATACTGTTTCTGCCAGTATGGTTGCACTGGAAAACCCACGGGAGCGTGCGCTGATTGTGGGATATTCGTTGATTATTCTGCCCGACCAGACCCGCTGTGGTACTGGTGGTGAATAATAACGCCATGAGTTTCAGTGATCGCAGTGGCGGAGTGTCGCGGCGTCGGGTGATTTTTAATTTTTCCGAAGTGGTGCCAGAGCATGAGCGCGATCCACTTCTGCGGGATAAAACCGCGGCGGAATTACCCGTCATTATCCGGCAGTTGCTTCATCGTTTACCGACCCACAAACAGCAAGGCGTTTACTGGCAGCGCAACAAAAGTCTGAAGAAGCACTGGATATCAAACGCGGTACAGATCCACTGGTTGATTTTTGCGGTTATCTGGTGGCTTCTCATGAAGCTGACGGCCTGTTAATCGGCAATGCGGAAATAGGAAATAGTGCCGTTAAATCCCCGCAAATATCTCTATCACGCCTACCTTGCTTATATGAAAGGCAACAACCTGAATAAACCCATTTCCGTGACTCGGTTCGGTATGGATATGCCGGGCGCACTGGCTGAATACAGCCAGCATTACCTGCGTAAGAAAAGCAAACAGGGTATTCGCAGCAATCTGAGCTTGAATATCGACACGACCATTGAATGGTTGCCTAAGCTGATAAGGAACAGCCTGCCAGAAGAATAATTTTTTTCTTTTCACACCGATAAACATTTCCTAAAAAATATAAAAAAGTGTTAACTACTGTTCACCCTATAATTTAAACCAGATATATCAATATATTGTAGGGTGAACAGTTGTTTTTAAACTGTTCACAAGTATTCACCCCTGTTCACTTTTTTCTGGTTTGAAGGTGAAGGGTTGGGTGAAGAGTGGTGATGAGTTGGATTTCAAGTCATAATCTATTAACATAATGAATTTAAATGAAAATATCTAAAGGTGAATAGGGTGAACAGTTTTATCCCTAATTCTTTAACAGGAGGGGGGAAGATTTTTTTCTGGCGGGTATGGTGTTTTTCAGGGTCTCTGGTTTGTCTGGCTAATGCATCAACCAGACAAACCAGAGAAGACAAGCGCAGCGCGTCAGTATGATTTTAATCTATTGTACTACTTGAAGTTTAATTTAGTTAAAATTTAATAAGTAATTTATTAGGAATAAAATTTAATAAGTGTTTTATAACCGACATTCCACAAATAATTCTGTAATGTTATGATTTATACACGTTTACATGTTTTTTGTGCACATGTTAATTCTTAATTAAAACAGATTGTTGTGATATGCCTTCGGAATGACGATTATAATTATAAATCGCTATAATCAAAGCCAAAAGTGAAATTAAAAATAATAAGCTGTGTATTTTTATTGTCTAGTCAAAAAAAAACACATGCGATATTATTATTTAAATGTCGAACTTCTGTTTTTATCTGATAGTATTCTTTTACCAGATACACTAACCATATCTGGTTTTGTTATTAATTAGTACATTCTGGTAAATTCTAGTAGTAAATCAACGATATTAAATCTAGGAGATACACTATGAATACTGCAAAAAAAGATAAGAAAACTAATAAGATAAAACTCGATGCCAAGAAAATTTTTTCTGCCTCGGCAAATCGAACTGCACCTATTATGGATCAAGTAAACTAATCCATAGTTATTGCCGCAAGCGAAAAGTTTGCGGCAGTATTTTTTGAGAAAAAATTTAATCTATAATTATCAACATAATAATTTTTATGCATTTGACATAAGGATATCTTATTAATAGAGGTGTTTATGCTTGATATATATGATGCTCGCCCAGATGCAATAAGAGATATTGCACTTAGAGAACAGATAAATGAAAGGCTAATAAACAGTCTTTCATATATATTTGAACAGTGTAATACTTCTGGATTTAATTGTAATTCAGCAGAGAAAATAATAAGAAATTTAAATAAGAAAAGCAAAATAAGTGGAATGATGCATGTATTACATAATAGGTTATTGAAAGCTATTGAAGATGAAAATGTTATTTTAATTAAAAACATATTAGACTCTTTTAAGGAGTTAAATTATATTGAACAGTCACCACGTACTATAGGATTATTTACTAATGGATATACACAATCCCTACATCAGTTTTATTATGATACATGTGACTATGGAATGATAAATACCTATGGTTATCATTTTGATGGAGATATCCCCTCGAAGAAAGAATTAGAGCATTCAACTCATGCCGTAGAAAAATCTTTAAATAGAATGAAAGAAGTTGATCGGGATTTATTTGATGAGCTTAATTATTTAATTACAGATATTATCATTGTCAATTCCCCTACCATGAATGCTGGCTCATCATTAAATACATTTGGAATCATAAGAATTAGTCAATTAAGAGAAAATCAAATTTGGACTCGGTATTTTGAGAATCTGGCTCATGAAGCTGGGCATAATCATTTAAATATGCTTTTTTTTATTGACCCAATAATTTTAAACGAAGATAGTGGTACATATAAGTCGCCATTACGCCGTGAGGCTAGGCCATTAAGTGGAATATATCATGCAATGTTTGTTCTTGCTAGAACAATGCGTATTTTAAAGAAATTAAGTTCTTATCATGATTATGATCCAATTTTAGAACGAGTTGACACTGCATACAACAATGCCAATAATCCAGCTTCATTTGAAGACAAATTTTATGATTGCTGGAATATAATATTAGAAAATGCAAAATTAACTGAGCTAGGAAAAAAATTAATGAATAGCACAAGAGAAATGGCTTTTGAATGAACTTTGATTAGGTAAATTAAATATGGCGATCAAACCTCTTATTGAATTATATAAAAATATAACAAAAGAAAATAGAAATATAAATATAGTAGATATAGGTGCAGCTAATTTTGACACAACAGAAAACAACTACAATGAAATAATTGAATCTTATCCATTTAAAATTTATGGATTTGAACCAAACCCTGATGAATTCGAAAAATTAAAGAAAAATAAAGATGTAAGGATTACATACTTTCCATATGCTATTGGGGATGGTGGGGTACATAAACTTTCTATTTGCCAGATTCCTGGTTGCTCTTCCATTTTAATACCTAACTTAGAAGAAATGAGTAAATACAAATCTTTTTCTGAATGGATGTTGGTTGTAGATGAACATATAGTTCAAACGAAACGACTTGATGAAATAGATGATATAAAATATATAGATTTATATGAAATAGATATTCAAGGGTGCGAATATCTTGCATTATATAATTCTTTGGAAAAACTTAAAGACACTCTTGTAATTGAATGTGAAGTTGAATTTGTAGAGCAATATATAGGTCAACCTCGATTCTCAGAAATAGAAATTTTACTACGCTCACAAGGTTTTAATTTTGTTAAATTCATGGGGTATGGCACAAGACCTTTGGAACCGATCACTATAAATAAAGATCCTTTTATTTATGGAAATCAATGGATATGGAGTGATGCATTGTTTATTAGAGATATTAATGAATGGGATTCCATGCCTAATGAAAAACTTTGTGTTCTTGCGATAATTCTTGCAGAATCCTATAAACTGTATGATTTTTCATATAAGGCTATATCAATAATAGACAAAAGAAATAATACAGAACATTCTAATATTTTTTTGAAATGGCTAAATGAAAATATTACAGATAAGTTAGAAATTGATTCAACTGATTATTCTCAGTTAATTTTTAACAAAATACAAGATTAGCATGTTTATATAATACCATGACAGAATTTACAAAAAAAAGACATGACACCCTTATAATTATCTGCTGTGCAGCATTTGTGATACCTTTGGTATTTACTGGACCTGCAATTTCTCTCCATGCCGTGAAAAATGATATAGGTGGCGACAGGTTTTCACTAGAATGGATAATCAATTCTTATGTCATTGCATTCGCCGGGCTTTTTATGGCTGCTGGTGTTGCAGGTGATTATATTGGCAGAAAATTATGTTTTATAATTGGTTTTGTTTTATTTAGCCTGTCATCTATATATATTGCAATCAGTCATGATTTACTCACTATAATTATAATGAGAATACTTGAGGGTATGGGCGGTGCGTTAGTATCAACTTCTGCTACGTCGTTATTAGCTCAAGAATTTTATGGAAAAAATAAAACTATTGCATTTTCTTTTTTAGGTACATCTTTTGGGGATGGGCTTGCATTTGGGTCTATTATCTCTGGTTTTATGATTGATTTCCTAGGTTGGTGTTCACTCTATTGGGGAATATCTATTTTTTCCATTCTAATAATTTCATTAGGAGGATGGAGAATTAAAGAATCAAAAAATAATAATACCGAACGTCTAGATTGGATTGGTCTTGTTATTTTTACTCTATCTTTAATCTTGTTCACATATGCAATTATTCTAGCTGGGAAAAATGGATTTAGTGATATGAAATTTCATACACTTATATTTATTATAATTGTATTTTATTTTACAGAAAAACGAACCGCTCACCCTTTAGTCGATATATCATTATTTAAGATTCCTTTATTTTTTGGGGTGCAATTACTACCTTTATTAACTGCTTTTAGTTATATATCACTCTTTGTTTATTTACCAATGTGGCTTATGGTTGGAGGAGGTTTCTGTGCATCTAAAACTTCGATAATTATTTTACCTTTGACTTTGCCGATGATTTTTATTCCGCTTATTTCTGGTTATCTTGCTAAAAATTATCCAATCAATAATATTTCTGGGATTGGTTTTTTTATAGCTTCTATTGGAGTATGTATACTAATCAACTCCACATATGAAAAAATTTGGTTAATATCTTTTGCTATGGCATTAATAGGAATTGGTAATGCCTTACCTTGGGGGTTAATGGATGCTTTATCTGTCAGTGTTGTTCCTTAAGAAAAAGCTGGGTTAGCGTCTGGATTGTTTAATACTATGCGAGTTGCAGGCGAAGCCATTGCTATTACACTTGTTGGATCGTTGATAAATATGCTTACTTAGAAGTATATTAATTCCAATTCAATTAGTGATAGCACTCAAATAGTTTATTATAGAGAAATATTTAAAGTGTTTTTTATAATTATATTTATCTTGACATTACTAGCTGGGTTATTTTTTCTTTTCTTTCTAAAAGAAAATAGAAATATTAATAAATCAGAAAATCAATAAGTAATCTAGGGGGTTTTATGCTACTAAATAATGATTCTCTTTTATTTTTTACATCACACTTAATTCTTCGTAAATTTGAGGAAAAAGATTTCATCAAGTATAAAAACTATCATTCATTACCAGAGATTTATAAGTTTTTATACACACGACTCCCTACAGATAAAGATATTTGTGAACAATTTAATAAAGTCCTTAACCCTGCATTTAATGATAATGGTGATGAAATAAGACTTGCTGTAGTTCTACGCGAACATAATGATTTAGCAGGAGAAATTATGTTAAGGGTAACGAGCAAAGAATCACAGCAGGGGGAAATAGGTTGTATATTTCATCCATTATATCAAAAAAAATCTATTGGAACAGAATCTTTAGGTGCATTAATAGATATTAGTTTTAAGTATTTTAAATATCATAGAATTTATGCAAGATTAGATGCTTTAAATCTAGGTTCTAAAAAATTAGTTGAAAAACTAGGAATGCGTCAAGAGGCTCACTTATTACAAAACGAATACGTTAATGGAATATGGAGTGACATGTATATATACGCAATTCTGAAAGATGAATGGCAAGTACCAAGGTTTTTAAAAGAATATGATATTAATATAAAATAGAGGGTGAGCTTTTGCCCACCCTCTTTATCATTTATACATGGCTGATGTCTTCCCACTTGGTTATTATTCGACCTGCGATTCCATATTCAATAGCCTGTTGAGGGCGCATCCAATAATTTCTATCAGTATCTTTTTCTACTTTTTCTATTGGCTGTCCTGTGGCATCGCTGATAAGCTGATTTATACGACTACGTATCAGCAAAAACTCTCTAGCTTCTATTTCAATATCAGATGCTCTTCCTTCATACCCTCCTAAAGGTTGATGAATCATAAAACGAGTATTTGGAAGGGAATAACGATTTTCTTTCTTGGCAGCAAGAAAAATAGTAATACCAGCACTTGCGACCCAACCGGTTCCTATTATAAAAACTTCCGGTTTTATAAATTTAATTAAGTCATGAATGGTATCGCCAGCTTCAACATGTCCACCTTGACTATTAATAAAAACCTTGATTGGTTCGTTACTTATTTCTTGTAAAATCAGTAGCTGTGTTGTTACTCTTTCAGCTAATTTTTGGTTAATTTCACCAGATATCATAATACATCTGGATTTTAATAAATAACTTTGCTCATAGGGGATTTCTTTAGGAAGCTCAGGCGAATCTTTTGATGATTCTTCTAACATAGTACAGACCTCTTATACTTGAGTTGAGTAAAAATATACTTAACTTGATGTTCCGAATATGAACTATAACAAATAAATCATAGATAATCCAATTGGCATGTTGACATCAGATGGCCTGAGGTAAAAAGTAATATGCCTGAATATAAATATTTTCACTTAACTTAATTTTATTAAATATTTTTCAACCAAATTAAAATACATTATTTCTGTCATGTTCCGTAACATATGAAATAGTTATCCATTGTGATTTGTGTTTTTAATTATATATATGTCACTTTAAATTAGTAGTTTTATTAAGAAATTTCTTGTGTAAAAAATTTATCAATAAAATTTTCGAATTAGTAACATTTAATTGCAGTAGTTCGAAAAAAACGTTAGTCTAAACCTGTTTAATCACCATCACAGATGGGTACGCGCCGTTAAAAACGGCTATAAAAAACTCCCGTAGCCTGAAAGGGAGAGCAAGCATTGCGGTACAACCTTGGCGGCTGTCTCTCGTGAAGCAGGACTCAGTTCATCGACATTAGCAAATATTCTCAGCAGACCGTGGTCTAAGGGTGAATGGATTATTGCAAATTATCTCAATATTCACCCGTCAGAAATCTGGCCTAGCCGTTATTTTGATATGAACGGTAATCTTGTTGAACGCAAAGTTCGCGATAATATGGCTAAATAACTTCATATCCCAGCCGTGAGATACAGCAACATTCGATATCATTATTTCTCATGGCTGTATAGCACCTTAATCACTATCATGAATATATAACTACTAAGATATACAAATTCAGATAAAATTTTCTGGGGGTATTTAAGGGGGTGTTTTGTCGTTTTTATAAAATAAAATTTACTATTAATCATCAAGTTAGTTTGCTTTTAGTACTCCTGTGATGTCTTTTGTTTTCAATAAAAATAATTAATTTCAATGTGTTGGGGAATAAAAATATGGAACAAGACTTCCACTGGCAGAAAGAAAACTATCAAGTATCAACAGAGAAATCTCTATTAGATATCACCGCGATCTACCAATTTCTTACATGTTCCAGTTGGGCTGAAGGCATTGATCTCGAAACAGTACGGTATTCTATTGAAAACAGTCTGACGTTTGGATTGTACAAAGATAAAACCCAAATAGGGTTTGCCAGACTCGTGACGGATTTTGCGACTTTTGGATATTTATGTGATGTGTATGTATTAGAGGAGTATCAAAAACAACAATTAGGACGCTGGCTGATGACGTGTTGCCAATCTCATCCAGTTATGCAGAGGTTACGGAGAATCATGCTTGTGACTTCAACCGCGCCTTGGTTATATGAAAAATTTGGCTATTCACCTGTTAATCGTGAAAATTGTGTTTGGCAGATAGTTCGTCCAGATATTTATAAGAAATAGTAATTACCCGAATTAGTAAAAGAACTGACCCCGCCTCATTAACATGATTTCTTATTATAAAAAGCTCAAGGAAAGAAAATCCTTCCTTGAGCTTCTAATTCTTTTCTATCAAATCGGTTTCTCTATCGAATTATACAACGTATCAAGCTGATTAATGCGTTGGCGATAACTTTGCAGCAAGCATGTTTTATTTCCTTTACACTTTTGGCGCTGCTTCAGCCATGCAGTTTGGTTATCATACATTTCGCCTGATACTCCCATGGCAAATAACCCTCGTAGAAAGTGATATTTCACACTCATTTCCACATCCAAATCATTCAGTTTTTGGTTGGAACAAATGGTTTTTTCGTCCGGGGCCTTGGCTTTTGCACAATCAAAACTGGCCGCGAGACTGGGTGGTGTCAGGAGAAGTAACATCAACCAGAAATATTTCATTTATTTCTCCTTATGAGGTAGAACTACAGGCCCTGGTCCAGTTTGCAATTTTGGTGGTACGATTTTTTCGAACTTGAATGATTGTGCTTTGCCGGTTGCATCCAATTTGCAGGAGAACCGAATGTCGTTCCAGCCATCATCCGTTCGATACATGCCTGTACCAGCCAATTCAGAAGAATGTTCCAGTCTTATGCTATCTGGTGACACATCACCAAGGAAAACTTTATCGGCGTCTTTGTAATGTTGTTTAATAATTGGTAAAGCAAAAGGACGGCAAATAAACTCGGCCACCTTTTTGGTATCTGACCAACTTTCTACCTCTTTCAATGCAGATTTATCCGTAACTTGTTCATTAATTTGTTTTTGCAGGTATTTTTTCTGGCTCAGGGATAACTGTTTCGATGGTGGTTGTGCTTGTACAAGGGTAGATAATAGAAGACAACCTGCACCCAAATAAGTTAAGTATTTTGAATAAAACATAATGGCATACTCCCCGTTTGAGACTAAAAAAGTATGGCACAGATTTTGTGGCAGTGCCATCGCATGAATATATGGCTACTTATCGATAAGAGTAATATTAATGGGTATATCTTCTATTCTTACTTATAAGAAAGTACCGTCCAATTGATAGCGAGAACGAAAGTTGTTGCTACTGTATCTTTAACATTATCAATAAGAAAAATATTAGGGTATACCGTTTTTCTGATATGCGGCAGAACTTCCTCGATTGTATCATTTGCTTCATCTGCCAATTGTTTAATGCTAGAGGAGAGTGTTGTGGCACATGTCGTTGCCTGTATAACATTCTGAGTCAGGGTCCACAATAATTCAAAATAATGTGTGGGAGCATAGTCATTCATCTTTTTAATTTGATCTGAACTTAGTTTCAAGATGCTACTTGTATTAGAATACTTATGGTACATATTCAATTCACTAAGATAGAAAAATCCATTATTGTTATATTCCTGCAAAGTAACATTAGTATCTTCGGTTTCTACAAATAATAAAACAGCAGAATGAGTGCCATTATCTGTCAGAGTATTTAATGTTACGTCGGAAATATTGCACGTGCCATTGTGATAATACAAATGGTCAATTCCAGTTAGTGTATAAAATAAATTAAGCCACTCACTTTCCTTAAAAGAACGATATCTCTCTAATATGCCTACATCCAGACAGAGGGAATGGTCAAGCCTTATTATAATCAATTCGTTGTGAGTCTTTGTAAACGTGTTAATCTCATAAATAATAGAGTCTAATGATTCACCATTTGAACCTTCCCATACGCCTAGATCTTTATAGTGACCAGTAAAAAATATTCCATCGCTAAGGACTGGTCTAATATCAAAGTATCTTATACCTAGTTTTAATTGCCCTAAGATATTATTTGATTGAGTTAAAGTGTTGCACTCAAAAGCCCAAGTGGTTTTCCATGTAATTAAACTCATTCCTGCATCATGAGAACCTGTAATGCAAAGTTTATTTATTGGAAGATTCCCTAAAATATTGCGATGGTCTTGCATCCAATATTCGGTATTTATATCAGGTCCTATATAATTGCCAACATCACCAATAAGAATTAAGTGGATGAAACCATCTGGCTTCCAGCCAAGGCTTACGACAGCCCCCTTTTTATAGTTACTTGTTTCCAAATTATCTAGAAATAATTCTAAGTCGAACCGATCCAGTTCATTTTTATATCTCCCACGTATTATGAATGTATTCTCTTCTGAATGCATTAATTGGTATTTTACCTCAAAAGTAGCACTATGATTATAGCTATAGATAACAGAGGCGGATACATTTCTCTGATTTTCTATTGGGTCTTTTGGAAAGCTTATACTTTCCATACCTTGAAATGTTTCAGATACTTTTTTCCAAACAGAATCTGTGCTATTTACTAGTTTGAGCATTGTTATTTCAGACATGATTACCTCTCCTTTTAGAAATATAATTTTATTATTTATTTACGTTTTTTTTAAGTATAGCAGGGGTTATCAAATATCAAGTGGAATTTAAAATATTTTTTATTTGTTAATATAGAACTTAATTGTGTATTTTTTATTAAGGAAATAATATTTATTGTCGGGGTGGGTATGCTGCACCTCGTCCTATTGAGACGAGGTGTGTTATTTAATGATTTATAATAAATGCTATATTATAGTGTCTAGTCATATATGAATAATACTATTGTCTAGAAATTAAATATATTGCTTCATAGGGTTTAATTTTACTTTCATGTTCGATACTCGCAGAAGATTGATAATTACTTATCAATACCTGCCATTCTTTATTGATGATTGAAAATTCTGGAGACCACAGTTGTGTTTCATCACTGAGATTTGCAATAACCAGTAAGGTTTGATCCTGCCAACGGCGCAAATAACACCACAGTGATGGATGCTCAGGGAGCAGATCTAAGTAATCACCATATGTCAGAATGGGCTGCTGCTTCCTCAATTTAACTAAATTGTGGAAGCAATAGAAGACCGAATCTTTATCCTGCAATGCGGCTTCGGCATTGATCTCTGGGTAATTACTACAAGGCGCGATCCACGGTGTGCCTGTGGTGAAACCTGCGTTTTCCGAATCATCCCACTGCATGGGCGTTCGACCATTATCACGGGATTTTTGTGCCAGAATTGCCAATATCTCCTCTGGCGGCATGCCTTGTTCAATGCGCTCTTGATACATATTCAGGCTTTCGATATCCCGATAGTCTTCAATACGCGCAAAGTGTGGGTTAGTCATGCCCAATTCTTCACCCTGATAAATATACGGCGTGCCCTGCATACCGTGCAGCAGCATCGCCAGCATTTTGGCGGATATTTTGTGGTACTGATGTTCATCCCCAAATCGTGAAACAATACGAGGCTGATCATGATTACACCAAAAGAGCGCGTTCCAGGCTTTTTGATGCATCCCTTGCTGCCACGTTGAGAAAATCTTTTTCAGCTCAACATAGTCTGGTCTCGCGAGAGCCCATTTTTCTCCATTTGGGTAATCAACTTTGAGATGATGAAAATTAAACGTCATGGATAACGCCGTTCCGTCCAGAGCACTATAGCGCTGGCAGTGCTCAAGACCAGTGGAAGACATCTCACCGACAGTCATCAATCCCTTAGGCTGGAAAACATCACGGCTCATTTCTTGCAGAAACTCATGTATCCGCGGGCCATCGGTATAGAATCGGCGGCCATCTCCGCGATTATCACTAGGATAATCCTGCTGTTTAGAGACGAGGTTAATAACATCCAGACGCAAGCCATCAACACCACGGTCGGCCCAAAATTCGCAGATTTTTTTCAGCTCGGTGCGAACAGGTTCATGCTCCCAATTTAAATCGGCCTGTTCTACTGCAAACAGGTGGAGGTAATACTGCTGGCTTTCTGCATGCCATTGCCACGCATTACCGCCAAATTTGGATTTCCAGTTATTGGGTAAGGAACCTTCACAACCGTCCCGCCAGATATAAAACTGGCGATAAGGGCTATGAATATCCTGAGCAGCTTGGAACCACGGATGTTGGGTGGATGTATGGTTGAAGACCATATCCAAAATGATGCGAATACCACGGCGATGGGCATTTTGCACCAAATTATCAAAGTCTTCCATCGAGCCGTAATCAGGGTTGATGGCACAATAATCAGCGACATCATAGCCATTATCAACTTGTGGGGACGGATAAATTGGGGTGATCCAAATAGCCTCAACGCCGAGGTGCTGCAAATAATCCAGCCGTTGGGTGATCCCGTCGATATCTCCCGTGCCACTTCCGGTACTATCCTGAAAACTCTTTGGGTAAATCTGATAGATAACACTATCCATCCACCACGGTTTTTGTTCGGTCATAACTATACCTGTTAATGTAATATACCTTGATAAATTAATTGGTTATCTCATTTTCCAAGGCCGCTTTACGTTCGTTTCTGCGATAAGCCAGAATGGTCAGCACTAATGGAACAATAATGGCGACAAGCATGGCGATCAGATAAACCATCCAGAACTGCGGTTTGATAGAAAGAATACCCGGTATTCCCCCGACGCCGATACCATTGGCGGTCACATGGTTGAGTCCACAAATCAGACCAGCCAAGCTTGCGCCGATCATCGCGCAGAACATCGGATAGCGGTATTTCAGGTTGATACCATACATGGCAGGCTCAGTCACACCCAGATAGGCTGAAATCGCCGCAGGAATGGAAACTTCGCGTTCTTTCTGTTTTTTGCTTGCCCAGATAATTCCGACTACGGCAGAACCTTGGGCGATATTGGATAGCGCAATGATAGGCCAGATTGGCGTTCCTCCGGTGTTCTGGATCATTTGCAGGTCAATGGCCAAGGTGGTTTGGTGTACACCTGTGATAACCAGCGGGGCGTAGAAGAAGCCGAACAGAGCGGCACCGATAGGGGCAAAACTACCCGTCATTAGCCCTTTAACCGTCCAGGCAACGCCATCACCGATAACGCGTCCAGCAGGGCCTATCAGAGCATGGGCAAGGAAGACGGCCAGCAACAGAGAAACCACAGGGACAATCACAAGGTAGAGGTAATCCGGCACCCATTTTTTCAGCCGCGTTTCAATCCATCCCAACGTTAGACCCGCTAATAAGGAAGGAATGACCTGTGCCTGATAGCCAACTTTGGCAATCGTAAACAAGCCGAAATTCCAGACTTCGGGTGTTTGCTGCCCAAGCAGGTAAGCATTCATCAACTGCGGGGAAACCAACGTAATCCCCAGAATAATCCCTAGAATTGGCGTTCCACCCATTTTTTTGACGGCAGACCAACAGATACCGACAGGGAGGTAGAAGAATATCGCTTCACCGATTAGCCAGAGAAAATCATAGATGTTCTGCCAGACAGGGTGGAGTTGTGCGAGTGATTTGCCTTCACTGAACGGGATATCCCCGATGAGATTACGAAAACCGAGGATTAAACCGCCACTGATCAGGGCGGGCAGTAATGGGAAAAAGATCTCAGCAAAATGTGAAATTGCATTTTCATGCCATTTCATATTTTGACGAGCAGCTTGTTTAACCTCTTCTTTATTAACAGATTTTTTCCCCGTGGTTTCAAGCAAGGCTTTATAATAAACATCCACATTCGTTCCTATCACCACCTGAAACTGCCCGGCATTAGTGAAGCAGCCCTTGACCATCGGTAATTCTTCAATGGCTTTGGCATCGGCATTTTCTGGTGCATTGAGAACGAATCTGAGGCGGGTAATACAATGACTGACGGAAGCGATATTCTCTTTTCCGCCAATCAAGGTAATAAGTTTATCAATATCCTTTTGATTTATTTGTTTTTTCTTCATGCCTTTTCTCCTTTGTATGGCAGGAGTTGTAAATAACGGAGTTTTGCGATTAACAGAACGATTACTCTCGTGATGAAATAATGAATAGACTGACGTAATAGCAGATTTATCCTAGTCAGATTTCAAGATTTTTAATATGAAAATATTTTTTGTTTGAGTTTTAGATCACACTTTACGCCATTAGGTTGAAATTAAAATACTTTTTTATATTTATAAAATTTATTGGTGAAGTTGTTTTTAATTACTTAGGTGACAAATAGATATTTATTATGTAACTGTCTCTATACATTCAGCGCAGCCGCATGAATGCTTAAATATCGTCCATAACGGATAATGAACAGACTATCCTAATATCTGAACGAATTAATCTGTTTTATTTTTAATCTTAATCTGGGTTATTTTCAACCTATTAATGATCGCAAAACGTTCATGCGGTTGCCCTGTCTATACCTCCCAATATGTAATATTATGATTTGTAAATATTCATACGATTTATGTATACACAAGTATTAATTAAAACACAATGTTACAATATGACTGCGGAATATGAGATGTATTGTATTGGGTTTATATTTTTTCATTTAAAATACAGTGAAATCTTATTATTTTTTATTAATAACTTTTAACTATATGATTTTTCCTTTTGCAGTCATAGGGGGGCACACAAAAGCAGTTAATCCCTTATTTTATATCCTATTTTTTACACTGATTTTGTTCTATTTTGGGTAGTTTAAAAAACTTTTCTCAGCTATTGAATTGAGTATAATATAGACAGTCAAATTGTCGGCAAGGAAACGAATCCCGGGAACATAGATAACTATGTGGCTGGGGTGAGTGAGCGTAGCCAACAAAGCTGCAATTTGAAAGACGACGGGTATAGAACAACTATTCGGTATTATGAAACGAGACTCATCATGTGATTTAGAGGGGAGTTTAACCATGATATACAGAACAAGATCTTTTAATATTAATAATCATAATGATTTTTCATTAAACCCGTTACGGCGGACTCAGTCCGCTTCGAATATGAGATCTGTTGATGCTGAACTCTCAAATCTTAGGGATCTCAGAAGAGTTATACGCATCAATAAGGGGGATCATCAAGAAGCATTTTCTGCTGTGAACACAATATTAATTAAAATGAATGAAGAACAATTGTTGTATGATTTTTTTAAGGATAATTTTAATAATGAACCGAGGGAAAAAAATGTTGGAGAGACTTTCCGTTCGAAATTTCCTAATCTTAATAACATATTAAAAAATCATGGATTGTTAAAACAAGACAAAACAAAAGAAGAAATAGAAAATACAGAAGAAATAAAGAAGAATTTTTTCAGATATCAAAATTCAAAAACGATATTTACATCAATACGTCAGTCAATTAATAGCTCACATGGTGAGGATGTTTTTTTTATTGCTTATTATTTTAATAATCCCATAGGGATATTGCGGTTTTCTAAAAAAACTAATATCCCTACAGTTGTTCATTTTGCGATACATTACTTGATTCGAAACTGTGGATATTTACTAATGGAATATGCAGTAAAGGAATCAGTAGATTTAGGAAAAGAGGGTAAATTACAAATTGATGCATTACCTAGAGCGGAAAAAGCTTATTTTGATATGGGATTTTTCAAAACAGTAGGTGATGTGATGATATTAGAACCGTCGATGAGTGACAAATGGAGTATGATAAATAGCTGTTATAAATATACAAGATGTTAGTGGTAAATATTTTATCAATCGAATTTAAAATTATTCCATTTTGGCTCGATTCTGACTGCATATGTATCACGATCTATTTTCTCTTCAAACCACATCGAATCGAAAAAATATTGGGCTGACTATTATCAGCAATGGCCCATTATTCCCAGTCTGGTTTACTCATGTTCCAGATTTGTTTTCCCTGATGCAGAAATATTGAATAACATATAAGAATAAAGTCAAACACTAACCCAAAGAAACCCGATAGGGCGATTTATCTCTAGACGGTGGTTTTTGAAATACCCATTCACGGCCTGTTCCTCCTTTTTTCTCTATATTTACAGTTGTCTTAAATCCACCATCCCGAAATTTTTCTTTTCCCACACCAAAAGCATAATCCAAATCCACCGATGACTTAATACCATCATGATAAAACACTAAATCCAAGTTTTTGGGGTTTTACTCCAGTGCTACCAGTAATTTAGCGTCCGCCTTGGCCGTCGCATCCACATAACCATAAATGGCAGAATAACTAACTCCACCGCGAAGATTAGTTACGGCTTTAATGCCAAATTCAGCTTCTAGTACGCTATTTTTTTGAAAGACCAATCGCCTTTTTCATCAGATTCCCAACCAAATGTAACATCTAATTTCCCTGTTAAAATGAAATCCAATTGTGTAACTGCATATGCGCCTAGTTCACCGTTTTTAACTTTTTCTTCGTTATTATTATGGGCAAGCTCATGTTCGCCGTGAATCTTAATCGAGGGATAGATGAGATTCATTTTTAGGATTTTGAACTTATCACTATCAGTCCGACTGACAGTACATCGGTGATTTTATCTATTCCTTGTACAAACGACTCTATCGGCCCTATCTCGTTTTTATTTTTCTTAAATTCTTTTTGCAGGGTAATATCACCTTGCGCATCAACGCTGAGTACGTCCTGAATTTTCTCAATCAGGTCACCCTTGGCTTGCAGTGAGCGATCACCGTCCGTCTGCTCAATATAGCTGCCCGTGGTTTTATGATCCTGTTGGCCTTCTACCGTGACCTTGCGGTTATTGGCTATTACCAGTTCATCGTCTTTATAACGTCTGGGAAAATCGTAATAGTGATAGTTGCTCAGCCGTCGCTGATGTTCCAGATTCCGGCCTTCATACCAAAATTCCCGATTCCAGAGCGGGTTCTTGAAGGTGCGGTCTTTGGTTGTGATGCTGGCAACGCCAACCTGTATGCTGGTTGAAATATGAACATGTTAGTTAGCAAGGTTGGCACAATTATAAAAATTAATAATTAAATAAACTATATGAGTGTGGCGTGATATTTAATCGATTTCTACATGTGATGCTATTAATTTTATCTTTTTATTCTTAATATATTTTGTTGTCTGATTTTTTATATCGAAAATGAAATTGTTTTATTTGATAAATGAATAAAAGTTGTTATTTGTATACTTTCCCCTTATAGAAAAAATGGTTTTTTATAGTTAAATAAATTTAATAAGGAGTTTGTTTATTTTGTTGGAAGATTAAATTAATAAGTGCAGTTTGACTATTTAGAGGATAATTTGGTATTGCTCATTTTCAGTAAGTTGGTAATATGGCATCAGTGCCTTGCCTCTGGATTAGAAGATATAGGAACTCTGCTAGCTGGCTTTTCACCTATCAATTTACTTATTATTCGAAACTACGATACTTTTTCATATACTGATTTATATATAAGGAATAACGAGGTGACGTATGAATGAAAAAGATGCTTGGGATAAGTTCAGAAGGGCTACTCGTCAATGTTGGGCAAGTCGAGCGATTGACAGAATGAGTAAGACAATGACCGAGAGAGCGGAAGAGGGAGTATCCAAAATAATCTACGATTTTAACAAAACTGAATGTTATGATGATTCTCCAAATTTACACTTTAATATGAGGACGATTACAGATGACTTGAGGAATAGTTTAGGTAAGTTTACAAATGAGGAGTTGGAGTTTGCAAAATCCTTTAAGTCAAAAGAGTTTTATATTGTTCATGTCAGTGATAAATATCTTATAGATAATCTAAATAATTCTAAAAAAGACTTGAATCTTTACTCAAGAGTTCGCCTTGAGGAGAAAAAAATTTCATTTAATAAGTATAACTCAAGTGTTAAAGATATAAGTCGACTGGGGAATGATGATTATGTGTTTTTTTCACTTGAGGTAGGAATAATCCCAAAAAAAACCAAAAGCGTCTTTGGAAATTATTTTTATCGAATAAGGTATTCTGGAGATAATATTTCACTAATGCATTCTTCTATGGTGTTGTTTGATAATTTAATGCCTAAGAAGCATCTCGGTCAACCTTTTTGTTGTAAGCGGTTGTTCGAGCGTCTTAAGATCAGTGACTCTTCAAAAGCACAATTTAGAGCAAGAAAGTTATGTAGAGGCAAAAGTTCTTTTTCAGGTTTTTATCACTCCCTTAATGGATTATTGTATTCTATTATTCATGTTATAAGGGAATTGGAAAACGAAGATGATAAGAAAGAACTTCTCTCAGCACGCAGTGATGAAGAAATTAACCTGATTATTAATGGATTATTTCGCCCTGAAGTTCGAGTACCAAGAATGATAGGCTTCGTAGAAGGGAGTTATCAAGTAACAAAATATAATCTGTCTTAATATTAAAATAATAATATAAAGAGTCATATCCTTGACATTACCCGATACCCTTGAATGATATCGCGTCCGGTTGCTATTACCGGACGCGAGGAATAATTAGCGAGTCACAAGATTGATAAAGATTTGTGCTCCAACCAGCAGACAGTCATCGTCAATATAATAAGGGTTAGAATGTAGGTAGTTATCGATTCCTTTGGCTTTATTACCGCTGCCGAGGAAGAACATTGCGCCGATACGATCTTTGGTGGCGTTGATCATGTAGCTGAAATCTTCGCTGCCTGTCATGGGGCGGCTATTTGACTCGATATGCTCGGTTGGCAGGAATTTGCCCGCGGCTTCCAGAATGCGCTGATGTGCCTGAGAGTGGTTTTCCACTGCGGGATAGCTGTCATGGATGATGGTGGTTTTGAACCCTCCCGATTCACTACGGGCAATAATTTCTTGAAAGCTGTTTTTCAGGATTTGGTCTGTTTCTTTATCCATTGCCCGGATAGTTCCCCGAGCCTGAACGTGGTCGGCTACGGCATTGGGGATGGTTCCTCCCCTGATCATGCCGCAACTGAATACCGCAGGGCTGAAAGGATCGGTTTTCTTGGCAATGATATAATCCATGTAATCAAGGATACGGCTGGCTTCGCGAATGGCATCCAACCCTTTCTGGGGCGTTGAGCCGTGAGCGGAAACACCGTATATATCCAGCGTCCATGTTGATCCCCATGATGTCATCACTCCCGCATTGAAACTGATACATCCGGTTTCCTGTGCTCCGTTATTATGCAGGGCGTACACTTCACCCACGCCTTCCACACAACCCAGTTCGACCATTTTATCCGCCCCCGGAACGCGCATGTCTTCTTCGGCCATCTGGAAGATGAAACGCACATTGGCACTCATTTCATCCTGATGTTGTGACAAATAATTGGCTGCGGTCAGGGCGATGGTCATATGAGTATCATGACCGCAGTTATGGGCACAACCTTCATGAACTGAGCGATGTTCATTGTTGGTCATATCGGGCATGGCAAGGGCATCCATGTCAGCACGGAATGCAATCAGGGGTTTTTCTGGATCAGTGATTAAGTCGGCAATAAAACCGGTATAGCCTTCATAGGTTTTGATGGTATAGCCAAAACGGGTCATTAGATCACGGCAATACTGAGAAGTTTTAAGTTCCTGACCGGATAATTCAGGGATTTTATGTAGATTTTGCCGTGTTTTTTTGCTGAATTCTTTCAATACAAACAGTTTTTCACTCACGTTATATTTATTCTTGTTCACTAGATTACCCCCTTTTATGCTGAATCCAATTTGAGAACGATAGAAGCACCGAAGCAGCAGCAGGTGGAAACGACCATGAAAATGACGATCCCCGATATTAGCGTCTGGGTAAACATAGCGAACATTATCGCCACGAGAACCAGCCTTATATCGATAATGATACTTCTCATGCGGTTTCCTCTTTATTGAAGATCTTGTAAATCTTTTCTGAAAGAGGCAGGCCATGATACGTCAGAGATAGCGCCCCCAGAGAGGACGATAACAGATTGGAGGCTGCCGCGACACTCAGGGCCGTCTGTACCATTGCTTCATCCAAGCCGTGAATCAGCGCGCCGGATGCTGCATTTTTAGCATCGAGCCAGAACCCACACCTGTTTTTCCTGGGGTATGAAATATAGGAATTGTAATAATTTCTTTCTACTTGTTATTTAAGTATTCATGTTTTTATTCTGATACCAGATCTCCTTCGACTCCTTGAATAATCGGGGGCCTCAGCTTGCCTCTCTGGAATATGTGCTATACTTAAAGCTCTAAGATTAATAGCCGCTAAAGTACATTTCCTAAGTTTATTTATAATACATTGAACACATTTATGTATTTTTATATTCCATAAATATCATATTGATGGGGCATTTTATGAATAAAAATAATAATGATTATAAGTATCTGATTATTGGTAATCAAGGGGTAAATAAAATACAAATATTCAAATTTATTCTAACAAGTCAAAAGGTCATGATTGAAAATAATGATTTAATCTGGGAGTCACCAGAAACAAAGTTTATGGCAGAAGTAAAACCAGTTATATATCGTGGAAAAAAATCAGTCATGTCAATAACAGAGAATGGGGTTATTATATATGCATTAACAAATAATAAGGAAGTGTTATTCCATAAAGAGATTTCAGGTTATAAAACAAATATACACTCAGCTCTCCCACTACCTGATGGAAATGTGGTTATCGCTGATTCAAAAGGGTGGGTTGGTTTATTATTACATGAGGGTGATAATGTAAAACAAAATTCAGGTGATACACAATGGTCTGCATTAACTTATGCCCATTCGGTTGTTTATGATCATACTAATAAAAAGATTTATGCAGGTGGTTATACATCTATTAATAAATACTCTTATCATGTTATTTCTGGTAAGGCTAAACTGAAACTAGAAGCAACATACGATATAAAAGATTATTATTTAAGATGTAAAGAGTATAATTTTTGTAATGAGGATCCCATTTGGGAAGATGGAATTCATGATATGTATCAAGTGTATGGTGAACAATCTCACTTGTTTTTTCTGTCAACAGGAGAGAGGGTTTTTTTATTTGATTTATCAAAGTTAAATGATTTAAATAGTGATAAAATAACTCTTGATAAGTTCAATCCTTTTTATGAGATAGATAGTAAAAAATCTAGAGAAATAATGCCAGTAGCTAAAAAAGAAAAAATAATCCTAAAAAAAGGCGGCGTTAAATCTATTTCCGGTAACATTGATGAGAAAAAATTTTTTGTCATTGCCCATTCAGCCCCGTGGTTTACTGATAAAGTCAGTTACCCATATCTTGGGAATAAACTCATTTACTCAACAAACATCAAAGACACAATAGATTTCGATCTTACGGATAAAAATAAGATAGAATTTGATACATCACTTAATATGTTTTTTTATAAAGCCAGATTGATTGATGAAAACTGGATAGACTTTTCATGTTAATAAAATGCCGACAAACGCTATATGGCATTTGCAGCTGATGCCTTGGGGTAAGTGGTCGGAGAGAGTCTCCTAATATTATTATTCAAAGCGATGGGAATGAAGCGCTGGATGACGACATCTCCATAGATGAATCCACTGGTGATGATGGTCAATGGGCTGTTAAATTCGAATATAACGGCCAACATTACTCCTGGGTTGGTCAAGCGGAAAACCTGAAAGACGCGATGATTCAAGCGTGATAAGCGAATTTTGATTAATTTGCATCCATATTTGTTAGCGTAGCTCAATTGAGCTACAGTCTAATTATTAACCAACACAGGAGGTTTAACATGGCTGCAAATGCGTTTGTTCGTGCTCGTATAGACGAAAGACTAAAAAATGAGGCTGCTGAAGTGCTTGCTGGCATGGGTTTAACCGTGTCCGATCTAATACGTATTACTCTGACCAAAGTAGCCAAGGAAAAGGCTATACCATTCGATATGAGCATCCCTAACGGGATTACAGCTAAAACCATTGCCAATAGTGAGAAAGGCTTAGATGTTCATAAAGCGAAAGATGCCGATGATCTCTTTGATAAACTGGGTATCTGATAGACCATGACTACACAAAGGGAGATTGAATACTCAGGCCAGTTCCAGAGGGATGTGAAGAAGCTCAGAAGCACCATAAAGATATGAGCAAACTTAAAGAGCTTATGAGGCTCCTAATTAACGACGAGCTACCTTTACCAGTCGTATACAAAGATCACCCGCTACAAGGTAACTACAATGGGTATCGGGATGCTCACATAGAACCAGACTGGATTCTTATCTACAAAATTACTGATAACCTGCTTCGATTCGAACGAACAGGAACCCACTCTGACCTGTTCTAATGGGTGGGACCGTGGTCCCATTTGTTAAGTATAAACCCGCATTATACGGGTTTATACCCTATTAGATCTACAATCGAGATCCATTTCTGATCCTCCTGCATTCAGTTTTGGACTAGATCAAACGTTAATAATGGTGTGTAAAAGGATTTAGGCATCTTTCACAATCCTGTTGCAAAATAGCCTTATTTTTTAAAGAAGAGGAGATATTGGGTATTACTTTCCACCCATCACCATCCGCCTGATTTCCGTTGCAATCGTATTAAGTTGAACCGATGTTACACTACGGATATCTACTTCGATTTTGCCTTCATTGGCTTTGTATTCCCGAAAGTAGATCACAGTATTGCCTTGCCGGAGTCGTGCCAGAATTTCAAACGTATTTTTGCCGATTAGCTGCTCATCAAACGTGATCTCAGTACGGGCAATATTACGGCCGGCACTGTCCCAAATGACTTTGGCGGAGACGCCAGTAATACGGTTCAATCTTTCAATAAACGGCGTCATTCTTGCCACCATCTCTTCGCCTGTTTCTTTTGCCTCATTGAGATGCTTTTCGATGGCCAATGTCAGGCCGAGAATGCCTTCCTTGCCAATTTTCATGGCGCGCCCGATACCGTGACGCTGTCGTTTGACCCATCCGATATAAGGCTGTTTGCCGATAACCAACCCGCTGGTGGGGCCTTCAAGCGCTTTGGCGCCACTGTAGATCACTAAATCTGCCCCTTGCTGATAATAGAGGGTTAAATCTTCCTCAGCAGCAGCATCCACAATCAGAGGCAAGTTGTGTGCTTGTGCAACGTGGGCGGCATCTGCCACGGTCAGCATACTTTTTTGCACGGTATGGTGTGACTTGATATAGAGGATGGCAGCGGTTTGGGGCGTGATTTTATTGGCGATCTGTGTCGCACTGCATTCATTGGCGAAGCCCGCTTCAATAACGTTACCGCCTCCCAATGTAATCATGGTTTCAACGGGGGCGCCAAAATTCACGTTATGCCCTTTGGGCAGGATGATTTCACGAGGAACTGATTTATCTGAATTGTGCAGGTTAAGCAGTAAATCATTATCATCCTTGATAATAGCCGCAGCCACAGATTGCGCGATTCCGGCAGAGGCACAAGAAACGATAACGGCGCTTTCCACGCTGAGTAATTTAGCGATGTAATCGCCTGTTTTATCCACCAAATCATCCATCTCAAAATAGTGTTTCAACCCTAACGTGATCTGCGCAATAACGTCATCGGAAGGCGTTGATACACCCAATGCTGTCATACGTCCGGCAGCGTTGATCACTTGACGTAGCTGGTATTTTTCATAGAGAGATGCCATTGACTCTGCTCCTTCCCGTAGCTGCATTTTGGGTAGGTATATTTTCCGCCGACATGTTTTTCGCTGCTGCATTTTCTGCTACGACGATATGAACTCCCGCGATGATGGCTGCAATGGGAATAAATTGTTGCGTGCCAATCCTGATTTGACCCTCTGCATCGACAAGTTTAATGCGTTGGTTTTTCAGTTCAAAAATTGTGATATCGCCGTCATAGCCTCGTTCCAATCGCCCTTTACGTGGTAGATGGAGCAAATTTGCCGCGTTGATTGTCACGCAATTAAGAATGTATTCGGGAGACAATCCCATGTTGAGGAATTTCGTCATCACAGTCGCGAGGCTGTAGACCGGCCCGCCAACACGGTTTCTTTGGTAGATATCCGAACTGATCATGTGAGGATGGGCACCGAATTTGATGGCTTGCTCGGCAACGGAGAAGCTGAGGCTTTCTGTACCATGCCCTACATCCAGAATCACGCCTCGCGCCAGTGCCCTCTGAATGGCTTGCTTCAGGTTACCGGCATCATCAAGGATACGGTTGGGTTTGCCGTTAAAACAGTGAGTGATGATATCGCCTTTGGTCAGCAAGTCGGCAATATCTTCCAGATTGGGCGGAGGGTTCCCAATATGCACCATTAGCGGCAATCCGTTCGCTCTTTGCATGATTTTGGCTTTGATAAGTGGCAGAAGGCGATTGTCGCCAATCACGCTTTTGCTCATACGCGCTTTCAGTCCGATGATAAAGCCTTTGTGGCGCCTGACGGCATTTTGCAGGCGTTCATTGTCGATCTGAGCCATGTCAGCCAGCTCGTTTTGGCGGCAGATGCCTGTGCGGGCGATATTCAAAAAGGCATAGACATGCGTTTTGGCCTTGCGCGCCACAGTATAAAAATGGTCGATATCATCCGCACCGGTGCTACCGGCATCCACGACTGTCGTAACACCGGAAGATGCCCCAATCAAATCGGGTTCATCAAAATAGAGCGGAGATTGCGGATTACAGTGAGTGTGGGCATCAATCCAGCCAGCGCTGACGTGATAATGGCCATGCAGATCAATCTCCCTGATGGATGCCAATCCCGTCGCTGCGGAGGGGCCAATGGCGGTAATTCTGCCATCATTGATCACAATATCAATGATATCCCCGTTGATGAGTGTCCCTTGTTTAATGATTAAGTCATTCATGAGATACCTGTCCTTTTAAGAATTATGTTGCGACAGGGAAAAAATAGCCGAGTACCATTGCTCCCAGAATTGCACCGCCTGCCACGGGTTTTTTCCATAGATAAAACAGCAGTGCGCCCATCAGCGAACCGAGGCCAATCGGAATGGAAGCTGCCATTGCAGCCAGAATAATGAGGGGGCCGAGGAAGCGTCCAGATGCGTTACCCGCGCCCATCATGACATCTGCGCCGAAGGTGGAATTTCCCTGCGCAACCGTAAATTTACGGGCGAGGATGATCACCAGACCGACAGCAACACCCAACAACATGCCAGTGATCAGCGACGCCCAGAAGTTAGTCACTAGAAAATCAAAACCTCCCGCCAGCAGTAACGCGGGAATGCCCAAACCAATGCCCGTTTGCAGCGCACCACCAATATCCAGGATCCCAACCAGTGATCCTTCGACGATACGGGCAAACAAAAAACTGGCACCAAATGCCGCGACGGCGCCATAAACACCGGTATCAATGCCGGAACGTAGCATCGCGACGAATGCCACTTCATTAAATGCGCCAAACCCGTACACCACATACATATGAGTACCGGCAAAGATTCCCGCTGACAACAGGCCGACAAACAGGGGAAATGTCCATTCGGCGTACCAGAAATCATGCTTGTTCAGTTCAGTATTCATGATTATTTCCCACCCAGAAGTTGATGGATATGGTGTAGCCAATTTGGTGCATCCAGCATGAAAGATTGCAGGAGCTTCAGATCGAATTCACGGAAGAAGCCGCTGAGGATGAACAGCAAAACGACGGCGATGAGCATGGTACGGGTGATTTTGTTCCAGCCGCTGTCATCCACGCCCTTGCCGATCAAGATGCCCAACACCAGACCAGGAATGGCATTGCCCATAATGAGTTGAGCACAACCGCCGAATAGCGTGGCCCAGAAACCGGAGCGGCGACCGGCATCCAACGCGGCGAGCCAGAACAGCACGGGCATCACAGTGTTGACCAGCAAATTGGCGGCAGGGACAAGCACGTTGGTCGCGGTGGTCTGCAAGGCAGCGGGCACAGCGGAGGCAGTGGTATTCAGGAAAGCGACCAGCAGTGCCCCGATAATCCCGCAGGCAATCGCCATTTTTTTCGGATTGTGCAGCGTTTCCGCGACGTTGCGGTTTTTTATCATCAAAGCCGCCGCGCCCCAATTGGGAATGATGCGATGATCTACATCCTGTGTGAACGCGCCAGCAGCGACCGAAGATGCCCAAGCGTTAAAAAAGAAACCGAGGCCAAAAGAGAAGTGGGAGGCCGGATCGCCTTCACAAGCATTCAGCTCACCTAACGTGCGAAATGCCCCCATACCTTGAACGGTCGGCGCGTGGAACATCCGTGCCGCTCCTGCGCCGAGGCCGAAACCACACAGACCACCGATAACCAGCGACATGCCCAGTATTTCGATCAAAGAGGCGGTAGCACTCATGGGTTTTTCTCCCTATCAGGTTCTGCCGGAAATATGTTTTTCTTCGGCGTTACTTTTTTTGGGCATACACGGATTGGCTGAAATGGATTGCTGGAAATGAATAGCCTGTATATCCAGCAAGATGACATTGACGGTAACATCCAGTACCACTGAATAGCGTTCGCGCTGACGGGGCAGAAAAAAGAACAGAAACTTTTCTGTCGTGACTTCGCTGGTGGCACTGACGATGGCAATGTCTTTCGGTTCGATACGCAGGATAATGTGAGAAGTTCCTTGCAATACCGTGCGTTGCACCGCATTCAAGGCATCGGTGATGGCTTTTTGTCGGGAATCACCGGAGCCGCTGACGCGAACAGAGGTTTCAAGCAACTCTTTCATGATTGCTTCTCCTGTTTTTTGATAAAGGCCTGAACCAGCCGCTCGCCTAATACGGCTTTGTCCATGAAACCAAAACCAAGCACAGTACAGCCTTCGCGGATCGCTGTTTCACCTTCTTCAATCGAGCGCATACCGTGGCGAACTGAATAACCGTATTTGTTTTGTGCCGTGATCGCGCCAGCGCCGCCACTGCCACAAAACGAAATGCCGATATCGGCCTGCTCTTGGTGCATGACATCACCCAACTTCATATCTGCTGCCATGCCCGGAATCACAATCGCTTTCCCGCCTGCGGCTTCAATACCCACAGCAACGTTTTGTCCCTTACCTAAACGATCACCGATAACCACAACGACTTGTTTTTTAACGACCGGTGTTTTAATGACTTGTTCTTTAAAGAATGTTTTTTTGCTCATGGGTTCAGCCTCCAAATAATTAAGGATTGGAACGCGCGATCTCAAAATGTACCGATAGCAGATAAACTTCTTCGACAGCCAGATTAGGCAAGGTTTCGACGATTTGTGCAGCCAGCTTTATGGACTCTGGAGATATCTCATCAAACAGCGAAAGATCCACTTCCGGCAAGGCCTCTCCTGTCTTGGCTCTTATCACCATGGCCTTAACGTGGGATGCCAGCATTTGTTGCTGGACGGACGTGGTGTAAGCCCCTTTTGTTGCCAGACATATTTCAATGAGAGCCAAGACTTCTTGGCTGACTGTTTCGGGATCAAGGATTCCTTTCGCCATGATTCTTTTCATCATATTGAAACGCATGGAGGGACTATTCACAAAAGGTTCCCAATCAGTCATAAAAGGTTCCCAATCAAATTGATCACGGCAAATCGCCGCTCTGTCATCAAACGAATACTGTTTTGTTTGCTGAAATGACCTTATCGATTTTATTGCTAGCTTTGGAGTAGATTAATTTCCGCTTCAAAGTGGAAATTATTTAAAAATAGGGGGGATTATGCGGCATTGTGGGCTTTTTCAGTGAGAAAATGGGTAAAAAGCGTAGGAAATGATTTTCTTATCCTTTGAATGTGGTCACATTATAGCCAGCTCTATTCCTTGTGTTTTGATGATAATGGAAGCTAGATGGCCCTGCCAAGGCTGTCTTTTGCAATCATCTGAAAATCATCGAAGTTCCGGCTGCGCAACAGTCTTTTCGTGGCTTTTTCCCTCACAAACGTGACAAATAGATCGTAGATGGACATGGCTTCTTCATAGTCCTCTTTACTGATGGCGAGCAAGAAAATCACATTAGCTCGCTCTTTGGTTTCTCTGCTCCATTCAATACCGTTGGGGGCGAGGATTGTGACGACAACAGTTTTGCGTGCCAGTAGCCCCAAAGCGTGTGGCAGAGCGATATTGTCTCCCAACAATGTGGAGATAATGGATTCTCGCTCAATTAACGAAGGACAGAAATCGTCGTTGACATAACCATCCACCTGCAATCTGCGGCAGACCTTTTTGAACAGGGCTTCCTGCTCTATTTCTTCCTTAATCACCATGAAATAACGTCGGTCAAAGAAACGTTCCAGAATATAGGAACGAGTTTGATCCACCATCGTTAGTCGTCCAATCAGCTCGATTTGGTAGGCTGTAGGGAAAGGGGAAATTTTGACGATAGGCTTATTTTTCTCAGTCAGGCGCAGAGTCGTAATGACAAAATTCTCTTCCACATAGGTCAATGTATTGTATTCATGGCATGGCAGGATACGCTGGAGCTTGAGTTGCGGAAATTCGCGGGCAATTTGCGCTTCAATCATTCGCCGTGTTGCATTGCCGGCATCGGTAACGAGTAAAACAGCAATAGGGCGGTTATGACCTGTGCCGTAATGGCGTTCCAGCCCTACACCGATATGTACGGCCAGATATCCCAGCTCATCTTCATTGATGGCATAAGGAAGTTGGTTTTCAATGCGAGTCAGCGCGCTGACCGTGACATCGTAGGCAAAAGGGTAATACTGTTTGATATCCGCCAGCAGGGGATTTTTCGTGCTGATTTGGTGCTGCAATCGACTGATTAACAGACTTAAGTGGCTCGCCAGATCGTTTCTCAGCCTGTTGTCATGACGTAAATCATAGTTATAGGATTCATTGATATCGTTGAGGATATCATCAGCCCAGCGCTGACTCTCAAGAATACTGCAAATGGGATCGTCAAGCAGGGGAACACGATGTGCGGCGATTTGCCTGCCGAGATAAAGGGCTTCTGCGTGAGACATTTCATTATTTAAAAATATGGTGAGTGCTGTTGAAATTTCCTCTACTGCACGTTGTATGGTGCTATCCAGTTGATGGATTTTGTTGTGTTTTATTGGATGATGATGGCGAATGCGGAACAGGGAAACCGCACAGTTAACTATCAGATATTGGCGGCCTTCATTGGTTAGCTGGATATCAAACCGACTGAGATTGTTTTGCAGGATTGCTTCAATATAAGTCAGGTCGATATGGGCCAAAACATCAATCCTGAATTGGCTGAGTGATGGCTCCATGTCCCGTGAGAAGCGGTGTAGCAACGTGTCCGTCAGGCAGGATCGAATCAAACGCTCATCACCATGCAATTGGGTTCCCAAACGAGAAATGCTTTCCAGTTGCAGGGGATATTTGCCAAGCATCTCGCGCACCGTGCTCATATCATGCTGCAACGTGCCACGGCTGATACACCACGCTTCGGCAATATCATCCAGTTTGATTGGTTTTGATGCCAGCAACAATTTCAGCAGCAGTGCATCCACACGATCACGGGCGTTGCGGGGGATCGTGTGGATCATTTGCTGTTGTTTTGGCAGGGAGGAAAATAAGGTTTGATCTTCAATGCGAAGGGCGTAGCCGATCCCACGTTTATAAAAGATCTGCGCCCCGTAACGGCGCAGAATGTCATTCAATTCGCTGATATCCGTGCGAATGGTGCGGCTGGAAACACTAAAGCGTTTTGCCAACTCATCTTGTGGCAATTTCTCCGCCTGAATCACTTCAAAGAGATAGGCAAGACGCGAATAGGGAAACAGAGCCATATAGATATCCTGCATCCATGGTTAGTTGATATCCATGACCGTCTCAATCGCACCACTGCGCAAGAATCGCTGTTTATTAGACGTTGCATGAATAGCCTGATTAACAGGTAGGACAGGAATGCCTGATCCTAAAAATACCGGAACGGTAGTAATAAACAGTTGTTGCAGCTCCCTGGCATCGGCAAAACTGGCGGCGGTTTTCCCCCCTCCAATAACCCAAACATCTCTGCCTTTGGCTGCGGTTTTTGCTTTCGCGGCAATATTCTTGGGGTTGCCTTGAGTGACAACGGCATTAATGTCAGCAGAAATAGTTAAATACCTTGAGGAAAGAATAAAGGAAGGAATATTTTGATACGGCCACTCGCCTGAGGAGTTTTTCATAATCCACTCATAGGTTACAGCCCCCATAATTGCTGCCCCAATGCCTTGATAAAACGCATCATAAGGAGTGGCATCATCACCAAGTGGACAATCATATAACCAACCTAATTCATGGTTTTCAGTAGCAATATAGCCATCCATTGTGGCGGCGACATAATAGATGAGTTTTGACATGGCTGTTCCTCATTTTTGCATGTATTTGTATGTAGTAGTGCTAATGAATCAGGGGAGGAAGATTACGGTGCCTGGCCAGATAAATAATGGCGATAAATAAACCAATTACCTTATCAGGCAGACAAAAAACAGATTAGCCTTTTTGAGCGATCTTGATCGAAAAAACAGCAAAAAACTATCTAATGGATAAAGCAGCATAATAAAATGATGTGTAGATTTCATCATGTGGTTTTTAACTAAAATATTAGAAATTGAAAATAGATTAATAGTAATTTATTTCATTAAATGACTTTCACATAATATACTTTATTATTGTGTTCGGGAATTTCGCTAACATTTATGACTTAAGTCATAATATAAAACGGTATTCGTTTAATAATCAAAAATAGGATGTATCTCACTCGAAAATACTATGATTCACTCATAAAATCCTTTGTATTATAAAATAATGACTTCTCAAGAACGGATCTCCAGTAAATCAAAGGAATCGCCAATCATGTCCAGATTTATCATCATGAGGAATAACAGAGCATTACTTAATGAAACCGTATTTATATTCAGTAAGCCTTTTATTGATATCAATGAGTATGTTGTTCCTTATAAGGAAGCAATGAATCATCAGGCTTTATGGGCTAAGGAGGGTGTGATACAAATTATTGACGATTGTGAATTGCATGGGCAAAAAATCACGATAAAACCTTCTTAGGTTCAATAAATTAAACTGCCTGCAACCTGCAAACAGTTTGGTAAAAGCAATGATTTGAACTCGATAAAGTATCGGTGGCTTATTTTGTCTCGCTTTGATCTTTCCACCACCGATACAGTGCTTCAATATCCGATGAGGTCATCAGTTTCATCGCGACCTTCAATTGCTCTAACGGCCAGTTCCACCACTGCATTTCCAGCAGCAAGGCAATATGCTCATCAGAAAAGCGTTTTCGGATCACTTTCGCCGGATTGCCGCCAATAATGGTATAAGGCTCCACGTCTTTGGTCACTAACGCGCGAGTGCCAATGACGGCACCGTCGCCAATTTTTACTCCCGGCATAATGATTGCTTCCGCTCCAATCCAGACGTCATTGCCGACAATGGTATCCCCCATAGGTTGATAGCCATCTCGTGCATCAGCAAAGGCGGGTTCTTCCGACATATAGAAAAACGGAAATGATGAAACCCAATCTAGGCGATGCCCTTGGTTGCCCGCCATCATAAAGGAGATGCCCGTACCAATGGAGCAAAAGCTGCCGATGATGAGTTTGTCGACATTGGTTAAATCAGGCGATAAGTAACGGGCGCATTCGTCAAATGAATGACCGTGATAGTAACCGGAATAGTAGCTGAAACGACCAACCTGAATATTCGGGTTGGTGACCTGTTCTGCTAATGTCTTTCCCTTAAAGGGGCTGTCAAAGTAGTTTTTCATAGGGTATTTGTTGTTATTAAGTAGTGAATTACAGTTGATTTTTAGGTACGAAATCTTGTCTGAAGACCATGCGCTTGCGGTCGGGTTCTATTTCTGTCAGTGGATTGACTTCTTTTAATGTCTCTTTACAGCGTGTTACAAGTTCCTGATATTCACGGGTACTGACACGCTTCCATTCCAGTTCTTGCTCTGTCAGATCTCGCAAGGCACGGGCGGGAGAACCGATAATCAGTTGATTGGCGGCAAAGGTCGCATCCGCCTTGATAAAGGCCATTGCACCAACAATGCAATTTTCGCCAATTTCTGCCCCATCCATAATCACGGAATTCATGCCAACCAAGACGTTGCGTCGAATTTGGCATCCATGCAAGATTGCACCGTGCCCGATATGCCCATTCTCTTCAACTACCGTGTCCTGTTGGGGATAACCATGGATGACGCAGTTATCTTGAATGTTCGAGCCATCCATCACGATCAGGCGCCCAAAGTCACCTCGCAGGCTGGCATTGGGACCGATATAGACCTGTTTTCCAATAATGACATCACCGATCAAAACGGCGGTAGGATGGACATAGCTGCTTGGATCGATAACTGGGGTTAAACCATCAATTTGGTAGACTGGCATGATTTGTTCCTCTTGAAATCTATTGGGATAGATTAGACGGTAAAATTGTCAGACGCTCATTTCACTGTGCAAGCCACCAAAACGTCGGTAATACGCCGCAGCAGGTTGGGGTAATTGACCAATGGTCGTTTCGCAGCGTTCGCTGACGTAGCGCGTCGCGGCAAGGTCAATACGCTGATAGATATTGAAACATAAGTTGCGCGCAATTTGTCCTTCCCATTGTGCAGGCAGCAGGGCATCAGGTAACAAGGGATCGCGCAGTACCACACGGCGGTAAAAGTGGATCAGCAGCAGACGTAACTGGAAGCAGCGTTCCGGTGTCAGGTCGTCTTCATGGCAATCCCGCAGCAAGGCCATCAAGGGGCGGAAAGAGACGATAAATTCGTGATAGTGCTGTGATACCTGCTCCAGTGACCAGCTGGCAGATACGCGCTCTTTCAGGCTCTGTTCTGAACGTGGGTAAGGATAATCGGCACGGAAGTAGATGACGGAATCGCTGGCGTTGAGTTCACCCAACAGGGCAGGGATGTCACTTTGGGAACTGCTTGGCGCAGCCATCAGGGTGCTGTTGAGTTGCCCGAATCCAAGCCAGCCCAACTCTTTTTTCAGGTGGGTACGCTCGTCTTTGTTGGCGCCTTCCAGCAGCAGTAAATCCCACTTGCCATCCCATTCCGGCGGTTCGCTGAGATAGATTTTGCTCTCTGCATGGCGAAATTGATTCATGCCACGCTCGGTGATGCGGTAATAACTGCGCCGGCCAATTTTTTCTACCGCGAGCCAACCCTCTTTTTGCAGGCGAAATACAGATGTCCGCACGAAACGGTCACTGAACCCCATCGGTTCCAACAGGAGGCTCAGGCTGCCAAGCCAGACTTCACCGCCACGGTGGCTGAGAGCATCTCCATACAGGGAGATGATCAGCGATGTTCCGCTGATAGGCTGGGCATCAAGGGCGTGTCGGATAAAATCGTCGAATTTGTGTGCCATATTTTTCTGTGATCTGATTAAAAGTGTGTCATGACATTAGGATAACCGTATAGATACGCTTAGGAAAAATATTATTGGGAAAGCGCCACCGTGGTTCCACATCATTGAATGTGATCATTGAACTTGCGGTGGCAAAAGGTTATTCATGCGGTCGGTTGTCGATTACCCGTACTGCCTTGCCTTCTGAGCGTGGAATGACACCACAGTTAACGATGCTGACATCGGTACTGAGTCCGACCATCGATTTAATGTGATGGCGCAACTGGTGACAAAGATTGCAACACTGTTCATGGTTGAGCAGATTAGGCTCTTTCAGTTCTACTTTGACTGACAGGCAGTCATGGTTGCCGTTGCGGTTTACTTCCAACTGGTAGTGGGGGGACAGTTCTTTAAAGCGGATGATCTGTTCTTCTACCTGTGATGGGAAAACGTTGATGCCACGGATGATCAGCATGTCATCAGAGCGTCCGGTGATCCTGTCCATGCGACGCATGTTACGTGCCGTGCCGGGTAATAAGCGTGTCAAATCGCGGGTGCGGTAGCGAATTATGGGCATGGCTTCTCTGGTCAGAGTGGTTAAAACCAGCTCTCCGTTTTCACCATCTGGCAGGTCATTTAGGTTGTCAGGATTAATCACTTCTGGATAGAAATGATCTTCCCAAATAGTGGAGCCATCGGCATATTCCAGTGACTCCATCGCAACGCCCGGCCCCATGACTTCGGATAGGCCGTAGATATCCAACGCTTTGATGCCCATGCGGGTTTCAATTTCGGTGCGCAGAGCGGTTGTCCACGGTTCTGCGCCGAAGATACCGACACGGAAGGAGCAGTTGCTGGCATCCCCGCCCATTTTGCGTTCCAGTTCATCCAGCAGTGTCAGACAGTAGGATGGCGTCATCAGGATGACATCAGGCTTGAAGTCCATAATCAGTTGTGCCTGTTTTTCGGTGTTGCCGCCGGACATCGGAATCACTGCCGCGCCCAGCCGTTCAGCGCCATAGTGTGCCCCCAATCCTCCTGTGAACAGGCCGTAGCCGTAGGCTACGTGAACTTTGTCTTTGGCGCTAACGCCCGCAAAACGCAGACTGCGGGCGATGAGATCTGACCAATTGTCAATATCCCGCCGGGTATAACCCACCACGGTAGGGCGTCCTGTTGTGCCGGATGAGGCGTGGATGCGCACAATCTGTTCCATCGGGACGGCAAAGGTATCAAAAGGGTAATGTTCCCGCAGATCTTGTTTGGTTGTGTAAGGAAATTTGCGGATGTCTTCGAGCTGTTTGAAATCACTCGGATGGACACCCGCGGCATCAAATTTGCGGCGGTACATGGGAACGTTGTGATAGGCGTGATTGAGAGTCCATTTTATCTGTTTAACTTGCCGGGCTTGAATTTCATCAAGTGAGGCAAATTCAAGGGGGTCCAGATGTTGTGTCAGGTGCTGTTTTCGGTATTGTTTTTGGTATTGTGTTCGGTGATGTTTTAAGTGCTGTTCTGGGTGTCGTACGTTGTTGCTCATAGTTTCCTGTCCTTTTGTTAATTTGTTTGTAACAGGTTGTTTTTGTAGTTATGTGCAGGTGTTAGTTAAGTCAGGGAATCGGGTATAAGTTCAGCTATCAGTGGTTGTTATGAAATACGTTCAATAATCATAGCGATGCCTTGTCCCACACCAATACACATGGTGCACAAGGCATAGCGACCCGTACGCCGTTCCAGTTCAAGGGTCGCCGTCAGCGCAAGGCGGGCACCGCTCATGCCCAGCGGATGGCCCAATGCTATCGCACCACCATTCGGGTTGACGTGTTCTGCATCATCCGGCAGCCCCAATTGGCGCATTACGGCCAATGACTGTGCGGCGAAGGCTTCGTTCAGCTCAATGACATCCATTTGATTTAGGTTCAAGCCAGTGCGTTCCAATACCTTGTGGGTGGCAGGCAGTGGGCCGATCCCCATGATGCGTGGTTCGACTCCACACGTTGCCGTTGCGACAATACGCGCCCGTGGGGTTAGCCCTTGGCGTAATGCCGCTGTTTCTGAGGCGATGATAAGTGTCGCTGCACCATCGTTGAGACCGGAAGCGTTGCCGGCGGTAACAGTGCCGTCGGTACGGAATGGGGTTTTGAGCCGTTGCAGTTGTTCGAATGTCGTTTCCGGCCGAGGGTGTTCATCCTGCGAGATGATTGTTGCGACGCCTTTTTTGTGGGTTGAGGGCAGAGTGACGGGGATGATTTCTTCGGCCAGTACGCCGCGTTGTTGTGCACTGACGGCGCGTTGCTGACTGCGCAGGGCGAAGGCATCCTGATCGGCACGGCTAATTTGAAACTGGGTCGCGACATTTTCTGCCGTTTCCGGCATGGAATCAGTGCCAAATTGTTGCTGCATTAACGGATTGATAAAACGCCAGCCGAGGGTGGTATCAAAGATCTCGGTTTGGCGGCTGAATGCGTTGTCTGCTTTGCCCATAACGAAAGGGGCGCGGGTCATCGATTCAACGCCACCCGCCAATATCATCTGGGCGTCACCGGCGTTGATGCTGCGGGCGGCGAAGGCCAAGGCATCCAGACCGGAGCCGCACAGCCTATTGACTGTCGTGCCCGATACTGAATTTGGCAGCCCCGCCAGCAGCAGTGCCATGCGTGCGATGTTGCGGTTATCTTCCCCAGCCTGATTGGCGCAGCCGAGGATCACATCATCAATTTGCCCCCAATCCAGTGCCGGATAACGGGCCATTAATGCCTGTAGCGGCAGGGCTGCCAGATCGTCAGCCCGCAGGCTGGATAGCGCGCCGCCATAACGTCCGATGGGAGTACGGACACCATCACAGATAAACGCGTGAGTCATGATTTTTCTCCCAGACTGTTTTCCTGAGTGCTCTCCAGAATAGAGCGACCGAGGCGGTGGGCGTGACCGCGGAAAAGAGCCACGATTTTGCCGTCCTGATTGATGATTTCGACGTCGTACAGGCCGGTGGTTTTACCTTGATGCTGCACAGAAGCGGTGGCGGTAAGGCGGGCGCCGACTAATGCCGGACGGATGAAGTCAATGCTGCCGCTGGATGCCACCGCCGCCAGTCCTTCGCTGTTGCAGGCGTAAGCGAAGGCGGTATCAGCCAGACTGAACAGAATGCCACCGTGACAGTTTTGATGACCGTTGAGCATGTTGGGCACAATCGTCATGCTGAGTTGGGCGATCCCCACGTCAATATGCTCGATGTGCATTCCCATGCTTCGGGCGCAGGCGTCTTTGGCGTATAGGGTTTCAATGCAGCGGCGAGCCAGTTGGCTGGAGATTTTATCGTGCATGAGTGCTCCCCTTATTATGGTTTTCGTGATTATGCTTTCCGTGATCATCGCTTTCGTACTGTTGGGGGAGTTGCAATCTGGCATGACCTGCCGCCAGTTGGCGCAGCAGGGGCGCTGGGCGGTAACGGGGTTCGCCATAGAATTTCTGCAAGTTTTCCAGCGTACTGAGAATATGTTTCCAGCCCAGTTGCTCACCCCATGCCAGTGGGCCGATGGGGTAATTCACGCCATTGCACATTGCCAGATCGATATCTTCGGCGCTGGCGATGCCTTTGTTGATCGCATCCAGCGCTTCGTTGCACAGCATGGCGACGGTACGCATCGTCAGCAGGGCGGGATAATCTGGCAGGATAATCACTTGCTTGCCGAGAGATTGCAGGAAGCCGATCACCTTTGCCGATTGTTGGGGCGTATTCTGACAGGCAGTACTGAGGGTGATAATGGAAGCCGATTGGTGATTGGCGGAAAGATCAAACTGCATCACGGGTATCCTGACTTCGTCAGCAATTTGAGCACAGGTTCTCCCTTTGGTCAGCGTCAAGATAGTGCCATCAACCTGCAAGGTGGGAGAATGGAATCGGTCATTTTTACTTTCTTCGAAGATGATTCCATATTGCTGTAGTTTAGGTTGCTGTAGGAAGGCGGCAAAATGCGGTAAGGCAGCCCAATTTCCCGTTACCTTGATCCGCGCAGGCTGTTTTTGTTCTATGGGCTGTTTAGGTGCTATTTTCGGCTGCGGTTGAGTCTCTTTTTTTCTGTTGTTTCCTTTCATGTCATAAAAATAGAAACCGCGTCCGCGTTTGCGCCCAAGATGATCAGCATCCACCAGTTCTTTCTGCCGCAGAGAAGGTTGGAAGCGGGGATCGCCGTGAAAGGCGTGGAACAGGGATTCGGTTACGGCGTAGTTGATGTCATGGCCGATCAAATCCATCAGCTGTAATGGCCCCATCGCGAATCCGCCAGATTCTTTGATGACGGCATCCAGTGTGGCAGGGGATGCGACCTGTTCTTCCAATGCGCGCAGGGCTTCAGTATAGAACGGACGGGCGATGCGATTGACGATAAACCCCGGTGTAGAACGGCAAATCACGGGCTGCTTTTTCCAATCGGTAACGAGAATTTTCAGGGCGGCTACGGTTTGGGATGAGGTTTCCAGACCCTGTATGATTTCCACCAGTTTCATCAACGGTGCGGGATTGAAAAAATGCAGACCCGCCATGCGTTGTGGCGCAGACAGAACACGGGCAATGGCAGTAATTGATAATGATGAGGTGTTGCTGGTAAACAGGGTTTGGGCTGAACAAATGGATTCTAGTTGGCGGAATAGGTTTTGTTTGGCTTCCAATTGTTCGATGATCGCTTCAATCACCAGCGCACACGGCGCCAGTGCTTGTAACGAATCAACCTGAGTGATGCGCTGCAATAGGTCTTGCGTTGCGCCAGCCTCTGCTTTGCCAACCTCCACGCGCTGATGCAGACGGGTATGAAGACCATCCAGCGCATGACGTGCAGCTTCGCCGTTCATATCAAACAGCAGGACGGAATGTCCTGCCTGAGCTGCGACTTGAGCAATGCCGATACCCATTGTTCCCGCCCCAATGACGGCTATGGGGCCGTGGAGTAGAGGCGTGGTCATGATTATTTCCCCTTGAACATTGGCTGGCGTTTTTCAACGAACGCATTGATACCTTCACGGAAGTCTTCACTGTGTCCGCACTTGCGTTGTAAATCACGTTCGAGATCAAGCTGTTGATCCAAGGTATTGGCTGCGGCGGCATAAGTGGATTGCTTAATGCAGCCAAGGGCTACCGTGGGTTGGGTTGCCAGACGTTGAGCGAGTTTCCGTGTTGTATCTTCTAATTCTTCGGGTTTGACGACTTGCCAGATCATTCCCCATGCCAGTGCTTGTTCAGCGCTGATTTTATCGCCCAATAAGGCCATGCCCATTGCACGGGCCTGCCCAATCTTATGGGGCAGGAACCAACTACCGCCAGAGTCTGACGTCAGACCAATGCGACAGAAGGCTTGAATAAAGATGGCTGTACGAGAAGCGATTACCATGTCGCAGGCCAGTGCAAGGGAGACGCCAGCGCCTGCTGCAATACCGTTGACGGCGCAGATGATGGGTTTAGGCAAGGAAGTCATGCGCCGGATCAGCGGATTGTAGTAACGTTCAACGGATTGACCGAGATCGGGCACATTCCCCTCAGAAATAATAGTATTTCGATCATTTAAATCTTGCCCGGCACAGAAGCCGCGTCCGGCACCTGTGAGCAGAACACAGCGCACAGATTCATCCTGTTCAGCAATATCCATCGCCTTACTTAATTGTTGGTGTAGCTCCTCGTTAATGCTATTGAGGCATTCTGGACGGTTGAGCGTAATGCTAAGGACACCAGCTTTAATATCAGTGAGTATCATTGACATGTTTTCCATCTATCAGAATCCTTTAAATGTTGGTTTACGTTTTTCCAGAAAGGCGGTAATGCCTTCCTGACGATCGGCTGTACCCGCCAGAGCGACAAACTGCTGGCGTTCGGCGAGCAGCCCTTGTGACAGGCTAGTTTCCTGTGCGGTCTTAAGTGCCGCTTTGGCTGCCCGTAGTGCCAGAGGCGAGAATTCACTGATGCGTTGTGCGATTTGTTCTGCACGTTCTAATGTCAGGGCATCAATGCAAATTTCGCTGACCAACCCTGCCTCTTGTGCGCGGTGGGCGCTAATCGCCTCGCCGGTCAGGATCATCTGGTAAGCCAGCGCTTTTCCGACACTGCGGATGAGTCGCTGTGTTCCCCCCGCCCCTGGTATCAGCCCTAAGGTGATTTCTGGCAGACCAAAACGGGCGTTTTCTCCACAAATCACCAAATCACAGGCCAGAGCCAGTTCGCAGCCAGCGCCAAGTGCATAGCCATTCACGGCTGCAATCAAGGGCTTGCTAATGTTGTTTAAGCGTTGCCACAGTTGCGGCCGGCGGTCAGTCATGGCTGTGGCCACGGTCTGTTGTTGCAGTTCTTTTAGGTCAGCCCCTGCCGCGAAACAGCGCGATGAACCTGTAATAACCATGACTCCTGTTCCGCTATCCACATCCGCTTGCTCCAATTGCTGTACGAGCTGCTCAAGGCAGCCATTGCTGAGGGCATTACGCACTTCTGGGCGATTGAGGGTCAGTGTGCGTACTCTCTGCTGTTGGTGGCATAAAACCCATTCCTGACTCATGGTCGTTCCTCATTCCTGGTTTTTTATTCATGGATGCGTCTAAACATCAAAATCCACAACCACGCCATCGCCTTTCGGCCATGACTGGCAACTTAAGATATAACCGGCAGCCAATTGATCCGGTTCGAGGCTGTAGTTCACATCCATGTCCACTTCACCGGATTTAAGCTGGCATTTACAGGTAGCACATACGCCCCCTTTGCAGGCGTAGGGCAAGTCTGCGCCTTGACGCAGTGCTGCATCGAGAATGCTGTCATCTTCGGTGTTCATGGTAATGTTGAGGGTGCGACCGTCCAGATGAATTTCGACGCGGGTTTCGCTGCGTTCGGCGAGATTGGCAGGACGCGAACTCATCGCGGCTTTTTGGGCTCGCCCGGTATTGAAGCGTTCACTGTGGATGCATTTGGCGGGTATTCCTGCCTGCTCCAGTGCAGAATGGGCATCGTCCAGCATGGCTTCTGGCCCACAGAGAAAAGCATGGTCAAACTGGGCAAAATTGAGCAGAGTTTTGCCGATGCGGTGCAGGTGTTCGGTATCGATGCGTCCGTTAAACAATGGGCTATCAGTGGCTTCCTGACTGAACAGGTACAGCACTTGAAAACGGCTTAGGTAGCGATTTTTGATATCAGCCAACACTTCTTTGAACATGACGGAACGGCTGGTGCGATTGCCATAAATCAAGGTGAAAGTGCTATCCGGCTCCAGTGCCAGTGTATTTTTGATGATCGATAGAATGGGTGTGATACCCGAACCGGCGGCGATAGCCAGATAATGCCCTTGTTGGTCCGCATCGGGGCGATGGCCAAAACTGCCCTGTGGCAGCATCACCTCCAGCTCATCCCCAACTTTCAATTGCTGATTGATGAAAGTCGAGAAACGACCTTGATCAATGGCCTTGACGCCAATTTGTAATGCGTTATCTAGCGGTGAGCTACAGATGGAGTAGCAGCGGCGCAGCTCTTCACCATTTACCTGTGCCTTGAGTGTCAGGTGTTGACCGGGTTGATAGCAGAAACGGTTTTTCAGCGCATCGGGGACATGCAGAGTGACGGTCACGGCATCAGGTGTTTCCCGTTCAATGGCGGCGATACTTAAGCGGTGAAAGCTATGGGATCGTGTTCGATGAAAAGTAGCCATCTTCCTTCTACTCCCTATTAAATACATTTGCCTCATTAAATACATTTGAAATAGTCAAATGGTTCCAGACACTGTTGGCAGCGATAAAGGGCTTTGCAGGCGGTAGAGCCGAATTCGCTGATTTTTTCTGTTTCATGGCTGCCGCAGCACGGGCAGGTGATGGGTTCCACATCTGCTGTTTTTTCACAAGCCAACCCCTGAGGTGGGGCTATGCCGGATTCTCTCAGGCGTTGTTTGGCATCGGCATTCATCCAGTCGGTTGTCCACGCAGGAGTCAGACTGATTTCGATGTACACCGGCGTAAAGCCTGCTTGTGCCAATGTTTCCTGAATAGCGTTGATCAGATATTCCGTCGCGGGGCAGCCGGAATAGGTTGGGGTAAATGTTACCCGCCAGCCGTTTTGCAAGGGCGTGACAGCCCGTATCATGCCGAGATCGGTAATGGAGAGTGCGGGCAGTTCTGGATCAGCAATCTGGTGCAGACATTGCCAGATCTGATGGATTTCCGGTGGCTGTATTCCCGCACGAAAGCCAGCACGAAAGAATGTGTTGCATTGCTGTACCATCATTTCCTCCCATTGCTATCCGTATTTGTTACCAGTTGCAGTTGGGGTAACTGCGTTGTAGGTATTGCATTTCTGCCAGTATGTATCCCAGATGTTCAGTATGCAGCCCTTGTTTGCCGCCTTGTCGGTAAGGTGACTCCAGCGGTATTTCCAATGTGGCTTCTGTGAACGTTTCGTTGACGATTTTCAGCCACGGTTCATGCAGGGTTCGGGGATCAACGGCAATGCCGTCTTCGGCCAGTCGTTGCTCTATTTCGTCGCAATGAAACAGTTCTCCCGTAAAGCGCCACAGTTGATTGATCGATTGCTGGATTTTCTGGTGACTCTGTTTTGTGCCATCGCCTAAGCGGATCATCCAGCCCCGACTGAATCGCAGGTGATATTCCACTTCCTTCAAAGATTTGGTACTGATGGCTGCCAATTGGGGATCGCGGCTCTGTCCCAGCGCTTGATGCAGCAGAACGTGATAGGCATCGATAAAAAACTGGCGTACCAACGTGTCGTTAAAATCGCCGTTGGGTTGTTCCGCCAGCAGCAGATTGAGGTATTCCCGCTCATCACGACTAAACGCCAAATGATCTTCATTCAGCCCCGTTCCTGAAAGGGTAGCTGCATAGCTGAGGAAATGGCGCGCTTGCCCCAGCAGATCGAGACCGATATTGGATAGGGCAAGATCAATTTCCAGTTCTGGTGCATGCCCGCACCATTCGCACAGGCGCTGTGCCAGAATCAGCGGAGTGTCTCCCTGACGCAGCACGTAATTAAACAGGTCATGTCTGGGTGATGAAATGCTATGTGTATAAATGCTATGTGTATTCATATTTCCGTTCCCTACATGTTCTTGATGCCATCAGGGATGGTGTAGAAAGTCGGATGGCGGTAAATCTTATCCTCCGATGGCTCGAAAAAAGTGCCGCGATCTTCCGGCTGTGAGGCGACCAGATAGATGGATTTCACGACCCAGATGGAGCAACCTTCATTGCGACGCGTGTAGGCATCGCGCGCGTTTTCCAGTGCCATTTGATCATCTGCCGCATGGAGGCTGCCGACATGACGGTGAGCCAGACCCTGTTTACTGCGGACAAAGACTTCATACAGTGGCCAATCGGTATCGTTCATTAGAGTCACTCTCCTGTTCCGATTCTGTTCAGATAACGCAACGGATTAAGTGGTACGTTTTTTGGCGGCTATTTTCTTGGCATGAACAGACGCTGCCTCACGTACCCAGTTTCCGTTTTCCCAGGCTCGACGTTTGGCTTCCAGACGCTCGTGATTGCATATGCCCTGTCCTTTCAGTACTTGATAGAATTCATCCCAGTTGATTTCGCCAAAACGGTAATGCCCTGCTGTTTCATCCCAAGCCAGATCAGGATCGGGCGCTGCCATGCCCAGTGCTTCCAACTGGGGAACGGTGTTGTCGATGAATTTTTGCCGTAGTTCATCATTGCTGAATCGCTTGATTTTCCACGCCATACTTTGGGCGCTGTTGGGAGAATCATTGTCATTGGGGCCAAACATCATCAGCGTCGGCCACCAGAAACGGTTGATGGCGTCTTGTAACATTGCACGTTGGGCTTCGCTGCCATTCGCCAGAGCCATGACCGCCTCATAACCTTGCCGCTGGTGGAAACTCTCCTCCTTGCAGATTTTTACCATCGCACGGGCATAGGGGCCGTAAGAGGCGCGGCACAAGGCAACTTGATTGATAATTGCTGCACCGTCCACCAGCCAGCCAATCACCCCAACATCTGCCCAATTGAGTGTGGGATAGTTAAAGATAGAGGAGTATTTCATCTTGCCATTTAATAACTTTTGGTAGATATCCTGACGGGTACAACCTAGTGTTTCTGCGGCGCTATAGAGATAAAGCCCGTGTCCTGCCTCATCTTGTACTTTAGCCAGCAGTACCGCTTTGCGGCGTAGCGTCGGGGCGCGGGTGATCCAGTTGGCTTCCGGTAACATGCCGACCACTTCCGAGTGTGCGTGTTGACCGATCTGGCGTATCAGATTCTGGCGATAGGCTTCAGGCATCCAGTCTTTGGCCTCGATGGACAGATCTGCAGCGATCTTGGCGTCAAAGTGGGTCTGAAGTGGGTCAGTTGTCATTTTGGTCTCCATTATGATTCTTATTTTTTATAATTTCATATAAAAATGAATCACTTTAGTTAACCCTAAATCTATAAACTGTTAACAAAAATATCAAATGTTTCATCTGTATATTTGTCGTACACATCACAATATGAATTTTTATTCCTTTTAAAACAAAGTATTAATTTTTATTGTTGGATGAAGGCAAGAATATTGACAAGTGATCGGGTGCAAATGTTTTGATTTTGTTAATTCCATTAGTGGTCTTGTTAATGAAATATATGATACATAAATAGAATGCTGTTACTTAATGAATGATTCATTAATGAGATTGGTGGAGAAAAGAATGCAACAGTTAACGAGTTACATTTGTGGGGCTTGGATTTATGGGCAGGGCAACACCAGAACCATTCATCATGCAGTAAGCGGCGAAGCCTTGTATCAGGTATCTTCAGAGGGATTGCCATTGGCAGAGAGTTTAGTGTATGCCCGTGAAAAAGGTGGGAAGGCGCTGGCAGCAATGACGTTCCAGCAACGTGCGCAGATGATGAAAGCGGTTGCAAAGCATCTGCTCGCCAATAAAGAAGCACTGTATGCCATTTCCGTGGAGACTGGTGCGACCCGTTCGGATGGCTGGGTGGATATTGAAGGGGGCGTTGCGACGCTTTTCTCTTATGCAGGGTTGGCGGGGCGTGAGTTGCCGGACGATACTCTGTGGCCGGAAGATGAGATGATCCCGCTGTCTAAACAATCTCAGTTTATGGCTCGCCATGTGCTGACTTCCCGCCCCGGTGTTGCACTGCATATCAACGCCTTCAACTTTCCTTGCTGGGGAATGCTGGAAAAACTAGCGCCAACGTGGATGGCGGGTATGCCAGCGATGATTAAACCCGCTACGGCATCTGCCCAATTGGCACAGGCGATGGTGAAAATGATCATCGACAGCGGTCTGGTGCCGGAGGGGGCATTGCAATTGATCTGCGGTGGTATTGGCGATCTGTTTGATCATCTCGATTATCAGGATGCCGTGACTTTTACGGGGTCGGCACAAACGGGACAGAAGTTGCGTGCTCATCCGCGGCTGGCAGAAAAATCCATTCCCTTTACGATGGAAGCGGATTCTCTTAACTGCTGCATTTTAGGCGAGGACGTTATGCCTGAAATGCCGGAATTTGGTGTATTCGTCAAGGAAGTTGTCCGTGAAATGACCGTCAAGTCAGGCCAGAAATGTACGGCTATCCGGCGTATTATTGTGCCCGCCAGCCAAATGGAGGCGGTCAAACAGGCGTTGCTCAAACGGTTGTCCGGTGTGACGGTAGGCGATCCCGCCTTGCCGGAAGTAAGCATGGGGGCGTTGATTAGTCTGGAACAGCGTGATGAGGTACAGGCGAAGGTCAACGAATTGCACAATAGCGGTTGTGAACTCTTGTGTGGTGGTTCACTGGATAAATTGGTACTGACAGGCAACAGCAACAGTAATGGCGCATTCTATCCGCCGACTCTGTTCTATTGCGCTGATCCCATGACAAATCAGGTGGTACACGGTACGGAAGCCTTCGGGCCAGTTTCCACGTTAATGCCATATAAGGATACCGAACAGGCGATCGCATTGGCGATGATGGGACAGGGCAGTTTGGTGGGGTCATTGGTTACGGCGGATGAGCAGGTTGCTGTACAGGTGATCCGCGCGACGGCCTGTGCTCATGGGCGTATGTTGGTGCTGGATGAAGCGGCATCTGAGGAATCCACAGGACATGGTTCGCCACTGCCCATGTTGGTACATGGCGGACCAGGGCGTGCGGGCGGTGGTGAAGAATTAGGTGGGTTGCGTGCCGTGAAACACTATATGCAGCGCACTGCGATTCAAGGTAGCCCCAGTATGCTGGCAGCGATTGGCCGTGAGTGGGTTCGCGGTGCAAAAGTGAAGGAAGATCCGATACATCCATTCCGCAAATACTTCGAACAGCTTGTGATCGGTGAAAGTCTGCTGACCGCTCGCCGTACTGTCACCGAGGCGGATATCGTTAATTTTGGCTGCCTGAGTGGGGACCATTTTTATGCCCACATGGATAAAATTGGTGCGGCAGAATCTTTGTTCGGCGAGCGTGTAGCACACGGTTATTTTGTCGTATCAGCTGCGGCGGGTTTGTTCGTTGATGGCGCGGTTGGGCCTGTGCTTGCTAACTACGGTATGGAAAACCTGCGTTTCATTGAGCCAGTCAAGATTGGCGATACCATTCAGGTACGCCTGACTTGCAAGAAGAAGATTAAAAAAGCCCAGAAGAGTCCAGAAGATAAACCACACGGTGTTGTGGTGTGGGATGTGCAGGTGTTGAATCAGGAGCAACAACCTGTGGCGCTTTACAGTATCCTCACGCTGGTGGAGCGGCAACAGGGGGATTTTGCGGCTTTGGTGTAGGGGGGCGGTTGAGGTAATTGAATCTCAGATTTGTTAAATCAAGGAAATGGAAAAGCCTGAGGATCACCACTGCTATTCTTTAACAAACATCCTCAGGCTTCTAAAGTTTAAATTCAGGCTGAATTGTATTGGTAACGTATGTGAGTTGTAACTTTTGGAAGAATTATTCCAAAACGTTGCCAGCAAATACATGCTGAATTCTCAATCTGACTTCAAAAGCACGTTTGTTGTCTTCTGAAAACAGTTTGGCAAGATCTTTACTGGTAAAGACGTAACGACTTTGTTGATCGAGCTTATTTAAGCACTGAATGGCTGTAGTTTGGTTCATTTAAGTGGACACTTATATCATTTTAAAGTGATATATCTGTATACTTGCCACCTATTCTCTTGGTGGTGTTTTTTATCATTCTACATTTGAACTGTGTTCAAGTTGCCAACAACAATAGTGTCTAGCTGAATGGATCTTCATCTGAGTATTTTTTTTTAATACAGGCCCAATCTCCCGCATCATCGACATCTTTAAAAACTCCATCATTTTGATATTTAGACATAAGTTTATACTTTTGGGGGAAATATCTTTTTTGTTTGGGATTAAGATTATCGTCAATAAAACTAGGTCCTGTCATTCTCATAGTATAATCAATTCGCGTATTCTGACGAGCGAGTTCACTATTGTCGTTTGAATATTTATCAAGTCCTGTTCTCCATACAGGATCTTGCATACTGCATTTCATATTCAGATGGATGTGATTGGATTTTTGAAGTTTTAGGGCCAAGTCTATTCTTTTATCTATTTCATTGGATTTATTGGTTCTTTTTATTTTATTGATTTCATTGGCTTTAGATGATTGATTTATTTGAATAGAAAGATGATGTCTTTTCATCATAGTGGCCATGTGTAATAAAAGGTTTAAAATTTTTTTTGATTGGGGAAGGGATGCAATAATAGCATTTCCAAATTCATTATAGGGGATGCCAGAATACCAACCTAGCCCCGAACTGTCACCGATCCCCATATCAGACTGAAGATATAGATCTGAAAATCTAGCGCTTTTTCTCTCAAGAATACCTCTTATATCTTGATCACTTAATTCGACATCAGTATCAAGATATATTCCACCTTCCATATATAAAATAACTAAACGTGCAATATCACTGGCTGATGCATAATTATGATAATTACCGTTTAGATTAAGACGATATATATGCTGTAAATAACTAATCAAATCAATGCAATCTCCATAGCTCCTCGTGTTTTTTTCTTCTTTTCTATGATTGTTAAAGAAGCTTAAGCAATTTAATTCTGGATGTTGAATCGAGCTCAGATAATTAGCTTGTTGAGATAGAAATCTAAAAGCTGTTTCAATATTCCTATAAGTAAAATTAACGGGTATTTCACCAATATCAATAGCATTGCCATGATGTTTAAATTTCATTCTTCTTAATGTGTTTATAATTAACGAGTTTTTATTATTATCCCCCCAGATATTGACTTCAAAACCTGGGTTTTCATATTTAATCTCTATGATATTTCTCAAGTGTTTTTCTGGTATATTATTCCCGGCCCAGAAGTAATGAATTTTTTTTGGTATGTTCATAGGGGATTATCTCTTTAAAAGCAATTCACTTGCTATGTTGATAGATCTATTTACTGTAATAATGAATCTTCATATTATAGTGATGTATGTCACATTAATAACTATCGGAGTAAATTCCCAGAAGCGTAACCAACTATGTGACTGTGACTGGGGTGATTGAGGATAGCTAATAAAAGCAATTTGAAAAATTAAGAATATTTTATTAATTATAAGAAGGGTTCGGGTTGACCAAAGCCAAATCAAGTGCTAATACATAATGTAAACTAAATTTAGTTATTAACGCCTGATAATGTTTTTTGTTTTGGATTAACGATACCAAAACAGTGGGTAGATAATAAAAACAGATGAAATACCTTATGTGATGTAGTGACAGAAAGTATATCAGTGGTTTGTTTTTGCAGTTAAATGGTAATCAGGCGTTATATTTTTTCTTTTATAATTACTTGCATGTAAAGTTTCTATGGGTGTTCATCTTCTATTCTCCGAGCCAATAATCGGCAGCTTTCATCCAACGTTCCATTTCTCATATTTCAACCGACAGCTTCCCCGTAAAATACGCATCACGGTATCTGCTCCACTGCGATTGGGATTGATGCGGATCATACGCTGTTCCAATGTGGGATCTGTTTGACGAAAAGTGCTGGAAATGCGGTAAAACAGGGGCGGGATTTCAAATTTTGATTCTGCGCCTACCGGATAAGGTAGTGCTCCGAATGTATGGGCTGTGGCAAGTACCTTTTCTGCGATGGGTTCGTGAAATTCCACCAATAATACTTTAGATTGGGCATTGGCGAGAAGTGCCTGTTTCACTTGTGGTAATTCCCCTTGATTCAAGCGAGTAACCAGCTCATCGTTAACTTCTGCCTGCACTGCGTGCATGACTGGCGCGAATACCATACCGCGCAAGGCTTCCATTGCTTGATAACCCTGTATCTGGCAGCCACCGGAATACATACTGTGGCGCAGGGTATCAATGGCCGTTTGTTTTCCAACAACGATTCCAACGCCTTGCGGCCCCAATAATTTAAAGCAAGAGAATGTGGAGAGTGTTGCACCATATTCACAGCCAATTTGTGTTACTTTCATGACCGCATAGTTATCATCCACCAACGAAGGAATGTGATATTGATTCAGTGTGCCAATCACTTCTTGCAGGGAATAACTGTCAGACATCTTCTGGCGAGTATGCTGGACAAGACAGGCCACAGGTTGGTATTGCCGGATGGCGGCTGCAATTTGTTCTGTGTGATTGAAATCCGCATGGACGACGTGAAGTGCCATGTGTTCAATCGACACTTTGGTTGTGGGATAAATCGGCGCATTGTGCACAAGTAGTGTCGCATTGGGGCTGATTAAGGTGGCCAGCCCCGCGCGTAATGCGCCAGTTCCTGCTCCATTGACAAAGGCCGCCGCTTCAGCGCTAAAAAACTCCGCGATTACCGCTTCAATGCGTCGGGTCATCCGTGGCTGGTGAAGATCTGGGACTAAGCCCAGATCACCTTGCGAAAGAAAATCAGCACCCGGAAAGTGACGACAGATAATATCCACTAGCTTAAACTGTTGTTGTTGCGCTTGTGCCATCGTCATACTTTGCAATGGATAGGTTTTCATCTCTTATTTTATTCCTAGCAGAAAGAGCAGGTTAGCAAGAATACCCACGGTAATTGTTGCGATTGGGCCGATTGCCATTTCCACTAAAGGACGTTTGGAAGTACGGTTGAGCAGGTAGATACCCGCCACGATCATAAAGCCCATACCCGGCAGAATAGCGTTGGAGGCAATCATAGCACCAACCAGCAAGGCAACTTCGAGCATTTTGGTGATCGCGGTACGAATATGTCCGCTACACGCTTTCACGCCAGGGTATTTATCCAGCCAGATCGCAATTTTCGCCAGTAGCTGGATCTCAATAAACATGGTGATACCGCCCGCGATAAAGGCAATCCACGGGTTATTGGTCGCCAGCCCTGCCACAAACACGAATTTCATGCCATTCGGGCTGTAAACTCCCGTGGCTATCGCTGTCGTGCCCACCAAAGGGATAAAGCTGATAGCACGTGCCAGTGCGACCAGCAATGCGTTGGTTTGCTCGCCTTGCGCCATCAATTGCAGGGAAACGGGGCCTTCAGCCAGCAGACTAAAGGACATGGTTGCAGCACTGGCGGTCAAGCCACCACACAGGATCAGCAGCCATTTGTTTTTCTGGATGCGTTCTATGCGGGTTGAGAACAGGCCGACCAAAACTTCATTGGCGCCTTTTTGTTCCGCTGACTGAGCTGGACGCTCACGCATTGCAAAGTAGAACATGGCAATCATCGATAGCAGCAGTGCGGCACCATTGGGGTCGATACTGACGGGTTTTTCGATCATACCGCCAAAGCTCAATGGGCCAATGGCTTTGGTTGCCAGATAGCCGATTAGTGCGGTGAGCATGACCAAAAGCCCTTTGCGATAACCATATTGATAGCCGACGACCATAGCTGGGAACAGGGCAAAACAGGCTACAATCGGATCACCCACTTTCTTGAGATCATCGGTGAAATTCACCGGCAGCATGGCAAACAGTTCCACTACCGAACGCAAGCCAGCCAGCAAGGCGATGGCATACAGAGCGCCGATGATACCGGAGGCGATAAAGCCCCTGCGGCTGTTGGCACACCAGATACCGATCATGTCAGTACCGAGTAACAGACTGTGAACCAGAACAATCGGAGCGGCGAGTGAAAAGGGAATACCGAAACCTACCACTAAACCGATGCTCAAGGCGAAGCTGGTTGCGGCGAGTACCTTGCGGCTCATTCGTCCTTCAAGGTATTCCGGTAGCAGCGGACGCAGGCCATCATGGAAAACGGCGATACCGCGGTTTGCCATCATGGCGGCAATGGCTCCGATGGCTGCCAATAATCCTGCTTTGAAAGGGTCAACTTCCATCAATTTCATCATGAAATCATGGAGATGTTGCATGATAGGCTCCTTACAGTGAGATGATGGTGTTGATGATCACAGGCAGGACGATATCAATATCCTGACCCGTAAAACCAAATGCCTTTTTGCCTGTTCTCACATGGGCAATAATCTCGTCGTCAGACAGGATTTTGCCCGGCATGCCGATGGTGGCACATTGATCTAATCCGATAAGGGCGATGGCGATTGCCAGTGCACCACCTCCACCGGTATTGCATGCGCCAAGGTAGTAATCTGCATCTCCATTTTTAATTGCCATCGCTGCTTCGATGTCATTCATGACTGTAATGGAAGTGGCTTTATCTCCTGCCAGTTGACGAATACCCTCGGCTATTGTCTCTTTCTCTATTTGTCCACCAACGACAAATCTCATGTTGTTATCCCTCTCTTTGTATTTAATTGTTTTTTAATAAATTATGTTTTTTTACTGTGTTGGAAAAATCATCTGTGCTGAAAAAATCGTGCAGGGTTATCGCGTAACATCTGATTTATCTGCGTTTGGCAAAAACCAGCTTCCAGCAACATGGGAACGAATACGGTTAACAGGTAATCGAATCCATTTCCCCCATTACTTTTCAAATGAGAGCGGCGAGTGATGTCTTGGGAAAGCATGACTTGATCAAGTAGCCCACATTTGGCGACTTTCTGCAACATGGCAATGCGTCCACTGTCTGGATAATAATTATTTTTGCCAATCGTATCGAATTGCACCCATGCCCCAGCTTCCAGCAGCGGAATGATGGTGTCTAGGTTATCTCTCAGATCGCAATGGCCGATGGCTATATGTTCGGGGGATACGCCAAATCTTTTCAGCAGTGCCAGTTGTTCACGTCCCATTGTGCTTAATGTGGTATGGGTAGAAATGGGGCAACCCGTTGCCTGATGTGCCAACGCCGCCGCTGCAAATACCTTTTGCTCATCTTCCGTGATTTGCCCAAGGCTGGAGCCGATCTCGGCGATCACCCCGGCTTTTAATGCGGTGCCATCAATGCCGGTTTCAATTTCAGCGATCATGTTATCGGCAATTGCCTGTATGCATAATTCATTGAAATGGGCAGGGAAGAAGGGCTGTTTATAGTAACCTGTCGAGGCAATGATATTGATGTGGGTATCACGCATTAAATCCAGCAGAAAAGCCGCATTGCGTCCCATGTAACGGTTAGTCATCTCCACGATGTTCCGTACCCCAAGGGTGTAGAGATGGCGAAGCTCATCTGCGATCAGATCGTACTGATCCAATCGACAATCGAGGCTGCCTTTCGCACCAGAGAGATCGATATGCAGATGTTCATGCACATAGGTATAGCCGGAAGCGTCAATACAGCGATTTGTTTTTACTGCCAAATGATGATTAACAGAGCGATTGTCTGATGAAGATTGCAGTGTGTCACCCCCGACGTTCAACTTGATATCTTTGATATCCCGCTGCTTGAGTGTGCCTTCAACTGCATCAGTGCCGGATGAGGAATACGAAGCGGAATGTGTGGGCGTATCCCCAGTCTGTTTTTAGTATCCCATAACTATCTTCATAAATAATTATTTTATAAATGGCTGTGTTATGGGAATACGATTTCATAAAGTCGTCACGCAAAATCATGCGGTAAATCCACTATAGCGAAAATAACATTCTTTAAGGTCGGGATAATATTATATGTAATACCTCTGCTTAGGGACTATTGAGGGTAGCCACTATTTTTCCAATTTCCTTGGCTATCATAGATGCCTTCAAGTTTTGGAGAGCCCGATTGAATACCCGAAACAAGGGCGACATCACTGCGGGTTACGAAAATCTGGGGACGGAAACACATAATCACCGGGCTGCCGATAGGGTGTGTGCCTGACAGCGGGAGGTGGTAGTCAATGCAGGGTTCGCCCAAGCGCAGTATGCGCACTTTTTTGGGGGAGATTGAACGCTCAGGGAAAACCAAGGCATGTTTCATATGTCCACGTTTATAGTAACCGCCACCATAGCAGTAACTATTGCCATCGTAGTGGTGAGAAACTTCCGTGACATAGACCATCGAGATATGTTCCGGCTCTTGGCCACTGATATTGGCGGGGACAGTGCCGGTCAAGGCATGACCGGGCTCAAGGTGGGTGGCGCCGTATTTGGCCAGTAATGGTATGGTGTTACAGCTTGAGGCTGAAGGGGCATTGATTTGTGAAAGTTTAATGCCGAGTTGTTCAAGTCGGTTTCGTGCACGAATGAGGGTGAGCAAATTGGTGGTAGGTAAGGTTGTCTGATATCGCGCATCCCATGATAGGCATGGGAAATGTGTCAGGCCGCTCAATTTAATTCCCGGCATGAGTTTTAGGGCGTCCACAACGGCATCAAGCTCATTGAAGATGATGCCAGCTTCCTGACAGGGAAAGACGGTATCTCGTTTATCGAACACTTTCAGCATAATGGGCTGTATTCGGCCCAGCTTCTCCGCAGCATCAGAAATGGCTTGTGCTTTTTCAAGGGAAAATACCGTGATGATATCCGGCTTATGCTTGAGCATGGTTTCTATTAAATGCGTCGGTGTCTGCACCAAGTGACCGATGTGGCATAGGGGGATGTCATGCTGGCTCAGGCTATAGGCTTCCCTGAAATCGACAGCCACGACACCGCGATAACCGAGTTCAATCAACTTTTTGGTCAGCCACGGATTACGCCCAATTTGTTTGGTCATCAAATAGAGTTCAATGCCGTATTGCTCTGCGGCTTGCAGCAAGCGTCGGCCATTATCCAAGACCTGATCGACATCAATGATGTAAGTATCTGGCAATATTACGCCCTGTTGCCAAAGTTCTTTTGCAACTTCAACCAATTTGGGGTTCTGTTTTTTCAAGGCATCAATAAACATAGGCTTCCCTTCATGTCTGCAAAGCAGCAAGGCTGTGTGAAAATCAACATTTTCTTTGAAGGCATTAATCTTCATTTTTTTGAAAATTTATAGAGTAATCAGAAGCTAATCTCTTTCGATCGAAAGTATTAAACCATATAAATTGACTAACAGATAGCCTTCTTCGTTGGGATGTAACGTTACTGTAAATTTTTCGATCAGAGAACGATGAATGGTAACTAATTGATTATAATGCTCAGATTGTTCAATTTCTGCCTGTATTTTTTTCTCCAGTGGAGAAACTCTTTCACCACGACGTGAACGCATGAAAGCACTTGCCATGTGGGTAAGCGCCATTTCGCCTTGTGGATGACGGACAGGGATGAGCCAGATATCTTCTAGATCATGCACAACATCCAGCATGTTATCGTAGATATCTTGATCAATAACGCCGCCTTGTAGCAGGATAGCTAACCGTTGTTCTACCATTGCTTTTTGTTATACGTCGGTGTTAATCAACTGATTATCTCGGCTGATCGAGTTTTAATAAACGGGTTCTATGGTGCCTGCTACTACGTTTTGTTGATGGGTTAGCAGTGCGTCCCGGTCAATCATAGTATGCAGGAGTTGCTGGATGGGGATATTATCCTTACGGGCAAGGATGACGGCTTCAGAAGCTTTGATAAAACACTCACTGTCGCCGGGAAGCTGCGTCATGAGGCCCTGTGAAATCAGCTCATGACCTTGTCCAACGTTCCAAATAGACGCATCAATGTGGCCTTTTATGATTTGATTCAGGCATTCGTGATAGGAGACCTCGACCAATTCAATCTCTTTTCCTGCAAAATATTGCTTTGTCATTATTTTTTGGTCTGCTGAGGTACTGTCTAATCCAACGCGGCGAATGGATTCCATTTCGCCATGACGAAAGATTAACCTATGCCTGTCTGTATAACTTTGTGTCCCTAGTGAAAGCGCAATATATATATCTTTATTTTCTGGGTACTGCTCTGCGGCAAGTCTTGATGTTACTGCTAAGTCATAAACGCCATTTAGTAAGCATTCAATGCGGATATCCGAGCCACGCATGTGTGCAAAGTAAAAAGGAACGCCAGCACACAATGCTTTCAAACCACTTGCCAGCCCTTCATAAGCGCGAGTATAAGGAAGCGGCATTGCACAGACCACATTGCCGATATCGGCATACTTCAAGAGCAATTTATGGTTTATCTGTGCAAGAAAACTACCATTACGACCACGACGCTTAATCCCAACCGCCTGTGCTTGTTCGAGAGATTTTAATGCTGCTTGCATCAAACCTACGGACAAACCACATTCTTTAGCTAATAACTCTATGGTTTTCAGCCGATTGCCACATTGTTCTGAGAGGAGATACCGAGCCAGAAACGACTGTGCAATCCCCTCTTTTTTAATGAATGTTTGACTCATCATTACAAGTTTGTACCCATTCTCGTTTATCTTCATAAATTTGAACATAAATCGCAATAAGCGAATTAAAGAAAGGGGAGTAATATCACAATTATAAAAAAAATGAAAATTTAAAAAATGATAAAGTATAATATTATCAATCTTTTGAAGATGTATTTTAATTTTGTTCTGAAGATATAAAAAATCATCATTATGGGAGAATATAGGGAATATGGGCGTATTACCCATATCTGTCCGCTGTATTTTTCTGTCTAGATGGTGATTTTTGCTACACTATTTATCATGTGACAGAATAATTAGACTATATTCTGCACGTTATTTTTGTATGAATCAATGAAAGATCCGGCTGCGGATATTTCATTTAACTGTGTTAAAAATGAGTTTTCCATATCGTAAAATTCAATAATAAAGTTAGCTTATTTCGGGTTTATATTTTCGACCGTTTATAAATCAAAAGGTTGCCATTTGTGAAAATTACAGTGAATAATATTTCGATTGAAGTTGAAGACAGTGGCAGAGAAATGCGTCCAGTAGTTTTGCTTATCATGGTCGAGTATGCTGCCCAACATTAGTCGGGCACGGTGACGTTGATCCACTCATTGATATTATGCAAGCTTTGACTGAGAAGATTATTCCGTTTTTGCATGGAATAAAATGATAAAGAAAATATTTTTGGTAATAAAAACTTAATAATTAAATAAGGATATACATTTAGCAATGATGGAGGTTGGTACTTTATGTTATCGGATGTTAGGTGAGTTATTATGTAATTGGAGTTAATAATATGAGAAAAAATATTGTATTTATTTATTCCAGAAGATTTGGGTTTAGATATATCAAATTTATCTTCAACATATTATCACTATGACAAAAATATGCGTACGGCATAACCAGTTGAATAAGATGAAAAATAGGGATGATTGATTTCGAAACTTTATGGTATTTTGGGGAACATTTATGAGCAGAAAGAAACTTATAGGATGGGGATAAGCCGTTATTATGGGGATAAATGAAAAATGGCGATAAAAAACTATCACCATTTTTACTCACGCTAAATCAGCCTTGCAATTGGGCGGATTTTGCGTTCTGTGCCAGCCAATCAGCTACACGCTGTTTCTGCTCATCAGTGAGCCACATACCCAGTTTGGTACGGCGCCAGATAGCATCATCCAACTGTGTTACCCATTCGTGTTCGACCAGATAACGCAGCTCAGCCTCATACAAGCCATGACCGAAGAATTCACCGAGATCGGTCAGTGCTTCTGAACCTTTCAGGATGATTTGGCTATTGCTGCCGTAAGTGCGGGCATAACGCAGTGCCACGCCTTCTGGCAACCAATTGTGACGCTGGCGCAGTAAACGTGCATAACCATCGCGGTCACAGCCTTCCAGTTCACCGCCCGATAACTTGCCATTCTTAGTCCATGCCTGACCCGCATTTGGATAGTACTGTACCAGTTTCTCCATCGCGTGCTCAGCCAGTTTACGATAAGTCGTCAGTTTACCGCCAAATACGGACAGTAATGGTGTCTGGCCTTGTTCATCCTGAACATCCAGTGTGTAATCACGGGTGATCGCTTGTGGTGAATCGGACTCATCATCACACAGTGGGCGAACGCCAGAGTAAGTCCAAACCACATCATTGCGACCAAGCTGTTTTTTGAAGTAGTCGTTATAAACTTTCAGCAAATAGTCGATCTCTTGATCGCCAATTTTGACTTCTTTGGGATCGCCTTTGTACTCAACATCGGTCGTACCGATGATGGAAAACTCGTCATTCCATGGAATGATAAACACGATGCGGTTATCTTCGTTTTGCAGAATATAAGCCTGTGGCTCATCGTGAGCACGAGGAACAACAATATGGCTGCCTTTGATCAGGCGAATACCATAAGGCGATTTCAGTTGCAGGCTGTTGTCGAAGAAGTTTTTCACCCACGGGCCAGTCGCGTTGACCAAGCCTTTCGCGCGCCATGTGTTAGTTTCGCCCGTTGTGAGGTCTTTGGCCTCAACCATCCAGTAATCATTTTCACGCCATGCACGGGTCACTTGGGTGCGAGTACGTACCTCGCCGCTGTGTTTTTTTACTTCCTGCGCGTTCAGGACAACCAGACGTGCATCGTCAACCCAGCAGTCGGAATATTCAAAGCCACGGGTGATGGACGGTTTCAGCACCGAACTTGCACCAAATTTCAGCCCCTTGCTGCCCGGTAAGCTAACGCGTTTACCCAAGTTATCGTACAAGAACAGTCCAATGCGGATCATCCAGGCTGGGCGCAGGTGTGGCTGGTGTGGCAGGCGAAAACGCATCGGGAATGCAATATGGGGAGCCAGTCTCAAGAGCACTTCACGTTCTGCCAGCGCTTCACTGACTAGACGGAATTCATAATGCTCCAGATAGCGTAAGCCACCGTGGATCAGTTTGGAACTGGCAGACGAAGTCGCACTGGCCAAGTCTTGACCTTCCAATAGCAGGACAGAAAGTCCCCGGCCAGCAGCATCTGCCGCAATACCAGCGCCGTTAATTCCGCCGCCGATTACAATCAAGTCTTTGGTTTCCATTGCATACCCTCTGAAATGTTCGAAACAGTTCTTTAATGTTCGTTTTCGCTCAAAGATTGTAATCAAAAATCCATCAATCGCCAACCATTAACTCAGAAAAAACATATTCACGTGATACAGGTAACAAATCTTTAGCATACACATAAGATTAATAAGGAATTTATGAGAGGCAAATCTGAGAGGAGATATTGACAGGAAGAGATCCCCCACCAACATTTCAGGTGGGGAATACCATTAAATAAAAGGTGATTAGCACAGCTCCAGTTTGACGCTGTGTTGCTCAATGATTTTCTGGATGCCAGGAGGGGGAGCTTTATCTGTGAAGAGAAAATCAATCAGGTTCATGTTTCCGAGGTTAACCATGGCACTGCGGCCAAATTTCGAATGGTCGGCCACCAGCATGACACAACGGGAATTTTCGATAATGGCACGTTTGGTGCGGACTTCGTGGTAATCGAATTCCAGCAGGGAGCCATCGCTATCGATGCCACTGATCCCAAGAATGCCGAAATCAAGGCGGAATTGAGAAATGAAATCCAGCGTTGCTTCACCAATGATGCCACCATCGCGGGAGCGCACTTCACCACCAGCTAAAATCAGCCGGAAATCTTCTTTGCCCATAAACAGGGTTGCGACGTTAAGGTTATTGGTGACAATCCGTAAATCGCGATGATTGAGCAGGGAATGTGCCACGGCTTCTGGGGTCGTTCCAATATCGATGAACAGGGTTGCGCCGTTTGGAATTTGGGTGGCAACTTGCTGCGCAATACGGGCTTTTTCATCCGACCACATGATCTTACGGTCATGATAGGCGGTATTGACAGAGCTGGATGGTAACGCGGCACCGCCGTGATGACGTTGGATTTTATTTTTATCTGCGAGATCATTTAAATCACGCCGGATGGTTTGCGGGCTGACATCAAAATGTTCAACTAGCTCTTCAGTGCTGACATAACCTTGAAGGCGCACCAGCTCGATTATTGCATCATGTCGCTGAGTTTGCTTCACGAAATTCCCCTAATGTTTGCGTAGATGGATTATAGTTGACCAAAATTATTTGGGATATTATTGATTTTTTTGTTTGCGCAAATTATCCCACAGCCCCATCAATAACCCGATGATTAATCCTGAAACATGGGCGGCATTAGCGATGTTTAATGAAAATACATCGAAATAGTCAACCAATAACCAGATGACAGAGACAGCGATTAACCCTCTGGGAACACTGACCCCGCGTTTGGGTGAAATTTCACCCGTTAGCCAAACATATCCGATCAGCGCGTAGACCACACCAGAAAGCCCGCCGAAATGAGAACCACTGAACAATGACTGCGCCCACCCACTGAAAACTGCGGATACTATCGTGATTTCAAGGAGTTTTCCGGCACCAATCTTCCGTTCCACTTGACTACCAAGATACCACCACCACACGAGATTAAAGAGGATATGTGGCAGCGAGAAATGTAGTAGGGCATGGCTGACCCAACGCCATAACTCCAGATATTGATCACTGTTAGGCCATGCCAGCCAGTTCATGACATCGGGTGTACCCGCAATCAGCATCCAAAGGAAAACGAGAATGCAGATCGCTGTCATGGAGATAGTCAGAGGGCCGGACTGACTTTTGAGAGTGCTCCAGTTCAGGTTGTTACGATACTGGAAAGAGCGGCTGGATTTGCCTGTTTGCCAACTGGCGGCCTGATAGCGCTCATTGAGTGGATCGCGGGCAAAATGGCGCAGTTCCTGTTCAACTAGACTTAATTGGCTGTCATCTTCCAGCCATAGCTCGACTAGCAACGGCTCATTGGTGGGCTTCATAGCCAAATGAATGCCCTGTGTCGCCATATAATCAATAAAGGCCTGAGCCAGTCGAGGATTGGATATTGAGGTTACTTGGATCATTGCTCGTCTTATCTCTGCCTTAAGTTGAAGTTAATCGCACAGGGGGTCATCGCATTGGAATGAGTGTGCTAAAGATTCATAGGGTGTGGATGGCGTGAGGATAGTCTCTCTGCCAGACTTCAAAGCCCCCATTGACACTGTAAACTGTCTCAAAACCCATATTGATGAGATATTGAGCGGCTCCCTGACTGCTATGGCCGTGATAGCACATCACTATAACCGGCTGGTCAAAATCAGCTCCTTGCAGGAAGTTATTGAGCGTTTCATTAGTGAGGTGAAATGCGCCTGTTGCGTGTCCGGTACGGAAACTCTGTGGGTCACGGATATCAACCATGACTGCGGTTTTATCGAGCCAATGCTGGTAAGCCTGCTCAGGGTTTATCGTTTGAAAATGGTCCATAAATACTCAATGTAGTTTCTCAAATTTTCATTTTCAATATATTCATTTCTTAATAGTCGTCTGGTATGACCTGATCGCCTTCCCAATGTTTGCATTAGGAAGGCGTGGAAATGCGGGTAGAAAATGCTTAGAAACAGAAAAATAATTAGTAATACGAGTGTTCACCGCGTTGGTGTTCAGTCAGATCTCTCACCCCTTTCAATTCAGGGAATATCTGTAGCAACTGTTTCTCAATCCCTTCTTTCAGGGTGACATCGACCATTGAACAGCCGTTGCATCCACCACCGAATTGTAGAATGGCATAACTTTCATCGGTGATCTCCATCAGGCTGACGCGCCCACCATGCCCAGACAGCTGAGGGTTTATCTGCGATTGTAGGACGTATTCAACACGCTCAATCAGCGGAGCATCGTCATCCACTTTACGCATTTTGGCGTTCGGGGCTTTCAGGGTTAGTTGGGAGCCAAGTTGATCGGTCACAAAGTCAATGACGGCCTCTTCCAAAAAAGGTGCACTGATTTCATCAACATAGGCAGAAATTTGGTCAAATTTTAGTTCGGTATCAGTGGCTTCAACAGCATCCGGTGGGCAATAGGAAACGCCGCATTCAGCGGTCGGGGTTCCTGGATTAATCACAAAAACGCGGATCTGTGTGCCCGTTTCTTGATTTGCCAGTAGCTTGGCAAAGTGCGCTTGCGCTGCTTCAGTAATATTAATCATGTCATTTGCTCAATAGTTGACTGTTCTAGTTGGTTATAATACGCCCATTTATAAAGGAACTACAAGGTTCGACATATTGCCCAAGCCTGTACGGAGCGGGCGCCTGCACGAATCAACAATTGTGAGGCCTCATGCAGCGTTGTGCCCGTGGTGATCACATCATCGAAAATCGCGACATGTTGATCGGTAAAATCGCCCCGTAATTGAAAGGCATGTTTAAGATTGGTTTTCCTCTGGGCGGCAGATAAGCCCCGTTGAGTGAGTGTAGCACGTGAGAGTTGCAAAAGATCGGGCTGATACGGGCATTGCAGCCAGCGCGACAGGGGATGAGTAATTAACCCAATGTGATCGAACCCCCGTTGCCAGCGTTTTTTGCTGTGCAGAGGAATGCCCAGTATATGATCCGGTTTGTGCCAGCGGCCTTCACGGTAGCCTTGTAACCAATGCAGCAGGAACAGGCGAGCCAGCACTGTCGCGAGTTGCGGCGTACCGTGATACTTGTATCGCTGGATAAGCTGGCTTAATGGCGGGGTGTAATCTGTGATGGCAATCAGGTGTTGCCACGGAGGGGGATGTTTCAGGCAGCGCCCGCAGGCAACGTCTCTGGATTTAGAAGGCAGCGCACAGCGCGGGCAGACACGTTGTAGCCGTTTTAATTGGCGATGGCAGACGTGGCAGACTCCATGATGGGCAAAATACAAATTTTGATGGCATAGCCAACAGTATCCAACCATTGTTAGCATAGTTTCCTTCCTTGGTGACAAATAAGGTGAGCATAACAATGGAACAGTTGTTTTGGCAGACAATCGGTGAGGCACCACGTGATCTTGTGATGTTGCACGGATGGGGATTGAATGCTGAAGTTTGGCATTCAGTGGAAACGCGATTGGCTTCACATTTTCGCTTGCATCTGGTGGATTTGCCGGGCTATGGCCGCAGTCAGTCGTATCCGGCCATGTCACTGGCGGAAATGGCGGATACGGTGTGGCAGCAGGCACCAGAGAATGCCCTGTGGCTGGGTTGGTCTTTGGGCGGATTGGTTGCCAGTCGGATTGCCCTGGATCATCCGGCACAGGTTGCGGGTTTGGTGACAGTGGCTTCCTCGCCAAAATTCAGTACTGATGGGGATTGGCCGGGGATTAAGCCTGAGGTATTGAGTGCCTTTGAACATCAATTGAGTGCAAATTTTCAGAAGACTGTCGAACGTTTTCTGGCGTTGCAGACATTGGGAACAGAGAGTGCTCGTCAGGATTCTCGTTTACTGAAATCAGTAATACTGAATCAGCCGATGCCGACAGTGGAGGTACTCAATGCGGGTTTGGAAATTCTGCGCACTGATGATTTAAGGGCAGAGCTGTTGCAGCTTCGATTACCTTTCCTGCGTCTTTATGGTTATCTTGATGGTCTGGTTCCGCGCAAGATTGCTGCGCGGCTTGATGGTGAGTGGCCGAATACGCATTCCGTTATTATGCGACACGCCGCCCATGCGCCTTTTATTTCCCATCCTGATGAATTTGTTGAAGTATTAATGGATTTTGCTGCCAGCATGGGATGGTAATTGTCGATAACTATTTATGATCACAAATTATCTATAACGCTAACTATTACCCATAACACTAAACGGTTATGGGTAATAAGGAAATTTATTCGGCAGGATAAACTTCGGTTACAATTTCTGGTGTATTAACGATAGTATCAAGAACCGGGCAATTACTTTCGACAAAAGCAATAAAGTCGCGGATCTCCTGTTCGGTATTATCTGCCTTGATATAAAATTTGGAGGTGATTTTTGAAAACCCCAGTTTGGTGTTTTTATTTCTGCCTGTGAAGCCATCGGTATCCAGCTCTCCTTCCATTTTAACCTGAATATCGATCAAATTGATTTTATGTTTGCGGGCAAAACTTTTTGCCACAATACACTGGCACGCACCAAAAGCAGAAAGCAATGCTTCCACTGGGTTCATTGCTTCATCGGTTCCACCCAGATTTTTCGGCTCGTCTATGTGAAAGGTAAAATCCCGCGATGAACATTTCATTTTGAGATGACCCGCTGACTCGACTGTTGCAGTGAATAACTCTTTAGGCATATTAGTATCCTCAGGTTATTAATATTGGAAGGCCGCGTATCAGATAATAAGAAAATAGTTTTTATTTTTCAATTGAGTTGTAATGAATGAATTTATTTTTCGCGTGGGTATTTTTTTGTTTAATCTTGAGTAAGATACTTTTGACTAAGCCATTATTCTTATTACTCATTTCCAATATAAAATAGGCTCTTGCTTGTTAATAAGGGATTTAATTTGGCAATTCAAGTAAAAAAAGAACATATCATATTTATCGCCTGCATCACTGTTTTCTGAACTTAAAGAAGGCATGGAGAGCTTACAGCAATATAACGAAGGAAAAATTACCCTGAAAAACCATCAGGTTACCGCTAAATCTAAAGAAGAGTTGAAACCTGATGAGATCAGATCTATTCGTGAAAAACTCAATATATCCCAAGCGGTATTGGCGCATTATTTGGGCGCAAATCTCTTGAAAGTCTGATTTAATAAAATCATCCCGTTACCGAAATACCAACTACGACAACGGGATGATTGTTATGATTTCAAGGAGAATTTACTTGCCTTATCAAACCCCATAAAGCAGGCAATCTCTTAACTTTTGACTGCCAATTGATACACTTTCGTATCGCATTTCTGTGTTTCCGGGCACTGCTTGCAGCCACCACTGAGGCAGGAGGAAGCATCCACTTCCTCCAGTTTACCCATTATGACAAGCTGCTTGAGCATGGCTTCCACCATTGGCAGTGGTACTGAAAACTGATGGCTCAATGACCTTGCATCAGTGCGCCCATTAAGGGCAACGGCATCTCTGATTTTCAGCAGGCTAATCATTCAGAACTCCGACTAGTGGCAGTTGCTGTTTGAGCATTCGCAGCTACGGTCTGTGCTGTTAGTGAATGTTACGGTGACTCTACTGCGTGCTCGGCGCAAACCAATAAAGACCAGCACGTTAAACAGAACTACGGTCGAAATTGTGATCAGGCTGCTTTCTGGGTGGGCAGAAAACGTGGTGACTTGATAAAACAACGCCGATAGAGAATAGGCGACGTTCAGTCCCCACAGGATGGAGAAAGTCATCCAGCCCCGGCTGGTTTCACGGGCAATCGCCCCCATGACGGAAACACAGGGCACGTACAGCAGCACGAAAATCAGGTAGCTATAAGCAGAAATGGCAGAGCCAAATTTGGCGCTCATGGTTCCCATAGGGCCGCGATCCATATCGCCATCACCTTTGCTGGCCCCAATCGGGTTAGAAAGCGCGCTTAAGGTGAAAGTTTCTTTCAGGCTATCCCAGGTCTCTGCCACGGAATCTTTCAGTTGATCCAGCAAATTGAATTCATCTGGGTTGAATGGCTCTTGAGTGATGTTCTCTGCGGTATATAGCGTGTTTAAGGTTCCCACAACCACTTCTTTTGCCATCGCTCCAGTGATAAGACCGACGGTTGCTTGCCAGTTATCGGAATGCACGCCGATGGGGTGCAGTATGGGAGTGAGTACCTTACTGACTGAAGCCAGTGCCGATTCGTTGATATTATCAACGGTCTTACCTGAGAAGGAGAAACTGTTCAGAGCGCCAATAAGCATACTTGCTGCGACAATCACTTTACCCGCACGTATCACAAAACCTTTCAGTCGTTGCCATGTCTGGAGCAGCAAAGTTTTGGCATGAGGCACGTGATAAACCGGCAGTTCCATCACAAATGGCGATGCTTCACCACGCATAATGGTGTATTTGAGAAGTAACCCCGTCAGAATGGCAACGGCAATCCCCAATATATACAAGGAGAAAACGATGCTTGCCCCACTTTTGCCAAAGAAAGCCGCAGCAAAGACGGCGAAGATCGCCAGCCGCGCCCCGCAGGACATAAACGGTGCCATCATGATGGTAATCAGACGCTCACGGGGGGCATCAAGTGTCCTTGAACCCATTACGGAAGGTACGTTACAACCAAAGCCGACAATCAAGGGGACAAAAGATTTACCTGGCAGCCCCATTGCTTGCATCAGCCTGTCCATGACAAACGCCGCTCGCGCCATGTAGCCTGAGTCTTCAAGGAAGGAGAGGAATAGGTACATCATGCCAATTTGAGGCACCAGTGGTAGCACCGTGTTGATACCCCCGCCAATCCCCTGGGCAAGGAAAACCGTCAACCAATTCGGGAAATGGAGAGTATGACCGAGCCACTGCATCCCATCGATGAAAATGGCGGCGGAAGCGCCTTCGAAGATTGGCTGCAAGGCGCCACCAATATTGATGGCCAGTACAAACATCAGGTACATAACAAACAGGAAGATAGGGACACCTAGCCAGCGGTTCAGGATCACGGTATCTAACACTTGGGTCAGTTTGTTCGGTATGGCCGAGCGGGTATCAATGACAGACAGACAAAGCTCATTAATCATTTGGTAGCGAGCGCCCGCAATGATGAGGTCTGGTTCTGCAATCTGTGGTTGTAGGCGTACTTTGCTTTCGGCCAGTTGTGCCTGAGTTAACCCGGAAATTTCACGGCTGTAAATATCCCCTTCCAGCACTTGCAAAGTGAGCCAACGTCGCTGTTGTGGATTGAATTTCTCCGTGATCTGGTGGGAGAGGTGGGCAATTTCCTGCAATAATTCATCAGGATACTCAACCTGTACCGGATTAGATTTCTGGGGATAATTATCGATGGTTTTTTTCAGTACATCGATCCCCGTGGCGCGGGTAGAAACCAGCGGGATAACCGGACAGCCGAGACGTTGTTCCAGTGCTGCAATATCAATATTGATATGCTGGTTTTGGGCAATATCCAGCATATTCAGCGCAATAATGCAGGGAATACCCAATTCAATCAATTGCAGAGAGAGATAAAGATTACGCTCTAGATTTGAAGCATCAACGACATTGATCAACATATCGGCTTCACCACTGAGGATATAGTGGCAGGCAATCTGTTCATCAATAGAGGTTTGCTCAGAAATGGTCGTGAGGGAATAAGTACCAGGGAGATCGACAAGATCGACTTGATGGTTATGGGTGGTAAAGTGGCCTGTTTTGCGTTCTACCGTGACGCCTGCCCAGTTCCCCACTCGTTGTCGGGAACCCGTGAGTTGGTTAAAGAGCGTTGTTTTGCCGGCATTGGGATTACCGATCAGGCCTATGGTTAATTGTTTCATCATACTTTCTGCCAATCAAGAAGCGACTATTTCACTCTAGTTATAAACGTGTGTGGGTTATGGTTTGTTCTAAACCATATTGACTCCGGGCTTTGTTAGCCCAAATCTTCATGCAGCATGAGAAATGCCATATCTTGTTTACGAAGGGTAAGGTTGACTCTGCGTGTTTCGATTTGTATTGGATCGCCCAACGGGGCGAAGCGAATGACCTGAAATGTTGAGCCGGGTAGCATGCCGAGTGACAATAATTTTTGCCGGTAAGCTGGGCTGATCTCTGGAGAAAATCCCAGAATTTTATATCTGTGTTCTGGAATAAGTACCATATAACTCTCCATTAAAACTGAAAATATAATTGATTATAAGAATTATTATCCTCAATAAAGGGGAATTCACAAGGAAAAAGTACGGCAACTCTCCTGAATTCTGATTGTTAATGATAATAATATGCAACTGCAATACTGGTTATTTATCCCGGAATAGTACTGAAACAAATTGATATTAATCAAACTAATGGCAATTTTATTGAAAACAAATAATTCTGATAATTGTTTAATACTCTCAGAAATTACTTTTAATTGATAAGTGGGACAAAATGATGAAGGGAATGACGATGGTGGAGTTTATTGCTGTCACAAGCCCTGTTTATTATCAGGGCTTGTTATTTTTTATTTTTTCATTAGTTTCATCAATGATTTTTTATCTTTCACTTCCCTTTGGGGGATAAAGTAGTTCGTCCAGCGGAACCTGAACGCGATCATCATCTTGATGCTGACTCCAGGCGTCGGAATCGTATACCCACCATGCTTGAATTTCCAATTCATAGAAACGGCGTATTGCATGGCCTTGATAGTCACTGATAGGACGAGCTTTCTTCTTTCTGATATTTTCATCAGGATAGGTTTTCAGGAAGAAGTAATCATATGTCTCTTGTAATTGCTCGTCTGGGACTTGGCAGGCATGACCAACGAATTGAGACCCTGCCAAGTCCAGCGATGAATCAGGCATGACCCGGCTACTGTAGATGGTACCGCTGACACAGGGATTGATGTGCAGTTCTTGTGAATGTCGGGTATCTTGTTTTGAATACCAGATCAGTGTCAGTGGATTGTATTTCGGAATATAAAACATCGTTGATGACCAGACTGAATCGGCATCTGGATCATGAGTGGAAAGACTGAAAAAACGGATATTGCTGAGTAAATCAAAACTGCTTTGGACGTATTTGTTCATAATTTTTCCTCAACAGTGTGAATTTGTTCTTGATACCTTTTATTTTTCAAATGGCTGCCGGGTTAGCGGCTATTTGAAATCTATTGGGTGTAGAACATGTTGGTTTTGTTAGTTGGTTATATTTTTGTATTATTCCAATAACCTCTCATTATGATGAGATTTATTGCGAAATGAATTATACGAAATATTAATGTAAATAGGCAGCCATCATAACTTGTTTAAATTTATAACGTTAGCAATAAATAGAATCATCATTATGAATATTATGGATTTTTCATGGGGAGAGATTGGTTGAGAAATTTGATTTTCTCAATGTAATAATTTATTTAAATAAAAATATATTTAGTGATATTTGAAATCTATTGGGTATATCTCATTAGGTATCATCCTGAACTGACCCCATTGAGCCAGTTCAGGAAGTGATTAACTGAGATTAACGCTTTTTACCAAAGGCGGCAGCCAGTGCATCACTCATGGCGCTGTTAGCCACAGGTGAAGAACCTGAAGGACGGGAATTATGGCGGTTTCTGCTATTACTATTTCTGTCATTTCCGTTGCGGCCGTTACTGTTGTGACCGTGGTCATTGCGTTCCTGACGGTTGCCACCTTGAGAGTTCCTTTCGCCAGGTTGTTCATCAAGACGCATGGTCAGCGCAATGCGTTTACGGTTCAGGTCAACATCCATCACCTTCACTTTCACGATATCACCTGTTTTGACCACTGTATGAGGGTTTTCTACAAAGCGATCGGACAGGGAGGAGATATGTACCAAGCCATCCTGATGGACACCGATATCGACGAACGCACCAAAGTTGGTCACGTTGGTCACAGTACCTTCCAGAATCATGCCCACCTGTAGATCTTTCATTGTCTCAACGCCATCGGCAAACGTGGCAGTCTTAAATTCAGGACGTGGGTCGCGGCCTGGTTTTTCCAGTTCTTTCAGTATATCGGTGACGGTTGGGATACCGAATTTTTCCGTCGTGAAATCCTGTGCGTTCAAATTACGCAGGTTAGCTGGGTTGCCCATCAATTCAGGCAGTGTTTGTACTATCGTTGTCAGGATCTTCTCAACCACTGGATAGGCTTCTGGGTGAACCGTTGAAGCATCCAGCGGATTATCCCCCTGATTAATGCGCAGGAAGCCCGCACATTGCAGGAAGGCTTTCGGCCCCAAACGGCTAACTTTCAGCAATTGGTCACGGTTGTCGAAGCGACCGTTCTCATCACGCCAGTTAACGATATTTTGGGCAACAGTTCGGGTCAGACCTGCAACGCGAGTCAGCAGGGCGACGGAGGCCGTGTTCAGGTCAACGCCGACACCGTTTACGCAGTCCTCAACCACAGTATCCAGTTTTTTGGCAAGCTGGGTCTGGCTGACATCATGCTGATATTGACCAACACCGATGGATTTTGGTTCGATTTTCACCAGTTCTGCCAACGGATCTTGCAGACGGCGGGCGATGGAGACGGCACCACGCAGGGAAACATCCAGATCAGGGAATTCCAGTGCAGCCAGTTCAGAAGCGGAATAGACGGAGGCTCCCGCTTCGCTGACGACCACTTTCTGTGCTGTGACATCAGGATAGTGTTTCTGGAGGTTGGCAAAGAAACGCTCGGTTTCACGGGATGCAGTGCCATTACCAATAGCCACCAGTTCCACTTGGTGTTTGGTACACAGGGCAGCAACGCTTGCAGCCGCTTTATTTTCCTGCCCAGTGTGCGGGTAAATGGTGTCGGTGGCGATAAGTTTACCTGTCGCGTCAACAACGGCAACTTTTACCCCTGTACGCAAGCCTGGATCCAGACCCATTGTTGCACGCATACCCGCAGGTGCCGCCATCATCAGATCGTGCAGGTTACGGGCAAATACGTTGATGGCCTCGTCTTCGGCCTTCTCGCGCAGTGTGCCCATCAGTTCGGTTTCCAGATGCAACAGCACCTTGATGCGCCATGTCCAGCTCACTACCGCCTTGCGCCAATTGTCAGCGGGGGCGTTATTCAGGCGCAGGTTGAGGTGATCGGTAATAATTTGTTCGCAATAGCTCTCTTTCGGCGCTTCCTCAAATTGTGGATCGGCATTCAGAGACAGTTGCAGGATACCTTCATTGCGTCCACGGAACATGGCAAGGGCGCGGTGAGAGGGAACCGTGGTGATGGCTTCGTGATAATCGAAATAATCGCTGAACTTAGCACCCTCTTCCTCTTTGCCTTCGACAACTTTGGACACCAAATGGGCATTTTTCCACAAGTATTCGCGTACTTTCGCCAATAGACCCGCATCTTCGGCGAAACGCTCCATCAGGATATAACGTGCGCCATCCAGCGCCGCTTTGGTATCGGCAACGCCCTTGTCGGCATTGACATAAGCGGCTGCCGCCAGCTCTGGCTCTTGCTGCGGATCTTGCCACAGCAGATCGGCCAGAGGCTCCAATCCGGCTTCAATGGCTGTCTGTCCACGGGTGCGGCGTTTAGGTTTATATGGCAGGTACAGGTCTTCCAGTTCGGTTTTGCTCAGCGTGATGTTAATCGCTTCTGCGAGCTCAACGGTTAACTTCCCCTGTTCCTCAATAGATTTCAGAATAGTCTGACGGCGGTTGGACAGTTCGCGCAGATAACCGAGGCGGTTTTCGAGCTGGCGGAGCTGCGTGTCATCCAGACCACCGGTGGCCTCTTTACGATAACGGGCAATAAAGGGAACGGTATTTCCCTCATCAATAAGAGTAATGGCGGCTTGGACTTGCTGTGGCTGAGCCTGTAGCTCACCGGCAATGATTCGACTTAAAGATTCATTCATGGTCTGTTTTCTTCAACTTTCTTAGCGCCTGTAGATATCCTCGGACATCATCAGACAGTGCCTGATAGGATCAAATATCATCTGAAATAATATAGGCGTGGTTCAAACTGGCTCCATTTATACGTGTTGAGAGCGATAATTTCCAGTTTAGCGCGATATTTCGGTCATGTTGCGACAGAATTCATCGAATATCTTTTGGGTTGAGATATAGTACTCCGCCATTAATCATCTTTTCTCAAGTGAGTTTTTCATGGCCAAGAGTAACTACATTACCCGAGAAGGTTGGCATGCGCTTGATCAAGAACTGAAATATCTCTGGAAAGTTGAACGTCCCAAAGTCACTCAGGCTGTTTCAGATGCGGCCGCATTAGGTGATCGTTCGGAGAATGCAGAATACATTTATGGTAAAAAAAGATTAAGGGAAATTGACCGTCGTGTGCGGTTTTTGTCCAAGCGTCTGGATGTGCTGCAAATTGTCGACCCTGATCCGCGACAAGAAGGAAAAGTCTTTTTTGGCGCATGGGTAAAAGTCGAAAATGAAAATGCGGAAGAGCATATTTTTCGTCTGGTGGGGTCGGATGAATTCGATCCTGCCAAGAAGTGGATTTCCATTGATTCTCCAGTAGCGAGGGCGTTACTTGGCAGGCAGGTTGATGATGAAATTACAGTGATGACCCCTAACGGCATGGCGACTTACTGGATATTGGCAATTAGTTACCAGCCTTTGGCATAAATCACGGCGATTAAATGACGGAGATTGAGTGACGTAGATAGGAGAACAGGGAGAGAAAACCAAAACATAAGCAATTATTGCTAATGGCGTGAATGGCCTTAAAATACATGCGGTTAGTCTCTATTGGATTATGGGTTTTCTGTGAGAGTAATGGATATTGCGGGCATGGAGCATCTTGGGAGCTGAAACATGCAAGAGAGTTATAAGATCCTTGTTGTTGATGATGATATGCGCTTGAGGGCGTTATTGGAGCGCTATTTATCCGAGCAGGGGTTTCAAGTTCGTAGCGCAGCGAATGCAGAACAGATGGATCGCTTATTGACTAGAGAATCCATTCAATTGATTGTCCTGGATTTAATGTTGCCAGGCGAGGATGGGTTGTCTGTCTGTCGAAGATTGAGAAGCCAGCATAATCCGATCCCGATCATCATGATATCCGCGAAAGGGGAAGAAGTTGATCGGATTGTTGGTCTTGAAATCGGGGCTGATGATTATCTTGCCAAGCCTTTTAACCCGCGTGAGTTATTGGCACGTATGCGTGCAGTCCTGCGTCGTCAGATTAATGAACTACCGGGAGCGCCTGCATCGGATGATGCGGTGGTTAGGTTTGGAAAATTTAAACTTGATCTCGGAACCCGTGAAATGTTCCATCAAGATAAGCCACTGCCTTTGACCAGTGGAGAATTCTCCGTGCTGAAGGTTTTGGTTTCTCACCCACGCGAGCCATTATCACGGGATAAATTAATGAATTTGGCTCGGGGACGTGAGTATGGCGCGATGGAGCGCTCCATTGATGTGCAGGTTTCTCGCCTGCGTCGCATGATTGAAGAAGATCCCGCCCACCCCCGTTATATCCAGACGGTTTGGGGATTGGGATACGTTTTTGTTCCCGATGGAAGCAAAGTATGAAAAGGCTTTGGCTTTCGCTACGCGCCTTGTTGCCCCATACCTTGTATTTGATGCTGGCGATGTTGCTGGGTAGTCTGCTGGTCAGCTATTTGGCCGCCCAGTTGCTGGTGATGATAGAAAAGCTCTCACTCAGCGTTGTATTTCCTTATATCTTCATGAGTGTTTTTACGGCTGCATTGTCGGTGTTCGTGGCGTTTTGGCAGTATCTCCATACCCAGAAACGCCTACTGGAAGCTATGCAAAAAGCAGCCATAGAGATGGAAAAAGGAAGAAAGATCGCCCCCCTGCCTGAAGTGGGAGCACCAGCCATGCGTTCGATGATTAGCGCTTTTAACCAGATATCGGAGGGGCTGAAATCACAGGAACGTGATCGGGCGGTATTGGTGGCTGGTGTGAGCCATGACTTACGCACTCCATTGACTCGTATTCGTCTGGCGATGGAAATGATGGAGGGAAAAGAAGCGTTTCTTACGGAATCCATCCATCGAGACATTGAGGAGTGCAACGCCATTATTGATCAGTTCATTGACTATCAGCGTGCGGGGCAGGATGTGCCGATGGCATGCTGTGAATTGAATGGATTGCTTGAAGCGGTTATTGAAACCGGGCAGCACGGTACAGAAGATATCGAAAATCATTTGTCCGCCAGCTCAATTTTCATTTTGGCCAATCCACTTTCCATCAAACGCGTGCTGGTCAATATGTTCACTAATGCCCAGCGTTATGGCAATGGGTGGATTCGAATCAGCAGTGGTTCAACAGAAAAATTTGGCTGGTTTCAGGTGGAGGATAATGGCGCAGGTATGACGAAAGAAGAAGTGGCTACTCTGTTCCGGCCTTTCGTACAGGGAGAGCGGGTTCGCCGTATTCACAATAATGGCGGCGTAGGGCTGGGACTGGCAATAATCCGCCGCATCATCGATTTTCATGGGGGATATATTGAGGTGGGAGAAAGTGAAAAGCGGGGGTTCTCCATTCGTGTATATATCCCATTGAATACAAAATGAGTAGCGCCTGAAAATGACCTGTCATAAAAATGTCATAATTCATACATTTTATTGTCATTGAATTCATCTATTTTCCTCATTGATCCATTTCTTAACCTAAGAACCTGATTATCGACGATATCTGACACTTGTTTTTAATTAATGATACGTATCCCAGCAGGAGGGAGTATGAAACCAATGCGTACCACCGTGGCGAGCTTCATGGTTGCTGTATTTGCTATGACATCCCTGTCTTCATTTGCTGCCACCAGCTTGACGGGGGCAGGTGCGACATTTCCCGCACCGGTATATACCAAGTGGGCGGATTCTTATCAAAAAGAAACTGGCAACAAAATTAATTACCAAGGCATCGGCTCTTCTGGTGGTGTAAAGCAGATTATTGCCAATACCGTTGATTTTGGTGCGTCTGATGCCCCGCTTTCTGATGAAAAATTGGCCGCAGATGCTCTGTTCCAGTTTCCGACAGTGATCGGCGGTATTGTGCTGGCAGTGAACATTGCCGGCATCAAATCTGGTCAATTGATTCTGGATGGTAAAACCCTCGGTGATATTTATCTGGGTAATATCAAGAAATGGAATGACCCGGCTATTACAAAATTGAATCCAGACCTCAAATTACCGGATCAGAACATTGCCGTGGTCCGTCGCGCGGATGGTTCAGGGACTTCCTATGTCTTCACCCGCTATTTGTCCAAAGTTAGCAGTAGTTGGAAAGAAAAAGTTGGGGCGGGGACTACCGTCAAATGGCCAACCGGCTTGGGCGGCAAAGGCAATGATGGAATCGCAGCATTTGTTCAACGCCTGCCTGGTTCGATTGGCTATGTTGAATACGCCTATGCGAAGCAGAATAACCTCGCTTACACCAAACTGGTTTCAGCGGATGGCGCAGTGGTAGCACCTACGGCAGAGAACTTCAGTGCAGCGGCCAAAGGAGTGGATTGGCGCAGCAGCTTTGCTCAGGATCTGACACACCAGAAAGGTGATAATGCATGGCCAATTACCTCCACAACATTCATTCTCATCCACCAACAGCAGGTAAATGCCTCGAATGGCACCGAAGTTCTGAAATTCTTCGATTGGGCTTATGACAAAGGCAAAAAACAGGCGAAAGATCTGGATTATGCTGTTCTGCCAAAAGAAGTGATCACTCAGGTACGTGCAGCATGGAAGAGCAACATCAAAGACAGCAGTGGCAAACCGCTATATTGATGGTCTGCCTGTCACCGTTGTGAATCGGCGATTGTGAAACCTCCCCCTTTCGAGGGGGAAATAACCCAAAATGAGAATTAAGCGTATGGCCGAACGTAAAACGGCACTGAAAGCACCAAGCAAAAATGGCGACATTATTTTCAGCGCTCTGGTTAGACTGGCAGCGCTGCTGACTTTATTCCTGCTGGGGGGCATTATCGTTTCGTTGCTCATTGCTTCTTGGCCGAGTATACAGGCATTTGGTTTTGCTTTTTTGTGGAACAAAGATTGGGATGCACCAGCAGGGGTGTTTGGCGCACTGGTGCCGATTTATGGCACATTAATGACCTCATTAATCGCCCTGATTATTGCAGTTCCGGTGAGCTTTGGTATCGCCCTGTTTCTGACCGAGCTGGCGCCGAACTGGTTGAAACGTCCGTTGGGTGTCGCTATTGAACTGCTGGCGGCGATTCCTAGTATTGTTTACGGCATGTGGGGGTTGTTTGTTTTTGCTCCGCTGTTCGCCACCTATTTCCAGCAACCCGTCGGTGATGTGTTATCGAGTATCCCCATCGTGGGTGAACTGTTTTCCGGCCCCGCCTTTGGTATCGGTATTTTGGCGGCGGGTGTCATTCTCGCCATCATGATTATCCCCTATATCGCTTCTGTTATGCGTGATGTGTTTGAGCAAACTCCCGTCATGATGAAAGAGTCCGCCTATGGGATCGGTTGTACAACATGGGAAGTGATTTGGCGTATCGTCCTGCCTTATACCAAGAATGGTGTGATTGGTGGCGTGATGTTGGGGCTTGGTCGAGCCTTGGGAGAAACGATGGCCGTAACCTTTATTATTGGTAACACTTACCAGCTTGATAGTTTGTCTCTGTACATGCCGGGGAACAGCATTACTTCTGCGCTGGCGAACGAATTTGCCGAGGCGGAATCTGGCCTGCATACCGCCGCATTGATGGAACTGGGGCTGATCTTGTTTGTAATCACCTTTATTGTGTTGGCGTTGTCAAAATTGATGATTATGCGTCTGGCAAAAAATGAGGGGCGCTGAGATGACAACCATCAGTAATCAACAGCCACACCGGGTTGGTGCAATCAACGAAGTTGATATGAAAAGCCGTCGCCGCATGCAGTCATGGCGTCGCCAGAAAAACCGCATTGCGCTGATGCTGTCCATGGCGACGATGGCATTCGGTTTGTTCTGGTTGAGCTGGATCTTAATCTCCACCGTCACTAAAGGCATTGATGGTATGTCGCTGGCGTTGTTTACCGATATGACGCCACCCCCCAATACTGAGGGCGGTGGTCTGGCAAACGCCATCGTCGGCAGTGGATTGCTGATCTTCTGGGCAACGGTGTTTGGTACGCCATTGGGTATTATGGCGGGGATTTATCTGGCGGAATATGGTCGTCGCTCATGGTTGGCAGAAATGACCCGCTTCATCAATGACATCTTGCTTTCGGCACCTTCGATTGTTGTCGGGCTGTTTGTCTACACGGTGGTGGTGACGAAAATGCAACATTTTTCCGGCTGGGCTGGGGTAATTGCACTGGCACTGTTGCAGGTTCCCATTGTTATCCGCACGACGGAGAACATGCTGAAACTGGTGCCGGATAACTTGCGTGAAGCGGCTTATGCACTGGGGACACCGAAATGGAAAATGATCTCTGCGATTACGTTGAAGGCGTCGATATCAGGCATTATTACTGGCGTGCTGCTCGCGATTGCCCGTATTGCAGGTGAAACGGCACCACTGCTGTTCACCTCACTTTCCAACCAGTTTTGGAGCACGGATCTCAGCCAGCCGATTGCCAACCTGCCTGTCACCATCTTCAAGTTTGCCATGAGTCCGTTCTCTGATTGGCAGCAACTGGCATGGGCAGGGGTATTACTGATCACGCTGTGCGTATTGCTGATTAACATTGTGGCGCGTGTGCTGTTTGCGAAGAAGACGCACTAATATTTTTATAGGTAAAGAGAGCACTGATGAATAAGGCCAATGACATTGCAGTAAGCAAAATTGCAGGAAGCAAAATTCAGGTACGTGATCTGAACTTCTATTACGGCAAATTTCACGCGCTGAAAAACATCACGCTGGATATTGCACAGAATAAAGTGACGGCATTCATTGGGCCGTCGGGATGTGGCAAATCCACGTTGCTGCGTACTTTCAACAAAATGTATGAACTGTACGGTGAACAGCGGGCAGAAGGTGAAATTATTCTGGATGATACCAATATCCTGACGGATAAACAGGATATTGCACTGTTGCGTGCTAAAGTTGGGATGGTCTTCCAGAAACCGACACCATTCCCGATGTCAATTTACGACAATATTGCTTTCGGGGTGCGCCTGTTTGAAAAACTGCCAAGGGCTGAGATGGATGAACGTATCCAGTGGGCACTGACAAAGGCGGCACTGTGGAATGAAACCAAAGATAAATTACACCAGAGTGGATATAGTCTTTCCGGTGGTCAGCAGCAGCGCCTGTGCATAGCCCGTGGTATCGCCATTCGCCCGGAAGTTTTGTTGCTGGATGAACCGTGTTCGGCGCTTGACCCGATCTCTACCGGGCGCATTGAAGAGCTGATCAGTGAATTGAAATCGGAATATACCGTCGTGATTGTTACCCACAACATGCAGCAGGCGGCTCGTTGTTCTGATTACACCGCATTTATGTATCTTGGTGAACTGATTGAATTCAGCGATACCGACAGATTGTTCACCACACCTAAAATGAAACAGACCGAAGATTACATCACTGGCCGCTACGGTTGATACAGAGTATAGACGGGGCATATATGGGGTATAGCATAATATGGACAATCTGAATCTCAGCAAACACATCTCCGGCCAGTTCAATGCTGAACTGGAGCATATTCGCACGGAATTGATGACAATGGGTGGGCTGGTGGAAGAACAGCTCAGTAAAGCAATTCTGGCGATGCACAATCAGGATGAAGCGCTGGCACAGCGAGTAATTGAAGATGACCATAAGGTCAACATGATGGAAGTAGCGATCGATGAAGCCTGCGTCCGCATCATTGCAAAACGCCAGCCGACAGCCAGTGACCTGCGTCTGATCATGGTGATCTCAAAGACCATTGCTGAATTGGAACGCATTGGGGATGTGGCAAATAAAATCTGCCAGACCGCGCTTGAGAAATTTTCACATCAACAGCAATCCTTGCTGGTCAGTCTGGAATCTTTGGGGCGCCATACTATCCAAATGTTGCACGATGTGCTGGATGCCTTTGCCCGCATGGATCTGGAAGAAGCCATTCGTATTTATCGTGAAGATAAAAAAGTCGATCAGGAATACGAAGGCATTGTTCGTCAGCTAATGACCTACATGATGGAAGATCCCAGAACCATTCCGAATGTTATGACAGCTCTGTTCTGTGCCCGATCCATTGAGCGAATTGGTGATCGTTGCCAGAATATTTGTGAGTTTATCTTCTATTACGTTAAAGGACAGGACTTCCGCCACGTTGGTGGTGATCAGTTGGAAAAACTACTTACCAAAAAAGAGTAATCCTCTTAACCATCTGAAACGCTGGTGTTTTCCTCCAGCGTTTCCTTTTTTATATATTCCATATAGAAATAAATATAGCATTTTATATTATTTCAAGTGCTATATCGAAATTGATAGCTTTTGCTGGTCATATAAAAATTTATAACCAACAGGGGTGTTCAATGAAAATTCGCAATAAATCTCGCGTAGCGGTGACTGCACTGCTGACCGGCTTGGCACTGGTCTCTGGTGTGGCAAAGGCAGATAAACTTGATGACATTAAAAAAGCCGGTACGGTACGCATTGCGGTATTTGACAGTAACCCGCCATTTGGTTTTATTGATCCTCAAACGAAAAAGCTGGCAGGCTATGATGTGGATATCGCCAACGCAATTGCCAGTGATTTGGGCGTAAAATTGGAATTGCGTCCAACGAACCCAGCAAACCGCATTCCTCTGCTCTCTTCCAAGAAAATTGACTTAATCGCCGCTAACTTCACGATTACCGCCGAACGTGCAAAACAAGTCAATTTTTCCATTCCTTATTTTGCTACGGGGCAGAAATTTATTGCCCGCAAAGGCGTTCTGACTAGCCCGGATGATATCGCCAAACTGCGTATTGGGGCAGACAAGGGCACAGTGCAGGAAATCACCCTACGCGAACATTATCCAACAGCAAAAGTCATTTCTTATGACGATACACCGCTGGCATTTGCTGCTCTGAGAAATGGCAATGTTCAGGCGATCACGCAAGATGATGCAAAACTGGTTGGTTTGCTGGCAAACGTTCCAGAAGCCCAGAAAGCAGACTTTGAAATTTCTCCCTTCAGCATTACCCGCGAATATCAGGCGGTAGCGGCTTCCAGGGGGGAAGGGAGACTGATTGATTCGGTTAACCAAACCTTACTGAAACTGGAAAAAGAGGGTGAAGCAGAGAAAATCTACAACCGCTGGTTTGGCCCGGAAACCAAATCTGCTCAACCACGTGGTGACTTTAAATTCGCTCCATTAGAGAGTCAGGCAAAGCTGTAATTCTCCTTTAGTCATTTTTTAGAAAACAACGGCTTAAACTAGCCCCGTCATCACGGGGCTTCGTTGTTTGGTTTATGTGGTGAATAATATGTTTGAGCAATTTATTACCGAGCATTTACTGGCTCCTGAATATCTGCGATGGCTCTGGCAGGGATTCCTGCTCACTTTGTGGCTCTCTGCCTGTGCTATTGTTTCCTCTACCTTACTGGGTTTTGTCATTGCTGCTGCGCGGGACAGCCAAATCAAGCCATTACTTTGGTCAGTCACGGCTTACACCACTGTATTTCGTAACACGCCCCTGTTGGTTCAACTGTTTTTCTGGTACTTCGCATCTGGTCAGCTCCTGCCACAAGAAGCGATGATGTGGCTGAATACGCCCCATGAGTCCATGCTTTTTGGCCTGACACTGGAATGGCCATCCTTTGAATTCTTGGCGGGATTTATTGGCCTGACGCTCTACTCAGCCCCTTTTGTTGCTGAGGAATTACGTGCGGGCATTCAGGGTGTCGGACGTGGGCAGAAATATGCTGCTCATGCGTTAGGCCTAACGGGCTGGCAGGCCATGCGCCATGTTGTACTGCCACAGGCATTGAAAATAGCCATGCCGCCGCTGTTGGGGCAATACATGAACATCGTCAAAAACTCCTCATTAACGATGGCGATTGGGGTGGCAGAACTATCCTATGCTTCTCGTCAGGTTGAAACTCAATCCCTGCAAACTTTTGAGGCATTTGGCGTCGCGACCGTGCTTTACGTTGCCATTATCGCCGTGATGGAAGGTTGGGGACAGTGGCATCAGCAGAGAACATTGGCGAGGGGGTATTGATATGGACTTTACCGTTATTGCAGAAAACTGGCGCTATTTGCTATTGGGAACCTTTCCCGATGGGCCATTGGAAGGAGCGGCCTTGACGCTGGTAATCAGCATCATGGCGGGGGTGATTTCCATTGTATTGGGCACCTTAGGTGGAATTGCACTGGCGATGCTGCGTGGATTTTGGGTCAATCTGTTGGCGGCAATACTGGGGTTCTTCCGTGCCATTCCGGTCATCATGCTGATTTTCTGGACATACTTCTTGCTGCCAGTGGTATTGGGGATGGAAATTCCTGAAATTACCACGGTGGTTTGTGCGCTGGCATTGATTACCTCGGCTTATTTGGCGCATGGTGTCAAGGCGGGCATTTTGGCCATTGGCGAAGGCCAATGGCGCGCAGGATTATCACTGGGATTCAATCGCTGGGAAGTGCTGTGGTATATCGTTTTACCACAGGCACTACGCATGATGGTGCCTTCATTCATCAATCAATGGATTGCATTAATTAAAGATACCTCATTGGCGTATATCGTTGGTGTCGCGGAATTGTCATTTTTGGCGACCCAAGTAAATAACCGCAGCATGGTTTACCCAATGGAAGTCTTTTTATTTGTCGCGCTAGTTTATTTTGTGATGTGTTTAACACTGGAATTGAGTGCCAATTACGTTGTCCGGCGATTCTCAGTGAGACGTGAAAAAATATCGATCTTCAGTTTCTGGCGTAAAAAAGTATTGAAAGTGGTTCTACAAAGTTAATATCTGAAACCTGGCAGATATTTTCGCTGTTGTATTAATTCCCTGCTGAGAGGTAGGGAATTTTTTTATATTAAGCTAAAAATTGTAAGGTTATTTTATTTACTTGTCTGATGTTTTTCTTATTGAAGAAAAATGTTTTTATACCCGTCATCTTTCAAGTTGCTGCTTTGTTGGCTACGCTCACTCACCCCAGTCACATAGTTATCTATGCTCCTAGGGATTTGCTCCCTTGCCGCCGCGCTGCAACTTGAAATCTATTGGGTATATCTATGTGGTTGTCTCTGTTTTTAGAATTTAATCGGTATTTTCTGGTTAAATCTTATGCTATAACCACGAGAAGTAAAGCAACTTGCATTCACATAATAAGTGCAACACGGTTATGAACGAAGTAAATGAGTGGGGATACCTTTAAATAACTCTTTCTTTGTTAACAAAATTCATTATGAATAGCCAGCATTTTTTTAATATGGTTATTGATATTAAATATTTTAAAATGACACATTTTTTATTGAGTAAAGATAGCGATAGGATAATGAAAATGAGCAAGAAACAATACAGCGTTCATTTAAAGGAAATAGAGCGTAAGAAACGAATGGATACAAGAAGAAAAAAATCAAAAAAAGAAAATAAATGAAAATCATCATAAGGTAATTAAACTGAATATTACACTAAACATCCCAGAGAATTACACTGTTTTTTGGCGTGGCATAACATGATGAATGGCAGAAATAACGCATAAAATAGCGTCATCTGATGAATAACCACAACAATCATTTTGTTATGTAACTTATTGATTATACGCTCCGCAAACGTTTACTTTTTTTGTTGTTCCACAGTAACGATTTTTATGGGTTTCCTGTAAGATGGGTCGAAAACTTCGTTTTTTGGGAAACAACATTACATGAGCACAATAACTTCTGGCTCTGCAAATCGTCAGGGCTTGCTTCAGCGCGTGTTTAAATTAGAGGAACATGGCACAACGGTTCGCACCGAAATGGTTGCCGGAGTGACGACCTTTCTGACCATGGTCTATATCGTTTTTGTTAACCCGCAAATTTTGGCGGTTGCAGGAATGGATATTAAGGCGGTATTTGTCACCACCTGCTTAATTGCCGCAGTGGGCAGTATCTTGATGGGATTAATGGCAAATCTGCCTGTTGCCGTTGCACCTGCGATGGGGCTGAATGCGTTTTTCGCCTTTGTTGTGGTCGGTGCGATGGGTATTTCATGGCAGGTCGCGATGGGAGCGATTTTCTGGGGCGCGGTGGGATTGCTGATCTTAACTATCTTTAAAATCCGTTATTGGATGATCGCCAATATTCCATTGAGTTTACGGGTGGGAATTACCAGCGGTATCGGCCTGTTCATTGCCATGATGGGGCTGAAAAATGCCGGCATTATCGTGCCAAATCCCGATACAATCGTCTCAATTGGTAATTTTGCTTCTCATAACGTCCTGTTGGGAACATTAGGCTTTTTCATCATTGCCATTTTAGCAGCACGCAATTTCCACGCAGCAGTATTGATCTCCATCCTGGCGACAACAGGCATCAGCTTTATGATGGGATATGTGGAATATCACGGTATTTTTGACCTGCCGCCCAGTGTGATGAGTGTGGTGGGTAATGTCGATGTGAAAGGCGCACTGGATATTGCTTTGGCTGGTGTTATTTTCTCGTTCATGCTGGTGAACTTGTTTGACTCTTCCGGTACATTGATTGGCGTGACGGATAAAGCAGGGATCGCGGACAGTAACGGCAAATTCCCACGCATGAAACAAGCGTTGTATGTGGACAGTATCAGTTCGGTAGCGGGTTCTTACATTGGCACTTCTTCGGTTACCGCTTATATCGAAAGCTCCGCTGGTGTTTCTGTTGGTGGTCGTACGGGTTTGATGGCGATTGTGGTCGGTATTTTATTCCTGCTGGTGATGTTTATTTCTCCACTGGCGAGCATGGTTCCTGCCTATGCCACGGCGGGAGCGCTGGTTTATGTCGGTGTTTTGATGACTTCCAGCCTGACACGAGTGAAATGGAACGATCTGACTGAATCCGTACCCGCATTTATCACTGCGGTCATGATGCCATTTAGTTTTTCCATTACTGAAGGCATTGCGCTGGGTTTTATCGCCTACTGTGCCATGAAATTGGGAACCGGAAAATGGCGTGAAATTGGCTCCTGCGTTATCGTTGTGACGCTACTGTTTGTATTGAAAATGGTGTTGGTGGATGCCCACTAAACATGATTGATATGGTAATAAAAAGCCTGACAATGAATATTGCTGTCAGGCTTTTTATTAGATGGTTAATCTATTATTGGATATTTTCAGGTGCCACAAAACCAATGCAGACCGTTTCTGGTTCAGCACTTGGCTGGGCTTGGAAGGAGAACTCTTCCTTATGGCTGATCGTCAATGCCGGCCATTCCTGAAGAGTATGCTGGAAACCTTCCTCCGCACAGCTTTTGCCTCGTTCCCCCACCAGTAATGCACCATACTCTACGATATCGCTCTCTTTGATATGACGGTTATAGATATTCGGTGGCGCCCCATTATCTAATTCCCAAGGCTGTATCGTTTCTGGACGATAGTGGCTATAGAACGTCAGCCATTCATGCAGATATTTCCCGCCAACATAGCGCAAAGGTGTCGGATATAGCTCGTTCCAACGTTGATCAAGTTGGCTGGTAAGGGTTTTTATGCCAACAAATTTTTGCCCTGCATCACGGACATTCGCCATCATCACGCTGGTATAGCCGATCAACACCAATGCGCCGAATATAGCCAATCCCAGAAATGTTCCTTTCAGAGACTTGTTGGGATAGACCGTTATCGATCCCACTAACAGGGCGGGCGAAACGGCCATGAAAGGCTGTATCCACTCAGTCATACGTCCGCCCTGATTGAAGGAGAACCAGCCGTAAATAATCAGCAAAGGCAGTAGGATAACGATATTGATCAACGCGTTGGATTGCTGTTTTGGCCAGCCAATTCGGCCACCCAGCAGGTAAATAATCACACTGACGATAATCAACGGATAGAACACGGAAAACGCCGCACGTGTGGTATGCAGATTGAATCCTTTTTGAATTTGGGAATCTACCCACTTAAACGCAACGAAGTCGTTATGCACTAGCCACCAGACGTTCGGTAACACTAGCGCTAACCACACCACGATGGCGAGATAGAACAAGGGTTCCCGATAGTTGCGACGCACTTTAGGCACGAACAGAGAGAGCAAAAAGACAGAGCCGACGATGGCCAGCGAAGAGTATTTCCCCATCGTTGCCAGCCCTGTGGTGAGTGCGAATGCCAGCCACCATTTGGGATGATCGTCGATGGCGCGCAGGAAAAACAGCAGCGACCACGGCCAGAGCATAACCAAAAGGTAATTATCGTTATAAGGAATGATATCAAAATTGATGATACCGGACAGGTTCAGCGTTAACATGGCAAGCCAAGCCAGTGTGACTTTGCCTGTTAGCTTGAAAGTCAGTTGCCAGACACCGAGCATACCGATGGCAATGGCAACAAAATGGGTGAAATACCAATAAAAACTAAGAGAAATATTGCTGATATGGATGGCGGGTAGCATTATAGTGCCCACTAGCCACGGGTTTTTGGGAGATCCCCACTCCCCATTGATGCCCCAGTTCAAAGCTTCTACGGCATCATAAGGAACGGTGGGATCGAGAGAGTAGCTTGCTATTACCCATAAAGCAGCATAACCAGTGACCCAAAGATACAATGGCATGCGATAAGAAGAAGTATTGAAAAAACGCATGGTGGTTAATGATCATATTATTTGAATTAAAGTTATCTAGGATAATAGCCGAACTTTAAACCATAAGTGAATGACATTGGATGTTAAAGGTAGTTTCTGTTAGATTCCGCCGAAAATATCTTGATAAAAGCGAGTTGAGTCACAAACCATGAGCCCGTTAAAGAAAAAATCACCAGCGAAGCCGAAGTCTTCCGCTGGTAAGCAAAAAAGAAAAAGCCGCGCAGAGCTAAATATAGAAGGGCGCGAGCGTAAACGTCAGAAAAAACAGCGTGGTAACCCCTCCGGCAGCCGTAGTAACGGTGATGACAGAGATAATAAGCGCTCAGGAGCCAAGCAGGAAAAAGATCCGCGTATCGGCAGTAAAGTTCCGGTTCCTCTGGTCGCCGGTGAAAAAACGGTGGCTGCGAAACCAGTGGCTAAACCAGTTGTGGAGAAACAGACGCCTCGTCTGTCACCGCAGGAAGAGCTGAACATGCTGGAAAATGATGAGCGCCTGGATGACTTGCTGGCACGTTTTGAACAGGGTGAAACACTGTCTCAGGAAGAGAAAGCCTATATCGATAATATGCTCGACCGCATCGATGCCCTGATGGAAGAGTTGGGTATCAATCTGGAAGAAGGTGACAGCGAAGAAGAACAACCACAGGAAGATATCATGCAGTTGTTGAAGGGTAAGTAATCCCTGCATCAATTAGTTGTGATTGTAGAAGGCGGGTTCATCCTAATAACCACATTATTAGTATGTTATTTATTGTGGTTATTGGGTAAACTATGGCGGCTATCGCGACGTAAACGTCGATTGCGCGGTACCATTATGGCACGACATTTCAGCTCCACGAAAAGGTTGTGTTTTGATGGGCGAAAACAGCGGAAGGAATAAGCATGCCAGAACAAGCCATTGTTTGGGATCTGCCTTTGATCCAAAAATACAACTATTCAGGGCCTCGTTATACTTCATATCCAACGGCATTGGAGTTTAACCAGCAATACGATGCTGCTGCTTTTACCCACGCCGCTTCCCGTTATCCCGAGCGCCCTCTTTCCCTCTACATTCATATCCCGTTCTGTCATAAGCTGTGTTATTTCTGCGGCTGCAATAAGTTGGTCACTCGCCAAAAGCACAAGGCAGATGACTATCTGAATGTGTTGGAAAAAGAGATTGCTACCCGAGCGAAATTATTTTCTCAGCGGAAAATTAGCCAAATGCACTGGGGCGGAGGAACGCCAACTTATTTGGATAAGGCACAGATCAGTCGATTGATGTCGATGTTGCGTAGCCATTTCCATTTTCTGCCTGATGCCGAACTTTCCATTGAAATTGATCCGCGTGAAATTGAGCTTGATGTGATTGATCACCTGCGCCATGAAGGATTTAACCGTCTGAGTATGGGTGTGCAGGATTTTAATAAAGACGTACAGCGTTTGGTGAATCGCGAACAGGACGAGGATTTTATCTTCGAACTGGTTAATCGCGCGCGCGAAACCGGCTTTACATCCACCAGCATTGATCTGATTTATGGTCTGCCAAAACAGACCGCAGAGAGCTTTACCTTTACATTGCAGCGCGTGCTGGCGTTGTCACCTGATCGCCTGAGTGTATTCAACTATGCTCATTTACCGAATTTGTTTGCGGCACAGCGTAAGATTAAAGAGCAAGACTTACCAAGTGTGACGCAGAAACTGGATATTTTGCAGGAAACGATTGCGACTCTGACAGGCAATGATTATCAGTTTATTGGTATGGATCACTTTGCCCGCCCTGATGATGAATTGGCGGTTGCCCAGCGAGAAGGCATTTTGCATCGTAATTTTCAGGGATACACCACGCAGGGAGAATGCGATTTACTCGGTATGGGCGTCTCAGCCATCAGTATGCTGGGGGACAGCTATGCGCAGAACCATAAAGACCTGAAAACTTACTATGCAGCAGTAGAAGCCCACGGTAATGCGTTATGGCGTGGTTTGGCACTGACGCAGGATGACTGCATTCGCCGTGATGTGATTAAAGAGCTAATCTGTAATTTCCGGCTGAACTTTGTGGATATTGAACAGCGTTATGGGCTGAACTTCGCTGATTACTTTGCCGAAGACCTGCAATTGTTGGCGCCATTGGCAGAAGATGGACTGGTTGAAGTGACAGAATCGCAGGTTTACGTATCACCAAAAGGGCGTCTGCTGATCCGTAATATTTGTATGTGTTTTGATAGCTATCTGCGTAATCAGATGCGGCAGAGGCAGTTTTCGCGGGTGATATGAGGCTGTCAGAAATGGGAAGGCTCGTAAGATGAGCTTTCTTCCCATGCTACCTATTTTCTGCATATTCTCTTAATGTCAGTGAAATACTGTCATTATCTTCATATAAAGTTAATTCTTGATTATTTTTCAATGTTGGATTTTATCTTTTTCTGTGTAGACAGAATCCATGCCAAATAGCATCCATAATATATATCGATTTACTCCAACCCCAATTCTTTCAATTTCCGCGTTATGGTATTTCTGCCCCAGCCTAGCAAGCGGGCGGCTTCCTGTTTATGCCCATTGGTATACACCAGAGCGCAATTAAGCAGAGTGCGTTCCAGCAATGGGAGGGCATCGGAAAGAAGATCAGTTTTCCCCTCTTTTAAGGCATGTTGTGCCCAGTCTGCCAGTAATTGTGGCCAATTTTCAGGTGAGGTGGAGTGAGAAAGAGTGATAATTTTTGCCTGTTCTGTAGTTCGGTTTCCAATCAGATCAGCAGGAAGATCCTGTACCAGTACTTCCTTGCTGGCAGCCATCACGGTCAGCCAACGGCAGACGTTTTCCAATTGGCGGACATTTCCCGACCACGGCAGGCGTATCAAGGCAGTTTCGGTATCAGGATGCAGCACTTTGGCTTCAACACCCAGTTCTTTGGCGGTTTGTTGCAGGAAATGATGCGCTAGACGAGGAATGTCTTCCACTCTGTCCCGCAAAGGGGGTAACTGAACGCGAATCACATTCAGGCGATGATAGAGATCTTCCCGAAATTTGCCTTCTGCAACGCGTTGTTCAAGTTTCTGGTGAGTAGCTGCAATAATGCGGACATCAACCTTCACTGGTGCATAACCCCCAACCCGATAGAATTGCCCCTCTGCCAGAACACGCAGTAAGCGAGTTTGGATATCCAGCGGCATATCGCCAATTTCGTCCAAAAACAGCGAGCCGCCATTGGCTTGTTCAAAACGCCCGTGGCGTACTTGATTTGCCCCCGTAAAAGCACCTTTCTCATGACCAAACAGTTCGGACTCAATCAAATCTTTCGGAATTGCAGCCATATTCAGAGCAATAAATGGCGCTGAAGAACGTGGGCTGTGGCGGTGCAGGGCATGGGCAACCAGCTCCTTTCCCGTGCCGGATTCCCCATTGATTAACACACTGATGGAGGAGAGGGAAAGTCGGCCGATAATCCGGTATACCTCCTGCATGGCTGGTGCTTCTCCGATCATGTCTGAAACGGATACCGGCACTTGCGGATTGGAGGAAGATTGATGCTGTTCGCGATAGTGACTTAGCGCCCGCTCAACCAGCGCAACGGTTTCATCAATATCGAAGGGTTTTGGCAGATAATCGAACGCACCGTGTTGATAAGCACTGACAGCGGCATCCAGATCAGAATGGGCGGTCATAATGATGACCGGAAGCTGTGGGTGGCTCTGTTTTATCTGGTTGAGCAGGCTTAATCCGTCCAAGCCGGGCATGCGGATATCGGACAGAATAACTTCAGGGCTGCCCTGTGATAGTGCAGCCAGCACCGCATCGGCATTTTCAAAAGTGGTGCATTCCATTCCTGCACCACTTAGCGCCCGTTCAAGTACCCAGCGGATAGAACTATCATCATCAACGATCCAGATTTTTCCTCGTTGCATTGTCACCCTCTACTTCTTGATCGGTTATTTCTTGATAGGCAGGTAAATGGAAAATTCCGTATGTCCCGGCCAACTGGTAAATTCGATTTTGCCAGCATGCTGGTCGATAAGATTACGCGCGATGGACAGCCCGAGTCCAGTTCCACCTCTATGTCCACTGATCATGGGATAAAAAAGCGTATCCTGAATATTGGGGGAGATGCCTGGCCCACTGTCTTCAATGTCAATTCTGGCAGCCAGACGATAGCGCTCACCCTGTAAGCTAACCTGAAAGGCTGTTCGTGTTCGCAGAGTAATAGTACCGCCTTTTTTGCCCAGTGCTTGCAGGGCATTACGGGTGATATTCAGCAGAACTTGCTCAATTTGGTCAGGATAGTGAGACAGTTCTGGCAGGCTGGGATCATAATCTTTTATCAACGTGACATTGGCAGGCATTTCCAGTGAAACTAATTGATAAACCCGCTCGACCACATAGTGGATACTCTGGTGGGTTTGGGTTCCCGGATGCTGTGGCCCCAGCAACCGATCAACAAGGGCGCGCAGCCTGTCTGCCTGTTCGATAATCACTTGGGTATATTCCCGCAAGGACGGTTCTGGCAGCGCTTTAGCCAGCAGTTGTGCGGCTCCCCGCAGCCCGCCAAGGGGGTTTTTGATTTCATGGGCCAGCCCCCGAACCAATTCTCGTGCAGCTGCCTGCTGTGCTTGTTGTATCTGCTCTTGGCTTAAACGGCGTTGACTATCCATAGGCGCCAGTTCCAGCAGAATAAGCTGTTCGGAAATCGGTTGGGCACTGAGCGACATCACATGAGAGTGATTATTAATCACCAGTATAACTTCGTTGTCGGTAAAACCATGGCTGTTGATCAAACTGGAACGCATCAATTCTGTATCCATTGAGATATAGCTAAACAGAATTGGAAGAGGCGTACCGAATAATTTACGTGTACTTTGTGCCAGAAGTTGCATAGCGGAATGATTGGCGTAACGGATAATCAGATCATTATCCAGCACCAAGACGCTGTTTATCAGTGAGTCGAGAATCTGTTCTGCTTCGGGTAAATCAACCATTGTCATTCAATCTCTGCACTTTTTTGGTGCATTGTAGCCTATTTAAGCATAACTCGATGAATCCTTCTGCTCAGTATGCGTTATTTCCGCTGTGTATCATCTGGCTGTGTTATTGGGAACATGCATCATCACGAGTGATTGTAGCGTGCATATGTACGGGAAAAGAACCCATCCGAAGATGGGCCAAAAGTTTCACGGCAACAAAAAAAGGTACAACCGCAATGCCATCAAGCACACGATAAAACATTACACGCTGTAATACAGTTCAAACTCTAAAGGATGTGGAGTCATGCGGACACGCTCAATTTCACCCTTCAATAAGTTGATATAAGCATCAATTGCATCATCAGTGAAAACACCACCGCGTGTCAGGAATTCTCGGTCTGCATCCAGTGCGGCCAATGCGTCTTCCAGAGAAGGGGCCACCGTTGGGATCTCCTGCGCCTCTTCCGCTGGCAGGTCATACAAGTTTTTATCCATTGCATCACCCGGGTGGATTTTATTGATGATGCCATCCAGACCCGCCATCAACAGGGCAGAAAAGGACAGATAAGGGTTCGCTGCTGGATCAGGGAAACGCACTTCAATACGGCGAGCCTTAGTGCTGGCTACAACCGGAATGCGGATAGAAGCAGAGCGGTTACGGGCAGAATAAGCCAGCATCACTGGAGCTTCAAAGCCGGGAACCAGACGTTTGTATGAGTTAGTGGTTGGGTTGGTAAAAGCATTCAATGCGCGGGCATGCTTGATGACACCGCCGATATAGTAAAGTGCCAGCTCGGATAGACCACCGTATTTATCACCAGCAAACAGGTTAGTACCATTTTTGGACAGTGACATATGACAGTGCATTCCAGAGCCGTTATCGCCTACCAATGGTTTTGGCATAAATGTGGCAGTCTTGCCATATTTATGGGCAACATTATGAACTACATACTTATAAATCTGGGTTTCATCCGCTTTTTTAGTCATGGTATTAAAGCGGGTGGCGATTTCGTTTTGTCCGGCGGTCGCAACTTCATGATGGTGGGCTTCAACCACTAAACCCATTTTTTCCATTGTCAGACACATGGCTGAACGTAGATCTTGAGAAGAATCTACTGGAGGAACAGGGAAATAGCCTCCTTTGACACCGGGGCGATGGCCTTTGTTACCGCCTTCATAACGCGTACCACTGTTCCATGCCGCTTCAGTATCATCAATATGGTAATACGAGCCAGAGATGGAGTTACCGAAACGAATGTCATCGAACAGGAAAAACTCGGGTTCCGGCCCAAATAAAATTGTATCTGCAATGTCGCTTGCACGTAGAAAATCTTCTGCGCGTTTGGCGATGGAGCGGGGATCGCGAACATAACCTTGCATTGTGCCGGGTTCCAGAATATCGCAGCGCAGGATGAGGGTGGCATCATTAAAGAAAGGATCAAGCATTGCGGTACTTGGATCTGGCATTAACACCATGTCGGACTCATTGATACCTTTCCAGCCACCGATAGATGAACCGTCAAACATTTTGCCATCTTCGAAGAAATCTTCATCAATCTGGTGGGCAGGGATGGTGATATGCTGTTCTTTACCTTTGGTATCAGTAAAACGTAAGTCAATAAACTTCACCTGATGTTCTTCAATCATGGACAAAACATGTTCAACGGACATACTGAGCTCTCCTAAGTTTACGTCGGGGCGGTTGTGTATCTCTGTACGGTAAATTTTTACGAAATCGCTATTGCCAAGAGAAATGCGAAAAGTGTGCCAACATTTTAAAAATCTTTAATATCAATGTATGGGGCTGTGGAGGGAGACATATGAATGAGGTAAAAGTACGGTTTTAAACACATTTGCACCAAATTAGGGAATGATAAAAGAAGGTGCGCACCATTATGGTGCTATTGAGTATCGATGCGGTATTGATGGTGATAAGGCGCAATCTTTTTGTCGTACTAACATAGATTGCGCCTGTTAAATTAGAGTGAACTGATTATGATGATATCAACACCATCTTAATCAAGATAATAGGTTAGATTGTTGAGAAAGTATTGTTGTACCTCGCTACTATCTCCTCCGCCATTGAAGTCACCCCAAGTAATGACTGACTTCGTTGCGGTTAGAGCAACGAAAGCTCTTCCTGTAGAGTAGATGGCTCTTACATTAGTGAGTAGTCCTTGGACTGCGGTACAGTCACCACCATAGTCAGTATCTCCCCAGGTTACTACCGTTCCATCTTTTCTCAATGCGGCACATGCCTTAGCCGAGCCGACTACTTGAACGATATCTTTGAGTGACTGGATATCATCGGGTACTTCAAGATCTCCTATTGCTTTGACAGCATAATCTGTGGTTCTGAAAAGGATCGTGTCCATAGTGGTTGACATGTCCTGAACTTTTGACTCAATGGCGGTTGAACTATCGGAACCAAATTGGCCTCCCCAACCCCACACTTCATGGGTATCAAACTTCAGCAAAGCGGTACCGGTTTTTGGGGTATTGGCAACTTGTACGTAATCACCCTGACTTCCGATGATATCTGGTATAGAAAGTTGAGTATTTCCCCAAACCGACGCATAACCCTCTTTGTTCAGGAGAACAAAACCATCTGCTATTGGTGTAATGGAACGTATCTCCTGATAATTTCCCCCCAATGGTTTCTTCGTCCAATCTGATGTTGGTGTTAATACTGATGATCTATACCAAGTTTGTATGGTTCCAGAATCAGGAAGATAGCAGGTGATACCATAATTATTTCCTGCAAAGAGGGTAGGTACATCGTGTCCTTCATTAAGGTCGGTGGTTGGACATTTTATTTTGTCCCAGATGGTGTAACCCCCAAAGACATTTTCGGCTATAAAGCTCTGGCCGCCAGCACCAAAATGAGATGCCATCTGGCTAGCATAAGGAGGGATATAAGCACCATCTTTTTCAATTCCCCAACCTTTAAAGAGCATATCTTGACTAGGATCTATGTAAATAGCTGCATAGGCACCTCCGTTTGTGGTCAATGATAAAACTCCGGAGATATCTTCTTTGTTGCCTAGTGTAAAAGATTTATTGAAGTACCCTCCCCAACCTACCATGACCTGATATTTTCCAGGGCCATAAGGAGTGAGTAATGCAGCAAAAGTAGAGGGATACAAGTAAACAGGCGAGTCATCATCAATGTTATTATAATCTTCACTATTAAAAGGTAAGGTGGGATGTAAGGTGCCACCGTTGCCAAAAACGTTGAGTGGATTTATTCGGAGTGTGCTATTACCGTGAGAAACGAGAATGATGCGATTCGGAGCAGTATCATAGAAAAATGTAGAATTTTCATAAGACAAAGGATCATAGACTAGTGTACTACCATCATATTGCCATGTTACTGCAAGTGGCTGCTTGGTATCCTTATCCCAGGCAGTCAGACATTGTGGTCCTTTAAGGCCATTGGCCAAAAGGTAATTGGTAGAACGGGCACCCATGATGATAAATGGCTCATCGGTTGGTGGTGGTTTTGTTGATGTACCGTCAACAACTGTGATGGTAACTATTGCTGAGTTGGCAGGGTTGTAAGTATTTTCAATTACATAACTGACGTCATACTGTTGTGCTATGACCTGTTCTGGAGAAAAATCAACCTCGATATATTGACCAAGGTTATTGCCCGCATGCTTTGCATGGCTGAAAGAGTCATCACCGTGAGTAAAGGTCACAGTAATCTTGTCACCTTTATTGATAGTAGCGGGTGAAGTTGGTACCAAAACTTTAATATCCTCCCCTTGTAATTTAGATTTATCCAAAACACCATTATTAGCTTGAGGTAAGACAGGAGGAGGAAGTAGATGATTTTCGGTCATTATAATTAATCCCTTGTTTTGTTAAGAGTTATACAGAAATTTTAATTATTAAATAGGAGTGGTAAATATAAATAAAATATTGGCAGGTTTATAATGAAAATAAGTTATCACATTAATAACTGAGTGATTTTTTGTTTTTATTACTCGCATTACGAGTAATAAAAAATTATTTGCCTTAATTTTATGTTTTTTAATTTTTTTTCAGGAGTTAAGATGATTTTAAAAATATTTAACTATAAAAACTGACTCACTAATTAGGTTGATTTTTAAGGGGGAGTCTTATTTGGAGAGGTCTTTGATGATGAGGTTGTTTATTTTATACTGTTTTTATATAAGGATAGGTGTGGTTATTTATCTCTGGAGTATTTTAATTGTTAATTATAAATGGTTGTCATTATGATAAATTTTTTTAAATGAAATAATTTACGGCTATAGCATCATGAGGAATTGATGATTTTTTTGCGGGAAATGGTAAAAATCATCAAGTGATAACTTATTTGAATCAACTGATAAATATTTGTAATTTTATGTAATTACTATTTATATGCTATATCAGGAAGAAGGATATTTCTTACATTAATGAAATTAAATGAAAATACTCTATTGAAAATATGCTGAGGTCTTCATATATGCCTTCATATATTACTAATACATTTCGCTTTCTTATTGTTTTATATACATTATTGTTACCTTCTACGCTGATGAATGCCTTTGCTGATGGTAATGTATCAACAGGGAAAACATATCCCCAAGAAGTAAATAAGAAAGAAGATATAGATATTCAAGTTAATAAGTCAAGTAAAAGATTTCTGAACTCTAATACCAATAAAGAAGATAATTTGCAAAAAAGCAATGACATCTCAGAGCCTGATACACCGAATGTGCTTGTCAAAAACATTCAAACAGCAAGCAATATCCTATCATCTTCTCCTTCAGAGTTGGCAGAACAAGCTAAATCCTATGCTTTAAGTAGATTGAACAGTACGGTCGCGTCTGAAGCTCAAAAATGGTTATCGCAATTTGGTACTGCCAGAATTAACTTTGGGCTGGATAAAAAGGGAACGCTAGAAAATAACTCACTCGATTTATTATTGCCGCTTTACGACAATAAAGCTGATTGGTTGCTCTTCTCTCAATTCGGTTATCGCAATAAAGACAGCCGAAATACCATTAACGTGGGTTTAGGAGGGCGCTATTTTTATCAAAACTGGATGTATGGCCTAAATACATTTTATGACCACGACCTCACGGGGAAAAACCAACGTTTGGGGTTGGGGGGCGAAATTTGGGGAGACTATATTAAACTCTCCGCGAATACTTATTATCGCTTAAGTGATTGGCAAAAATCACAGAGTTTTAAGGATTATCAAGAACGCCCTGCCGACGGTTATGACATCAATGGAGAGTTTTTCCTGCCAGCCTACCCTAATCTGGGCACCAAACTAACCTATGAGCAATATTTTGGTGATAACGTTACCTTATTCAACCGCGACACCAAACAGAAAAACCCCAGCTTGGCTAAGTTAGGCCTGACTTATACCCCGATCCCGCTATTCACAATGGGTGTAGATTATAAACAAGGGGAAAGTGGACATACCGAAACCCAATTCTTGGCGAATTTAAATTACAAACTGGGTGTACCTCTGGGTGTGCAATTATCGCCAGAAAACGTGGCCTCTATGCGGACATTAGCGGGCAGCCGTTATGATTTGGTGGAAAGAAATAACAATATTGTGCTTGAACACAAAAAGACATCAATTACGCAATTGTCTTTGCCAGAAACGATCATAGGTTATAGTTATCAGCAACACGAGATCTCAGCAAGAATATCATCTGATACTCCTATCAAACAGATCCACTGGACTGCAAGTAAAGACTTTGAAAAAAACGGAGGGAAAATTTCTTCTAAAACAGGGCAGTCAATTCAAATTACATTGCCGAGGTTTCTCTCCGGTGATAATAAAAACAACAATTACGCGATTTATGCACTTGCCGAATTAAATAATAATCAGAAATCAGAGCTTGTGAAGATGAACGTCATTGTCAGACCTTACAAAGTTAAAATAAGTGAAGAAGCTAACTTCATTCCATCAGGGCCATTACCCGCAAATAACATATCCCATTATACTTTTAACCCCGTGATTACCTTTGATACAGGTAAGGGAGAGCCATTAAAAAATGCCACTATCGATAATGTTCAGTGGATATCGGAACCCGATGAAGGTGCTGAATCCGGTCTGAAGTTTAGCTGGAATAAAGTAGATAAATTGACGACAGATGAGCACGGTTATCTAACAAAAACTGTCATGTTGACCAGCCAAAAACCCATTCCGAATGTAAATGTTTACTTGAAAATGGAAGGGGAACTTAAACAATTGGTGGGAACGGTGAGTTTTAATGAAGATAAATCAAAATACCATATTGAAAATAACAAATTGGATGTTGATCAGTCTGGGCCGCTACCCGCTGGCGACTACAGTAAATATACTTATACAGCAACTATTGTTGATGGAAGTGGGACAAAAGTTATAGGTAAAGAATTAGATGATAATGATGTGAAATGGAGTGCAAAAGATAAGGAGGGTAAGAATGTTCCTGTGACCCCAATAAAAATAGACGGGAAATTTAAAACAAATGAGCAGGGACAATTACAAGCAATATTGAGCAGTCCGGTTCTCCTAACAGATGTTGAGGTTTCTTTATCGATTGAAAAACAACCATTAGTATCGGCTCAAAAGGTATCTTTTTATCTTGCCAAAATCAAGATAACGTCTTCACCACAAAATCCAATACTACCAGTCAATGAATCCTATGAATTAACGGCAGAGTTTTTAGATAAAAGCGGGAAAATACAGCCTGTTAGTTGGACTTTTGTTAAAGGGCAGGCAACGATAAAGCCAACTGGTGAAAACACGGCGAAATTGACCAGCAATGTGCCACAAAGTATTAGCGTGCAAGCGTCTATTGATAATGGTGCCTCGAAATCAGCACCTTTTGTTGCGGAATTCAGATGGCCAATTGTCCAGAAACCAACTTTTACCCCAGCCAGTAAAACAATTTCTCCCGATGGAACAAAATCCTATGTATTTACTGCAAAAGTATTCGATCCTGATGGTAAAACACCTTATACAAAACAGGATATTAAATTTAAATGGAAAGTGAAACTTCCGTATGGAGACGACCAGAGTAAAACTTGGTTATCGAATAAAGAAGAAGTCACTGCTCAGTCTGGCGGTATATTGAAGGTTTCACTATACAGCATTCAGAAAAAACCTGTAGTGACAGGCGCACAGGTCTGTCTTTATGTTGTTGACAAATCTGTTGAAGTGTCTTCGACAGAACAATGTGCAGAACCTGTAGATTTTGAAAATCCAGTAGAGGTACTTAAGATACAAAAAGTCACATCAGATTTTAAGATCGACAATGCTCTGTTGGGAGATGGCAACAATCATTATAACTATACGGCATATGTTACTAAGGCATCAGGGGAGCCGCTGCCCAATGGAACTGAAATAGATGCAAAATGGGATACTAATCTTACTGCTACAACTTACAACAATAAGGACGAATGGAAAATTACGAATATCAATAACGTAATACAAGATGGCAAAATTACTGCTACATTGACCAGCCAGGTTGGTGTGGGTGATATTCAAGGTGATAAACTAACTGATGGTCTGATAGTAAAATTAGAAATACCACAAGGAACAGCTCCCGCTATACTGGGCGAAGCATCTCCAGTGGCATTCCTTCTTGTCGCTAAGGAAGCATGGATTCACGTATTCAGTGATAAAAAACCTCAGGGATACATATATAAAGAACAAAACAAACCTTATAATACGTTTATGGCGTTGAAAGCTCAATTATTGGATCAATTGACAGAAAAGCCTATTTCCCAAGGGAACGATCGGGTAAAAGCATCTGATAATCTTTCGGTTGCTAGTATAGATAGTAAAGGAATAATGAGCTTTTATTATCCAGGAAAAGAGAAGGTTGAAATAACGGTTATGAAACCTAATAAAGCCAAGTATAGTTATACTTATGATTTTAATATCAAAAAACTTTTCTTGAGTTATGGCAATACTGACCCAATTTACCCTGGTACTGAAGCACACTGCACTACTAACAGCGATCCACACAATAGGGTTAGAAAAGTTGATATGTCTGATTTAACAAGGTCTAATCCTAATCCACAAAACATTATTCCTTTGACTGAAGAGTTTCCAAAAAGTTTCTTCTGGGGAATATTATACGGGGGTAGTAACCCTAATATATCAAATATACTTATTGGTACTAGGCAAGAGTTCATATACGATCTCAGGAGTGATACAGGTCCTAAGTATAGTACTGATATAGAAGGATATGTACTGTGTGTGCTTGATTTTAATATAGTATAATTTACTGAGTAATTATAAGTTTATCAGAGATGATTATTCTCTGATAAACTTTACTTTATTGAAGGTTAGTAGAAATTTGGAAGAAAATACACTCCAACTGAATAAATTACAATATATTATAAATAAAATTTCAAAATAGTAGATCACTTGGCGGTAACTCAGTCCGATTTTTGCGATCTGAACAATTGCGAAAAATCACAAATCACTAAACGGACTGAGTTATGCTTATATTAATATGGTGATAATTTAGTATGCGTAATATCTTTATGAGGTGATTACTTTTTTTCATTAGATAGCAAGTTATTTTTAATTTACATTAATGTTATCACTAGTTTTTTAATAAATTTTATTTGTACTATAACACAATAATATAATTCTTATTAAATAAATTATAAAGGTGTAAAAATGAGACACAAAAAAGAAATAATCACAGTTGAAGATGCAACCAATCCTATTACGGTGTCATTTATTAGTGGCTCTAATGTTTTTAAAGGTCAAAGTATTTATTTATCAATTACAATTGATGGTGAAAAAAATCCGGGCATATTTAATAAAATAGCGCACATAAAAATAAAACCAAAAACAGGATCAGAACACGATTTTCATGTATTAGAATATGTTAAATATTCATCATTTAACCTTGAAAATAGAACATTTGGTTCTACTGTAATATTATTAGAGATTAGTGAAAAAATTACATCCAATAATATTTCTTTTACAGTAGTCCCTATTGATAATAAAGGTAAAGATTTAACTGGATTTAAGCCCCTACCTATTACATATAATATAATAAAAAACACACCACCAGATATTATTATATTAAAAACTGAAAATGAATTTATAGAAACACCTACTACTCAAAATATAATACCAAATGGAACAAACAGGCTATATGAAGGAAAAGTTGAAGATGCTTCAGAAAAATCAATAAAAAATACCCAGATTATGATCACAACACAACATAATCAGTTTTCTCCGGCATTGATAAATATAGCCACATCTGAAGGTAACCCCATTGCTATTATAGGAAAGCAAGGTGAAAGACACTTCTTTGTTCTAAAGAGTGATGAACATGGTAAGATAAGTTTTCGTGCATATCCCATACAAGGTCAATCAGCGAGAATTGATTTTGTAGCTAAAATAGCAAATATATCACGTGAAGAATATACAGCAGTCATGTGTATTTTTCCTTTTGATTCTAAAAACCGTCCATTAGACAACCCTTTTATATTTGAAATGGATATAGGGGGTATACTTAAAAAATCATTTGATGATACGAGTTTTAATACGCAAATTAATTTATATCCGGGTGCCAGTAAGAAAGACGTACTTGCATTTTTTACTGAATATGATAATACAAAAAACAAAACATTATTATCTCCTACATATAGAACAGGAGATGTAGGAATGCTAAGTGAGACGCCATTTCCGTTTACATATGACCAATTAGTACTTAATCAACAGGGTGGATTATACTATATGGTGGTTAAGGAAAACGGAAGCCCCGTGTATTCCGACTCCCTACAAATGATGTACGTCGGTGGTGATGACTCATCAGAGCCAGATGATGATAGCGATACAGTCTATGATAAACCTGTTATATATTCTAGTTATATAACGAAGAGTGAGGTCAAACCTAGTTATCCAGGCGCCAGAGTTTATGAATCAGCTTCCGTAGCTTTTGACACGATAAGCCAACAGCTTATTTTTGGTGAATATATAGATAATAGTCAGAATGCTGGTTTATATGTAGTGATACAAATTACTAATAATTCTGCAGAAAAATTACCTACACCTGACCAGAAGGGGACAGTGAAGGTGAGTATAAAATCTTCCAAGAACATTCAGCCTCAAAAATATGACTTTGACTTAGCCACTAAGAAACTACTCACAGATGGAAATAGAAAATATCAAATAGTTACTATTCCATTTTGTCTCCTTAAAGAAATCCATCCAATAGGTGATTATAGGCCTTCAAGATTACATATTTATTACGAAATAACTGCAAAAAATAACAAAAAAACAAAAAGTAAACTTTTTGGAGTTAATATAGATACCAGTGACCCAAGTGGTCCTGATTTTGAGAATTATACATATTATGGATGCCCATCATAATCCTAACTTATAACATATTAATTATTTATTACATCGCTAATTTTAGATTATACGTATTGTTGGCATTATAAATTAGAGCGTCATACTGTCTTTAAGGGATCTTAATATATTAATGAAATGTAATTACAGTGTGACAAAGGGCGGATTCAACTTTCAAGTGCAACGCCGCCTGCTGTAGTTCTTCAAAGACGACTTTGGGTTGCCTAAAATTCAGGCGCTTCTTCGGTCGATAGTTGATTAACATTATCGTTTTGAATATACGCCGATAAATGATTACAGCCCTAACTATTATTTTTTATGAAGTAAAACTAAACATAAGGAGCCATATAATTAATTGATAATTTTTTAACGTAACATTATTTTTTAAGAGAAAAATTATCCATATGCATTTAATTAATAACAAATACATTAAACTTAAAACTAATAATCAATAAGGATTATATATGAATTTTGAAAAAAATTACTCAATGCCACGAGATATACTGGCATTGAATAAAATTGAGATGTCAATTCCTTCTGGTTCAGATATCATTATTGGTCAATGTTTTTTTAACAATATGTGCACAATCTGACTCAGAGTTACCATCAAACATTAAAGTTTTATTGAAATCTGGCAGAATATTTTAGGATTTGAGTGTGATATAAGTAATTGCCCTGAGAGTGAAGAAAATATGCATTGGAGCGATGATTAAAATTAATTTATATAATTATTTTACACTAAATATCAACACATTATTTATAAGGTAAAAATGAATATACTAAATGACAATGATACATTATTAAATAAATGTTCCTCTGGAAACCTTTGTGTATCAATACCGAGTGGCTCAGATATTATTATTGGGCAATCAGTGTATCTGACCATTACGTTATTAGCTGCTCCAGAGGTGATTAAAGATGTTAAAAAGATCCAAATAAAAAATAACACAAACGTGGTTACAGCCATCCGTCACACCCCGTGGACATTAACAGAAGATAAAACCCAAGGAAGCGCAGTATTTTTATTAAAAATCAATAACGAATTATTACCAGAAACAGACGTCATTTATACTGTTCATGCTATTTCACGTTCAGGAATGGGGGATGTTCAAGGGATCGATCCACTCAATGTTACTTATACAGCAAAACAAATCAGCCATGGCAGCGGTATTCAACTTAGTTCTGACACAAACTATATGGTGACACCAACCACCGATAACAGTATGGATTCTCCAAATAGTAAATATGCCCTAATTTCTTCAACACTGATTGATGATAAAGGCAACGCACTAAAAAATGTAGCTTTAACAATTTCTGCCTTTCCACCAAACAAACTAGAATTGGTTTGTTTTTCTACAAACGAAAACCCTCGTCGGCGTATAAAAACCCAATCCAAAGATAAAATTAATTTCCTTACTGTTTACTCTGATGAAGAAGGTAAAATTAAGTTCCGTATATACCCCAAACAATATACGCAAGTCAGGCTTGATTTAACAACAGAAATATTAGACGTTACAGGAGCTAATCCAGCATATACTTTGTATGTCTTTTCTTATCCACAAAATAGCCCATCCACACTTGGTCCTCCAACCATTCAAGAATTGGATGGAAATAATATACTCAAAAACAGTTTGATATCCCCCTCGGAAAAATTCCATGTTACAATCCCTTCTTATCAGCCAGCTTATGCTCAGGATGTTGCTCTATTTTTTATAAAGAAAGGGATGCATGATCAATCTAAGTTACTTGAACCTATCTATCCGATTAAAAACGTGAGTGATTTACCGGATAAAGCTTTCACATTTTCATATAAAGACTTACCTCTTAATGAAGAAGTTGATTTTTATTATATTATTTCATCTATAGATGGTGATATAAAAATATCTTATCCTCTCACTGTAAAATATCTAGGCAGTGAAAAAGAAAAAAATCCATTTGAAATTATTCCAAGGGTATATGCTAAGATTGATAAAATATACTCTAGCTATGCAACATTACCTATTAATTTATCCAGTAGTGATAATAAATTGTCTGAAGAGAATGATATTACCTTAGATATGATTGCCCAGAAAAGACATCACCAATCTGAAGGAGCTGGGGCACCTGGTTTATATTTATATATTGAAGGCTCGTATGCTCCAACAAATAAAGAATTACCTAGACTTAGCCAATCCGGTGAAGTTAATTTGTATTTACGATCTAGTACTAGAAAGATAGTTAGAAACTATAATTTTACTTTACCGAATCTCAATGATCCAGGAAGAACAACGGGTAGTGTTTTAGTGACAATACCATATTGTGATCTTAACCGTGCAGCGGCATACCAAGATCACCCTGGTCATTTATATATTGATTATTATGTTAATGATGATGATGGTATGAAGATATATAGTAAAGTGTGGAACGTAGAGATTGAAACAGCAGAGCAATATGATGATCCTAGTGAGCTAGATGGCTGTCCTCTTGGTGATGATCATATGGACTGGGATGATAACTAAATTTTATTGCTTGTATTTCTACAAGTTTAAAATTTGCAGTGTTTTATCTGAAAATTTTAAGATAGATAATTGGTGATGATTTATTATGTGGAAGCATGTGCAGTATTTAATTCTATATTTTTATATTTTAAAATATTACTTTGCAAAATTAAAATATAAGCCGGTTTTTAAGTGATAATTTATTTTTATTATATAAAATTTATTTTTGTGGTATTTTAAATTAGTAACAAACACTAAAACTTGAAATTTTTTATTTTATTAAAGGAATGTTATATGAACTTTGAGAAATATTCAGTAATGTCATCGAGTGGATTAGCATCGGATAAAATTAAGGTATCAATACCGACAGAATCTGATGTCATTATTGGTCAATATATTTTTTTAACGATATGTGTACGCTCTGATTCAGATTTACCATCAAATATTAAAGTATTAATAAAACCTAAATCAGATTCTATTTCAGTTATAAAAGATTATGGTTGGGAAAAAGTAGACGAAAAATCAGGAAAAATAAAATATCAATTAAATATTGATAATAAATTACAACCGGGTGATATTGTCAGATATACTATTCATGTTGTTTCTGAATTAGACCAAAATCACGATTTGGCTGGTTTTACGCCACTCCCAGTAGATTATAAAGTGAAGTCATTACAAAAAAATCCTATTACTATTCATCCAGATATGGCTTATTTTACTACGCCAGAACAGGATAATAATATTGATGATCCAAAAAATAAAGATTTTTCATTATTTTCAACTGTCATCAAAGATGAACAAGGAAATCCATTGAATAATATTGAAGTAAATATATCATCTATTATTGATGGAAAGTTAAGTAATGTTTTGATTACGACAGATGAAACCTCTCCTATATTGAGGAAAGTAAATCAAGTAGAGAAGATAGAGTTTTGTTCAGTTTATAGCGATAAGCAAGGGAATGTAAAATTTCGTGTATATCCTATAAAAGATAAACCTGTCCGGATTGGGTTAGTCATACAGGTATTTGGTGTAACCCAAAATGAAACAGAAGCAGCTAATATTTATGTTTTTGCTCCGAACATTGTTGATCCATTTGAAGAAATAGAACCTCCATTTATAAATGGGAAAAAAGAAGACAACACTCTTGAACAGGATTTAAATTCATCTACAAATGAATTTAAAATTAAAATTCCTAATTATAATAATCATAAATCTTCGGATAGTATTTTATTTTTCATGAAGGATGATTCTGATAATATACCTAAGTTGATTAAGTCAGTTTATGTTTTTGGTAATATAGTTAATTCAAGTGATTATCCTTTTTGTTTTCCGTATGATGTATTGCCATATAATAAGTATGTATCTCTTTCTTATGTTATTTCACCACTTGATGGGAAAGAGCAATACTCTAGAGGTAATGGCGTTAAGTATGTTGGTGGTCAAGAGAAAACACCAAAAGATCATATTTATCGACAGTATGATAAAGTCAGGGTTTATTCTAGTATTGTGGATCTACCTATTGACTTATCCAGTGATGAAAACGAAATACGCGATTATGACGTTGTTGATACAGGTTCAATAAGTGCCCAAAAGGACTCTGGAGTTAATGTTAATAGTGCTATTGGTCTATATATTATTGTACCTGCTTCTAAAGATCCCAAAAATAAATCATTACCAACAGTTGGTCAGAGTGGTGGTATAAATTTGTATTATACATCCAGGACGAGAAACAATCAGAAGGTTTATACATTCACACTGAATAAAGAAGGTGGAAATATAATTCCAATACCATACTGTGCTCTTAGTAGGGCTGCTGCATACCATGATGGTACTGATGGAGAACTCTTTTTTGATTACTATATTGATGATGGTAACGGTACAAAAACATATAGTAATATCTGGGTAGCTGGTATTGATACTGATACACATATGGGGGAGGATGATCTGGAAGGTTGTTCATCTGATGCTTAAATTTTTACTGATAATAATTAAAGGTTGAGTTATAGTTACTTTCAATATCTATATTTATTGAAAAGTGGGCGCTTTTTATATAAAGTTCCCACTTTATTATTTTGATGTTACTATATTATTTTTAGATATAGGATAACAACCTTATATAGAAACAGTAATAAACTGCCATTATTGAGTGGTGTTATTTGTTGTTTTTTATGAATTTTTCATGTAAAAGATGTTCCTATAATCATTTTATGATAAGTCTGTAGGTTATTATTCTTTTTTCACTGATAATTTTATATGGTTATCACGTGATAACTATTTTCTATTATACATGTGGTTATATTACTTGTTTAATATCTATCATTGATGTTCATATAAAAATATTTTAAATGAAAAATGAATAGGTAATAATATGAAAAAAAATGAATTTTCCACTTCAAATGATGTGAAAGTACATGTGAATAAATCCTTTTGTTATACACCAGTGAAAGATGAAAATCTTGAAGATATCAAGGATAATTTCATTAACTATTCTATGACGTTGACCGATATGTTTGGTCAACCAATGAGGAATATACTTATCCATATTTATTCAGTAATTGGAAGTTATATAGAAGATAAAATTATTGTAACGAATAATCCTGATGCGGGGCAAATTCTTAAATCTATTAAGCCAGTCACTACTGGATATAATGTTTTTGTTCCTATCTCTAGTGATCATAATGGGGATCTTAAATTTCGGGTTTATCCGAAAAAAGACATTTCTGCTGAAATAAAATTAGGTGCTGAATTGCCTGGGGCGGATGTGAATTTTATTGTACCTGATATATATATTATTGCTCCTAAGCCTAGTGATCAAAGTTTATTACTCTCTAGGCCAATAATAGTAGATCTTGATGATGGTCAACTGAGCGTTTCTGGCTCAAGCCAGAAGTTTGATGTCAGAATTCCACATTATGATGGGGCATTAGATGGAGATTCGGTTCTATTTTTTACTAAGGATAATAACAATATAACTTTTCCACCTGTTAAGAAAATAAGGGATACTATTTCTCATTATTATGATTATGAACTTTATTATGATATATTTAAATTAAATAATAAATCAGAATTATATTACATAATTGTTACAGAAAATGGCCGTAGTTTATATTCGCAAGAGCAAGATGTAACCTACATCGGTGGCGGAGATAATAAGCCATCTGATGATGTTAAACGTGTTTTTGAAATGCCGATTGTATATGCTAGTTGGGCTGATCCTACGAGTAAACCTCCCTTAGATCAGGATGATGATCGTTTTAAGCTTGATTGTGGGTCTACTATTAATAGTCCCTCAATTTCTGGTTATAATAAAGATGGAAATAAAGGTTACGGGTTGTTTGTAAAAATAATAGGAACAAATGATATAACAGATACGAAAAAACCAAAATTTGGAGATACAATTGATTTAACTATGTATCTTAACGGTGATTCTAGCGATGATTTGAGCTTTGACAATAAATATGTACAGACCAATCAAAGGTATTCTTGCGTTATTAACGATGTTCCTGATCATTCTGGTGGTAAGACATCAACGACTGTAATCTGTATAAAACACGATTTATTGGTTCACTTTGCGAGTAGCCCAGAATATGGAATTCCGATGATTTATTTTGAATATTATGTCTCTGATGACGGAGACCGTACTTACAGTAAATATTACTGGGGTAGAATTGAAACTATCGATTCATGATATTTTTAATAAATATATATATAGCTTATGGCTTGTAACAAGAAATTTAAAATGGATACGTAGATAACTCTATTTATATTAAATGGATAGGGTGAATTAATTAAATTAAAATATAATCTTATAAATATTTATAATTTAGAGTGGTAATTAAATAATTCTTAAATTTACACTCTATATAAAAGTTTAATTGGATATTAGGACGAGATGATTATTATGGCTAACACAATTAGCACTTCTGTAAAATATGGCTTAGATGTAATAATGGGGCAAAACCTTACTCTTGATATTATTTTAAAATCTGATAATGTTATTTCAAATGACGCTAATATTGATATAATAACTAAAAATGGTATTGAGCTTCAAAGAAATATACCACCAATAACTCTTCATGATGGCGGAAAAGTAGGGTTTTTTTCTGTTGAATTGTTTGTTGATGATAATGTACCTGAGAATAATAGTGTACTATTTGATATTATACCGAATTCAGAAGCAAAAGGATTTCATAAAACCAGTATGTTATACTATGCCAAAACTGTTGATATATCTTCAGTGAAATTGGAAGTTGGGGTTGACTATATAAAAATGCCGACTTCTCTTAATATTCCCCCAAGTGGACAATTAGCTTCTAAGATTAGTACGACAATCAAAAGTCGGGACGGGAAGACTAATTTATCTGGTACTCCTGTTACTGTGCTTGATACTTCTGGTAATTTTGATAAAGTTAATTTCTATTCTTCTGATAAAAAAGAAAAGTTACAAGTTAGAGATATCGGGAATAAAAGAGGGTTAATTATTAATACAGATTCTAATGGTAGATTGGTTTTTTATGTTTATGCTAAACAAGATAGCTCTGTTGTTCTTAATCTTGTCTCTAAGATAGTGGGTGTTACGGGAGAGATTTCGGCCGATAAGGCTTTGTATATTATAGATAGTGGACGAACAGATCCCAACTATATAGTAGATGAGCCAATTATTTCAGGGGAGCACCAAGGGATTTTGCGTTCTGATGGTAATTCTTCGAAATTCTCAGTTACGATCCCAAAATATGATAATGCAGAGGATAGTGATACCATATTTTTCTTTATTAATGGGTTAATGACTGATGTGCCTTTTTATTCAGATCCCGAAAATTTAGGAACTCCTTTTATACAGTTACCTTATAGTGTCTTCTTGGAGCCAAATAAACCAGTTAATTTCTATTATGTCATTATTAAAGATAGTGCGGAGAGATTAGTATCAGATTCAATTCAGGTAACATATGTAAAAGACGAAACGCCTTTAGATAATGTTTATGAGAAATGTAAAGTTTATTCTAGTCAGGGAACTAATGATAACGATCTAGTGACTGAGGATTACGTTATAGCTTGTAAAGATATCTCTAATTATAAAAACAATACGGGGGATGCAGGATTATTTGTTAAAATTACGGGAACAAACGATCCTAACGATGCGACAAAAGTACCTCTAGGTTCTGAAGTGACTCTGTATTTACACATTAGATCAGATCGGAAAAAATTAGATCTCCCTATTAAATTAAACATGCCGACTGATGCGGGTAACGATGGTAAAACTAATTTTTTCATACAAGGTATTACCCAAACATATCTTGTCGGTATTAGTGAAGTTGACACTGATAATCCTGGTAAGATTTATTTTTCTTATTCAATTAAGAATACAGATGATAGAATGATTAACAGTAAGGCTTGGAAAGGAAAAATTGATACTCATACTGATGGGCCATGGCCCGAGTGTGAGTGATGTCTAGTGATTTTTAACCGTCAGTTTTATATAAATATTATTATTAAGGTTAATATTGATTTTGTGGAGTGATTTTGTTGACCTTTTACATTTTATTTGTAAAAGGTCATCTATTTAACTGATTATATTGATAGTTGTTTTTATTATATGATCTCTAATTCGAATAAATATTTTTATCTGCTATGAAGTTATCACTATAGGTGAAAAATAAAGTAACACTGAGATAAAATGGCACACATATCACTCGTAGTTAACGAAGTCAGAGCACGTTACTAACGTATCAAACATGTTCCCTCATCGAGCGTATTCCGCCTTACCGACAAACTATCTAAGGTGATACATCTCACATTTATTTCACTCTGTAGGTATAACGTGTAAAATAGCACCATATTTGTGTTAGATGAGTCTAGCGGCGTCCCGCCACTCTGTATCATGTAATATTTCCTCAAATAGCTAAAACGGTAAAAATACTTGTCAATTAATAACTTAAGAAACATCGCCATCATCGCTCACGTCGACCATGGCAAAACCACGCTGGTTGATAAACTTCTGCAACAGTCCGGTACTTTCGGTGAACGTGCCGCAACAACTGAGCGTGTGATGGATTCCAACGATCTGGAAAAAGAACGTGGCATCACCATTCTTGCAAAGAATACTGCCATCAAATGGAATGACTACCGTATCAATATCGTAGACACCCCGGGTCACGCCGACTTTGGTGGTGAGGTTGAGCGAGTAATGTCAATGGTAGACAGCGTCCTGCTGCTGGTTGACGCGATGGATGGCCCAATGCCACAGACTCGCTTCGTAACCCAGAAAGCCTTTGCTCATGGCTTGAAGCCAATCGTGGTTATCAATAAAGTTGACCGCCCTGGTGCCCGCCCTGACTGGGTTGTAGATCAGGTATTTGACCTGTTCGTGAACCTCGGTGCAACAGATGAGCAGCTGGATTTCCCAATCATTTATGCTTCTGCACTGATGGGTATTGCCGGTAACGAGCATACTGATATGGCTGAAGATATGACTCCGTTGTATCAGGCAATCGTTGATCACGTTGAACCACCTCAGGTTGATCTTGATGGCCCATTCCAGATGCAAATTTCGCAGCTGGATTACAACAACTACGTTGGGGTTATCGGTATTGGTCGTATCAAGCGCGGTACGATAAAACCAAACCAGAATATCACCATCATCGATAGCGAAGGTAAAACTCGCAACGGTAAAGTTGGTAAAGTATTCAGCCACCTGGGATTGGATCGCATTGAGTCTGATAAGGTGGAAGCGGGTGATATCATCGCGATTACCGGCTTGGGCGATCTGAACATTTCCGATACCCTGTGTGAAGTTAATGCGGTTGAAGCATTGCCAGCACTGGCGGTTGATGAGCCTACCGTGAGCATGTACTTCTGTGTAAATACCTCACCGTTCTGTGGTCGCGAAGGTAAATATGTGACTTCTCGCCAGATCCTTGATCGTCTGAGAAAAGAACTGGTTCACAACGTTGCACTGCGTGTTGAAGAAACCGAAGATCCAGATGCATTCCGCGTGTCGGGTCGTGGTGAGCTGCACTTGTCCGTTCTGATTGAAAACATGCGTCGTGAAGGTTTTGAGATGGGCGTTTCCCGTCCAAAAGTTATCTTCCGTGAAATTGATGGCCGTAAGCAGGAGCCTTTCGAGCAGGTAACTCTGGATATCGAAGAACAGCATCAGGGTGATGTGATGCAGGCGCTGGGTGAGCGTAAAGGTGAAATGCGTGACATGCTGCCAGATGGCAAAGGCCGTGTTCGCCTTGATTACGTGATTCCAAGCCGTGGTCTGATTGGCTTCCGTACTGAATTTATGACCATGACTTCTGGTACTGGTCTGCTATACGCAACATTCATCCACTATGACGATATCCGTCCAGGTGAGATTGGCCGCCGTCAAAATGGTGTGCTGATTTCCAATGGACAGGGCAAGGCGGTTGCTTACGCACTGTATGGTTTGCAGGAGCGTGGTAAATTGTTCCTTGGTCACGGTACTGAAGTGTATGAAGGCCAGATCATTGGTATTCACTCACGCTCTAATGACCTGACTGTTAACTGTCTGACCGGTAAAAAACTGACTAACGTACGTGCGTCAGGAACAGATGAAGCGACAACACTGTCTCCACATATCAAGAAAACACTAGAGCAGGCGCTGGAGTTTATTGATGACGACGAACTGGTTGAAGTTACTCCACAGTCAATTCGTCTACGTAAGCGTCATTTGACTGAAAATGATCGCCGTCGTGCAAATCGTAGCAAAGACGCTTAATTTCTCTGTGATACATGCGTGTGATACATTGCGTGTGACAGTTTGAATGTGAATAGCTTAGGGTGTTTCGGCACCCTGAGTTTTTTATGATATTTCTTCCAATAATCTCTGCCATCCATTTCTAATCATTCGTCCGTACAGCCAATTGGGATTTCAACGGCTATTTATCAAACTCAACAACTATTTATCAAACTCAATAACTATTTATCAAATGCAACAACCATTCATCAAAAAGCAATTTGATTGTCTTTTTGTCTCTTTATTCTTTTTTCTTCATAAAATTATGATAAAAGTACCAAACTATGAGCGTCAGTCAGGAGGGATTATGCTGTATATTTTCGATATGGGTAACGTGATTATTGATATTGATTTTAAAAGAGTACTGGCTGTCTGGAGTAATCTGAGTGGGACACCATTGGCAACATTGACCCCGAGATTTTCATTGGGAGAAACCTTTGAAAAACATGAACATGGGCAAATCACTGACAGTGAATTTGCGGAAATGATGTGTGATGAAATGGACGTTTCGCTCAGTTTTGAACAGTTCGCGGAAGGCTGGCAGGCGATTTTTATTGGTATCAGGCAGGAAGTTATTGAGTTAATGAATAAATTGCGTGCTCAAGGGCATCGTGTGGTTGTACTGTCAAATACAAACCGATTGCATCTTGATTACTGGCCAGTGAACTACCCTGAGATTGCTGAATCAGCGGATTTTCTTTATTTATCTCAAGATCTGGGGATGCGTAAACCGAATCCTGATATTTTTAAATATGTGCTTGAAATAGAAGGTGTGGAGGCGGATAAAGCCATGTTCTTTGATGATGTTTTAGAAAACGTTGAAGCCGCGAAAAAATCAGGTATCAATGCAATTCATGTTACTGACAGGAACGTGGTTCCTGATTACTTTAAAGCATATAATTTCTCGCTTCCCACAGAAATTTAACATCTTCCGCTCTCTCCTCTCCTTGCCCGGTCTGGGCAAGGATAACAGGTAAGAAAAATGATCGCATTAATTCAGCGCGTAACAGAGGCAAAGGTTGTTGTTGAAGGTGAAACTATTGGCGAAATTGGACAGGGTTTGCTGGTATTACTGGGAGTTGAAAAAGACGATGATCCCCAGAAAGCCCTGCGTTTATGTGAAAAAGTAATGAGATATCGGGTATTCAGCGATGAGCAGGGAAAAATGAATTTAAATGTTCAGCAGGCTCATGGCAGTTTGCTGGTTGTGTCCCAATTTACATTAGCTGCGGATACCCAGAAAGGCTTAAGACCAGGTTTTTCTGGTGGTGCCGAGCCTCAAAAAGCAGATGAACTTTATCGCTATTTTGTTGAACAGTGCCGTGTAACTGGTGTAAAAACAGAAATGGGGAAATTTGCTGCGGATATGAAAGTCAGTTTGACAAATGATGGACCGGTGACTTTCTGGTTGCAAGTATGATGTGGTGGAACATTTCAATGGATTGATTTTATAAGAAATATTGCTTTTTACAATAATAAAATAACCCACCTTGTGCTGCATACGTTTCCCCCGACTACACATGACTACACACAAGAGAAGGAGCTGTTCCTATGTACCATCTGAGAGTACCTCAAACAGAACAAGAGTTGGAAACCTATTACCAATTTCGTTGGGAGATGCTGCGTAAGCCGCTTCACCAGCCTATCGGTTCAGAGAAAGATGGTTACGATTCGATGGCCCATCATCAAATGGTGGTGGATGAACATGGTAATCCGCTTGCTGTTGGGCGTTTATATATCAATGCGGACAATGAAGGTGCTATCCGTTTTCTGGCTGTTCATCCCAATGTGCAGAGGAAAGGGTTAGGTACACTGATTGAGATGGCATTGGAATCTGTCGCCAGGCAGGAAGGGGTAAAACGGGTTGTTTGCAGTGTACGGGAAGATGCTGTTGATTTCTTCGATAAATTAGGCTTTCAAAACCGCGGCCTGATCAATGGTGCTAAGACGTTACCGATTAACCATTTTTTGATGATCAAGCCTATTATGAGCCTTGATGATATTCTGCATCGCCCTGACTGGTGTGCAGAATTGCAGCAGGCATGGTACAAGAATATTCCCTTAAGCGAAAAGATGGGGTTGCGGATCACTCAATATACTGGGCAGCGTTTTATCACAACTATGCCTGAAGCCGGAAACCAGAATCCGCACCATACTATTTTCGCTGGCAGTCTGTTTTCGCAGGCGACTTTAACGGCATGGGGACTGATTTGGTTGTTGTTGCAGGAGCGCCAGCTGGGTGGAGACATTATTTTAGTGGATGCCAATATTCGTTACCGGCAGCCCATAACGGGGCGCCCCAGTGCAACTGCGGATTTCAATAATATGAGCGGTGATCTGGCCCGTCTTGCCAGAGGCAACAAAGCGCGCGTAAAACTGGAAGTGCTGGTTAGCGGTGAACATGGCGTTGGTAGCGTGTTCACCGGAACTTATATTGTCCTGCCTCCCGAGCGTTTTGCTACAGCTTGATTTTTGCGCAGGTTTGTCTCTCTGTTGTAGAGTGATTGTCTGTTGTCGAGTGTTCGGCTTCCGGGTTATCTACGGGAGAGTGTGTTGTGGGGGAGCAGCGACTGGTTGAAATCAAACCCTGCTCAATAGACTGTGACTCTTTGTCTGATGATTTATCTTCAGCAACCAATGTGCCATTGATTGTTCCTTTAACATCATCAGCAGAGAGATCACCTGTGATAGAGAGTGAGAAATTCCCTGCTCCCTGAATATTGAGCGGTACCCAACCCCATTGTGGCAAAATGTTCAAATCTGCATTCATTCCTTTGAAATTGAGGTTAAAAGGGGTCTGAGCGGTTTGTTGTTCAGCTGTGCCGGTGATTTGTAGTAGTCCATCACGTGTGAAGGCATTCAATTTATCAATGGTTATTTTGCCATCTGTGGTGTGCAATTGCAGATAAGGGCGAACTATTTCAACTTTATTGAATGTCCCTCCGGCGGTTTGCAAGAATGCCTGACCATTCCACAATCCCCATTTGCCATTTTTCAAGATATCCAAGGTATCAACATGGCCAGAAAGGGTGGTGAGCTGGAACGGGAAGCTGGGATTGGTATCAATCAGCAGAGTATTATTGATGGTAATGTCATTTAGTTTCAATCCTGAAATCCATTCCGGTGCAGGGTTTTTGAAATAGTTGATCCAGGTTGATGGCAGAATATAAAGCAGCCCTGTTACCGAGCTATCCTTGAGAGTCAGTTGTCGGTTTTTGCGATCCCATTGAGATTGGATATTGAACAATCCTTTTTGATAATGGGTCGTTAGGTTAGCAATAGTAAAAGTATCACCAGAAAAACGGAATTTCCCAAGCGTATCGCTGAACTGTGCGTCATTCAGCATCATGTTCATCACATTAAAATCAATCAACCCATCTTCGGCATCCCAACTGCCATTGACCAGCCCCAAGTTTTTGATAGTGCTATCCAGATAATCGACAGACCAGTTTTGCCCTTGCAGTTTGGCATTGGTGATATTGAGGTCTTTAACGTGAATAGCGGGAAGATGACTAATTTTGCCCTTCAATGCGTTCAGTGTCATCGGTGATTGCCAGCGGATATCGCTGATCAGGAGGTTATTCCACCGCCAGCTACCGTCAGATAATCGCTGACCATCTCCAGAAATGGCGCCTCGCAGAAATGTCGCACCAAAGGAGTCGATAGACAGGGCATTATTCTGGTAACTGCCTTGCATAATGACATTTTCAACAGGAATGCCATTTAAATGGATCGCACTGGCACTGAATTGATATTGTCCATTACCAAACGGGTTTTTCACGGTAGGGATCCAAGGAGCAATGCCGCCGGTGATATTCTCTCCCTGAATGTGTGTATTGGGATTGTTTAACTGAATATTCATCTGATTCAGTTGTAAAATATCTGCTTGCAAGGGAGGCGGAAATTGGTTTCCGGATAGCGTCAATGTTCCTTGTTGTAATGTCAGACGATGGAGGTTTTGAGGTGTCAGCAGGTGCTGCCATTTGAAATCGAGATTGACGGTATTGGCACTGAGTGAGAACGGGCTTTGTTTATCGCGGATATCCACTTGATTAAACGTTAAGGTGGCAGGTTGCAGCCAGCTATGATTGATGCTTTCAATACTGACTTGATAATGCCCCTGTTTGTTGAACCATTGACTTACTTGTTTGGTTCCCCAATGTGTCTGGACAACAACATAGATAACTATGATTGCCAGAATCAACAACAATAGAAGAGTGACAACAAATTTCCCTAACCACTTCATAAATGCACCTCAGCATAGCCTCCTGACAGAAACTCTTTTATGCCGCAAAAAGGATAGGCACTCAATAGGTGGCACTGACAAAAACATCATTTAGTGCATTTCAGGGCGAGTTAATGCGGATATTGCGGATAGCTACGCAAAATGAACGTAAAAAAAGAAAACTCCCGCCAGTAAAGCGGGAGTGACAAAAGGTATCCAAATCTATGCTATTTTTCCTGAGGAAAAATCAGGTTCAGCAGAATAGCTGTTAGCCCTCCCGCAGCAATACCCGAAGAGAGTAAGTTCTTAACCCAATCAGGTGCAAACTGCAAAATCAATGGTTGCTGAGAAACACCTAAACCTACCGCTAGCGATAGTGCAATGATCATAATCGCACGGCGATTCAGTGGTTCGCGGGAAACGATTCTGACGCCAGAAGCGGCGATAGTACCAAACATAACAATCGTCGCTCCTCCCAAGACAGGTTCGGGGATATGTTGCACAAAACCTGCCACGGCGGGGAACAGTCCCAGCAGAATTAGCATTGAGGCAATAATATAGCCGACATAGCGGCTGGCAACGCCTGTCAGTTGGATTACGCCATTGTTCTGGCCAAAGCAGGAATTTGGAAACGTATTGAATACTGCTGAAACCATCGAATTGAGGCCATTTGCCAGCACACCGCCCTTGATGCGTTTCATATATAGTGGGCCACTGACTGGCTGCTCTGAAACATCTGAGGTTGCTGTGATGTCGCCAATGGTTTCCAGTGACGTCACCATAAAAATAAGAATAAGTGGGATCAGCAGATTCCAATCAAAAGACAGGCCGTAATAGAGCGGTGAGGGGATCGTGATGACAGGTGTATTTTCTTTTGGTGTCGAGAGAGGCAGCATGTCCATGTACCATGCCACCAGATAGCCGACTATCATGGCAATGACCAGAGAAGAGATGCGCAGGTAAGGGTTCTTTTGGCGATTTAGCAGCACGATAACAGCAAGGACAACTCCTGCTAACAGTAGATTTTCCGGTGCACCAAATGTACCGTTTTGAATGGCAGAGTAACCGCCTCCAATTGAGGTTAATCCGACTTGGATCAGCGACAGGCCGATAATCATGACCACGATACCGGATACCAGAGGCGTAATGACCCTTCTTGCCAGATGCAGCACACGGGAGAGCAGTATTTCGGTCATTGAGGCGAGCATCAGTGTACCAAACAGGGCTGCCATCATGGTTGGGATATCAGCGCCTCCATTTTTCAGCGCCAGCCCGCCCATAATCAGTGGAGCAACGAAGTTAAAACTGGTCCCCTGAATTGAAAGCAATCCGGAACCGATCGGCCCCCAAGAGCGAATTTGAATAAGTGATGCCAGACCTGAGGCGAACAGGGACATACTGATAATGCGCTGCGTATCCTGCTCTGGAAGCCCAAGGGCCTGGCAAATCAACATCGCCGGAGTAATAACAGCCACAAACATTGCCAGTAAGTGTTGGCATGCAGCAAATAGGGCATGTGGGAGAGGCGGTTTATCTTCGAGACGATAGATCAATTCATTGTCTGATTTGTCGGAAACGGCTGGTGAATTGGACTCACGGGCTAAATTGACCATGTTGTGAAATTCCAGATGGACAAAGGAGAACATTTTAATGATCTACATCATTAAAGCAATCGTTTGCGTTAAGTTTTCATTATGAAAAACGACTTAATTCCGTCACATTTTTAAATGTTTTAACTTGTGTTTATTAATAATTTTCTTTCTAATCCGATCCCTACCTGCTCTTGGCGTTTTTATAGGATGATTATAACGTCACATTAAATTCACATAATATTAACAATGGATGGGGTACATAGATGTATCATCTGGATATTTATGGCACGCTCGTTGCTGCCACACTTGTTTTACTACTAGGAAGAAAGCTCGTACAATCAGTCTCATTCCTCGAAAAATATACGATCCCTGAGCCAGTCGCGGGCGGGTTATTAGTCGCTTTAGTTTTATTGGCGGTTAAACAAACCACGGGTTGGGAAGTCAGTTTTGATTTATCCCTAAAAGATCCCCTAATGTTGACATTCTTTGCCACAATCGGCTTGAACGCTAATCTTGCCAGCCTGAAAGCGGGCGGAAAGCTTCTGATAATGTTTGTCTTCGTGGTTGTTGGCCTGTTATTGGTGCAAAACACCGTAGGCATCGCATTGGCGAAAATGCTTGGTCTTGACCCATTAATGGGGCTGTTGGCAGGGTCTATTACGCTTTCAGGTGGCCACGGAACAGGAGCCGCTTGGGGCAAAGTATTCACTGAACGTTACGGCTTTGAGAATGCGACGGAAGTCGCAATGGCTTGTGCGACATTCGGTTTGGTCTTGGGTGGTTTGATCGGTGGCCCAGTGGCTCGTTTTCTGGTGAAAAATACCAAAACACCGGGTTTGAGTGCAGATGATACTGAGATCCCGACTGCTTTTGAGAAACCTTATACTGGCCGGCTTATCACGCCATTAGTGATGTTGGAAACCATTGCCATGATTTCCATTTGCTTGTTGGCGGGTAGCTTTATTGAAAAACAGTTGGAAGGTACTGCCTTTGAACTGCCGACGTTCGTGTGTGTACTGTTTGTTGGGGTCATCCTCAGTAATGGCCTGTCTATGCTTGGTTTTTATCGGGTATTTGACCGAGCGGTTTCTGTATTGGGTAACGTCAGTTTGTCACTGTTCCTTGCAATGGCGTTGATGAGCCTGAAACTATGGCAATTGGCTTCCCTCGCACTACCCATGCTGGTGATCCTCGCCGTGCAGGCAGTGGTGATGGCGTTGTACGCGATTTTCGTGACTTACCGTGTGATGGGTAAAAATTATGACGCCGCAATATTGTCAGCCGGTCACTGCGGTTTTGGCTTGGGGGCGACGCCAACGGCTATTGCGAATATGCAGGCGATTACTGACCGTTGTGGGCCATCTCACGTGGCATTCTTACTCGTGCCGATGGTTGGGGCATTCTTTATCGATATAGTTAACGCTGCTGTTATCAAAATGTATCTGTTATTACCGGTATTTCCATCTGTAGCAGGTTAAATTGATTCATTTTTGATATCGCCTGATATCTTGGCTAAATATGCCGCTGAAATACTCAGCGGCATATTTGTCATTAAATGCGTATTTTAAGCATGGCTATATTGCGAGCGATCCGGTAGCCAGCGCTCAATCAGTGCCTTGGCATGTTCAGGATAGTGCTGATGGATATAGCGAGCGATGCGTTGAACTTCGGGCAACATACTTTGATCCCTCAATAAATCTGCGATCCTAAACTCTGCATTACCCGTTTGGCGTGTGCCAAGTAATTCACCCGGCCCGCGGATTTCCAAATCTTTTTGGGCAATCACAAAACCATCGTTACTATCCCGTAAAACTTGCAGACGTATTTTGGCTGTATTGGTCAGTGGCGTTTTATAGAGCAAGACACAGTGTGAAGCGATGGCACCACGCCCGACACGCCCACGAAGCTGGTGCAACTGGGCCAATCCCAGCCGCTCGGGGTTGTCGATAATCATTAGGCTGGCATTGGGCACATCGACACCGACTTCAATGACTGTCGTGGCGACCAGCAATTGTAATTCACCCTGTTTGAAAGCCTCCATGATGATTTGCTTTTCTGCGGATTTCATTCGCCCATGCACTAAGCCGATTTTCAGCTCCGGCAACGCCAGTGCCAGTTCTTCACTGGTCGCTTGCGCTGCTTGCGCTTCCAGTACTTCGGAATCTTCGATCAGAGTACATACCCAATAAGCCTGACGTCCTTCATCCAAACAGGCGTTTTTGATACGTTGGATAATGTCGTTTCGGCGGGTATCGGGGATAGCAACGGTTATCACTGGAGTTCGGCCTGGCGGCAATTCATCAATGATGGACGTATCCAGATCGGCATAGGCGGTCATTGCCAATGTCCGTGGAATGGGGGTCGCTGTCATGATCAATTGATGAGGATGGAATCCTTGTTCGCGGCCTTTTTCCCATAACGCAAGTCGTTGATGAACACCGAATCGATGTTGTTCATCGATGATAACTAGCGCTAATCCCGCGAATTTGACTTGCTCTTGAAACATTGCATGAGTCCCGACGACCATGCTCACTTGACCACTCGCAATTGCGTCTTGCTGTGCCTGACGAGCCTTGCCTTTTTGCTTGCCAGCCAGCCAGCCGACTTGAATACTGAGTGGCTCCAACCATTGGCGGAAGGTATTGGCATGTTGCTCCGCCAGCAGCTCAGTTGGCGCCATCAACGCAACTTGTTTGCCGTGAACAATGGCACGGACTGCCGCCAGAGCTGCCACCAGCGTTTTACCCGACCCAACATCCCCTTGTATCAAGCGCATCATGGGGACGTTTTTTTCCAGATCGTGTTCTATTTCTGCAACGACACGCGCTTGCGCACCTGTTGGTGAGAATGGCAATTGGCTAAGAAGCTGCTGTTTTAGCGAATTATCCGCCGTGAGCGGCTGGGCGTGAAAGCGCTGGGCTCCCGCTCTGACCGCTAGCATACTTAAATGGTGTGCCAGAAATTCTTCCAGAATCAACCTACGCTGGGCTGGGTGTCGTCCATTTTCCAAATCGGTCAGAGAGATATCTGGCGGGGGCCGGTGTAACGTATGCAGTGCACTGGGCAGGCTGATCATCTTCCGGCTGAATTCTTCCGGTAACAATTCATTAATGGCACAGGTATCCAATATCTCCAATGCCTGCTCAATCAATCTGCGCAGCGTTGTTTGGCGCACTCCCTCAGTCGTGGGATAGATAGGGGTTAAGGTATCTTGCAACTGAACACGGTTGGCGTGTTGCTGGACTTTATATTCAGGATGAATAATCTCTGGCCCTTGGTTGCCGCGACGGATTTCGCCATAGACAACGACGTGTTTCCCTTCGGCCAAATTATTTTTCATGGCAGCGGTGAAATTGAAAAAACGTAGAGTCAATATTCCTGTGCCATCGCTGATTTGGCAGATCATGATACGACGACGCCCAAAAGCCACATTGGTGCGCAATATTTCACCTGTTACCGTAGCATAAATGCCGGGCAGCAACTCATTGATGGTATACAGGCGGGTTTGATCTTCATAGCGGAGAGGTAGATGCAGCAGCAAATCCTGTAGGTTGACTAACCCTAATTCGGCGAGCTTAGTGAGCTGACTGGCTCCAACACCACGCAGGGTGGTTAAGGGGATGGCATCAAGTAGTTGGCCTTTCATGCGATATCTCCGTCGGTGTGATTTATTTCCTTGTTGATGGTGCGGTCGTTGCCTGCATTGCTGCCCACCATGATTCACTTGCGATGATTTGCCCTTGTTTATCAATCAATGGCTGTTCCAGACCTTTACGGCAAGAAACTGCGGCCAAAACGGGATATCCTCCTTCGAAAAGCAGTTTTTGCTGTTCCTCTTCGGACAATGTGCTTTCCTCCCGCTGATACATGCCAGCCAATTGGCGCTGTCGTTGTGCTTCATACAGGATCAGGGCAGATGCGACGGAAACATTTAGTGATTGCACCATACCTGCCATCGGAATGATGATGTCATGATCTGCCAAAGTGATAGCTTGTTTTGAAATACCTTTCTTTTCCTGCCCCATAATGATGCAGGTAGGTTTAGTGTAATCAATTTGGCGGAAATCGACGGCTTTATCAGAAAGATGAGTTGCTAACACTTGCATGCCATCGGATTTAAATTGTTGAATGGCTTGTTCAACAGCGGAATGCATCTTTACTTGAACCCAACTATTACTGCCCGCCGCAGAGGAGAGCTGGGTTCTTAATTGTTGGGTGGGCCAGATGGCATGAATTTGGTGGATACCAACCGCATCCGCAGTACGAATGACGGCGGATACGTTATGGGGTTTGTGGACTTCTTCTAAACAAATCGTCAAGTCAGGTTGACGCATTGCCATCATCTGGCAAATACGGGCGTAACGTTTAGGATTCATAACCTTTAGTTTCGGTTACGGCTGACTCGCATCACGTCTGGCATGACACGTATCTTACGCATGATATTCGCCAGCTGTATACGGTCTTTGGTCGTCAGCCTGATGAAAGCACAATAAACGCGGCCATCTTTTTCTTCCGTATTCATGCTTTGAATGCTGGAGTTTGCATCATTGATGGCAGCAGTCAGATTTGCCAGTGCGCCCTGATGATTAAACATATCAACTTTAATTTCGGCAATAAAATCGCTATTGATATCTTTATCCCACTCGACAGGCATGAATTTTTCCGGTTCTTTCTGATATCCACGGATATTGCGGCAGGATTCGTGGTGGATCACCAAACCTTTCCCCGGACTGATGTGGGCAATAATGGGGTCGCCTGGAATTGGACGACAACATTTGGCAAAGGTGATCAAAATGCCATCAGCACCCTTGATCGGTAGCTTACGAGCTGTATTAGCGTTGTTGTTTGGCGCTTTCTCCGTCGCACTCAGTAATAAATTACGTGCAACCACCACGCTCATGGCATTGCCCAGCCCGATCTCCGCCAGCAAATCATCCAAAGTGGTGAGCTTCATTCTTGCCAGCTCTTTGTCGATATTTTCCTGTGGTATATCGACAACTTTCGTTCCGTTGCCAAGTGCATGATTGAGCAGACGGCGCCCCAATCCAATGGAATCATCCCGTTTTAGGTTTTTCAGTAACTGGCGGATTTTGGCTCGCGCCTTGGAACTGACGACAAAGTTTAGCCACGCAGCGTTAGGGCGTGCGCCAGGTGCAGTGATGATTTCGACAGTTTGCCCACTACTGAGAGTTTGTGAGAGGGGATAAGGCAGGCGATCAACACGTGCGCCAACGCAGGCATGGCCGATATCCGTATGGACGGCATAGGCAAAATCGACAGGAGTCGCGCCGGCTGGTAACTCAACAATTCGTCCTTCGGGGGTAAAAACGTAAATCTCATCGGGGAACAAATCAGATTTAACGCTTTCAATAAATTCAAAAGAGCTTCCGGCGCTTTGCTGAAGCTCCAGCAAACTTTGCATCCAGCGTTGAGCGCGGACTTGCGCAGTTGTACCAAGTTCTCCCTGCTCTTTATAGGCCCAGTGTGCTGCAACCCCCATTTCTGCCATTTGATCCATATCTTCGGTACGGATTTGGATTTCAACGGGGACTCCATGCGGGCCAATAAGGGAAGTATGCAAGGATTGATAGCCGTTAGCCTTGGGGATAGCAATATAATCTTTCACTCTGCCGGGGCGCGGTTTATATAAACTGTGCATTTGCCCCAGTACGCGATAACAGGTATCAAGATTATTGACGATGACACGAAAAGCGTAAATATCCATGATGGAATGGAAACGCTGTTCTTTCAGACGCATCTTGCAATAGATAGAGTAGAGATGTTTTTCGCGGCCGCTAACGGCACATTCGATGCCAGCATCCGTTAACCTGCCTTCAATCTCTGACAGAATTTTTTGGATCATCTCCTTACGATTACCACGAGCGGCTTTAACAACCTCTTTGATTACGCGGTAACGGTTAGGATACAGGGCTTCAAACCCAAGCTCCTCCAGCTCCGTTTTCAGGTGATGAATACCCAGACGGTGAGCCAGCGGGCTATAAATCTCCAGCGTTTCCCTGGCAATGCGCCGCCGTTTATCAGGGCGCAGGGAGCCAAGTGTTCGCATATTGTGTGTACGGTCTGCCAATTTGATCAAAATGACGCGGATATCTTGCACCATTGCCATGATCATTTTGCGGAAGTTTTCAGCCTGTGCTTCCTTCTTGTCGCGGAAGTTCAGCTTATCCAGTTTGGATACGCCTTCCACCAATCCGGCGACGGCCGTGCCAAATAACTGCTCTATATCCTGAAATGTCGTTGGAGTATCTTCAATGACATCGTGCAGAAGTGCCGCCATGAGTGTTTCATGGTCAAGGCGCATTTCGGCCAGAATACAGGAAACGGCGACAGGGTGAGTAATGTACGGCTCACCGCTGGAGCGGGTCTGCCCTTCGTGGGCATCCCGCGCGACAACATAGGCCTGTTTAAGCAGATCAATTTGATCTTCAGGCAAATATTTCAGAACCAGCTGATTCAGGCTTTCAAACAGATACAAGGCAGACCTACCGTAAAATTAACGACGACCTTCAGCGATGGCAGAAACGGCTTTGATTTCTGCGGCCTCTTGTTCTTGCCGTTCCTGACGCTCACGAACATCAAGAATTTTATTGTTGATGAGGCCTTGCTCAATTTCACGCAGAGCGACAACAGTCATCTTATCGTTTTCTTCTGGAACGAGGGAATCTTTACCGCCTATTTGCAATTGGCGTGCTCGGCGAGCAGCGACCAACACCAGGTCAAAACGGTTACCAATTTTTTCTACTGCGTCTTGAACAGTTACGCGTGCCATATATGTGCTACTCCACAGATAAATAAATGACTGGGCATAATACTGAAACTTGGTTCAGTCTGCCAATAATTTGCTGATTAAGGCGTCATGCCGCTGAGTCTGACGATCTAATCGTAGACGCTCTGAACGAATAATAGATTGTAAATCGACTAGTGCCGTATTGAAATCGTCATTGATGATGACGTAATCATATTCGTTGTAATGTTCCATCTCCGCGACAGCCTGAGCCATCCGTTTGGCAATAATTTCTTCGCTGTCCTGATCACGCCCACGCAGACGGCGGAGCAACTCTTCCTTGGAAGGAGGAAGAATGAAAATACTGCGAGCTGCCGGCATTTTCTGACGGATTTGCTGTGCGCCTTGCCAGTCAATATCAAGAAAAACATCAACGCCACTGGCGAGCGTATCTTCGATGACTTTTCGCGATGTGCCGTAATAGTTACCAAAAACACAGGCATACTCCAAAAATTCATCATGGCTGATCATATTTTGGAATTCATCCACTGTGATGAAAAAATAATGTTCACCATGATTTTCGCCTGGACGAGATTGGCGTGTCGTATGCGAAACAGAAACCTGAGTGTCATACAAAGGCTGAGTTTTTAATAAAGCCTGAATAAGGCTTGATTTGCCTGCTCCGCTCGGCGCAGAAACAATATATAACGTTCCTTGGTTCATGATGATTTCTTGACTGATTGGGTATAAATAAATGCAAGCGCAGGAATGTAAAATCCCACATAGTATACACGGATACGTTAACCCATGCAGCGTTACAATACATGCCAACGGACATTTCAACAAAATTTTTTCTTAACAAACTGATATTAATGGTTCATTTTGCGAAACAATTTCAGGAAAAATAAACGGTTGCAGAAATTAAACATTTATTTTTCGAAACGCTTCGCAAACCTATCTTTTGCTTCTTGGCAAAAATCGCCCTGCTTTTTATTCTCTGTCCGTATTTTAGGAATCGACGGAGCAGGGATGCTTAATTTTCTCATCAGTTTTCTCATAACAATATGGGTATTGCTATTTGGCACGCCGATGGCATTTGCCAACAAGGTAAATTGCTCTATGTGGCCACAGGACAAGTGGTCACAAGAAAAGCTTCAGCATGAAATCGAACATCTGACAGAGCAGATGGCGAGATGGGATCAGCTTTATCGTCAGCAGGGCGTTAGTGAAATAGATGATGAAATCTATGATCAATTACTGGAAACCCTGACGCTTTGGCAAGGTTGTGTCAATCAGGCACCAAACCGCTCTTTCGTGGTTGCTGTGCCAACAGAAGGGAAACAGCCTCATCCTGTCCAGCACACCGGGTTGAATAAGTTGAAAGAAATACAGGAAATTCGCCAGTGGTTACAGGGGCGAACGGGGGTATGGCTGCAACCCAAAATTGATGGTGTCGCGGTGACTTTGGTCTATGAAAAAGGCCAGTTAGTGCGGTTAATCAGTCGTGGTAATGGTACCGAAGGAACAGACTGGATGGATAAAAGCTCATTTATTCCCAGTATTCCCAAGCAGATAGAAAATGCTCCGGAACGTTTGGTATTGCAAGGTGAGCTTTTCTGGCAGCAGACACATCACCAACAATCCGTTGCAGGAAGTCAGGGATCGCGCAGCAAAGTTGCGGGGGTGATGATGCGCAAGGTGCCTGCACCGGAGCTTAAACAAATTGGCGTCTTTATCTGGGGCTGGCCGGATGGGCCAATTGAAATGGCGGTCAAGCTGGAACGATTGGCATCAATGGGGTTTCCCATCGCCCAGCAGTATAGTCACCCAATTGCTACCGCAGAGGACGCCGAAAAAAGATGGAAAGATTATTTTGTTCAGTCTCTCCCTTTTGCCACGGATGGCGTTGTTCTACGACAGGAAATTGAGCCCACTGGCCGACAGTGGCGGGCAGGATCAAGTAGTTGGGCGATTGCATGGAAATACCCATTACGGCAGCAATTGACAGTCGTAAAAAATGTCAATTTCACGATAGGCCGGACAGGAAGAATATCCGTTGTATTAGAGCTGGAGAAAGTAAAGTTAGACGATAGGCAGGTTAGTCGCGTCAATATCGGTTCCGTCAAACGTTGGAAACAGTGGAATGTTTATCCGGGGGATAGAATCACAGTGGCGCTGGCAGGGCATGGTATACCTAAACTTGATAACGTGGTGTGGCGCATTACGGAACGTCCTGATATTCAACCACCCAATGAGCAGGATTATCATTTCCTTAGCTGTCTGGCACTCAATCATGCAAATGATTTGAATGATAATCGCTGCCAGCAACAGTTTATTGCCCGTCTGACATGGCTTGGGGAAAAATTGAAAATGAAAGGCGTTGGGCAAGGAACTTGGTCAGCTTTGGTAAGACATGGATTAGTGGCGAATTTAACGGATTGGCTGGAATTGGATCAAGGGCAGCTTGAGACAGTAACGACCATTGGCACTAAGCGTGCCAAATTGATCTTCTCTCAATTCCAGCAGGCAAAATTACGGCCACTTTCATTATGGCGTGAAGCCATTGGTCTGCCTCATGCCAATCGCTTTACGAATAATATGGGTTGGCAGTGGGAAGCGCAGTTATCAAATATGAACGCGAAAAATTCATTAACAGCAAAACAAAGAGAAAAAACATCAGCCTTTTTACAGCATCCGGAGATTAAGGCGTTAATTCATACCTTAGCTTTGCAGGGGATCAAGGAGCAACAAGAGATTGAGGAGCAAAGCGTGGCGCCGCTGGATAAGACTCAGTGAAGTGGGGCAAGAGGTTGCCCCAGAGGCTCATGATAATGTCAGTGGTCTGAGTTATCGTAATGGAAAATGGGTAAACCAAGTCGATAACGGATAGCAATTAACCGTGCAGCTAGTCCTGCAATAAGCGTAATCAGGATTACGCTGTTCGGGTGCAATGGTGTATGTAATAAAGCGATATAGAGCCAAGCGGCTGCAAAAGAGACTCCTGCATAAATTTCTTTTTGGAATACCAGAGGAATGGTATTGCAAAACATATCGCGCAATACCCCGCCAAAAACACCGGTAATCACGGCAGCGATGGCTGCGATGATCGGGCTATAGTGCATCTCCAACGCGATTTGTGCGCCAATGATGGAGAAAACGATTAAACCAATCGCATCGAGAATGAGAAATAAACGGCGTAGATGTTTCATCATGGGGGCAACCCAGATGGTGACTACGGCAGCGCAGGCAACGGTCACGATATATTCTGGATTTTTTACCCAGCCGAGCGGGTAGTGGCCCAGAATCATATCACGGACGGTGCCACCACCGATGGCCGTCACGGAAGCAATAATGATAACGCCGAATACATCCATTTTTCGACGACCGGCGGCTAACGCCCCTGTCATGGCTTCAGCCGTAATACCAATGATATAAAGGACACTGAGTAGCATAAATTTAATCAAATGGAATATAACGTATACGTAAAGAGTACTGTCGAAATAGTAACGTCTCGACTGAAATTTTTTAGCCAAACTTTAATAAGATTAGTTTTTATTATCCGAAACCCCGCAAGATAAGGTAGGAAAATGGTTTTTAAGGAACGCCAGATTACATTCGACAGCCGTAGCCATCAGATAACTAATATAAATATCTGGACGCCTGACAGTCAGTGGTTAGTATACGACGTTCGTCCCAGTGGTGCGTCTTTTACTGGCTTAACGATAGAAAAAATTCATGTGGATAATGAACAGACTGAAATTATCTATCAGGCAAAAGACGGTGCTCATGTCGGTGTTGTGACTGTGAGTCCTCAGGAGCCAGCGAGTTATGCGTTTATTCACGGCCCAGAAAAACCAGATGCACAGTGGCAGTATGATTTCCATCATCGTCGTGGTGTGATTGTTTCCGATATCCAGCCGAATGTGGCGGTTAACATTGATGCAATGGATATTACTCCTCCTTATACCGCAGGTGCTTTGCGTGGTGGTACGCATGTTCACGTTTTCAGTCCTGATGGCCGCCGCTTGAGTTTCACTTATAACGACCATGTGATGCATAAGTTAGACTCTGCTCTCGACTTACGTAATGTTGCTGTGGCAGTTCCGTTAGGGCCCGTGATGTCAGCGAAAAAACATCCGAGAGAATATGATGGCAGCTATTTTTCGGTTGTTGTCAGCAATACCACTGCACATCCACGTCCCGGAAGTGATGATATCAATCGGGCTTATGAAGAGGGATGGATTGGGCTGCGGGGGTATCTTAAAGATAATGGTCAATGGCAGCGCTGGGCGTTGGCCTTTATTGGGGATACACGCGCTGAAGATGGTGAAAAGATACCGGAAATTTATCTCGTTGACTTACCTGAAAACGATGGCGATTACGTTATTGCGGGCAATCAGCCTTTGGCAGGTACTGAAACAACATTACCAGCTCCGCCAGCGGGGGTGAAACAGAGGCGTTTAACCTTTACGCATGATAAGCGCTGGCCGGGAGTAGTGAATATTCCACGGCATTGGCTGAGAACATCGCCGGATGGCAGCAAAATTTGTTTTTTGATGAAAAATGAAGATGGGATTGTCCAGCTATGGTATATCTCACCAAATGGCGGTAAGCCAATGCAGATAACCCACAGTCATGACAATATACAATCTGCATTTAGCTGGGATAGCCGTGGTCGGTTTATTGCCTGTGTTTGTGATAATAGTGTCGTGCTCTGTGACAGTCAAAATGGCGAAATGCGGCGTTTAACAGAGCGCACAGATGATGCACCTTCCGCAGATGCAATAGTGATATCACCGGATGATCGCTATGTTGCTTTTATGCGTAATATTGACGGTTACCAGCAGATATTTGTGGTTGAAACAGGGATTGATTGAGGCAGATATTACTGAGATGAGCATCGCAGGTTCATGGCGATGCCCAATAATATGCTGATTATATCCTTCATCTTTCGATTTGTTGCTGTGTTGGCTGCGTTCACTCATCCCAGTGACATAGTTAGCTAGGCTTCTGAGGCGGGAAGTACAGCGATTAAATTTTTCCCCAGCTGTTCAATACGATGCTTAGGGGATGTATCTGCGTTATCTTGACTGGAGCGGGCATAATCATAGGGAAGCAAAAGCGTATCTAAAAAGGCAGAAAATGGAAGATCAACCGCGAGCAGAGGTTTCATGACCCATCCAGTCTTGTCATCTTTCAACATGCCAATATTGGCTTTTGCTCCTGAATAGTAACCTTGATGGGGGCCGCTATGCGTCATGATGCTGGAGCAGCCCGTGACAAGTAGCCATCCCAATGTGGTACATAATGATAGAAGCGTTTTACGGTTTTTCATCGTTTCCATGATCTCAATGAGTTAATTTGCCAGTGTTCAGATACTTTAAATTTGCTCTTTAACGCCACTTTTCCAAAGCATGAAGATAAACCTTTAATACTGTTTACTCATGAATACTATTTACTATAGTCAGGTAATATCCAGTTTGCTATAGCACTTATCGCTAAATTTAATAATTTTTTGTGATGGAAATTTTAATTCCGTTTTTATGTCCACTTTTTTGAGTCGGCATGAAGAAAAATAATTTCATCACATTTGGTAACAATGATCAGAATTATTCAAAGTGATATTGATTGTGTTCATGGATATTTATTTATTGAATATATTTGGTAGTCGATTTTTAGTCAGCAAATAAAAAATTTCCCTGAATAAAATTCTACCCATAAAAATGGGAAAAGCGTGCGATATGTGGTTTAAGACACATACCTGTTTGTTAATTCATGTAAGCATTCAATTGATGGCAATCTTGTCATTCATGGGGCATATGAAGGGAATATGCCGAATTTCCTAGATTGTTAACCTTTGGTAAAGGAAGCAGGTCATGAGTGATATTGCATTAACAATGAGCTTGTTGGCATTGGCTGCCTCATTGGGGTTATGGATAGGTAACTGGAAAATATATGGTATTGGTCTTGGGATTGGTGGCGTTTTGTTTGGCGGAATTATTGTCGGTCATTTCGCCCAGACGTATTCGCTATCTCTCAGTAATGACATGCTACATTTCATTCAGGAATTTGGCTTAATTCTATTTGTTTATACTATTGGAATACAAGTCGGGCCGGGATTCTTTTCTTCTTTGCGGGTTTCTGGTCTTAAATTAAATGGTTTTGCTGCTCTGATTGTAATTATTGGCAGTCTGGTCGCTGCTATTATTCATAAATTGTTTGATGTTCCTTTGCCTATTATTCTGGGTATTTTTTCTGGTGCAGTGACAAATACTCCATCGCTGGGAGCGGGGCAACAAATTTTGGTGGATTTGGGTTCGGAGCCTTCCTTTGTCGGCCAAATGGGCATGGGATACGCGATGGCTTATCCCATGGGGATCTGCGGTATCTTGCTGGTTATGTGGTTGGTACGCCTTTTTTTCAGAATTAGCATTGAACGCGAAGCCAAGGCGTTTGATAGCCAAAATAATCATAGCCGGGAAATACTCCAGACAATGAATATCGCTGTACGTAATCCGAATCTGAATGGATTAGTGATGCAGGATATTCCCTTGCTCAACAGTGACGAAGTTGTGTGCTCACGCCTGAAACGAGCGGACTTATTGATGGTGCCCCAGCCAACTACCGTGATCCAGAGTGGGGATTTGCTTTATCTGGTGGGGCAGCGGGAAGCGCTGAACCAAGTTCGTTTGATGATTGGTGAAGAAGTTGATGTATCTCTGTCTACCTCCGGCAGTATTTTCCAATCGGTCAGAGTTGTTGTGACGAATGATGAGGTATTGAGCCAGCGGCTTGGGTCACTCAACTTAAAACAGAAATATGATGTTGTTGTCACGCGCCTCAATCGTGCGGGGATTGAACTGGTTGCCAGCAATAATGCCAGTTTGCAGTTTGGCGATATCCTGAATATCGTCGGGCGTCCTGAAGCTGTAGAAGCCGCCACAAGGCTACTGGGTAATTCACAGCAAAAACTCCAGCAGGTTCAGATGCTGCCTGTATTTATTGGGATCGGTCTGGGAATTTTGTTGGGTTCTATTCCTCTGTTTATTCCTGGTTTCCCTGCTGCTTTACGCCTGGGACTGGCGGGTGGGCCTTTGGTTATTGCTTTGATTTTGGGGCGTATTGGCACAATTGGAAAACTCTATTGGTTTATGCCTCCAAGTGCAAATCTTGCACTGCGTGAGTTGGGTATTGTCATGTTTCTTGCTGTTGTTGGGCTGAAATCTGGTGGCGATTTCATTAATACACTGGTGCATGGAGAAGGGCTGTCATGGATAGGTTATGGAGCATTGATAACGATAGTTCCCCTATTGATCGTGAGCCTGTTGGCACGCTTTGTTGCCAAAATGAATTATCTCAGCTTGTGTGGGATGCTGGCCGGTGCAATGACGGATCCTCCTGCTCTGGCTTTTGCCAATACGATTCACAGTACCAGCGGAGCTGCGGCGTTGTCGTACGCGACGGTTTATCCACTGGTGATGTTTTTTAGGATTATGTCACCCCAAATTTTGGCAGTGATTTTCTGGACACTAGGATGATTGAGATCATTGCTAATTATTTAAGTATGCTTACTTGATTCATTAAATGTGCTTTAGATCACAGAATATCACCCAACTGTTCCAATTTGATCTTAATTTGAGATAGTAGAGGCAATTTAAAGTAAAAAATCCCTGCTTATTCAAACCATTAGAACTTATTTTTTCTGGTTTAATATACTCAGTTCAGGGAAGGTGTATAAACAAGGATTGTTTTCCTTTCCTAATTGTGTGTGAAGAATTCTTTTGGGATTCTAATAACTACTGTCCTGTTCGCAGGTAAAAGTCCTCGTTATCATCTTGCTCCCTCCCCCCTAAATGAGGGAGCTTTTTTTATTGTGCTGATTACTGTTTGCTGCACAGATCAACGTTCAGCTTCTTTGTGCGCTATCTCAATCTCTTCAGACAGAATGCGGATGCCTTCTTCGATCTTTTCCACATCAGGGATATAGTTCATGCGCATGCATTGATGGGCATGAGGCCAATGATGTTCCAGTCCCGGAAAGAAGAAATGACCCGGTACCATCAGCACTTTCCGTTTTTTCAACCGTTGGTAAAGGACTTCCGTCGTGATTGGCAAGTTTTTGAACCAGAGCCAGAGGAATATTGCACCTTCCGGTTTATGGATGAGACAGCGATCTTCCGACATATGGCGGCGAATAATCTCAATCACGTTGTCTACCCGTTTTTTATAAAACGGCTGGATGATATTTTGCGATAGACGGAACAGATCATTGCGTCTAATCATTTCCAGCGCGATAGCCGGCCCAATACCGCCTGGAGACAGGCTGATAATGCCATTCATGTTACTGACTGCACTGATAATTTTCTCATTGGCGATGATGATTCCGCAGCGAGAACCCGGTAGCCCAAGTTTAGATAGGCTCATGCACAGAATAATATTGTGGTTCCACAGTGGGGTGGCTTCGCTGAAGATAATACCGGGGAATGGCACACCGTAAGCATTATCAATTAACAGAGGGATCTGATGCTGTTGAGCCAGTCCATCCAAGCGTAGCAATTCTTCGTCGGTGATGACGTTGCCCGTTGGGTTGGTTGGGCGGGAGACACAAATCAGGTTGATATCTTCAGAAATATTCAGGTGATCGAAATCAACTCGATACTTAAATTGGCCGTTGGGCAGCAATTCAATATTCGGTTTATTGGCGACAAATAACCCTTCATCCAAACCTGAATCTGAATAGCCAATATATTCTGGCGTAAGAGGAAACAAAACGCGCTTCATTGAACCGTCTTCAGCGCGGCCAGCCAGTAAGTTAAACAGATAGAAAAAGGCACTTTGGCTGCCGTTGGTCAGGGCGATATTTTGTGGATGGATATCCCAACCAAGCTTTTCTTGTAACTCTTGGGCCAGTGCCGTTATCAGGGTATTTTTCCCTTGTGGCCCATCATAGTTGCATAGGGTTTCGCTCAATTGACCGCTTGACGCCATGTCAGCCAATATCTGCTGGAAATAATCATCCATTTCAGGAATATGTGCTGGATTACCGCCACCTAGCATAATCGCGCCAGGCGTTCTCAGACCTTGGTTGAGATCATTCATCAGACGGGTAATTCCCGAATCTTGCGTAAATTTGTTTCCGAATTGCGAAAATTTCATAACGGCGTTTGCGTCTGTTTTTGTATGAGAAGAATACACCATACCCCGCTCACTACTAGGGTGCAATGGGGAAAAATAGGTATTCTATGTTTGTATATATGGAAATGTGACTTTTTATTGAATTTAAAAACTGGATATTTTGGATTAATCCAGTTTTATATTTTGAAGTGATATTTCTGTTTATTTTTATGCACTAATTTTAATTTTTCGCTACAGGTAACCTATTTTCTGACACAGGGAGCTTATTTCCGGCACCAACAATGGGTGACATGATCGTTTACCAAGCCTGCCGCTTGCATAAAAGCATAGCAAGTGGTGCTACCAATAAATTTAAATCCTTGTTTTTTCAGCTCAGTGGAGAGGGCGTCAGAATTGGTTGTTTTGACAGGAACTTCTGTCAGCGTTTCCCAGTGATTAATCAAGGGAGAGTCGTTGACAAAATGCCAGATAAACGTACTGAAATTTTCCCCTTGTTCGGCCATTTGCAGATAAGCGCGGGCATTATGAATAATTGCATTGATTTTGGCTCGATTACGCACGATGGCGGGTTCTTTCATCAGCCGCTCAACATCTGTTTCATCCATTTTAGCGATTTTGACGGGATCAAATTGATGGAAGCACTTTCTATAACCTTCCCGTTTTTTCAGGATCGTGAGCCATGATAAACCAGCTTGCTGCCCTTCGAGGCAAATTAGTTCAAAAAGTTGCTGACTATCTCTCAATGGCCTGCCCCATTCATTGTCATGATAGGCCAGATAATCAGGATCGGATGTTACCCAACCGCAGCGAGTCATTTCCTTGCTCATGAATCGAACTTCCTTACAGATAATGGTGAATAATTGCACTAAGTTTAACTGTATAAATATACAAGTAAAGAGATTTGAATAAGATTTTTTTATACTGCGGCAAAATTGAGAGGCGATCTGTGCTGTATATCTTACGGTCAAAGGGTATACTGACCCCTTTCGTTTAAATTCATATGTATCGCGTGCGGATTCAACATGCAAAAGTTTGATACCAAAACCTTTCAGGGAATCATCCTGACACTACAGGATTACTGGGCGCATCAAGGCTGTACCATTGTCCAACCATTGGATATGGAAGTCGGTGCTGGAACCTCTCATCCTATGACCTGTCTGCGTGCCTTGGGGCCAGAACCTATTGCAGCAGCTTATGTGCAACCTTCCCGTCGTCCGACTGACGGGCGCTATGGCGAAAACCCAAACCGCCTCCAGCACTACTATCAATTTCAGGTTATCATCAAGCCATCTCCCGATAACATTCAGGAACTCTATCTTGGTTCCTTGAAAGCGTTGGGACTCGATCCTACCGTTCACGATATCCGTTTCGTTGAAGACAACTGGGAGAACCCAACCTTAGGTGCTTGGGGTTTGGGCTGGGAAGTCTGGCTGAACGGCATGGAAGTGACTCAGTTCACTTACTTCCAGCAGGTTGGTGGTCTTGAATGTAAGCCTGTCACCGGTGAAATTACTTACGGTCTGGAACGTCTTGCGATGTACATTCAGGGCGTGGATAGCGTTTACGATCTGGTATGGAGCGATGGTCCGCTGGGTAAAACCACGTATGGCGACATCTATCACCAGAATGAAGTTGAACAGTCTACTTACAACTTCGAACACGCCGATGTGGATTTCCTGTTTACCTGCTTTGAGCAATATGAAAAAGAAGCACAGGAATTGCTGGCGTTGGAGAATCCGCTACCACTGCCAGCCTATGAACGCATTCTGAAAGCGGGTCATACTTTTAACTTGCTGGATGCACGTAAAGCGATTTCTGTGACTGAACGTCAGCGCTATATCCTGCGCATTCGCACCCTGACCAAATCAGTTGCTGAAGCTTATTATGCCTCCCGCGAGGTACTTGGCTTCCCTATGTGTAACAAGACTATGTGTAATAAGGACTGAGAGGCCATCATGACTCAACAGACTTTCCTTGTGGAAATCGGCACAGAAGAGTTGCCACCAAAGGCGCTGCGTTCACTGGCGGAATCCTTTGCTGCCAATTTTGAAGCAGAATTGAATAACGCCAATCTGGGTCATGGTGAAGTTAGCTGGTTTGCTGCTCCTCGTCGTTTGGCGTTGAAAGTGGAAAATCTAGCTGCGACACAGGCTGATCGTGAAGTTGAAAAACGCGGCCCTGCGATTGCTCAGGCATTTGACGCAGAAGGCAAACCGACCAAAGCTGCGGAAGGTTGGGCACGTGGTTGCGGTATTACCGTTGATCAGGCTGAGCGCATGGTAACGGATAAAGGCGAGTGGCTGCTCTATCGTGCTCAGGTCAAAGGCCGTGAAGCAAAAGAACTGCTGGCAGGTATGGTGAGCACTTCTCTTAGCAAATTGCCTATCCCTAAATTAATGCGCTGGGGTGATAAAGAAACCCAATTTGTTCGTCCGGTGCATACTGTCACTTTGCTGCTGGGTAGCGAAGTGGTGGAAGGCGAAATTCTGGGTATTAAATCGGATCGCATTATCCGTGGTCACCGTTTTATGGGTGAGGCGGAATTTACCATTGAGAACGCAGAACAGTATCCGACTATTTTGCAGGAGCGTGGTCGTGTTATCGCGGATTATGAAGCGCGTAAGGCGATTATCAAACGTGATGCAGAACAGGCCGCGGCACAGCTTGGTGGTGTGGCTGATCTGAGTGACAGCTTGCTGGAAGAAGTCACTTCGCTGGTGGAATTACCTGTAGTTCTGACTGCGAAATTCGAAGAAAAATTCTTGGACGTTCCTACTGAAGCCCTGGTTTACACCATGAAAGGCGACCAGAAATATTTCCCGGTTTACGATCATTCCGGCAAATTGATGGCGAACTTTATTTTTGTCGCCAATATCGCGTCTTCTGATCCGCAGCAAATCATTTCAGGTAACGAAAAAGTTGTACGCCCACGTCTGGCTGATGCAGAATTTTTCTTCAAGACTGACCGTAAACAGCGTCTGGAAGATAACCTGCCTCGTTTGGAGACGGTGCTGTTCCAGAAACAACTGGGCACACTGCGCGATAAAACTGACCGTATTCAAGCTCTATCTGGCTGGATTGCTGAAAAAATTGGTGCAGATGTCACTCATGCAACCCGTGCAGGTTTGCTGTCCAAGTGTGACTTAATGACCAACATGGTATTTGAGTTCACCGATACGCAGGGCGTGATGGGGATGCACTATGCTCGCCATGATGGCGAAGCGGAAGATGTGGCACTGGCACTGAACGAACAGTATCAGCCACGTTTCTCTGGTGATGCGTTGCCGTCTACTGGTGTTGCCTGCGCTGTAGCCATTGCAGATAAAATGGATACTTTGGCTGGGATCTTCGGTATTGGCCAGCATCCAAAAGGAGATAAAGACCCGTTTGCGCTGCGTCGTGCCGCTTTGGGGGTATTGCGCATTATTGTTGAGAAAAAGTTGTCTCTCGATCTCCAGACTTTGGCAGAAGAAGCTGTTCGCCTGTACGGTGACAAGCTGACTAACGAGAAAGTTGTGGATGATGTGGTTGAGTTTATGCTCGGTCGTTTCCGCACTTGGTATCAGGAGCAAGGTTATAGCGTTGATACTATTCAGGCAGTACTGGCACGTCGTCCGACCCAACCCGCAGACTTTGATGCCCGCATGAAAGCGGTAACGCATTTCCGCACCTTGGATGCAGCGATTTCTCTGGCGGCTGCCAATAAGCGTGTTTCCAACATTCTGGCAAAATCAGAAGAGAAGTTGAATGACAGTGTTCTTGCTTCCGTATTGAAAGCGGCAGAAGAGATCCAACTGGCGACGCACCTTGTCGTGTTGAAAGAAAAACTGGTACCTTTGTTTGCCGAAGGCAACTATCAGGATGCGCTGGTTGAACTGGCTTCCCTGCGTGAAGTGGTGGATGCCTTCTTCGACAATGTGATGGTGATGGATGAAGATCTGCAAGTAAGGATAAATCGTCTGACACTGTTGAGTGAGCTGCGTGATTTGTTCTTGCGTGTAGCGGATATTTCACTGCTCCAGTGATCTCTGATTGATTTAATGCAAAAGCCTCGCCAGTCACAGGGCGAGGTTTTTGTTGTCTGAGATATGTTGCGTAGCGTGTATTTTGGCTGATTTATCATCAAATAAACACTTAACTTTAAAAAGGTATTGACGGTTTGCGGCGCTGGCAGTAAGATGCGCTTCGTTTTCGGCGAGTAGCGCAGCTTGGTAGCGCAACTGGTTTGGGACCAGTGGGTCGGAGGTTCGAATCCTCTCTCGCCGACCAGCATTCTGAAACCCTGCTCTTATGAGCGGGGTTTTTTCTTTTTCCCTTCGGGGATCATACTTCTCGCCATTTTGCCTAAAGATAGATCATTCGTTATCCACCAAATCAGTGCGTGGGTATCCAATAAAAGCCGTTTTATAAAGATCCTTCAAACATTTCCTGTATATCACGGTCAGCTTCGTAAAATTTTTCATCTATACTGACATTATTTTCGAATCTTACTTAAGCCAAATTAATAGCAAAAACTGTTGCTTTAACAAGTGACGTGATTGGTTTTGCTCTAATCGTTTATATTTCAATTATTTCTTCTGGGTGAATCGTATCCACATCTTACGCACTCTAGCCTTTTTTATAAGCTCTTCTGCTCATTATTTAAGTAATTGGTCACAAATTCAAAATTATAATCACTAGCGATTAATTCTTTTTATTGGATGAATTTTTAGTGAATTTGTCTACTCAATGTGCTCTTCGTCATACTTTTTAACCATTATTGTTAATAAATTTTTTCTTTTATGTTTTTCTGATGTTTCTGGAGTTATGTCTGATTATGTTGACGTCGGGCATAACAATTGTTTAATTGATAAACGAAAAACAATAAAACAAGCTGGGACAGTGGCATTTAGGAAGAAAACTCTGGGCTGGCTAAGACACAATAAACATCACAAGCGGAGTTCAAGTAATGGCAATCTCCAAGAAAAAACAGTCCGGTTTGTTAAAACTGGGTGTCGGTCTTGTCGCATTGGCTGTAACAGCCAGTATTCAGGCAAAAACGCTGGTTTACTGTTCCGAGGGTTCTCCTGAAGGCTTCAACCCGCAGTTATTTACTTCTGGCACAACTTATGATGCCAGTTCAGTACCAATCTATAACCGTTTAGTGGATTTTAAGTTAGGCACAACAAAGATAATTCCTAGTCTCGCAGAAAGTTGGGATGTGAGTGATGATGGGAAAACGTATACTTTCCATTTGCGCAAGGGCGTAAAGTGGCACAGCAATAAGGAATTCAAGCCAACACGCGATTTCAATGCTGATGACGTGATCTTTACCTTCATGCGCCAGAAGGATAAAAACCACCCGTACCATAAAGTGTCAGGTGGGAGTTATGAGTACTTTACTGGCATGGATCTGGGTAACATCATCAGCAAAGTAGAAAAAGTGGATGATTACACTATTCGCTTTGTGCTATCCCGCCCTGAAGCACCTTTCCTGGCTAATATCGGGATGGATTTCGCCTCGATTCTATCCAAAGAGTATGCTGATGTAATGATGAAGGCTGGCACTCCGCAGAAAGTTGACCTTAATCCGATCGGTACAGGCCCGTTCCAATTACAGCAATATCAGAAAGACTCCCGTATTCTCTATCAGGCATTCAAGAATTATTGGGAAGGTCCAGCGAAGATTGATCGCCTTGTGTTCTCCATTACGCCTGATGCTTCTGTACGCTATGCGAAATTGCAGAAAAATGAATGTCAGGTGATGCCATATCCAAACCCTGCTGATATTGCCCGCATGAAGCAGGATAAAAACATTGTCCTGAAAGAACAGGCAGGTTTGAACGTCGGCTACCTCTCTTTCAATGTCACTAAATCGCCGATGGATAACCAGAAAGTTCGTCAGGCGCTGTCTATGGCGGTAAATAAAGATGCCATCATTGATGCGGTGTATCAGGGAGCGGGTCAGAAAGCGAAAAACCTGATCCCACCGACCATATGGAGTTATAACGATGACATCAAGGATTACGCCTATGATCCTGCCAAAGCCAAGGAACTGCTGAAAGAAGCTGGCTTCCCGAATGGTTTTGAAACTGACTTATGGGCAATGCCGGTACAGCGCCCGTATAACCCGAATGCCCGTCGTATGGCGGAAATGATTCAGGCTGACTGGGCGGAAATTGGTGTTAAGGCCAAGATCGTCAGTTATGAGTGGGGTGAATACCTGAAACGTGCCAAAGATGGCGAACCGAAGACTGTCATGATGGGGTGGACAGGAGACAATGGTGACCCTGATAATTTCTTCGGTACTTTGTTTAGCTGCGCTGCCAAAGAGAGAGGTTCTAACTATTCCAAATGGTGTTACAAGCCATTTGAGGAAGTTATTCAGCCAGCACGTGAAACTGCTGACATCAACAAGCGTACGGCGCTTTATAAACAGGCGCAGGTTGTGATGCATGAACAGGTACCCGCATTGATCATTGCCCACTCCACGGTTTACGAGCCAATTCGCAAAGAAGTGAAGGGCTATGTGGTTGATTCTTTCAGTAAACATTATTTTTACAAAGTTGATCTCGAATAATTTTTGCTGTTGAGCCGTTGTGATTAACCATCCCCCAGATTTTTCTGCGGGGGATGGTTTCGCATCTCTGATGGGCAAGTCGACCCTTGTATTACACCAAGCGGCCTGAAGAGCCGTAACTGGTATTTAAAAAGAGAATTCAGGATATGCTGCAATTCATCCTTCGACGTTTGGGTTTAGTGATCCCAACATTTATTGGTATTACGCTGCTGACTTTCGCGTTTGTCCATATGATCCCCGGCGATCCCGTGCTGATTATGGCGGGAGAGCGTGGGATGTCTGCTGAGCGTCATGCCCAATTACTGGCTGAAATGGGGCTGGATAAGCCGCTCTGGGAGCAATATCTTCATTATATTAATGGCGTATTGCATGGTGATTTGGGGATCTCGTTAAAAAGCCGCATTCCTGTATGGGATGAGTTTGTCCCGCGCTTTAAGGCGACTTTTGAATTGGGCATCTGTGCCATGTTATTCGCCATATCTGTCGGTATTCCGGTTGGGGTATTGGCGGCGGTCAAGCGTGGTTCCATCTTTGATCACACGTCTATTGGCTTATCATTAACGGGTTACTCCATGCCAATTTTTTGGTGGGGGATCATGCTGATCATGCTGGTTTCCGTCCAGTGGAACCTAACGCCTGTTTCCGGCCGCATCAGCGACATTGTATTTCTTGATGACAGCAATCCCCTGACGGGCTTTATGCTGATTGATACGCTGATTTGGGGGGAAGACGGTGATTTCATTGATGCAGTGATGCATATGATTTTACCTGCCATTGTTCTGGGAACGATTCCATTGGCGGTGATTGTTCGTATGACCCGTTCTTCTATGCTGGAAGTGCTGGGCGAGGACTATATCCGCACTGCTCGCGCAAAAGGTTTAAGCCGTATTCGTGTCATTATCGTCCATGCGTTGCGTAACGCGTTGTTACCGGTGGTCACAGTGATTGGTCTGCAAGTGGGTATCATGCTGGCGGGGGCGATTCTGACCGAGACTATTTTTTCATGGCCGGGATTGGGGCGCTGGTTGATTGACGCCCTGCAACGTCGTGACTACCCAGTAGTTCAGGGAGGCGTATTGCTGGTGGCGACCATGATCATTCTGGTCAATCTGGTGGTTGATTTGCTGTACGGCATCGTCAATCCGCGTATTCGTCATAAGAAATAAGGAGCACATGATGACTCAAACAACTGAGCCAGTGGTATCGGGTGCGCCGAAATTGATGACGCCGATGCAGGAATTTTGGCACTACTTTAAACGTAACAAAGGTGCGGTGGTTGGCTTTTTCTATATTGTCGTGATGCTGCTGGTGGCGTTATTAGCCGGAGTATTAGCACCCCACGGCCCAGCAGAACAGTTCCGTGATGCTTTGCTGACCCCTCCGGTATGGCAGGAAGGCGGAAGCTGGCACTTTATCCTCGGCACCGATGATGTTGGGCGCGATATTTTGTCCCGCCTGATGTACGGCGCACGCCTTTCATTACTGGTTGGCTGTCTGGTCGTGGTGATGTCACTAATCATGGGCATCACTCTGGGAGTACTGGCAGGTTATTTCGGCGGTATTGTGGATGCCATTATCATGCGTATCGTCGATATTATGCTGGCATTGCCAAGCCTGCTGCTGGCATTGGTACTGGTGGCGATCTTTGGCCCGTCAATTGTCAATGCGTCATTGGCACTGACTTTTGTTGCCTTGCCTCACTATATCCGCCTGACAAGGGCGGCCGTGCTGGTTGAAGTGAACCGCGACTACGTGACGGCTTCCCAAGTGGCTGGAGCGGGAGCCATGCGTCAGATGTTCATCAATATCCTGCCAAACTGCCTTGCACCATTGATTGTGCAGGCGTCATTGGGATTTTCGAACGCCATTCTTGATATGGCAGCCTTAGGATTTCTGGGAATGGGGGCACAGCCACCGACACCAGAATGGGGAACCATGCTGGCAGATGTTCTGCAATTTGCCCAGAGTGCGTGGTGGGTCGTGACCTTTCCGGGGCTGGCTATCCTGTTGACGGTACTGGCGTTTAACCTGATGGGGGACGGGTTGCGTGACGCACTCGATCCTAAGCTCAAGCAGTAGGGGTATTGTGAAATGGCATTGTTGAATATAGATCAATTATCGGTGCACTTCGGGGATGAAGATGCGCCATTCCGCGCCGTTGACCGTATCAGCTATCGTGTTGAGCAGGGAGAGGTCGTCGGGATTGTTGGAGAATCCGGTTCAGGTAAGTCGGTCAGCTCACTGGCGATTATGGGGCTGATTGATTATCCGGGCAGAGTCATGGCGGAAAAAATGGAATTTGATGACCGTGACTTGGCTAAAATTTCAGAAAAAGAGCGCCGCCAGTTGGTTGGTGCAGAAGTGGCGATGATTTTCCAAGATCCCATGACCAGCCTCAATCCATGCTACACCGTCGGTTATCAGATTATGGAAGCCCTGAAAGTCCATCAGGGTGGCAATCGGAAAACCCGACACCAGCGAGCAATCGACTTGCTGATTCAAGTGGGTATCCCCGATCCAGCCTCGCGTTTGGATGTTTATCCGCACCAATTATCTGGTGGGATGAGCCAGCGCGTGATGATAGCTATGGCTATTGCCTGTCGTCCGAAACTCCTGATTGCCGATGAACCTACGACGGCATTGGACGTCACGATTCAGGCGCAAATCATCGAATTGTTGCTGGAATTGCAGCGCCAGGAAAACATGGCATTGCTCCTGATCACCCATGACTTGGCGCTGGTGGCGGAAGCTGCCCATCATATTATTGTGATGTATGCCGGGCAGGTGGTGGAAATTGGCAAAGCAACGGAAATCTTCTGTTCGCCACGCCATCCTTATACACAGGCATTATTACGGGCATTACCGGAATTTGCGGTGGATAAATCTCGTTTGGCATCGTTGCCCGGTGTTGTTCCCGGAAAATATGACCGTCCGACAGGGTGTTTGCTCAATCCCCGCTGCCCTTATGCCAATGAGCATTGCCGTCAGGAAGAGCCTCCATTGAAGTCAGTGGGAGGGCGTCAGGTTAAATGTCATATGCCGCTGGATGATGAGGGGAGGCCGACAGTATGAATGATCAACAAAACCGCGTACAGGAAAAGGCCACAGTTCCATTGCTGAAAGCCACAGAGTTAAAGAAATACTATCCGGTAAAAACGAGCCTATTTTCGCCTGAGCGCATGGTTAAGGCGCTGGATGGGGTTTCATTTGAGCTGGAAAAAGGCAAAACATTGGCCGTTGTGGGGGAATCAGGCTGTGGTAAATCTACGCTGGGTCGCCTATTGACCATGATCGAAAAACCGACCGAAGGAGAGCTTTATTATCTGGGACAGGATCTACTGGTGCCAAATAAAGAAGCGGAAAAACTGCGTCGCCAGAAAATTCAGATCGTATTCCAAAATCCTTATGCTTCCTTGAATCCCCGTAAAAAAGTAGGGCAGATCCTGGAAGAGCCGTTGCGGATTAATACCTCACTCACGGCGGCTGAACGCAAGGTAAAAGTCTTGCAGATGATGGAAAAAGTGGGGCTAAAGCCGGAACATTACTCGCGCTATCCGCACATGTTTTCAGGTGGTCAGCGTCAGCGCATTGCCATTGCCCGTGGGTTGATGTTAAACCCAGACGTGGTGATTGCGGATGAACCCGTTTCTGCGTTGGATGTCTCGGTGCGGGCGCAGGTTTTAAACCTGATGATGGACTTGCAGCAGGATTTGGGGCTGTCTTACGTCTTTATATCCCACGATCTCTCGGTCGTTGAGCATATTGCTGATGAAGTGATGGTAATGTATTTGGGGCGCTGCGTTGAAAAAGGCAGTAAGGAAATGATTTTCAACAATCCGCGCCATCCTTATACACAGGCGTTGTTGTCTGCGACTCCTCGCCTAAACCCTGAATTGCGCTGTGAACGCATTAAGCTGACGGGGGAATTACCAAGCCCAATGAACCCGCCTCCGGGATGCGCCTTTGCTGCTCGTTGCCGTCGTGCATTTAGCTCATGTACCCAATTCCAGCCAAAGTTAAAGCAATATGGTGAACAACTGATCGCGTGCTTTGCGGTTGAACAGGATGAAAATCCATCCACCTAATCGTATCTGACCGTGGTATAACGTGTAAGCGTGGCAGTAAAAACGTTATGTAATCACGTTAATGAGTGCAACCGTTATACCTCGGTCATTTTTCTACTTTGAATTCATCAAAATAAGACGGCCGTAAGGAAAATCAAGTATACTCAGTCACATTGTTAAGGTGTGGTAGTCAGGATTTTTACAATTATCGGTTTGGATAAGATGAAATTGCGCGTCAAACGTTCGTTAACTATTAAACAGATGGCCGCAGTGACAGGAGTCACTTTGGTAACTATTGCCATTTTCATCACCATCCAGTTATCGCACCTATTGCAGCAACGGAAAGATGACTACATCAGCCAACTTAATAATGCGGCCGTACAGATCCAGACCCCTTTGGCGGAAGCGTTGCTGAGTTCAGACCTCAATAAAGCAAAAACACTGTTGATTGGGCTAAAGACCTCAGGCATTCTGGGCCGAGCCGATGTGATATTGCCTGATAACGTTCGGGTGATGAGCTTGAATTTTGCGACTCATCGTCCCATACCTGAACTGGCAAACCAGATTTTTGGGATTCCGGTTGAGGTAAATATTCCTCTTTACGTTTATGGTGTTTCGCCAAAAACCGTAGAGTCACAGGGACGCCTCATTTTGCAGGTCGATTCCAATAGAGTGTACCGTTTTGCCTTAAATACACTTGCATTAATGTTGACCACCTATTTATTACTCGCACTTATTCTTACGGTGTCGATAAGCTGGTGTGTAAATCGCATTATCATACATCCACTGCGTGATGTTGCGCGGGAACTGAACGAAGAACAGCCGCCTGTGCCCATGCCTTGTCCTAAAAGCCATCAGGATGATGAATTGGGATTACTGGTCAAAGGCTATAATCGTCAGGTTAATAAGCAGAAAACACCATCAAAATGAAACCTTACAAGATGAATAATGGTCTAATCCTCGGTGATAATATCTAGATATTGCTGATTGTCTTAGGTTTTGAAGGATAAAACTAAACAGGTAGGGGTAAGTGAGAATGCAGGGCAACAAAATCGGATATCTTATTGGTGGCGCGATTCTAGCGACGACTTGCTTGGCACAGGCAGAAATCTTGCAACCCGATCCGGCTTGGCAACAAGGCAAACTTGAAAATGGCTTCAGTTGGCAAATCCTGCAAACACCACAGCGGCCGAATGACAGAATCCAGTTACGGTTATTGGTAAAAACGGGCTCATTGACTGAGAAAAACCAACAACAGGGCTATACCTACCTTATCCCGAAAGTTGTCTTATCCAGCAGTAAAGATTTATCATCGCAAAAACTAGAAAACCTATGGCACAACGTGATAGACACCAAAAACCCCTTCCCACCTGCCATTGTTTCATATGATTTCACCCTCTACAGCCTGAGCTTACCGAATAACCGCTCTGACCTGCTACAAGATGCGTTGATATGGCTGTCCGATATTGCTGGTGGCGCTGTATTTACACCGGAGACATTGGCACAGGCCATGAAAGCGGGTGAGCCTCCTGTTACGACTTTTCCACCTGATACCCAAGATCCGGTATGGCGTATGCGATTGAAAGGCTCAACGCTGATCGACCATGATCCTGGAATGCCGGTATCCGTGCCTGTGGACGTGAAAAAAGTCGAAAACTTCTATCGTCAATGGTACACGCCGGATGCGATGACACTGTACATCGCGGGGCATGTTGACAGACGGCTACTGTCAGAGCGGATTAATCAGGCATTTTCGTCATTGGAAGGAAAACGGCAGACACCGGTTTCTGTTCCAACACTGTTGCCGCTGAAAGCAGCCACGATTGGTGTAGTGAGTGATAAAGCCAAACAAGACCGCCTGTCTTTAACTTGGAATTTGAATTGGCTGCCGATTAACGATTCGCAAACACTGATTCAATACTGGCTAAATGACCTGACGCGTGAAGCGCTTTACCGTTACCTGCAATTGGGGCTTAAAGAAAAGCAGGATGACATGCAGTTAGGCTTGGATTGCCGTGTATTATATCAGCGGGCGAACTGCTCATTAAATCTGGATGTTCCCACGGACAAGCTGATGGAATCCACACTTTATCTGGCTTCCCAATTATCATCATTGCGTGAAAATGGACTACCGCAGGAACAATTTGATGAACTTTATGCCCAGAAGCAGACTCAGCTCCAGCAACTATTCGCCATGTATGCCCGCACAGATACCGATATCTTGATTAACCAACGCTTGTTGTCACAGCAAAATAACGTGACAGATATCGCCCCTGAACAATTCCAGCGGTTGAGGCAGGCATTTTTATCCTCCCTGACGCCACAGCTTTTGAATAAAAAATTGCAAGAAATGTTGTCTCAAGAAATCTCCTTTATTCTGGTGCAACCAAAAGGTGAGGCAACGGTTGATGTGAATCAAATCAAAAATAGCTTTAACCAGATTATGCGCCCGGGGCCGGTGCCAGAGAAATCGAAAGAGTCTGAAACGCAGAAAGTTGTGGAATAGGAGTGTACTCAGCGATGTTATTTCCGAGGGTTGGCTTGAATTCAACTAAATGCGATAAACTCTCTATGCCTGGTTGATAAAATCAGATGGTCAGATGAAGTTGGGTTCACTGCTTGCTGATGGACGACGTAAGCGCCGACGTCATGTCCGCATGAGTGCCAGCAGCGAGATAATGACCATCGTAATCGTTTTTCATATGTCAACTCACCGGGACTTAAAAAACTTTTACTGCGAATATCAGGCGATACCATCAAAAAGACTTTCCCACTCTGCTCAGTTATACCCGTTTTTTGGGTGTCGTTTCATCCGTTTTAGTCCCGTTTTGCAGTTAATTAACACATGTGAAAGGGAATCCAACAGGACTGGCTTTTATCGATTCCACCCGCTAATACCAAGAGGGTCAACAAAATTGACGGGATTATGCACTTAACTGTAAGGATTATATCCCCCAACCAGCCCTATCGGATCCGGTGTGTTTCCCGGTCATAATAGAGAAAACGGTTATAGTATAACCCACTTCCCTCATCTTCATACTGCCTGATAAAACGTAAGTTACAGCCAATGTGCTAATTCACTTTATTGGATTAGCACACATGAAGACTGTTACGCAAGATCCAATTACGTATTTTGGTTTATCACTGAAAATATGTAATTAATCAGTCGATTGAATAAATAATATAAATTGATGGCGATCTAAATGGGTGTTTTTTGTAATGCTTTTTTTTAATAAAAATAAAGGCATTAAGGTTTCGTAATACCATGATTATTTTTTGAAGTAAATCACACTATTACTTTGATGAAATTTAGAAATCTTCTCTGGCAACGTTACTCTAATATATTCCTATTTGTGAGTGATTAAATACATGTCTTTATTCTAAAAGTATGATTTGAATATCCATGTGTCAGAATAATAAATAAATTAACAAGCATGTTATCATGGATCTGGATATAATATTTTGGTTGTTCTTTATTCATATTTTTAAACAAAACTAAAATTAAAGGTATTTTAATACGTATATTCCAATGATTACCCAAAAAGGGCGGTTCAATCCGCCCCTATCATTAATACCTTCTGAAAACCTCATCTCACTTCTTCGCTGCTGCCCTGACTTCAGTCACACTTTTACCCCCAATTCCCCAATTATCCGTTTCTACTTCATCAATGATCACAAAAGTTGTAGCTGGATTTTTTCCCAGTACATCCACCAGCAGCTGGGTTGCACCTTTAATCAGTTGCTTTTTCTGATCAGGGGTTGCACCTTCACGGGTAATTTTGATGTTCACAAATGGCATAAAATGACTCCTTTTTGGTTAGTTATGAAATGCTTCTGATGAAGCATCCCCGCTTTGGTGCGGGAATGTAGGTACAACAAAAAAAACAGTCTTACTCATTGATATGTAGATGTTTACTCTGGTTTCTTTTCTTCTGCGGTGGCGATCCACGCGGCGCAGAACAGCGTCAGTCGGGCGAAGAAATAAAAGAATGCCATCAAGCCAATGACTGAACCAAAAGCAGCGCCAGAAGGGGAGCTGGCAAGGCGTGGCAGCATCATAGTCATAATATATTTGATGATCTCAAATCCAATGGCGGCCATTAAGGTTCCTTTGAACAGCGCTTTTCTTTCAGGCCGATGGCGCGGCAAGATCCACAATATCCAGAGGAATAACAAATAATTGGCAGCAATCGAAATAGTCATGCCAATCGATGTCCATGCAGGGCGGAGCCACTCTATGCCTTCCAACCCGAGGGCATGGACGATGGTGGCTTGGGCAGAGCCTGCGATAGAAGTCAGCGAAAGTGTCATTACCAACGCAAACAGAAGACCGAATAAGGAGAAAAAATCGCGAATATACTGAAAGTAGATTTTCTCCTTATCCTCATGATTACGTTCCCAGATTTCTCGGGATTGGGCGAGAATCGCCTCCCGTAAATTTCCGACCCAGTTCAGGCCTGAATAAAGCGCGATCGCCAGGCCGGTCAATCCCACCGTCGTTCTTTGATTGACCGCAGTATCTACGCTATTTTTCAGTGTATTGGCGAGAGCAGGATCATTGATGCTATTGGCGATGCCATTGATCAACCGTGCCAGCAAGTCGGGATTGGAAGCCAGTATAAAACCTGCGATAGCAAAAGAGAGCATCAGGATCGGGATCAGGGACAAAAAGGAGAAATAGGTGATTGCGGCACCAAATTGGCTGCCCATTCGATCATTGAAACGTTGTGCCGCCCGAATCAAGTGGGCAATAAAAGGAATACGGCGGATGGCGTTGCCAATACGAATCGTCATTGAAAGCGCTTTTTTACTGCTATGTAGCCCTTTCTCTAATGGTGTGCGGTCTTTTCCCGTGCTGGGTTGTCCCTTTTTTTCATGGTCACTCGGCATTACATCCCCTTAAATCTGGTCGTGCCTAACGTTACTCACTATATGTATGCGAAAAATATGTATGCGAAAAAAGAGTAACAGGCTAAATGGAAAAGGCAATAAGGGAAAGGGGATGAAAAAGTACGGTAGCCGTGTGATTGGCTACCGTACAGAAGATCAATCGTAGATCACGATGATCAATTTAATTGACGACCCTTAACTTCACTGTGAACAGTTGGAAGCTCAGTGTCGTGACTTTCATTTTTTACAAAAGGTACTTTACCGGAGAAAACATCTTTTTGGGCAGAGACAGCCAGACTCGCGATGGAATCTGGTACGTTAACCCCCAAGTTTCTGCCTTTGTCGTATCCCGTTACAGATTGCTGATTAATCTGCTGGGTATTTACCGATACAGGCCCCTGTGCGCTGTCAATTTTGCCACCTGTTAAGTCAGTGTTCCCAGAGATATTCAGATCAACTCCCTGAGCACCGGTCAGCGTTGTTTGTTTACCTACCGCTTCCCGATCGAGAGTATCGTAATTGCCTTTGAGTTTGCCATTGAAGCCCTTGAAAGCGGCTGTCAGTTGATCTTTCAGGCTTGGTGCTTCGCCATTGGCTTTGGCATTATCGGTGGCAGCTGTACCGGTAGCCACGTTTTCAGATGAACCTTCTGCTGCGGTAGGAGGAGCCAGCTTAGAAAGATTATCTCCTTTTACGGTTTTGCTATAACCCAAGCCAGCATCCAGACCGACATTCAGGCTATGAGTGCGGTCTTTGAGGTTTTCGACATTGAAATTGCCGCCGACTTTGCCCGTTACCTGATCCGCAGTCACATTAGCGCCTTTGAGTGAGGTATTGCCCGCACTGGTCAGTGTGACATTGCCGCCGGAAACCTGTGTGTTACGGTGAGTGGTTTGATCCAGATGGTTAACTCCGAATTTCAATTCACCACCAATGTTATATTTACTGTCGATGATGTTGTTAGCCGGATCGTTTGTTGCAGCTATTGCAGCATTATCGCTTGCAGTATTGCCACCTTCATTTTTGCGGACTGTGGAAGACATGCCGCCTTTAGCTTTAGCTCCGACATTCCAACCATTGGCAGTGGCCGTATCTTGAGCAGAGGTCAGGTCGATTTTTCCACGCTGTGCGGTTAAATCTACTTGTTTGCCCGAAACATTTGCACCCTGTAAGGCCAGATTATTGCCTGCATCCAGGTTGACACCCTGCCCACCTTTGATGGTGCTGGTTTGAGCGGTAGTTTTGTTCTGGTGGTCGGTATTATAACCTCCCCCCAAGCTGCCGCTGAAATTCTTGCCATCCGGGTTGGTTCCTACTGTCAGGGAAATTTCCCCATTGTAACCGTTGTTTTTTTGCTCGCTGCGGTTGGTGGCTTGATTGAACTGGATATTTCCACCTGCATCAACGTTGGCTGAACCCTTGCCCGCATCCATTGATGTGCCTTGGTAGCGTGCATCTCTGGTCACTTGGACATTAATACCGTTTTTGGCATTGATGCCGCTGGTAACGGCGGTGGTATTGCTGTCAGATGTTTCTTTATCGCTGCCATTGCCTTTGCCATTGACGGAAATATCAGCGCCCGTTGTGGTGTAAACACGCAAGCTAGCGTTGCCTGTGGTGTCAGAAGTCTGGCTGTCCTGGCGATTGAGGGTGGCTTCACTGGTGTGGCTGCCGGCGGTCAACGATACATTGCCTTTATTGGCTTGATATTGCGTACCTTGATCGTAGACATCGCCATTCGTTGTCACCTTGATATCACCAGCCTTAACAGTAGTCACCACCGCATTGGATTGATGGTTATTGGTGTAATGGCTGTTGCCATTCATCGCCAGTTCAATACCCACATTAGGCAGACCTGTCTTCGTGATGGCGGTATCCAGTTTTTTATCTGCGGCGGCTTTGACCGTTTTTTCCACAGGTCGGGTTGTTGCACTGTAATCGGCTGTGCCACTGATTTCACCGCCTACCTGTAATTGATTGGTCGAGCTGGATTCCGTGTTGGCGGTTGCCACATTCTTAATGCTGCCGGCATTGGCCTGATAGCTACCTTGTACCTGATGGTCAGTACCTTGTTGCTTCAATTCTCCCATTGCATTCAGTTCAAGGTTGCCAGTGACTTGAGTTTTTGTCACTGCTGCCGTTGTCTGGTTCTGGGATTGACCATTACTGTTATAGACTCCTTCAACACCACTACCGAATTTGTCCATGCCGCCGGTGATAAACACGCTGCTACGAAGTTTTTTTTGTGCAGTGGATGTTGATGTATTGTTTTCCTCCGTCAGCAGGGCAATGTTATCCCCGGAGATTTTCGCATTGCCCTGTGTTGTCCCCAGATTGGAGCCTGTAACAGTAACATTTTTGCCTGCATTTACAGCGAGATTGCCACCATGCAATTCTGATGATTGCTGAGTCGTACTCTCGTTTTTCTGTTTATCGAGAATGTGTTCAAAACCAACACCGGCACGGTATTGGCTATCTTTTACATCCTTCGCGTAGTACTGCAAGTCAAGGTTGGTTTTTTCCTGTTGGTACTGATTTTTCTCACCATAGTTCAGGATATTGATATTGCCTGAAGTGTTCAGTTGCAATTCACCGGCACTTTTCGCCAGACTACCAATGACGTTGATATCTTTATTGCTGAGTAATTTCAAATCTGCATCGGAAACCAAATGACTGCCGGAAGATTTTTGCTGCTTGTTTTGTTCTTGGTTAGTATTTTTGGTGATGTTGAAGATTGTTCCCTCTCTTTCATCCACCTCTTTATAAGTGTGACTGACTGCGTTATCGATAGTTAATTGCCCATCATTGGCTTCAACATAGGCGCCTTTTTGGGCTTTGATTGTACTGCCCGTAATGGTGACACCATTCATGCCAGTCAGCAGCAAATGCCCGCCCGCCGTGACTTCAGAAATATGATGGGTTTCTGATTTATCATGATTATCTTTCTTGCTGCCACCTGCAATACCGCCCCAATAAGTTTTATCCTTGGCAAGGATCTGATCATCAACGAGGGATTGAACAGTAATGTGGATTTGCTGACCCGCAGAAACAATCAGGTTTTTGCCTGAGTTAATGTGAGTTCCGGTAATGTCAGCATTTCCACCCGCCTTGATGCCTAAATCCCCGCCTGAGTTCAACTCATTGCCGACGCTTCTCTGAGAGGTATTGACCTTATTCCAGTGACCGGTTTGCAATGCCGCAGTATGGTTCTTTTTATACCCTTCTTCTGTGGTCATCTCTGATTCCACCAACCCCGCCAGTTTCACATCTTTCTCAGCGGATACAGATAGTTGATTTCCTGCTTTGATCTGACTGCCAAGTACCTCTGCATTACCTTCACTGGCAGTCAGATGAACATTTCCACGGGCATCAATGGTATTGCCTTCTCTCTGATCCTTTTTACTCTCATTGGTGACATCATACTGCCAAGATATTTTCCATTTATTGCTGGTATTACTGTCAAGTTGGTGAAGCTGTTGCCCATCCAGTTTCAGGTTGGCACCAGTCAGTTTGACATTATCCCCTTCAATATCGGTTGCCATCACTTGATTGTTTTGTTTGGCGACGAGAGTGATGTTCTTGCCTGTTAATTGGGTACGGGCAACAGATTCACTGATTTGCTTTTGTGCGGTATAAATACCACTGAAGGTGTTTTGGTGATTATCGCTGCCTGTTTTGTCTGATGAAGATTGATGCAGGCGTCCTTGAGACAGCACGTTATTGCCTTTCAAGGTAATATCCCCGCCTTTCAGGGTCGCGGCTTCCAACTTCACATCACCGTAGGATTCAATATCAATACCGTCATCGGTGATCATCTTGCCTTGTAGATTGACACCGCTTCCTTCCGCTGTGTTCAGCAGACGAATGCGTCCGGCCTGCATACTGCCAAGATAATAGCTGTCGAGTGTGCCAATGCTCGCTTGTTGCGAACTCAGGATCTGGCCATCGGCTGAAATCTGGTTATTACCCGTCGTGATATTGAGGGCTTTTGACGTAACGACCTGACCATTGCTGTCAATTTTTGGCGCGATCAGATTCAGAACATCACTATGGGATAAGCCGTTGTTTTTGATATTCAGGGCATTCTGGTTGTCAAAGGTGCTGAACCCTTGTAGAACGCCATTTTCCACCAGCGGATTACCGACAACCAATGACGCTTGATTGGTATTGATAAAACCACAGCCGTTACAGGTGATGCCGTTGGGGTTTGCCAGTACATAATCGGCGGCTATGCCAAACACTTCTTGTTCTCCGAGCAAGAACGAGGGGTTACGGCTAATAACCTCATTTAAGATCACGCTTGCAACCTGCCCATTTAGGTTGCTGTTAGCAGATAAGTCGCCTGCCAGTTGTGATTGCCCACCTTCCAAGGAGTTATTGAACACCGCCCCCATCTGACTGACGTTGAAATCCTGATATTGGTTATGTGATAACCCTGATTCGGAAGGCGCAACGATATTCACCACGGCCGCACCGGTGTCAGCTTGGATAACATCCGGGCTGTGTGCAGCATTACCTCCAGGCGTAATACCATTGGCAAAACTGACTGAGCAGGTTGTCAGAATAATTGCCATGGATGCGGCGAGTTTTCCTGTTGGAGATAACTTAAATCCTTTACTTTTCATATTATTACCTTTATCTACTTTCTTTATTGCCATGTGCAGCTTTCTAGGGATAATTCCCCAACTGGCTGCGGTTAAAAAACACCAAATGGTTCAAAAAACTAAAAAGTGTAAGAAAAGCGGGTTAACAGTTGCATAGGTTCATCCGTGTTCCTATTTTGGTGAGAAAGAAATTTGCCTCGGCTGACCTCAACATCCGCAAACAGGTGCTGATAGCGCAGTGTCAGACCCGCGCTCAATCCGGCACTACTTTTCCAGTTATCCTGACTGCTATAGCCTTTAACTCGGCCGATATCCACACCGGCACGTAGCGAAAGTGAGCCTTTGGGCATGGGTATTGAGTGGGAAAGTGTATTTTTCAGATACCAGCCATTATCAGCCGATGACACATTTTTGCTGAATCCCCGAACCGCATTACGGTCGGTCACATTGAGCCATTCAATGCCCGGCAGCCCACTTTGGCTGTACTGGGCATAAAATTGGCTGTTAAATCGGTAAGGCATATCAAAGAGCGTGAAACGCTGCTGTAAATTTGCCGACAACTTCCCTTTGGTAAACTTTTTATTCAGATTGTCTGTTGCGGCTTGAGCACTAAACCACGGCATTCCCCGCTCAATACTCATATTGAGGGAGATCAGCCCTGAAGGGATGAGTTGTAAATGGCTGACACCCAGTTCGAGAACACTCAATGTCTGGCTACTGACAGTGATTTTGGCGTCTTTGAAATAGTTGTTGTAATTCTTATAAACCAACTGGGTGCTTAATGTGCTAATTTGCGATTGGCTACGATGAAAGACCCAATCGGTACGAACTCCTGTTTGCTGTGAGTTCCCATGCAGTTTGTGTGAGTATCTCTGTAAATGGGGATGGCTGGTGTATTGGGAATAGCTGTTGAATCCACTGAACGTTATGGCTCCATAAGGAAGCGAATAGAGCAGGGTATAGGCGCGATTGTATTGGGTATCGGGTTTATCAACGGTACTGCTGCCGCTGAGGCTAACAAAGTCAGATAATCCGAGTGGGCTATCAACGCTGGCATTGAGTCGGGTGATCCACTTCCCTGTGATTTTTTGCCCATAATTATCCGTTGTTGTGGTTATTCTCCACGGGGTGGAATGCCGATTGTGCAGTTTGATGATAGAACCACCACTGACTGTGCCGGGCAGAATATCGAGGGTTGTTTTGTTTGATTGTAAACGATTCGCCTGATCTAGCCCTCGATCAAGCTGGTTCAGGTTGAGCGGCTTATTCGTCAGGTACGGAAATAGCATCTGGCTATTGACCCAACGATCCCCTCCCTCTATCGCCTCGACAAAACCTTCAACAACATTGATCCCCAGCTCGCCATTCGGGTTGGGAGGAATAAATTGTACCCGCGCCGTAATATAGCTTTTGGCAATATAAAGATTAGTGATTTCTGCTGACAGCTTATTGATGTCATTGCTGGTGATACAACTATCGGGCAATGCGCTGAGTGTATTCAGCTCACTCAGAGAGAGCAGCGTAATGCCCTGAAGATAAACACCACTGATAGCCAGGCATGGCGGGGCTTCCACCAGCACAGGGGAGACGGTTTGTGGTGAAACGCTATCAGTGCGGTTAATTAACCCCTGATGGCGGCGTTCTTCAATTAATTGATCTATTTCCCTTGAACTGTCCTGTAAGATCCTTCTCGTTTCATCTGTAGGGAAAGTTGAACTCAGCACGTCAGGTGATGCGCTTACCTGAAGTGAAGTACATAATAAGATGAAAAATGCCGTCCTTTTAATCATGGGAGTACCCAAATGACAATAATAGTTGATGGATAAATGTATCGTGTTGGGTTAGGTTTAAACCTCATGGTTTATTAATTAATCATTAGAGCATAGAAAATATTTTATTTTGCTCTGATTAACGGTTTATTTTTGTTCTGAATTATCATTTGAAGTTATTAATTTACTTTAGTGACTTATAATAACAAATTTTGATTATTTTCTACCTTATTATTAAGTAACCAAATCAAATTGAATTTAGGTTTAATTAAAATTTCAGCAGAATAATGAGGGGGGATTAGAATCTGTTTTTACTTTGTATTTTTTATTTAAAAGTTTTACTTATGTCATCTTGATGAAATGATTTGGAGAGAAGGAGATGTAAAACACGAGATAGAGTATTTTGTTAGTTAGACGCTTTCTTGCGCGTTAATCACTCATGTTATTATGCACTGGTTTATCTTTATTCATTATTAAAATAATTACTATATAAAAATCTGACAGTGGGAAAAGATCAGAAAAACAAATATAAAAGAGAAAAATAGGAATTAAAGTAAATTGACGTAAATTTTAAGATATATCTGATTGATTCAGCCAATGAATAATATTCATTGGCTGAAAGGTTATTACTTAATACTTAATGAATAAGATATTAAGCAACAATTGGTGCGCGCCAGTCGTCAGCACCAGAAGTACCGGCAGTAGTGTGTTCCCAGTTAATCTTACGATAAGAAAGAGAAACACGAATTAACTGAGTGAATTCTGCTTTTGCTGGATCTTGGCAGTGTGGCATTTTGCAGTCGATGTCAACAATAGTTGCATCTTCCAGTTTAGTCGTGAAGAAATGCTCTTGTTTACCTTCGATTGAAGTACGGTACCATTTCAATTCTACGGTAGGCAGCATTTCGCCAGAAGCCAGTGCGTTGTACAGCAGAGGAACGGCTTTATTCAATGCAACGGTAAAGCGGAATGGCTTATGTGCACGTTGGCCAGAAGGTTGTCCAGACTGTGGATCAGTTGGAACAGTTACGATGTGGTCAAATTCTTGAACCAGCATTTCGTCTTCGTGACCTTGAACAAAGATATTACCTACGGATTCAGCAGTGAATGCGCCAGCGGTAATATTGCCTTGAGTTTTACCATTGATGGAAATATAACATGGAGTTGGCATATGAATATCCTATAAAATTTTACCAATATAAGTGTAAGTGTTCGTTCCTTGCGTGATTATCCCATTTATAAATCAAATGAAATTATCGCTTGCCAAACACTCGGAGCGAATAATAAAGCTGAAATTGTCTAATGCAAAGTCATTTGAAAAATGCAACACACGCTCTAATTCAATGACAAATAAAAATTTTATAATCATTGCCGTTGTGAAATTTATAGCTGATTTTTCATAAACAATAAGCTTGTTTAACTGGTTTAAAAATGAGCTTCGATTTTTGTTTTGTTTTAATTTATTGATATTTAATGGTTTTTTATTTTTTATTTAAATGTTTTCTATGATCATTTGCAAAGTGTTATCTAGATCAAAAAAATGAAAATAATTCTGGTGGTAATGATACATAATTAATCAAAATAAAATAAAAAATAATATTGACGATAATTATCAGTCACCATTAGCAGGTTATATTTTATTCAGGTTAAGATGAAAAATGTTCCTTTTTATACAATTGATAGGTAATAGGTCTGCATACTCTTACAGAGAGTAAAACCAAACTTTTCTCTATTTTAGAATAAAAATTTGTTTATAACTGGCTATGAGTTGACATAAAGAGTTTAAAAGCTTGAATAGAGGACTTTATCAATTTGTGTTTTGGCTTTACATCAAAAAAATAAAGTGTCAAACTCGAACTTGACGATTTTTCATATCGATGTTACTTCCACAACTGGATAGGGTATATCTGATTATTTAACTATATATTGATATAAAACTATTCGTATCTACAAATATAGTTGTCTTCTTTAGCCTATTTTTTTAGGGAGATCTTCCGTATTTGTTATATGGGTAAACATTGGAATCATTCTCTCACCAATAATGGGTTGTTAGACAGTTCATGGTTGTATTAGCCAAAGGATTCAAATATGAGTAAGAATAGTCCAGGTAGCGTAGCTCCGAAAGAAAGAATTAATATTAAGTATGTTCCTAATACCGGTGATCAGACCGCAGAAGTCGAATTACCTCTGAATCTTCTGGTTGTGGGTGACTTGAAAGGAAAAAAAGAAGATACGCCAATTGAAGAGCGGCAAACTGTTTCTGTCAATAAGAACAACTTTAATGCCGTAATGAATGAAGCGAACATCAACCTGACTTTTAACGTTCCTAACCGCCTCGATGAAAAAAGTGAAGAAGATCTGCCAGTTAATCTGGAAATAAAATCACTGAGTGATTTTTCACCGGATAATGTAGCAAAGAAAGTTCCTGAATTAAATAAACTTCTCGAACTGCGTGAGGCATTAGTTGCATTAAAAGGTCCATTGGGCAATATCCCAGCATTTCGTACTCGCTTGCAGTCACTGCTGGATGATGAATCCGTTCGTGAGCAACTCCTGAAAGAACTTGAAATCATCAATAAAAAATAACTGGTTAAAGGAATTTTTAAATGGCTCAGCACGAAGAAAACAGCACAGCGATTGCTTCTGGCGCAACGACCTCCTTGCTTGATGAGATCATGTCTCAAGCGAGAATGACTCCGGAAAATGACGGCTACTACATCGCTAAACAAGGTGTTGCCGCGTTTATCGGTAGCATTCTGGATACCGGCTCTAACGAAGAACCTATCAACAAACTTCTCGTTGATAAAATGATCGTTGAGCTGGATAAAAAGCTGAGTGAGCAGATGGACGAAATTCTGCACGCTAAGCAATTCCAAGAACTGGAATCTTCCTGGCGTTCACTGAAAATTCTGGTGGATCGCACTGATTTCCGTGAAAACATCAAAATCAACATTATTCATGCCACTAAAGATGAACTGTTGGAAGATTTTGAATTCTCGCCTGAAATTATTCAGTCCGGTTTTTACAAGCACGTTTACTCCACAGGCTACGGTCAGTTCGGTGGTGAACCGGTTGCTACAGTCATCGGTAACTATGCGTTCAGCAATACCTCACCTGACATTAAATTGATGCAGTACGTCAGTGCCGTTGGTGCAATGGCTCACTCACCATTCTTGTCTTCTGTTTCACCTGAATTCTTTGGTGTTAATAGCTTTACCGATCTGCCAGCCATCAAGGATCTGAAGTCTGTCTTCGAAGGCCCTTCACACACTAAATGGCGTGCGCTGCGCGAATCGGAAGATTCACGTTACTTAGGTCTGACTGCACCACGTTTCTTGCTGCGTCTGCCTTATTCCAATGTTGAAAACCCAATCAAAAACTTCAACTATCAGGAAAATGTCAGCCGTGACCACGAGCACTTCCTGTGGGGCAACACTGCGTACTTGCTGGCAAGTTGTCTGACTGACAGCTTCGCTAAATATCGCTGGTGTCCAAACATCATCGGTCCACAGAGCGGCGGTGCCGTGAGTGACCTGCCTGTTCACCTGTACGAAGCAATGGGTCAGGTTCAGGCGAAGATCCCAACTGAAGTTCTGATTACTGACCGCCGTGAATTTGAACTGGCAGAAGAAGGCTTCATCACCCTGACTATGCGTAAGGGCAGCGATAACGCAGCATTCTTCTCTGCAAACTCGGTTCAGAAGCCAAAAGTTTTCCCAAATACCCGTGAAGGGAAAATCGCGGAAACCAACTATAAGTTGGGTACGCAGCTTCCGTACATGTTCATCATTAACCGTCTGGCTCACTACATCAAAGTATTGCAGCGTGAACAGATCGGCTCTTGGAAAGAGCGTCAGGATCTGGAACGCGAACTGAACATGTGGCTGAAACAGTACATTGCTGATCAGGAAAACCCACCAACTGACGTTCGTAGCCGTCGTCCTCTGCGTGCAGCGGAAATCAAGGTTCTGGATGTTGAAGGCGATCCAGGCTGGTACCAGGTTGCGATGCAAGTTCGCCCACACTTCAAGTACATGGGTGCAAGCTTCGAGCTGTCTCTGGTCGGGCGTTTGGATAAGGAATAATCATGGCTGCGCTGTACAGTTGGAACAGAGGCAGCTCTGCCAGTCTGTTCGAGCGCATTCAAGGGAAGGGCTCCGGCTCTTCCCGTCAGTCAAGGATGCGTGGGCTGCTTGATTCTATCAAGAAGCATTTGAATGAAGTGCTGAATTCCCGTCCCGGTGCCAGTCAAAGTGCCATTGAATTGGGTGTCATTGATCTCAATGACGCAACCGCGACATCGGTGGATTTCAAGCAAAGTATCGAATGGGCGATTGAAGAGTGCATCAGAAATTACGAACCCAGAATATCAGCGGTTTCTGTTAGCGCTATCAATGATGACTCAGATCCGTTGCTGTTGAGCTTTCATATCAGCGCTGAAATCTTTCTGGATGATATCAACGACCTTGTGGAATTTAGCATCCAGTTGGATAACAACCGGCGCTATTGCCTGGAGCGAACTCAATAAATGTCATTTGAAAAATATTTCAGAGATGAGTTGAACTATCTGCGACAACTGGGGAAAGAAGCCGCAGTTGAACGCCCTCATCTTGCCGCATTTCTGTCAGAACAAGGTTCTGACCCCGACGTTGAGCGTTTACTGGAAGGTTTTGCATTTCTGACCGGCAACCTGCGGGCAAAGATTGATGATCAGTTCCCTGAATTGACCCACGGCCTGCTCAATATGCTCTGGCCGAACTATCTGCGTCCAACCCCAAGCATGACTATCATCGAGTATACCCCCGATGAGAGCGTTGTGACGAAAGCGACACAGGTCAAGCGTGGCACACAGATTATGAGCCACACGCTATCCACTCAAGATGATATTTATTCGAACGAAAAATCGGGTGGTAAAAAAGACGATCACGGCCGCTGTACTTTCACGCTCTGCCGTGATGTTTGGCTGTTTCCGTTTTCCATCCGTGACATCTCCGTCAATAACAGTAATGAAAACGGGATTATCGGCCTGAATTTTGCATCGAAAACTGAGCTGAACCTGCATGAATTGGAACTGGATAAGCTGCGCTTTTATCTGAGTGGTGATGACTATACCACGTCCCAGCTCTATTTCTGGCTCTGCTATTACTTTAGAAAAGCGGAATTGGTGGTGGGCGATATGGTGATCCCTCTGCCGGATTTTGATTTTGTGCCAGTGGGATTTGAGCGGGAAGATGCGCTGTTGCCTTACCCGAAAAACGCCTATATGGGCTATCGCATTTTGCAGGAATATTTCTGTTTTGCAGAAAGCTTCTTGTTTTTTGATGTGAAAGGCTTCCCGAAACTGCCTGAAGATCTCAAGACCAAAGATTTCAAACTGAATTTACATTTTTCTCAGGCGCTTCCACCAGAAGCGAAGATCCGTCATGACACTTTCCGTCTGCACTGCACACCGGCGATCAACCTGTTCTCAATGGACAGTGAAGCGATCGAACTCAATGGTAGCCAGACTGAATACCCATTGAAAGCCAGTTACAGTTTGCCGGATAACTACGATATTTTCTCCGTTGATGGCGTAGAAAGTTGGTTGACCGGAGAAAATGGTGAACGTAGCCGCGCACGTATTGGTGCGAGGGTTTATACCCCGTTTGAGAGTTTCAATCACCAGATTGATAACGAAGACGAACGTTCAATGCGTTATTACCGCCTTCGGGTGAAAGAATCCCCTTTCCGCCGAGGATTGGAACATTTCATCTCATTCGTTCGGGGAGATGAGTCAGATTTGCTCAGACTCAAGCTGAAAGAGAATGTCTCTATCAGCCTGACCTGTACCAACCGCGAATTACCGTTGGAGCTGCGTGTCGGCGACATTAATTACCCTTCCATCGGCAGTCCGACGTTTGCGACATTCCGCAATATCACTCGGCCGTCAGTGCCTCTCTATCCTCTGTTGGATGGTGGTTTGCACTGGTCACTGCTGTCAAATATGTCGCTGAACTATATGTCATTGCTGGATAGGGACGCGTTGAAACAGGTACTGCGTACCTACGATTTCCCAAGTATCCACAACCGGCAGTCTAAGCGCTCATCGCAGAAAAGGCTCGATGCCATTGAAAAGATTGAAACAGAGCCGACAGATCGTCTGTTCCGTGGGCAGCCTGTGCGTGGGTTGCGCTCAACGCTATATATCCGGCAACAGGCATTCAGCTCAGAAGGCGAGCTTTATCTGTTCAGTACGATTCTGTCACGATTTTTCTCACTGTATGCCAGCGTCAATGCTTTTCATATGTTGAAGGTAATCAATTTAGATAATCAGGAATGTTATGAATGGCCGGTACAGATAGGTCAACACTCGTTGATGTAATCACTGAGCAGGATCCTGCCACACCGCTGGCATTGGACATCTCACGATACAACTTTTACCAGCTGGTTGAGTTGCTTAACCGGCTGGCGGTAGCGTGGGAGAACACCGGAGAGACAGATCGTCCCGATCTGGAGTCTGTCCGTTTCCGATCCAGTGCCAGTCTGGCATTTCCGACTCGTGATGTCATCTCGCTTGCGCAGTCTAAACGGGGATACTTCGAGTTGGAAGTTTCCTTTATGGGATTGCACGGCAGCCAGTCTCCGATGCCAGGCTACTATCTGGATTCACTGGCATGGGAAGATGCTCAGGGAGAAAACCGTCTGACGGATTTTCTCAACATTTTCAACCATCGCTTAATCACGATCCTGCATCAGATCTGGCGGAAATATCGCTATTACATCTGCTTCAAGCAGAGTGGGGAAGATAACTTTTCCCAGCGTATGTTCTCTCTCGTCGGTTTGGGCAGTGAAGTCAACCGCCGGATGTTGAACATCAATCACAGCAAAATGCTGGCGTATGCCGGATTGCTGGCAAGTCCCGGCCGTTCACCGGAAGTGATATGCAGCCTTGTTTCCCACTGTTTTGATTTGCAGGACGTTACGCTGCACGGCTGGCAATTCCGGAAGGTCACGATCCCAATGGATCAGCAGAACCGTCTGGGGGGAACCAATAAAGGGCAGAAAATTGGCGACACCGAGCTGTCCGTGTTGGGTCATAACTTCACCATCGGTTCATGGGTTGGCGATTACAGCGGGAAATTCCTGCTCAGTATCAATAACCTGACACGTGATCGGTTCCTGTCATTCCTGCCTGAGGGAAAGAACTATCTCCCTTTGGTGATGTTCATTTCTTTCGTCATGCGCAGTCAGTTTGCCTGGGAACTGCGTCTTGGTCTGGCTGAAAATCAGGTCAGCGGCATGGTGTTGGGGGCGAAGCAGAATAACCATCTGGGGTGGACCAGTTTTCTCGGCGAACCGGAAAAGAAACCCTTTGTCACAATTTCAGTTATGGAATAACGACTATGGAAACACATCAACCAACCCTTTCGTTGCGGGTTCTTAACAGCGAGCAACTGGAAAGTGGTAAAGCAGCCGGTGGTCAGTTCTCGACACAGGGCGGTACGGTCGGTAGCAGTGAAAGCCACCTTTGGTCTGTGCAAGATCAGCAGGGCAATATCCACCCATCACAATTCGCCATCAAGTGGCAGGATGGGGCATTCTGCCTGCAAGTGCTTACTGAGTCCGTTAAGATCAACAATGCAGTATTAACACCTCAGTCAAGTTTGATCCGCTTACAGCAAGGCGATCAGATCAAGGTGGGCAATTTGTCCGTCAAGATCCACATCAGCTTTTCTGAGGCAGATCGCGTTGATCCTTCAACCGTATCGCCTGAATCATTGGTTTCCAGTTATAGCAATCCACTGGATGCCATGATGGAAGGCGTACCGGTACAAAAATCCGTGTTTGCCCACGATGAAAGCATTGCTCCGACTGTTATGCACCGTTTCAGTGATGATCCACTCAGGGTACTTGATAGCGAGAGTCTGACCACGCTGAAACCGCAGGTTGAGGCTGATGATACGGAACAGCTTTTGCCGCCGGATCATCACCAATCACCCCCATTTGCCAACCCTATTTCTGATAACCGAGGCAGTGTTATGGATCAGGAGTTCCTTGATTTACCGGATATCGCTTCCGATCGGCAGTACGAAGATATGGATGTTGATCATGTTGCCATTACTCCTCTCATGCGTGGGCTGGAAGCTCGATTGCCCCTGCACGATAGCCAGCAGGCGAATGACTTTCTGCAAGAGATGGGCAAAACCATGAAAGCCGCCATTGAAGGGCTATTGGCTCTCCAGCGCGAACAGCATGGACTGCGTGATAAACAACTTCGTCCTATCGAAGATAATCCACTGCGCCTGAATATGGATTATGACACCACCATGCAGGTGATGTTCTCGGATCAGAAAAGCCCGGTTCACCTGTCCGCACCGTCGGCAGTAGCGGAAAGTCTGCAAAACCTGCAACTGCATTATCAGGCTAACCGTACGGCTATTTCTGCCGCGCTGGACACGATGCTGGAAGCCTTTTCTCCAGAGCAATTGCTTCGCCGTTTTTCACATTATCGCCGTAGCAACGAAGTCAAGAATAAAGATGAATCCTGGGCATGGGAAATGTACACCAACTATTACCGCGAATTAGCTTCCAGCCGCCAGCAAGGGTTCGAGAAGTTGTTCCGTGAGGTGTATGAGCAGGCCTATGACCGCGCACTGCGTCAGGGCTTAGAGGAATCTAGCAATGACACATTCCGCTAGTCGCCGTATATGGGCTGTAGGGATTTTATTGCTGTCAGTGATGTTGCTGAACGGCTGTAGCAGTGCATGGAATGCAACAAAGAAAGTTGGCCAGGTTATCTGGGATCCTTCCACACCGGTAGGTAAACCTGATGATCAGGCCTCTGTTGCCAACATTACATTGCTGGCCGAACCCGACATCAACCCCAATGAAAGTGGTGAAGCGGCTCCTGTTGAAATGAATCTGGTTTACCTCAGTGAAGACTCGCGTTTTCTGGCTGCCGATTACGACCAGCTTGAAAGCGACAAACTCGAAAAAGCGCTGGGGAAAAACTACATAGATCATCAGGATTACACCCTGTTGCCGGGGCAATACAAGCCTCTGGAAACAATCACATTGGAAAAGAAGAACCGCTACATCGGTGTCATCGTTCATTATGCAGATGCAAATCAATCTGAATGGAAAAAGATCATCCGAGTAAAAGACATCGGCCGCCATTACAACATCTTGGTGCATGTCAGAAATAACGACGTCGAACTTAGAAAAGAGGAGGAGTAATCATGCCGGGTAAAAATCGGGTGATTTGGCACGAAGGATTATTCATCAAACCACAACATTTTCAGCAACAACAGAAACATATTGATTATCTGGCACATAGCCTGGTTTCCGTGTTGACACCTTATGCTCACGGTTTCAGCTCTTTGAGCATCAATGATGACTTGCTCAAACTGGGGCGCATCGGGATTACCGAAGCCAGTGGCATTATGCCTGATGGCACCCTATTTTCTGCGCCTAGCCAAGATTTGCTGCCAAAACCGCTGGATATCGAAAACATCAATGATCTGAAAAGCAAAGATATCTATCTGGCGTTGCCGATGTCCAGCGACACCATTCGGGAAATTGCTGATCGGGATGCCGAAATCCAGAGCGCCGTGCGTTATCGGGAACTGCCTACCGATATCCGTGACCTGCATACCAAGGGCGGTGATTCCTTCGCTCTCAACCTTGCCCAATTGACGCCAGTCCTGATGCAAGGCTCTGAGGACATGAGCGCTTACACTGCGATCCCACTATGCCGCATCAAAGAAAAGCAAAAAGATGGCACCATCGTTCTGGATAACGAATTTATTCCGACGTGTTTGTCGATCTTCGTGGCCGACAAACTCAAGCGTTTCATGGTGGAAATCGATGGTCTGCTGACAGAGCGCTCAAGAACACTGGCTAAACGTATCGGTTCACCGGGTCAGCAAGGCGTTGCCGATGTGGCAGAATTCATGATGCTGCAATTGCTCAACCGCGTTCAACCTCTGTACAACCATTATGCAAAACAGACCGTCCTGCACCCACTGTATTTATATACCGAGCTACTCCAGACTTGTGGTGAACTGAGAACTTTCACCGATGCAAGCCGCCTGCCGGGGAATGTGCTCGCATACGATCACAATAACCTGACGGACACCTTCCAAGACGTAATGCACGCAATCCGTGATGCGTTGAACGTCGTTCTGACACCACGTGCAACGTCGATTGCGCTGAAACAGAACGAAGGTGGCATTCGTGTGGCAACGCTCCACGACAACGATCTGCTGCGCAAAGCCGAATTCGTACTGGCAATCAGCGCCAGTACGCCGCAGGAACAGTTGCGTCGTCAGTTCGTCCAGCAAACCAAAGTCACTTCGATGGAAAGAATCCGCGATCTGGTCAGCGTTCAGTTGCCGGGTGTGCCACTGATTGCACTGTCCGCAGCGCCTCGCCAGTTGCCATATCATTCTGGATATACCTACTTCCGTCTGGATCAGAAGAGTCCGGCATGGAAAGAGATCCAGCAAGGAAATTCCATCGCGTTCCACGTATCAGGGGATTTCCCTGACTTAGATATGCAGCTCTGGGCTATCAGGGGCGGTAAGGAATAATCATGAGTGATATCAATGTTGACAGTCTGTCACTGGAAAAGTCTGAAACGCTGAAAACGTTTCAGCACCAGTACCAGCTACCGTTGCGTGGTGAAAGCCTCAACCCAATGATTGATGCCGCCACCCCTTTATTGGGGATGGTGTTGCGTTTGCAGGACATGAATGATCAGGCACTGCCAGACAAGCTTTACCAACAGGTTGTTACTGATATTCGTGCCATTGAGCAGTTTCTGCAAACCAAGGGTTATGAACCCGGCGCGATTGTTTCATTCCGTTACGTACTGTGCACCTTCATTGATGAAACCGCGTTGGGGCACGGCTGGAACAGTCAGAATGGTTGGTTGAAGCAATCACTGTTGGTGCACTTCCACAATGAAACTTGGGGAGGGGAGAAAGTCTTCGTATTGCTCGAACGCTTGATGGGAGAGGCACAGCGCTATCAGCATCTGCTGGAGTTCATTTACCTCAGCCTTTGTCTGGGGTATCGCGGACGCTACAAAGTCAGCACCCAGAAAAGCGATGACTTTGAGCGCCTGTTCCGCCGTTTGCAGCAACAGCTTCACTCATTGCGCGGAGACGCTCCGCCAACCACGCTGTATGTCAATATCAACGAGAGTGATGCGCGTTATCGTCTGAACAGACGGTGGACTATCAAGCACCTGTTCTTTATCAGTGCGGGCTTGCTTGTTGCTATTTACAGCTTCTATGCCATTCGCCTCGGTGATCAGACCCAAGACATATTAAAGCAGCTAAGTAACTTATTGAGATAGGACGTCGCCATGATTCAGATTGATCTGCCCACTCTTGTAAATCGTTTAAACCCGATGACCCGCCATGCACTGGAAGCGGCGGCAGCATCTTGTGTCAGCCAGCAACAGCCTGAAATCACCGTTGCGCAACTGCTGCTCCACATGATCGACACGCCACTCAGTGACGTGCGACTGATCCTGAATAAAGTAGACATCGATAAAGATCTGCTGAAAGAACAACTGGATCAAGTGATGGCTCATCATCAGTCGATTGTGCAGACTTACCCAAATTTCTCCCCCATGCTGGTGGAGTGGTTGCAGGATAGTTGGTTGCTGGCTACCACAGAGATGCAGCATACCGAATTGCGCAGTGGGGTTCTGTTGATTACGTTGCTGTTCAGCCCGCTGCGTTATCTGGCGCCACAAACTGCGCGCATGCTGGCAGGCATCAACCGCGAATTACTGCGCCAAAACTTTGCAGAATGGACAAATGGCTCTGCCGAGCAGCCTTTTGCCGTCAGCGATAAAGATGGACAGGGGGGGGATTCGGCAAATGGGTATCCGGCAAATGGCGACAGCCTGCTGGCTCGCTTTACCCAGAACATGACCGAACAGGCGCGTCAGGGCAAACTCGACCCCGTTCTGTGCCGCGATAACGAAATCGATCTGATGATCGACATTCTCTGCCGTCGTCGCAAAAACAATCCCATCGTCGTTGGTGAGGCGGGCGTGGGTAAAAGTGCCCTGATTGAAGGTCTGGCACTGCGCATCATTAACGATCGCGTACCGGATAAATTGCGCAACAGCGAATTGATGACACTGGATCTGGGCGCATTGCAGGCAGGTGCGGCAGTGAAGGGCGAGTTTGAAAAACGTTTCAAAGGCATCATGGCTGAAATTAGCCAGTCGCCAAAGCCAATCATCCTATTTATCGATGAAGCCCATACTCTGATTGGTGCAGGTAATCAGGCAGGTGGGCTGGATATCTCCAACCTGCTGAAACCCGCACTGGCACGTGGTGAACTGAAAACCATCGCTGCGACCACATGGAGCGAGTACAAAAAATATTTCGAAAAAGACGCCGCACTGTCTCGTCGTTTCCAACTGGTGAAAGTCTCTGAGCCAACGGCGGATGAAGCGACTGTCATCATGCGTGGTCTGCGTGCCATTTACGAGCAGGCACATGGCGTATTGATTGATGATGAAGCGCTGAAAGCTTCGGCGGTATTGAGTGACCGTTATCTTTCCGGTCGCCAACTGCCGGACAAAGCGATTGACGTGCTGGATACCGCCTGTGCCCGCGTTGCCATTAACCTGACTTCGCCGCCACGCCAGATCTCCTCGCTGACTACCGAACTGCACCAGATGCAAATGGAAATCGACGTGTTGGAGAGAGAGCAGCGCATGGGGCTGAACGTCCATGTGGAGCGATTGGCAGAACTGCAAAATCAGCAACAAGAGGTTCAGGAGCAACTCACAGCACTGGAAAGTAGTTGGCAACAGCAGCAGGAATTGGTGACGCAAATCATCGGACTGCGCAGCCAATTATTGTCTGACGATGTGCCAGTTGAAGCCGAATCAGTGAAATCCGAAACAGCCGAGAAAGTGGTTGAAGATATCGCGGAAGATGCGGTGGAAAATACGGCTGAACACACTGTCGAAAATGCAGAAGAAAATGAAGCTATTGAGCAAGCTGAATCTGCAATTGATGACGAACAGACTTTGATCGAAAAACTGACGGTACTCAACGCGCAATTAGCAGAGCTACAGCAGAAGCAAACGCTGGTTTCACCACATGTGGATAAAACCCAGATTGCTGCGGTGATCGCTGAGTGGACGGGGGTTCCATTGAACCGTCTGTCACAGAGCGAACTGTCCATCGTCACCGAACTGCCTATCCATTTGGGACAAAGCATCAAAGGGCAGGAAATTGCGATCCAGTGCCTGCACAAACACCTGCTGACCGCCCGCGCAGACTTGCGCCGTCCGGGGCGCCCTCTGGGGGCATTCCTGTTGGTGGGGCCAAGTGGCGTCGGTAAAACCGAAACCGTCCTGCAAATTGCAGAACTGATGTTTGGTGGCCGCCAATACCTCACCACCATCAACATGTCTGAATTTCAGGAGAAACACACCGTTTCCCGCCTGATTGGTTCACCTCCGGGTTACGTGGGTTACGGCGAAGGGGGTGTGCTGACCGAAGCCATCCGCCAGAAACCGTATTCCGTCGTTTTGCTGGATGAAGTGGAAAAAGCTCACCCTGATGTACTGAACCTGTTCTATCAGGCTTTTGACAAAGGGGAACTGGCGGATGGAGAAGGGCGCACCATCGACTGTAAAAACGTCGTGTTCTTCCTGACCTCGAACTTGGGCTATCAAACCATTGTAGATAATGCTGAACAGTCAGATCAGCTCAACGACCTGCTTTACCCAGAACTGGCGGCGTTCTTCAAACCGGCACTGCTGGCACGTATGGAAGTGATCCCTTATCTGCCACTGGGCTATGAAACGCTGAAAACCATTATTCAGAGCAAACTGGCTCGACTGGATACGCTGCTGACCCAACGCTTCAATGCCGAAGTCACCATCAGCGATGAGGTCTCGGAAGAGATCCTGCAACGGGCTACCCGTGCGGAAAACGGCGCCCGTATGTTGGAGTCCATCATTGATGGTGCACTGTTACCCCCCGTTTCCTTACTGCTGTTGCAGAAAATGGCCAAGGGTACATCCATCAGGGCTATTCGCTTAACCGTGGCAGAACACGCGTTTCAGGCAGAGGTTGAGGAGGCAGAATAATGAAACAGCGGCTGAAAAGCGCGTTAGCGTTATTGGAAGATGACACTATAGAACACCTGGTTGGCCATTTTTTGCTGGTCAGCCATAGCTCGCGTTTTGATGCCCTGTTGGTTTTTCTGCTTAACATCAACGAAAACAGGCTGGAATGCTACAACCTGCCGGCATCTCAGCAAGCCAGCTCACGCCGGCTGCATGTGGACATTGATGACGTCAATCACCCGTTGATACAGGTATTGCGCAAGGGAACCCCGACCGTCTGGGATTCCCTTAATCACGGGGCACGCATTGACGATCCCCAATTCCGCACGTTCATTGCGGAATTGCCGCATAACTGCGGGTTGTACGGCATTCCCCTGTTTGACTGCAACGGGCAGGCTTGCGGCGTGATCGCCATCTTTGCCGAAAATGTTACCCCTTTCACCCACAATGAAAACATGTTCGGCATCTATTGCCACGTTATGCAGCATCGCCTGAAAAAATTGCAGGAACTCGAACAACTGCGCGGACAGTTACGCCAAATCCGTCAGGTATTTCAGGTTCAACGCCAGAAAGAAAAACAATTGGATGAACTGCTGGCTTCGCTGAGTGAATCGAAAAACCCCGCGGCGGTCAGCAGTATCTCCGTGGATTACAGTCATATCGATAATCTGCCGAAGGCCATAGAAGAATTTGAAAGCGCCGTGTTGGTTCAACGTCAGCGTCAGTTTGGCAACGACACCAGATTGATTGCGCAGAGTCTGGGGATTCCCCAGCGAACGTTGGTTTACAAGCTGGCTAAATACGGGTGTAGATTATGAATATTGTTTTAATTATCAGTTCATTGCTTGCGTCATTGGCAGGAAACCCCACGCTTGCGGAGGGGGTAGACCCCCAGAACTCGGTCGCGGTAAAGGAAGAGCAAAATTTAGATGAACTGCAAAAATGCCGCTTTGAGCCGTCTCCGCTTATCCGGCTGGCGTGTTATGACAGTGCGTTGAATAACCTTAGATTCAAAACGGTACACATTCCCATCGAGAACATGGGGCCGTTATGGCGTCAGGCGATGGAACAGGAGATGAAACGCACCGATTACTCTACCGGCTTCATTGTCACGCAGGGAGAGAACGGTGCAGCGCCCATTATTCTGACCACGCCTGCGATTGGGGTGCCACCCCCGCGTCCCGTATTAATGCTGAGTTGCATTGACAGTATCACCCGTTTGCAGGTGGCACTGCCTAAGGCCGTGGAATCAGGGGCTGTCACTGTGGCGACAGATAGAACCCAATACCGCACCGAATGGTTTGTGCGGGAACACGGTTATTTATGGGAATCCAGCCGTGGCTTACCGGGCATTGAGGAAATCAAGCGCCTGATGGACAGCGAGCGGGTGAGCATTACCGGCAGCAATGGCAGCCCGATAACCTTTAACCTTTCTCAGTTGGAGCAGGCGGCGAAGCCATTGCGCGCTGCCTGCCGTTGGTAATCGACATGGACATCAGAACACAATTCGACTGGTTCGGCGCCCTGCTGGCCCCCCTGTCCGACGAACAGATTGGCAAGGCGCTGGCAGACGGCGAACCTGCATGGGAATACATTGACGGCGAAATGATCAAATTTGGCTCGCTGTCGCATGGCTCGCTGGATGTTGAAGCCATCCAGCGGCAGGCCTTGCAACTGCTGAATGAAAACAGCAAGGACTTTCGCCTGATGGTGCATCTGCTGCGTACCCTGCAACATGCCGGCCACGCCGCTGAGTTGATCCTCGCCCTGGAACTGCTGACCGAGTATGTCAAAAACTACTGGGAAAGTGCGTGGCCGACCAAGCCCCTGTTAAAGCGCCGACTGGCGCAGCAGGTTCTCAAGCGTTTTGAATCAGCGCAAGGCAGTTTCACCGAACAGGCGAGCAAAAATGAACGGGATGAGGCACAAGGGGCGTTAGCCCATCTCGCGCAATGCTGGCATGCCAATGAACCGGATCTGGCCAAAGAAGTCGATCAACTGCGTACCCGTTATAACCGTCAGCCAGAAGCCGTCGCGGCGGCACCTAAACCGGCTGCGCCGACATCCACAGGCGACGCCGCGACACCCACATCTCAGACCGTTGAGGCGGCCCCGATGCCGGACGTGGACGTCAACAGTTCGAGCGAAAAAGCGTGGAAACAGACCCTGATGACCGTCGCCGATTTGCTGTGTGAACGGCATCCCGAAGCGCCCCTCGGTTATTCCCTGCGCCGTCACGCGGTCTGGCACACTCTCACCACCGCACCGATGGCGAATGCCACGGGCAAAACGCCGTTGGCACCGGCTTCCGCGGATCGCACCGCTGACTATCTGGCGCGATTGCCGGTGGCGGACAACACATTGCTTCAACAAATTGAGCAAAGCCTGACACTGGCCCCTTACTGGCTGGAGGGGCATGCCATTGCCGCACAGGCCGCGGCGCAATTGGGGTATGGAAACGTCGCACAGGCCATTCGTGATGAACTGAATGCCTTTCTGGATCGGTTGCCCGTGCTGAAAACCTTACGTTTTTCCGACATGAGTCCGTTTATTTCGCCAGACACCCTGGATTGGCTCGCCCCTGAACCCGTGGCAACCGGCAACGGGGCTGTTTCCGCGGATCAGGAAGCACTCTGGCAATGTTTCCAGCAACAGGGATTAGAAGCCGCCCTGAAAATGCTGGAAGCGTATCAGCAACAGCTTACCGAGCCACGGGATCAATTCTACGGCCAGTTGCTCAATGCCCAATTGCTTGAAGAAGCGGGCATGACAGCGCTGGCCCAACAGCACTACCGGAACTTGTTACACACGGGACAACACATGTTACTCACTCAATGGGAACCCAGCCTGCTGACTTTACTGGCTGAAAAACTGCCTTCTCCTCTCAAGGATACGGCTTCAAACAGGAGCGTTAACCCATGAAATGGCCCTCTTTGTCATCTTTGGCGCCCTTGAAATCGGCCTTACCGGCGCTGGCGAAGTTTAAGTCCCTGCCCCGCCTCAAGGCAGCGATGGCACTGGTGCTGGCGCTTATCCCCTGCCTGCTCCTGATCGCCGTCTGGTGGTGGGGGCCGGAATGGAAAATCCGCAACGACTATCCGCTGGAAAGCCTCGCGGCACGCTGGCTGGCCACCGCCATCATCATTATGGGGGTGCTGTTCTGGATTGGCATGAAAGCGTGGCGTCGTCTGCGGACACTGGAAAAACTTAACCTTGACGTTGAACTGAAAGTCGTTGATCCGGTACGGGTGGATATTGAGCATCAGGATCGTTACCTCGATCACTGGAAATCCCAGTTACAACGCCATCTGGACTCGTACAATTACCTGTACGAACGTCCGTGGTACATGGTGATCGGCAGCCAGAAGAGCGGCAAAACCTCACTGATTAAGGAAGGCTATAAGCTGTCTGAAATTGCGGCACCGGAATATTTGCGTCAGGACGAGGATATGCCCCTGATGCTGCGCTGCTGGTTGGGGGAAAAAGCGGTCATCATCGATCCGAGAGGCCAGTTGATTGACCAGCCGGTTCCACTCAACAGTGACAAACCGCAAATCAACCCCCGCCTGTGGGAAGCGCTGCTGAACTGGCTGACCGAAAACCGTCAGCGCCAGCCGCTCAACGGCATTATTCTGACCGTGGATATCCTGCGTCTCATGACGGATAACCGCGAACAGCGCGAACGTTACGTACGGGAGCTTCACCAGCGTCTGCAAGACATTCGTCTGACCTTCCACAGCCAGTTGCCGCTCTATCTGGTGATGACTAAAATTGACCTGCTGCACGGTTTTGACGCCCTGTACCAGTCGCTGGATCGCAAACTGCGTGATCAGATCCTCGGGGTCACCTTCAGCCTCAACAACCGCGATGAAAAAGCGTGGCGCAGTGAGCTGGAGCAGTTCTGGAAACAGTGGATGAACAACCTGAATGCGGCGATGCCCGACATGATGCTGAACAACGTGGATGCCAACCAGCGCAGCGCCCTGTTCAGTTTCACCCGTCAGGTTCAGGGTCTGTACAGCTATATCGTCCAGATGCTGGACGATATCCTGTATAACGACGAGCATCACCGCCCGACCCTGCGCGGGGTCTACCTGACCTCGGCGCATCAGGTGGGGCAGATGGATGACCTGTTCACCCAGTCCGCCTCGGCGCAGTATCACCTGGGCTCTCAGGCGTTCCCCACCTGGCCGGCGGGGGATACCCTGCCGTACTTTACCCAGTCCCTGTTCGAAGATGTCCTGCTGGCAGAGCCCAATCTGGCGGCCGAAAACCGACTCTGGCTGAGCCGTAACCGCCGTCAGTTGTACACCTTTTCCACCGTCAGTGCCCTGGTCATCATGGCGATGTGGGGCGGCTGGCATTACTTCTACCAGAAAAACTACCGGGCGGGCGAAGAAGTGCTGGCGCAGGCGAAAAACTTCCTGTCCGTGCCGCCCCCGAAAGGCGATGACCGCTACGGCAATCTCCAGTTGCCGCTGCTGAACCCGATCCGGGACGCGACCCTGGCTTACGGCAACTACCATGAGAATAAATCCTTCCTGACGGACATGGCGTTGTATCAGGGCGGCGGTGTCGGGCCGTATGTGGAGAACACCTACCTGAAACTGCTGGAACAGCGTTTCCTGCCGTCCCTGATGCAGGGGTTGCTGGATGACCTGAATCAGGCCCCGGCGGGCAGTGAGGAGAAACTCGAAATCCTGCGGGTCATGCGCATGATGGAAGACAAGAGCCAGCGCAACAGCGGCCTGGTGGCCCAGTACATGCGTGATCGCTGGAGTCAGGCATTCAATGGTCAGCGTGATGTGCAGGATGCGTTGCTGACCCATCTGGATTACGCCCTCGATCGTACCGACTGGAAAGCGCAGCGTGACAAGGGGAATAAGGACGCCATTGACAGTTTCGCGCCGTTTGTCAAACCGGTCCGGCAGGCCCAGCAAGAGTTGAAAACCCTCTCCGTCAAGCAGCGGGTGTACCAGAACCTGCGTATCAAGGCCCAGGATGCGCTGTCAGCGCCGGTCAACCTGCGTGACCAGATTGGCCCGAGCTTTGACAGCGTATTTATTGCCGGCAACGAGAAACGGCTGGTGATCCCGCAGTTCCTGACCCGCCACGGCCTGATGGATTACTTCGTCCGGCAGGGCAATGCACTGGTGGAACTGACGGAGATGGACAGCTGGGTGCTGAACTTGAAGCAGGCGCGTCAGGATAAACCCCGCGAGGCCGCGCCGTCGCCGAATAAAGACAATTACAGTGAAACGGATCAGGCGCGGATCCAGCGTGAAATCACCGAACTGTACGTGGCGGACTACACCGCGAACTGGCGGGCGGCGATGAATAACCTGGAAGTGCGTGACTTTGAGGATCTGCCGCAGGCCATCAGTGCCATCGAACAGGTGATCAGTGGCGAACAGCCGATCAAGCGGGCCCTGCAAATCCTGAGTGACAACACAACTCCGCCGATAATGGGCGGCTCACTGAGCGACAAGGAAAAACAGGGGCTGTTGCAGCAGGAAGATTACAAACTGTTAAACCGCATCAGCCGGGACTTTGCGCCGGAAACCGGGGTGCTGGTTGAGCACGGTGACAAGGGCAGCACGCTGCAAAGCGTCTACCAGAAACTGATGGCGCTGCACCGTTACCTGCTGGCGATCCAGAACTCGCCGGTGCCGGGCAAGGCGGCGTTGCAGGCGGTACAGATGCGGCTGGACAAAAACAACAGTGACGCGATTTTTGAAGTGCAGCAGATGGCGAAAAACCTGCCGGAGCCGCTGAACCGCTGGGTCGGTGATCTGGCAGAGCAGGCCTGGCGCGTGGTGATGATGGAAGCGGTGCGTTCACTGGAAGTGGAATGGAACGACTCGGTGGTCAAACAGTACAAGACCTATCTGGCGGGCCGTTATCCGTTCAACCCGAATGCCACCGAAGACGTGCCGCTGAGTGAGTTTGACCGCTTCTTCCGGCCGGGCGGCACCCTGGATGCCTTCTACCAGCAAAGCCTGAAACCGTTTGTGGAGAACAACCTGACCACCGGCACTGACGGGCGGGAGCTCATCCGGCCGGACGTGATGAAACAGCTGGGCGTGGCGAACCGCATCCGCACCACCTTCTTTACGCCGCAAAACGGGCTGGGCACCCAGTTTGCCATTGAACCGGTCAGCCTGACCGGCAACAAACGCCGGGCCCTGCTGAACCTCGACGGCCAGCTGGTGGATTACGCCCACGGACGCAGCCCCGTGGCGCGTCTGGTGTGGCCGAACTCCATGCGGGCAGGCACCGAAAGCAAGCTGACCCTGATGCCGGACCGCAGCAATCTGGCCCCGCGCGCCCTCAGCTTCACCGGTCCGTGGGCACAGCTGCGGCTGATTAACAGCGGCAAGCTGACCCACGTCCAGCCGGGCTTCTTTGACGTGCGCTTTGGTGTGGACGGCGGCGAAATGACCTACCGCATCTACGTGGACGAATCGGACAACCCGTTTGCGGGCGGGCTGTTCAGCCAGTTCAAACTGCCGGACACCCTCTATTGAAGTGAAAAGCCTCTGGTGAGGGGAAGAGCCTCTATTGAGAGGAAAATAGTGGGTCAGTCTTGCAAGCAAAACCTCCCCCTGCCTTCGGGCCGGGGGTTTTTTAAGGAGAAAAACCAGCCATGAGCGGGCACCCTGAAAATCTCATCATCCGGGCGGGCGGCAGTCCGCTGAACCTGCCGGAATTCGCCGTTATCCGCGATGAAATCAACAAAATCAGCCATCCGGCACAGCCGGAAGTGAACTGGCCACTGGTGGAATCCCTGTCCCTGACGGTGTTCAAAACCCACGGCGTCGATTTGCAGACGGCGATTTACTATACCCTGGCCCGGATGCAGCTGAACGGGCTGGCGGGATTCACCGAGGGCTGCGAACTGCTGGCGGGGGTCATCGTCAGTGAATGGGACACTCTGTGGCCGCTCCAGCCGCAGGTGCGCACGGATTTGCTGGAGTGGTTCCACACCCGGACCGGCAGCGTGCTGCGTCAGCTGGAGTTTGCCGCCGGCGACCTGCGGATGATTTACCGCGCGGAACGGGCGCTCCAGCTGATTATCGACCGGTTGCAGCAATCCGACCTGAAACGGTTGCCGCGGGTGGAAAACCTGCTGTGGTTCTTCCAGAACGCGGCGAAAAAACTGGAAAAACCGCGGCAGGCTGCCAAGCCGGTGGTGCAACCGGTGCAGATGCCTCCGCTGGTCTACCTGTCCCAGTCGGAGGCCGAGCCGGACACCCCGCCGCCGCCGCGTCATGACCCCCAGCCGGCGGGCGACAGCCCGCCGCGGGTACGGGTGCAGTTTCCGCCTGACCCGCCCCCGCGCGGCTTCAGTGCGTGGCAGGGCTTTGGCCTCGGCGCCCTGCTGGGCGTACTGGCCTGGGTGGGGGGCTGGCTGTTGCTCTATAAGCCGGTGCAACAACAGCTCAACGCCCTGACTGAGCAACCGGCGGGTGCCCGGCTGGCCTGGCTTTACCGGCCAGAACTGGAGAACTATCCGTACCAGCTTGAGCGGCTGGCGGAGACATCCCCCCTGGCGACCTGGGATGCCGCCCGTCAACTGACGGACACGGCTGAACAGTGGTGGCCCGCCTCCGCGGCCCAGCGCCAGGCCACCCGCCAATGGCAGCAGCAGGTGGCGGCCCGCATTGACAGCGTGCCCCTGAGCGGCAGCTGGGACACCACCCGCGACCAGCTGCAGCAACTGTCAGACAAAATCCTGTTGCAGGAGCGGACCCGGGGCAGCTTCACGCTGTCCTACCTGAAAACCGCCATCTATAACCTCCAGCGCAGCCACGGCAGCGACGTGCCGCTGGAAGAACTGCTGCGCCAGCTGAGCGTCTACGCGGCAAAAGGGGACAGCGCGCCGCCGGTGCTGCTGAAAGGCATCGATGACCGCTTTAACGCCCTGCTCGGCCGTTATGACCGGCTGCGTCAGGCGACAGAACATCAGGCGGGCCACCAGACCCCACACCATGAACCAGCCGTCACACCGGACGGCGGGCATTAATCAGGGAGACATTCGTATGTCAATGAAAAAGAGCATGGCGAAACTTCAGAAAGGGCAGGCCTTGGTTCAGCAGGGACAGCAGTCCGCCCAAATAGCGAAACAGGCCGCCGGCATGTTGGGCAGCGCAGGGAAAAGCGTGGCAGGTGCCCCGGGCGTCATCCCGGGCGGCGGCGGGCTCACGGCCCCGAGCGGCCTGCAATTTACCCTGACGGCGGGCGGGTTGCCGCCGCAGACCTTTGTCGTCACCGACTTCGCCCTGACGGAAGGTTTTTCCCAGCCGTTCAGCCTGACGGTCGGGCTGGCCAGTGCCGACCCGGCCATCGACTTTCCGGCGGTACTGGACCGCAGCGCGACCCTGACCATCCTGCAGGACGGGGTCGAACAGCGCAGCCTCACGGGCATGGTGGCGCGTTTTGAGCAGGGCAACACCGGGTTGCACCAGACCACCTACCAGATGACTATCCGCCCTGACCTGTGGCGCACGACCCTGAGACAGAACTCGCGTATTTTCCAGCAGCAGGATATCGCCACCATCACCACCACCCTTCTGAAAGAACACAACATCCGCGATGTGATCTTCAGCCTGCGCCATCCTCATCCGGCGCGCGAATTCTGCGTGCAGTATCAGGAAAGTGACTTTGCTTTCCTGCAACGGTTAACGGCGGAAGAGGGCATTTTCTACTTCTTTGAATGCGGCAACGGGCGCAACACACTGGTGTTTGCCGATGACGCCGGCTCCGTGCCGCCGGGCATGGTTATCCCGTACCAGCCGGGGGAAGGCAGCACCCTGGGTGAGCCGTCGGTGGGCAGCCTGACCTGCAGTGCACAGGTACGTCCGGCGCAGGTCGAGCTCAAGGACTACACCTTCAAAAACCCAGCCTGGGCGGCGGAGTTCCGGGCGCAGATGAAAGAAGAGACGTTGCAGGAACAGTACTACGAGCACTACGACTACCCGGGCCGGTTTAAGGACGAAGCCCACGGCAAAGCCTTTACCCGCTACCGGTTAGAGGCCCTGCGCAACGACGCGGTGACGGGCCAGGGCAGCGGCCAGGCGATTGCGGTGCAGCCGGGCAAATTATTCACCCTGACCAACCACCCGCGCCCGGACCTGAACCAGCCGTGGCAGGTGGTCAGTGCCAGCCACACCGGCAGCCAGCCGCAGGCGCGGGAAACCGGCGGCGGCGACAGCGGCACCACGCTGCACAGCCAGTTCAGCTTTATCCGCCATAACCAGAGCTGGCGCCCGGCGCCGCTGCCGAAGCCGGTGGTGGACGGCCCGCAAATTGCCAAAGTGGTGGGTCCGGCCGGGGAAGAAATTTTCTGTGACCCGTACGGGCGCATCCGCCTCCAGTTCCCGTGGGATCGATACGGCAAGAGCGACGACCAAAGCTCCTGCTGGATACGCGTCAGCCAGCCGTGGGCGGGTCAGGGCTGGGGCATGCTCGCCATTCCACGCATCGGACAAGAAGTGGTGGTGGATTTCCTGCACGGCGACCCGGACCAGCCGATAGTGACGGGCCGCACCTACCACGCCAGCAACATCCCGCCGGGGAAACTGCCGGGCAGCAAGACCCAGATGGCGTTCCGCTCCAAGACCCACAAGGGGGAGGGGTACAACGAACTGCTGTTTGAGGATGCGAAGGGCGGCGAAAAGCTGTCGCTGCATGCGCAAAAGGATATGGAAACGACGGTTCTCAATGATCGTACCACCCGTGTGATACACGACCACACCGAAAGTGTTGGTCACAATCAAGTCATCACCGTGCGTGAGGAGCGGCATAAGGAGGTGATCGGCAAGGAAGTGAGCAGTATTGGTGAGCGGCAAATAACGGTGGAGAAAACGAGTGTGCTCAGTGCCAAGGGAGAAATCACCCTCCAGTCTGTTGAAGACGGTATCAGTATTAGCAATACCAAGGGGAGCATTTCGATAGACAAGGAAGGAAATATCCATATCACGGGGGTCTCGGTGATTATCAATGGTCAGAAGGTCATCACCCTGAACTGATGTCGTCCATGATGGCGAACATACCGATAACAATAATGAAGTCAGCTAGGTAAATTTTATTACGCCCGGGCTGAACGAACAAACTAATGAACTGAATACGTTAAAAAGAACGAAAAGGAAACAGCATGAGCGCACAACCTTACCAGATGAACGAAGGCACCCTGACCATTCCTGCCAACTGGCGTGACGAATCCATGCACGTTTTTGTGTTGCCGGATGACAGCGGAATCAACCTAGTGATTAACCGTACGCCCGTTCCTATGGGAACCGATACCGTGGCCTATTATGAACAGACTTTAGAACAGTTTCGTACCCACTTGCCGGGTTATCAGGAGCATCAGCGTCTTGAAATGACACTCAGTGGCAAACCTGCCTGGCGGCTGGATTACCAATGGCAGAGTCCGGAAGGAGAAATGCACCAGACCGTGGTGTTACAAATCCGGGGCAGCCAGTTGCTGGCCTTTAACCTGACATCTCCCCAGCCGTTTGATGAAGGGCAACGTGATGCCCTGCTGGTGGTGGTCACCAGTTTTCAGGTTGTGTAATGGGAGGCCAATATGGGACTGAGTGATGAAATTGTGACGCGGATTGCCCGCGTGGGTGCCACTCACGCAGGCACGAAACTGATGCCGCCCTCACAGCCAAGAGGCCCGGCGGCAGCTCGCGAAGGGGATCCGATTCAGCATTCGAGTTTTCTGGGCGCGTTGGCGGGCGTCATTGCCGGTGCACTGATTGGTGCGGCCGTTTTTGCCGCCGCGTCCGCATTGGTCGTCGGCACAGGAGGGTTGGCAACAGCGGCAGTACTGGCACTCGGTACCGCGGGAACATTGGCATTGGGGGGCCTTATCAGTGATGTCAGCTCGGCGGTGACGAATATGGTGAACAGTTTCGGCCCCCCAGATGGGGCAATAGACAGTGGTTCGCCGAATGTCATCATTGAGGGTAAACCAGCGGCCCGAACCACCGTGGACTTAGCCGTGTGTAGCAAACATCCGCCGCCTTTGATAGCTCAGGGCAGTGAATCGGTCTTTATCAACGACCAGCCAGCGGCACGGGTGGATGACAAACTGGTCTGCGGTGCGACCATTAAGGGGGGCGCGAGCACCGTCTTTATTGGTTCCGGTCAGGGGACTTACCTTGAAGTTGAGGAAGAATTTTCAGGCTGGCAGCGGGCTTTGTTGATCGCGGTCGAATTTGTGGTGCCGCCTTCACGGGGACTGGTAAAGGGGATTGGAAAACTGCTGACCAAAACAGGCCGTCAGGCTGTCGTGAGGGGCGCGGTTAAGGGGGCGAAAAAAGTTGGTGATGTCGTGCGGGGCAAGACGCTGAATTGCGCTAAAATCGCCTTCAAGGAAACCAAGGGCTTGAAGCGTTACTGGGCCAGCACGAAAAAATTCTTTAGCGGGGACCCGATTGATGTGACAACCGGTGTCTTGTTTGACCAGCGCACGGATATTGAGCTGGGGCAAACGGTCCCGCTGCAATTTATACGCAGTTGGTCACCGGGACAACGGGGGCTGCTGGGAGAAAACTGGACGGACAGCTTCTCGGACTGTGCGATAGTGACCGGGGACCGGATAGAAATCCTCACCACAGAAGGGGCGTCGCTGCATTTTGCCCTGCCGGAGAGTGTTGACCACAGCATCAACCCGGAACATCCCGACTTTACCCTGAGTCGTGAGACACAAGGTTATGTGCTGACGGAACGCAATAATCCGGTGCGAAAATATTTTGCCTTGCCTGCCCTGACGGAGAAAGCTGAGTCAACGGGCACCCCGCGCTGGCTGCTGACGGAACACCGTGACCGCAACGGGAATGCGGTGCGTTTTCACTATAATGACACGTATCAGTTGGTGAACGTGACTCACAGCGACGGTCCTGAACTGGTGTTGTTATACCGTGAAGATGGGCTGCTGGCAGACATCCGCCGCAGCGACAATGGCCTCAATGAAGTGATGGCGCGGTATGGTTATCATGACAACGGCTGGCTGGCGGATGCGGACAGTCTACAGCAGTTTCACTTGTTCTATGACTATAACGAACAGGGGCTGATTAGCCGCTGGTCCGATGGTGACCAGACGGCGGTGGATTATCGTTATGATGCGCAGGGGCGCTGTACCGATAGTGTGGGCAGTGGCGGCTTTTATCCCGTTCACCTGACCTATGAACCGGGTATCACCCGTTCCACCACGCCGCAGGGCCATACCACCACTTGGAATTATAATGACGCGCAGCAGGTGACGCAGGTGGAAACCCCATGTGGTCATGTCACCCGTTATGAATATGACGAGTGGGGTAACCTGCGGCGACAGATTTTGCCGGAAGGGCAGGTGTTGACGCTGGATTATCTGGCGGATACGGGGTTGGTGACGGTCTTTACAGATGCCAGCGGAGCCATGTGGCAGTACCACTATGATGAGGCAGATCTGTTGATTAGCATGACGGATCCGCTCGGTCGTGTCTGGTGGCAACAGTATGATGACAAGGGCAACGCGGAATGTTTTACTGCCCCCGATGGCAGCAAGACTATCCTGACCCGTAATGAATTTGGGCTGGTTATCGCCGCCGAAGACGATGAGGGACACAAACGGACGTGGGAATATGATAGCCATCAGCGGCTGACTAAACTTTTTGATGAAGAGAACCGCAGCCTGCGGCTGGGCTACGACAGCCATGACCGATTGCAGCGGCTTGCTTCGGGGGGCGGCGCGCTGTGGCTGTGGGATTATGACCGTCATCACCGGCTGGCCTTAAGTGACCGCCCTAACAACAGCCTTGAACGTTTTCGCCATGACCGCCACGGTAACCTGACTGAATGGACCGATGCCCGCAGTGTGAAATGGCATATCGAATACGGGCCGTTTGACTTGCCGATAGCTCGTGTGGATGGTGAAGGTAACCGCTGGCAGTACCGCTATGACCACAACAGCCTGCAACTGCTGGAAGTGATTAACCCGCAGGGAGAAAGTTATCGTTATACACTGGATGCAGAGGGGCGGGTAGTAACGGAAACCGACTACGCGGGCACACAATGGCATTATGCGTATGATGGCAACGGTAACTGCATTGAAAAACGCGATGCGCTGAACAATATTACCCGCTATGAATACGATGCGGCAGGCCGGATGACAGCGATGCACATGCCGGAAGGCACGACCACCTACCGTTACGATATCCTCGGCCGTCTGCTGGAAGTCACCGCACCAGACAGTGAGCTGCTGACGTTTGAATACGACGACAAAGACCGTATGGTCAAAGAAGTTCAGCCTTACGGGGAAATCCAGCGTGATTACCCGGACAGAGCCACGGCAGAAAGAACTCTCCAGACTCCGGATGGCCGATGTTGGCAGGTAAGCACACAAGCCAACAACGTGGGTGAACTCAAACTGCTGAGCATCAACGGCGAGCATACCCTCAGCCTTGAACGGGACGGAGACGGACACGAATGGCACCGCCAGTCAGACAGAGGGTTTATTCTGCGGCAGGCGCATTCCCTGATGGGGCAACTGACCGCCCAGCGTGCGGGACGCAATACGGAGTTTTTTGCGGCGCATGAAGTGGCGGATATCCCGCAACCGATGCTGGCCGGTCTGGACCGGGAATATCGCTACGATGCAGCCCTCAATCTGGTGGCGGCGAATGATGAACGGCAGTGGCTGCGCTATGTGGTCAATGGCAATGGTCAGGTGACTTCCGTCAGCGATGGTGAGCGCTTGCGGGAGCACTATCAGTATGATGCGTCCGGCTACCCGTCCCGCCGTTTTGACGGCGTCAATGATATCGACGGCGAGCGGCTGTACCAGAAAGGGCATCGGCTGCGGCAGGCGGGTCAGCATCTGTTCGAATACGACGAGGCCGGACGGATGACCGCCATGCAGCTCTGGCAGGAAGGCCACCGCCCGCAACTGACCCGGTTCCGCTGGAACAGCCAGAACCAGCTTATCGGGGTGCAGACCCCGGGCGGCCAGCAGTGGGACTATCGCTACGATGCCTTCGGGCGGCGGACGGAAAAAGTGTGCGAACGGGCGGGCAGCCGGACGACGTACCTGTGGGACGGCGATGTGCCGGCGGAAATCCGCGAATACCGGCACAATCGGCTGTACAGCATCCGCCATCTGGTGTTTGATGGCTGGCAGCTTTTGGCGCAGCAAATCCAGTTCTTTACGCCCAACCCGGAAAGCCGCCATGAACTGATGGCGGGGGACGTGCAGACACACTATGCTGTTTGTGCTCCGACGGGCGAACCGCTGGCGTTGTTTGATACCGCCGGGCACCGGGTCTGGCGTCAGCCGCCGCAAAGCCTGTACGGGCTGCGTCTGGGTGTGTTGGGGGAAAATGCGGAACTGAACCCGGGGCTGAAATT
>NZ_JACOII010000002.1 GCF_016306625.1 Xenorhabdus lircayensis | reverse complement strand
CGTTTTAAGGTATCGCTGCCCGGCCGTGAAGTACCCCGCTCAAAACGGCCAATGTGGGTGTAGTGCAGTTCAGCCAGTTTACCCAGCTCTGACTGGGAGAGGCCTTTTTGTCTGCGCAGTTCCCGCAAGCGTTGTGCAAATCCCTTCTCTGTTGCCGCTGCCATATCAAGCACCTCTGTCATTATCGCGGTATCAAATGTAGCTATGTTGCCGTAATTATGACGCATCTTCCATGCTCCAGTGCGTTGATATGAACTTTACATGCTTGACATGATAAAGCCTTAAGGCTAACTTATCAAGCATTGATGCTTTATTAAAAATATTTTATCAGGATATCTGACATGGCTCGCATCCCGGAAACAGAGTTGCAACACCTGAAAGCCGCCGTCCCCTTAGTGGCGGTCATTGAACAGCAGGGGCGGCAGTTGTTTAAGCGTGGTAAAGATATGGCCGTGCTGTGCCCGTTCCATCAGGAAAAAACGCCCTCGATGGTGATCACCCCGTCGAAGAACCTCTATCACTGCTTTGGCTGCGATGCGGGTGGTTCGGTGCTCGACTGGGTCATGCAGACAGAAGGGTTAAGCCTGCGCCATGCGGTAGAATGGTTGCGGGGGATGCTGGGTGAAAATCCGGCAGTTGAGCCACTGGTTGCCAGTGCGGAACTGGCCGGGGATGCCGTTGGGCAACAGGCGCTGCTGTCACGGGTGGTCGAGTTCTATCACCAGACCCTGCTCAATGCGCCGGAAGCCCGGCAGTACCTGAAAAAACGCCGCCTTGACCATCCCGAACTGGTCAGCCACTTTAAACTCGGCTTTGCCAACCGCACCCTCGGTTACCGGTTGCCCGATAAAAAACAGAAAGCCGGCGCTGAGATCCGCGCCCGGCTTCAGGCGGCCGGGTTGCTGCGGGAGAGCGGCCATGAACACTTCAGCGGCTCGCTTGTGGTGCCCGTGATCAGTCCGGCGGGACAGGTACAGGAGCTGTATGGCCGCAAAATCACGGACCGCCTGCGGGCAGGCACCCCGCTGCATCTGTACTTGCCGGGTGCGCATGGCGGGGTCTGGAACGAAGCCGGGCTGGTCGGTTCGGCGTCAGTGATTTTGTGTGAATCGCTGATTGATGCGATGTCGTTCTGGTGTGCGGGGTATCGTCATGTGACCTGTGCGTATGGGGTACACGGGTTTACCGATGCGCACCGGGCGGCCTTCCGGCAGCATGAAATCCGGCAGGTGCATATTGCCTATGACAATGACCAGGCCGGCAATGAAGCGGCGGCGCGACTGGCGGCCGGGCTGCAACTGGCCGGGCTGGCTGTCTGGCGGGTCGTGTTCCCCGAAGGCCGCGATGCCAATCGGTTTAGCTGCGAAGTCGCCAACCCGGAAAATGCCTTCGGTCAGTTACTGGACGCGGCACAGTGGCTCGGCAACCCCACAAATACGCCGCTGGCAAACCAAAATGCCGCCACCGTGTCGGTACCTGCGGCGGCCCTGGTGCCGGAGCCGGGTGTGGTCACGACGCTCGCCGACAACGGGGATATCGTTGTCCGGCAGGACGGGCAGGAATGGCGAATACGCGGTGCGCAACAGAAAACCGGTGCCACGGTGATGAAAGTCAATGTGCAGTTAATCGACAAGCACAGCGGGGCGCTGTTCGTGGACAGCCTCGATATCCTGAGCGCCCGTGCCCGGTCGGCCTTCGTGCGTCAGGCAAGTCAGGAACTGGCCTTACCGGAAACGCTGATTAAGCGTGAGCTGGGGCGGGTGTTACTGGTGCTGGAACAACGTTCATGGGCAGAGGCGGACACGGCGCAGGCCGCTAACTCCCTGAGTGCTGATGAACAACACGCCGCCGAAGCCTTGCTGAAAGACCCCGAACTTATCAGCCGTATCACCGCTGACCTGAGCGCCTGCGGGGTTGTCGGCGAATCGACCAACCTGTTGGCGGGCTATCTGGCTGCCGTGAGCCGCAAACTGCCCAAACCCTTAGCCGTCCTGATACAGAGCAGCAGCGCCGCCGGAAAATCGTCATTAATGGATGCGGTGCTCAACCTGATACCGGAAGAAGAACGTATCCAGTACAGCGCCATGACCGGCCAAAGCCTGTTCTACCTCGGTGAAACCAACCTGCAACATAAGATACTGGCTATCGCCGAAGAAGAAGGGGTACGGCAGGCGGCTTATGCGCTCAAGCTGTTACAAAGTGACGGCGAGCTGACAATGGCGAGTACCGGCAAGGATGAAGCGACCGGGAACCTCGTCACCAAAAGCTACACCGTGAAAGGCCCGGTGATGCTGATGCTGACCACAACCGCCATTGATGTGGATGAAGAGTTATTGAATCGCTGTCTGGTGCTGACGGTCAATGAATCCCGCGAACAAACGGAAGCCATCCATGCGTTGCAGCGCCATAAGCAAACGCTCGAAGGATTGCTGGCTGAGAACGAGCGGGAGTATCTGACGGCGCTTCACCAGAACGCCCAGCGGCTGCTTAAGCCCCTCAATGTAGTCAATCCCTATGCCAGCCAGTTGACCTTTATGTCAGACAAAACCCGCACCCGCCGCGACCATATGAAGTATCTCACGCTTATTCAGAGCATCGCCTTGCTGCACCAGTACCAGCGGGAAATCAAGACGGCCGAGCATCGCGGCAGGCGGTTGGAATACATCGAAGTCACCAAAGATGATATCAAACTGGCGAACCAGCTTGCGCACGAGATATTAGGCCGGACGCTCGACGAGATGCCGCCGCAGACGCGCAAATTACTGATGCTGATACAGGACTGGATACGGGACAGCGGCCAGCCCCGCCATGAAATGATTTTTACCCGCAAACAGTTACGGGATACGGTGCAATGGGGGGATACGCAACTGAAAGTGCATCTGTCGCGGCTCCTTGAAATGGAATACCTGCTGTTGCACCGGCGCGGGCTGACGTTCGCCTATGAACTGCTGTTTGACGGCGAAGACGGTGACACGGCGCACTTGTGCGGCCTTATTGTGCCGTGAACGGGCAGGTATGACTTATTCCGGTCGGGGTAAAGGGATAAGCAGTCGCCCCTCGGTCGGCCTCCCGTCGGCAGGCGGTCGGGCGCATGAAATCCCCGCAAAGGCAGGGACAGCAAGGCCTGACGGCAAAGCGGTCGGGTAACCGCAAAAAACACCGTTCCGGGGTTGTGACTTAACTACATCGTAACCAACCTCTCATCACACAGAAGGAGGCTTATTATGGCATCACTGACGCTCAGGCAACACATGCAGCACTTCCTTGACCACCTCGATGCGCTGCGCTACACACGGGAAACCCGGGCACACTACCGCAGTAACCTGCGGGAATTTGTCCGGTGGTGTGACGACCGGGGTATCACGACGGCGCAGCAGGTCAGCTTCCCGCAGCTGGAAAGCTGGCAGCAGCACAGGGTGGCACAGAAAAACCGGCATGGCCGCCCGATAACGGCCAGCACGGTCATCAAAAAACTGACCAGTGTGCGCCACCTGTTCCGCTGGCTGGTGAAGCGGCAGCACCTGCGGTATAACCCGGCGCGGGAGCTGGAGCTGCCCCGGCGGGAGCGCCGGTTGCCGTGGGGACTGCTGAACGAGCAGGAAACCCGGCGGGTGCTGGCCATGACAGGCAGTGACAATCCGCTCAGTGTCCGGGACAGGGCGATACTGGAAACGCTTTGGAGCAGTGGTATCCGGCGTTCAGAACTCAAGCGGTTGCAGCTCAGTGAAGTGGATTTAGCCGGCGGAATGCTGTTTGTCCGGCAGGGCAAAGGCCGTCAGGACCGGGTCGTTCCGCTGGGTGAATCAGCACGGCACTGGTTACAGCGCTACCTGAATGATGTCCGCCCGCGTCTGGTGTGGGCCAAAGACCCGGGTTATCTGTTCCTGTCACAGCAGGGCAGTGCACTGGCCGAAGGCACCCTGACCCAGATAGTGCGCAATGCGCTCCATCGCGCCGACATCGACAAACCCGGCGGCTGCCATCTGTTCCGGCATGGCATGGCCACGCAGATGCTGAAGAACGGCGCGGATACCCGGCATATCCAGGCCATATTAGGCCATGCCAGTCTGGAATCGACCCAGATATATACGCGGGTGGCGATTGGTCATTTAAAAGAAGTGCATCAGCAGACCCATCCGGCCGAGCGTGACCATCCAGCCAAGCCGGACGCCGAACCGAAGCCCTGACGCACCAGACAGCCCGATCCTCCCCGTTGAGTTCGCTGGGTTCGGTGCGGGGGCAGCCCGTGGCCGGACTGCCCGTTGGCCTCAGTGATAGCGGGGGTACGTGGGCAATGGGCGGCCTGAGCGACCGTGTCCCCGTTAAGCCGGTACAGGCCGCCCAAAGCCCACTCAACATAATGCAGGGAGATTGTGCGCACCTCACCGCCGGCCAAGGGTGCGAACCCAAGCCGCCTGCTGCGGTTCGGTGCGCACAATCTGCATTATGTCGGCGCCCCCGC
>NZ_JACOII010000019.1:15396-16382 GCF_016306625.1 Xenorhabdus lircayensis | reverse complement strand
GGGCAGCATGTAGTCGGCCAGATGTTGCGCCAGTTGCTGGCGTAAATCCGCCGGCACCAGTTCAGCACCGGACTGCGGCCGGAGATAGGCCACTAAACGTTTGTCACCCGGGGTATCTTCACGGGCGATAACGGCCGCTTCCTGCACCCCCGGACACTGGGTCAGGCGCGCTTCAATTTCCCCCAGCTCAATACGGAAGCCGCGCAGCTTGACCTGAAAGTCGTTACGGCCGAGGTATTCGATACTGCCGTCGGGCAGCCAGCGGCCGAGGTCGCCGGTTTTATACAGCCGGGCATCCGGGGCGGTGGCGAACGGGTCAGGGATAAAACGCTCCGCTGTCAGGGCCGGGCGGTTCAGGTAACCACGGGCCACCCCCACCCCGCCGATATGGATTTCACCGGCCACCCCGAGCGGCACTGGCTGACCCTGTGTATCCAGAATATAGAGTTGGGTATTAGCAATCGGGCGGCCAATAGGGACAAAGTGGCGTTTATCCTCGCGCTGACAGGCCCAGTAGGTCACATCAATCGCGGCTTCGGTTGGGCCATACAGGTTGTGCAATTCGGCCTCAAAACGTGCGAAGAAGCGCTGTTGCAGCTCTTGCGGCAAGGCCTCACCACTGCAAATCACCCGTTTGAGGGCGGCGCAGGTGTGCTCCGGCGAAACCATCTGGACAAACTGCTGCAACATGGAAGGCACAAAGTGCAGAGTGGTAATACCGGCGGTCTCAATCAACCGGGCCAAATAATCGGCATCTTTGTGGCCGTCGGGGCGGGCCATCACCAGACGAGCCCCCCAGAGCAGGGGCCAGAAGAATTCCCAGACGGAAACATCGAAACTGAACGGGGTTTTCTGCAAGACCCGGTCATCGGGGGTCAGGCCATAGGCATCCTGCATCCAGACCAGACGGTTACACAGGGCCCGGTGGCTGTTCATCACCCCTTTAGGCTGGCCGGTGGAGCCGGAGGTATAAATCACATAGGCCA
>NZ_JACOII010000019.1:0-15303 GCF_016306625.1 Xenorhabdus lircayensis | reverse complement strand
AGCAGCGCCACCGGTGCCGCATCACTGAGCATATAGGCCAGCCGGTCGGCCGGGTAAGCCGGATCGAGCGGCAGATAGGCACCGCCGGCCTTCAGGATTGCCAATAATCCCACCACCATTGCCAGACTGCGCTCGGCGCAGATGGCGACGCGGTCATCCGGCTGTACGCCCAGGGCCAGCAGATGGTGGGCCAGCCGGTTGGCGCGGCGGTTCAGCTCGTCATAGCTGAGAGCGTGTTCTTCAAATACCACAGCGGTGGCATCCGGGGTACGGGCCGCCTGTTGCTCGAACAGCTCATGGATCAGGGCGTCCTGCGGGAAATCCGCCTGTGTGGCGTTGAAATCTACCAATAGCTGCTGACGTTCAGCAGTAGGCAGAACCGACAGGCTCAAAATAGATTGCTGGGATTCAGTTGCCAGAGCTTCAATCAGGCCACTGATGGCCGTAACCAGATAGTTTGCAACCCGGGTGGGGTCAATCCCTGAAATAGCCTGAGCCACAAGATTGAAGCCTTCCCCTAAATCATCCACCGAGAGGGTCAACGGGTAATTAGTACGCTCCTCTGTCGCCAACAAGCGCATTCCATCCCAGGTTGTATCGTCTGCGTCTGGCTGGCTATGGCGGTAGTTAAGCAGGGCACTGAATAATGGCATTGGTGGCGTCACGCCACTGCAACGCTGGGCCAGCGCCAGAGGGGCCTGTTCATGTTCCAGCAGTGTCGTAAGGTCACGATAGGTGGCCTGTACCACTTCCAGTGCACTGCGACCGGCAAGGGATACCCGCAATGGCAGGGTATTAATAAACAACCCCATTACCCGATCGGCTCCGGCAGAGCCTTGCAGACGGCCCAACAGCACAGTGCCGAAGACCACATCATCACGGCCGCTGGTCTGTGCCAACACCTGTGCCCAGGCAACATGGAACATTACACTTGGGCTGATACCCAGATAACGGGAGTGGTTGCGGATCGCCTGTGCCAGCGTGGTATCTAGAGGTATATGAATTTCGGACACATCCTCACCGTCGCCTTGCACATTAAGCAAACCAAAGGGAGCAGTTGGTTCATCGACATCGGCGAGCTGCGTGCGGAAGTAATCCTCATGCACAGAAACCGGTACGCTCAGGGTTTGGGCGATAAAGTTACGGTATGGTAGCGAATTGGGCAGTTCTCCCGTACGCCCCTGCAACAACAGGCGGATTTCAGCGATGATAAGTTCCAGTGTCATATGATCGCCGATCAGATGGTGGAAGCCCAAGGCCAACAACCACTCATGACTGGTCTGATCATAGGCAATATCAGCGGTAAGCAGCGGTGCCTGACTGAGATCATGCCGGCGCTGGCGTGGGTTAGTGTGGGTCTGTAGCTGAGCCAGCACATTCTCTGTGGAAACGGGCACAAAGGTGTTCACCGACAGGGATGCCTGACGCCAGACCACTTGTACGGGCTGAGTCAGTCCCTGCCAGCAGATGGCGGTACGCAGAATATCGTGACGGTCGATCACTTGTTGCAGGGCGCCAAGGAAAGCGTCGAGACGTGTACGGCTATCAAAAGCTACCAAGCTGTTTAACAGATAGGTATCCCCTTGTTCCTGCAACCGATGGTGGAACAGGATGCCTTCCTGCAATGGGGCGAGCGGGTAGATATCCTGCACATTAGCCGCCCCGCCGGGAACGGTGTTGACAATAGTATCGAGCTCAGTCTGAGATAATTTCACCAGCGGTAACAGATCTGGGGTGAGGATAGTGCAATCTTCGGTAATACGATTGGATGGTACGACGAAGACAGGTTTACCCTGATGTGTTTGTATCATCTGAGCCATCTCGGCGAGCACGGGTGTAGAGAAAACACTACGGACATCAAGCAACCAACCAGCGCCACGCAATCTCTCAATCAAACTGACCGCCATCAGTGAATGCCCGCCGAGTTCGAAGAAATGATCATGACGGCCAACATGCTCCAAGCCCAGCAGTTCCTGCCAAATCTGCGCCAGCAGGGTTTCCAATTCGTCTTCAGGCGCTTCATAACCACGTGTTGCCACAGCAGACTGCTCAGGGTCGGGCAGCGCCTGACGGTCAAGTTTACCGTTAGGGGTCAGCGGGAAAGTTTCCAGCGTCACAAAGGCGCTGGGCAGCATATAATCGGCCAGATGTTGCGCCAGTTGCTGGCGCAGTTCGGCCGGCACCAGTTCAACGCCGGACTGCGGCCGGAGATAGGCCACCAGACGTTTTTCTCCGGCAATGTCTTCACGGTCGATAACAACCGCTTCGCGTACTCCAGAGCATTGGGCAAGGCGTGTCTCGATCTCACCGAGCTCAATGCGGAAACCGCGCAGCTTGACCTGAAAATCGTTGCGGCCAAGGTACTCGATATTGCCATCCGGCAGCCAACGGCCAAGGTCACCGGTTTTGTACAGCCGGGCATCGGGTGCTGCTGAGAAAGGATCGGGAATAAAACGCTCTGCCGTCAGTGCCGGGCGGTTGAGGTAGCCTCGGGTTACACCAGCACCACCAATGTGGATTTCACCGGTCACACCAAGGGGCACTGGCTGTCCCTGAGCATCCAGAATATAAATCTGAGTGTTGGCAATGGGTTGACCAATAGGAGGCGCTTTTTCATCTCGGACATCACACAGATAGAGTGTTGCACAGACGGTACATTCTGTCGGCCCATAGGCATTGATCATCCGTCGTCCCGACGCCCATTGTTTGACCAACGCGGGCGGGCAAGTTTCACCGGCCAAAACTAAAGTCATCAAGTCGGGCAGGTCGGCATCAGGCGCTAAGGCACTGGCTGCAACAGGGGGAAGAGTCACATGGGTGATCGCCTGAGTTTGCAGAGTCTTGAGCAAAGCCTCACCGGGCAATAAATCTTCGCGGGATGCCAGAACAAGACAGGCACCTTGACACAGTGTAGTAGCAATTTCAGAGATACAGGCATCGAAGCTGAAAGAAGCAAACTGCAATAACCGACTATCGGCTGTGATATGGAATGCTTCAATTTGGGTATTAATCAGGTTGCGCAGGCCACTATGTTCAACCATAACCCCTTTAGGCTGACCGGTGGAGCCGGAGGTGTAGATAACATACGCCAGATGGTGTGGGGTCAACCCCTGCGCCTGGGTATCAGGATTATTGTCCGCACAGGTATCGCAGGCCGGGGTATCCAGCAGCACGGTAGGCAGGCCGCTGCCCAGTTTCTCAGCCTGTGACGTCTGGGTCAGCAGTACCACCGGCGCCGCATCCGCCAGCATATAGGCCAGTCGTTCGGTCGGGTAAGCTGGGTCGAGGGGCACATAGGCGCCGCCGGCCTTAAGGGATCCCAGCAGTCCTACCACCATCGCCGGACTGCGTTCCACACAGATAGCCACCCGGTCATCGGGCTGTACGCCCAGTGCAATTAAATGATGTGCAAGCTGGTTGGCGCGGCGGTTCAGCTCACCATAGCTGAGTGACCGCCCTTCAAAGAGCACGGCGGGGGCATCCGGGGTGCGTGCGGCCTGTTGCTCAAACAACTCATGGATCAGGGCTGCCTGCGGGAAGTCACGCTCAGTAGCATTGAAGCCCGCCAGTAACTGTTGACGTTCGGCGGCAGGTAACACATCCACTGCCAGAGCCGGTGTATGTGGTGTGTCCGCCAATATCGCGACCAGTTGCTCTAGGGCTTTGACCAAATAGGCATTGACTCTGTTGGGATCGACAGTACTGACGGTCTGGGCGGATAACATAAAATCCTTGCCATCATCATCTATCGAGATCCCCACGGGATAATTGGTGCGTTCCCGGCCAGCCAGACTGGTTATACCAAACTGCGACAGGTTAAGCGTGCCGCTGTCCTTGTCACTCACATGCCGACAGTTGAGCAAGGCACTGAACAACGGCATATTGCCGAGCCCACTATAGCGCTGTACCAGGGACAAGGGGGTCTGTTCATAACGCAGTAAATTAGCGCATGTGTCAGTGACTGCCTTGACGAGGGCCTCAGCACTGATCCCTTTAAGTTTCAGCCTGACCGGCAGGGTATTGATAAACATGCCCAACGCACCCGCACTGCCCGCCATGCCCGACATACGGCCTGATAAGGTGGTGCCGAATACAATATCATCACGCCCGCTGGTTCGGGCGACGACCAGTGCCCAACCCGCATGGAACAAAGCCGCAGGGCTGGTACCCAGCCTGCGGGCCGTTTCACGGAGGGCGCGTGATAAGCCGGCATTAAGGAGCTGTTGGGCTTCTGCCGTATGTTCACCCTCTTCCTGAATGTTAATCAGGCCAAAAGGGGCCGTCACTTCATCGAGATTTGCCAGATAGTCCGGGAAGAAGGTTTCTGCGGCCTGAATATGGCGTTCCTGACGGGCATAAGCCACAAAGTTGCGATAAGGCACCGATGGCGGCAAATCGGCACTTTTGCCCAGTAAGAATGCCGCTGTTTCCGCGAGAACCTGCCGTAATGAGAGGTTATCATCGATAATGTGATGGAATTGGAGCAAGACGTACAGCTTGGCTGAATGTGGGTCAGCGGCGGTTTGTAAGCGTATCAGCGGCGCCTGAGATAAATCCATATGCAGGTGTGACAACCCCATGCGGGCTTGCAGACTGGCAGTCACATCATCACTATCTTTCAGGGTCAGGCGATGAACCGGTAATGGGGCGTGGCGGTGCACAACCTGAACCGGCTGGGATAATCCGATCCAGTGGATGGCGGTGCGCAGGATATCATGCCGGTCGATGACTGCTTGTAACGCGGCCGTGAAGGCGTCCAGATTTGCTTGGCTATCGACACATAACAGCGACGAGATAACGTAGGGATCTTTGGCCGGATTCAGCAAATGGTGGAACAGGATACCCTCTTGCAACGGGGCCAACGGATAGATATCTTGCACATTGGCTGCACCGCCGGCAACTCGGTTGACGATGGTGTCGATTTCCTTCTGGGACAGGGTGACCAGCGGCAGCATTTTAGGGGTGAGCACGGTGCTGCCGTCAGGGATTCGGTTGGGTGGCACGACAAAGGTCGGGACATCCCCCGAGGATGCCTGAATCTCCCGGGCCAGATCAGCCAGAACTGGCGTGGTGAATACCGTACGAACGTCCAGTCCCCAGCTCCGCTGGTGCAGCCGTTCGATCACACTGACCACCAGCAGCGAGTGGCCGCCTAGCTCAAAGAAATGATCATGGCGCCCGACACGTGCCAGTCCCAGCAGGTCTTGCCAGATCTGCGCCAGCATGGTTTCAACCTCACCAATAGGCACCTCATAACCGCGTACAGCCACAGCAGATTGCTCAGGCGCGGGCAGCGCCTTGCGATCCAGCTTGCCGTTCGGAGTCAACGGGAAGGCCGCCAGCATTACAAAGGCACTGGGCAGCATATAATCGGCCAGATGCGGTACAAGCTGCTGACGCAGTTCAGCCGGCACGAGTTCAACATCAGGCTGAGGGAGAAGATAAGCCACCAGACGGGTATCGCCCGGGATGTCTTCGCGGGTGATGACAACAGCGTCGCGTACTCCAGAGCATTGGGTAAGGCGTGCCTCGATTTCGCCGAGTTCAATACGGAAACCGCGCAGCTTGACCTGAAAGTCGTTACGGCCGAGGTATTCGATATTGCCGTCGGGCAGCCAGCGGCCAAGATCCCCGGTTTTGTACAAACGGGCATCCGGGGCAGTGGAGAACGGGTCGGGAATAAAACGCTCTGCTGTCAGTGCCGGACGGTTAAGATAACCGCGGGTCACACCGGCCCCGCCGATATAAAGCTCGCCGGTTACGCCGAGGGGCACCGGCTGGTCATGAGGGTCAAGAAGATAGGCGCGCAAGTCAGATAATGGCTGGCCAATCAGGCTGCCCCGCCCCCCGGTGATATCATCCTCGGTGAGTTCCCGATAGGTAGCATGGACGGTGATCTCGGTGATGCCGTACATATTCACCAGCCGGGTCTGGCTGACCGGGTTATTTGCGATCCACGGTGCCAGCGATGGTAATTCCAGCGCCTCCCCGCCGAAGATAATGCAGCGCAGGGCATGTGCGGTGTCATCCTGGGCAGGGATAAGCTGACGGAAAGCACTCGGTGTCTGGTTCAGCACCGTCACGCGTTCGTGGCACAACAGGGCATAAAATGCCTGTGGCGAACGGGCACAGGCTGCCGGTACGATAACCAGCCGGCCGCCGTAAGCTAAGGCCCCCCACAGTTCCCATACGGAGAAATCAAAAGCAAAAGAGTGGAACAGGGTCCAGACATCATTGTGATTGAACTGGAAATAATCCTGCGTGGACGCCAACAGGCGAATGACGTTCGCGTGTTCCACCATCACCCCTTTGGGCTGGCCGGTGGAGCCGGAGGTGTAAATCACGTACGCCAGATGGTGTGAGGTCACTCCCCGTGCCCGGCTGTCAGGGTTGCTGTCCGGCGCCCCGTCAAGGACAGACGGCGAACAAGCATCAAGCACCACGGTGGGCAGGCTGCTGTCCAGCGTTTCGACCAACGCGGACTGAGTGAGCAGGGCCACTGGTACCGCATCACTGAGCATATAGGCCAGACGTTCAGCTGGGTAGGCCGGATCAAGCGGCAGATAAGCCGCTCCGGCCTTCAGAATGCCCAGCAAGCCGACGACCATCTCCAGACTGCGCTCAACGCAGATAGCAACCCGGTCATCCGGCTGTACGCCCAGAGCCAGCAGATGATGGGCCAGCCGGTTGGCGCGGCGGTTCAGTTCTCCGTAGCTGAGGGACTGTCCTTCAAACACCACGGCAGTAGCGTCAGGCGCCAGCGTAGCCTGTTGCTCAAACAATTCATGGATCAGGGCTTCCTGCGGGAAATCAGCTTGGGGAGCGTTAAAGTCTGCCAGCAGTTGCTGCTGCTCTGTGACAGACAGCATCGGCAGGGACGGAATAGTTTGTGTGACATCGGTGGCCATCGCCGTCAGGACCTTCTCAAGGTAGCCCGCTATGCGAACCACGGTCGCCTGATCAAACAGGTCGGTCGCATATTCCAGCCCTCCCACTAAACCAGCGTCGGTTTCAGTCAGCGACAGCGTCAGGTCAAATTGGCTGCTGCACTGCGGTTGCTCAACGAGGGAGAGTGCCAGCCCGGGCAGCTCCAATGCTTGCGCCGGCGTGTTGTTCAGCGCCAGCATAACCTGAAAAATGGGGCTGTAGCTCAGGCTGCGGGCCGGCTGCAATGCTTCCACCACCTGTTCGAAAGGCAGCTCCTGATGAGCATAGGCCGCCAGTGTGCGTTCGCGAACCTGGGCAAGCAGTTCCGCCACCGTATGGCACTGGCCGGGTTCAATACGCAAGGCCAGTGTATTGGCGAAGAAGCCCATCAGGTCTTCCAGCTCCCTGCGTGTCCGGTTGGCAACAGGGATGCCGATGACGATATCATCCTGACCGCTAAGGCGGGCAAGGACAACCGCCCAGGCCGCGAGCAGATTCATAAACAGGGTCGTGCCCTGACGTTGGCCCAGTGTCTTGAGGGAAGTGAGTACTTCCGCACTCAGATGGAAAGATACCCGGCTGCCCGCATAGCTCTGTACTGACGGGCGTGGCCGGTCAGTGGGCAATTCCAGCAAGGCAGGTGCGCCCTGCAATTGGCTACGCCAGAAATCACGCAGGACGGTAAGGCGGTCTCCCTGCAACTCGTTGCGCTGCCAGACGGCATAGTCGGCATACTGGATAGGCAGGGACGGTAAGGCCGCCGCCTGACCCGCACGAGCAGCTTGATAAAGCTCGGCCAGTTCGCGGACCATAATACCGATGGACCAGCCGTCGGAGATAATATGATGCTGGGTAAACAGCAGCACATGCTCTTCATCGGCCAGTTGCAGCAATTGACCGCGGATCAGCGGGCTCTGAGTGAGATCGAAGGGCGCACAGGCCGCATATTCGGTGAGTTCGGCAACGCGCTCAGCACGGGCCGTCTCGCTCAGGGAACGCAGATCCAGACAGGGAAGTTCAAAACCACGGTCTGCGGGGTCAATCTGCTGGCAGGGTTGACCGTCAACTAGCGTAAAATGGGTACGCAGGCTCTCTTGGCGGGCGACAAGGTTATCGAGCGCTGCGGTGAGGGCCTGAGGATCAAGCTGACCGGAAAGTCGCAGTACCATAGGCATATGGTAAGCTTGACTGGCGGCAGGATCGAACTGGCCGAGGAACCACAGCCGCTGTTGAGCAAAAGACAACGGTAAAGACATATGGCGATCTGCTTTCCCTATTGGTAGATGCAAAGCGTGATCACCGCGTTTTTTTAGTTGCTCTTTAAGCTTTTTCTCTAAAACGGCACGCTTTAGCATCTCAATATTTATATTAGCTTTGGTCATTAATTAGTATCTCCATCTAAAATCGCCATTAACTCTTCTATCGACATTGAATCGAGATCGCTTTTTACTGATTCAACATCATTTCCCCATGCAGAACTCACTTGAGTAGAGAGAATTACCTCTGCCAATTCTGATAATTTTGGGAATTGGAAAATTGAGGCGATGGGTATATCGATTAAAAATTCGGTTTGTATACGTACTATCAATTGCACGACCATGAGTGAATGACCACCTATCTCAAAGAAGTGATCATGTCGGCCGACACGTTCCAGTCCCAGCAGGTCTTGCCAGATCTGGGCCAGCATAGTTTCCATTTCACCAATAGGCGCTTCATAACCGCGTACAGCCACAGCAGATTGCTCAGGAGCGGGCAGCGCCTTGCGGTCAAGTTTGCCATTAGGAGTCAGCGGGAAGGTTTCCAGCGTCACAAAGGCACTGGGCAACATGTACTCGGCCAGATGCTGTACAAGCTGCTGACGCAGTTCAGCCGGCACGAGTTCGGCATCTGGCTGAAGGAGAAGATAGGCCACCAGACGGGTATCGCCTGGGATATCTTCGCGGGCGATGACAACAGCTTCACGTACTCCAGAGCATTGGGCGAGACGTGCCTCGATTTCGCCGAGTTCGATGCGGAAACCGCGTAGCTTGACCTGAAAGTCGTTGCGACCCAGATACTCGATGCTGCCATCAGACAACCAACGACCGAGGTCACCCGTCTTGTACATTCGGGCATCAGGGGCGGTTGAGAACAGATCAGGAATAAAACGTTCTGCTGTCAGTACCGGGCGGTTAAGGTAGCCGCGGGCCACACCAACCCCACCAATATGGATTTCACCGGCCACACCGAGTGGCACTGGCTGACCCTGTGTATCCAGAATATAGATTTGGGTATTGGCGATAGGGTGACCAATGTAAGAGGAAGTTCGAGTCAAGCCGTTTAACGCAGACCAGACCGTCGTTTCCGTTGGCCCATACAGATTCCAGAGCGTAGGAACCTGTTGGAGCAACTGTGTTGCCAGTTTTTCAGGTAATGCTTCCCCACCACACAGCACCTTAAACTTGGTTGGCAGAGAGAAAGTCGGCATTTGCAATAACATACGCCATGTCGAAGGCGTTGCTTGCATGAAGGACACATTATGATGAGCAATTAAGGCGGTCAGTTGCTGTGCATTCGTGGCCTGTGCCTGTGTCGCCAGTATAATTCGAGCTCCCGTTAATAACGGCAGAAATAGTTCCAAAATGGAAATATCGAAAGAGAGAGAGGTGATACCCAGTAAAACATCCTCCTCCGTCATACCGGGTTCCTTACTCATCGAACACAAGAAATTAACAATATTACTGTGTTCAATCATTACACCCTTCGGTTTCCCTGTTGAACCCGAGGTATAAATCACATAGGCCAAATGACGTGAGGTCAGCCCCATTATCTGAGCCTCAAGGTTTTCTGCCGGCCCGTTATCCAGAACCGATGAGCCGCGGGCATCAAGCACGATGGTAGGCAGGTGACTGTCCAGTGTTTCCAGCAGACCAGTTTGGGTAAGCAACGCCACGGGAGCAGCATCTTCCAGCATATAAGCCAGGCGTTCGGCTGGATAAGCCGGATCGAGTGGCACATAGGCTGCACCCGCTTTGAGGATACCCAATAATCCCACCATCATTTCCAGGCTGCGTTCAATACAAATGGCGACCCGATCGTCCGGGCGTATACCCAGAGCAAGCAGATGATGAGCCAACCGGTTAGCGCGGCGGTTCAGTTCGCCGTAGCTGAGAGTGCTTTCTTCAAATACCACAGCAGTGGCATCTGGAGTGCGTACCACCTGTTGCTCAAACAATTCATGGAGCAAAACCTCTCTTGGGAAGTCAGCCTCGGTGTTATTGAAGCTCACCAGTATTTGCTGACGTTCGGTAGCAGGCAGGATCGGCAGGTTCAAAATAGATCGCTGGGATTCAGTTGCCAGTGCTTCAATCAGGCCGCTGATGGCCGTAACCAGATAGTTTGTGACCCGAGAGGGGTCAACCCCTGAAATAGTCTGAGCCACTAGATTGAAGCCTTCCCCTAAATCATCCACCGAGAGGGTCAGCGGATAGTTATTACGCTCCTCTGTCGCCAACAAACGCATGCCGTCCCAGGCTGTATCGTCTGCGTCTGGCTGGCTATGGCGGTAGTTAAGCAGCGCACTGAATAATGGCATTGGTGGCGTCACACCACTGCAACGCTGGGCCAGCGCCAGAGGAGCCTGTTCATGCTCCAGCAATATTGTGAGGTTACGGTAGGTGGCCTGTACCACTTCCAGGGCACTGCGACCGGCAAGGGACACCCGCAATGGCAGAGTATTGATAAACATCCCCATTACCCGATCGGCGCCGGCAGAGCCTTGCAGACGGCCCAACAGTACGGAGCCGAAGACCACATCGTCACAACCGCTGGTCTGCGCCAACACCTGCGCCCAGGCAACATGGAACAGTACACTTGGGCTGATACCCAGACGGCGGGCCTGATTGCGGATCGCCCAGGCAAGCTGGGTATCCAGCAACAAACGGGCTTCGGTAATATCCCCGCCGTCGCCTTGCACATTAAGCAAACCAAAGGGGGCGGTTGGGGTATCGACATCGACGAGCCGGGCGCGGAAGTAGTCCTCATGCTCAGAAACCGGCACGCTCAGGGTTTGGGCGATAAAATTGCGGTACGGCAGCGAATTGGGCAGTTCTTCAGAATCCCCCTGCAACAACAGGCGAATTTCATCGACGATAAGTTCCAGTGTCATATGATCGCCGATCAGATGATGAAAACTCAGCGCCAACAGCCATTCGTGACTGGCCGGATCATGGGCAATGTCGGCGGTGAGCAGCGGTGCCTGACTAAGATTAAGTCGGCGCTGTCGTGGATCGATATGGTCCTGTAGCTGGGCCAGCACATTATTTTCTGAGGTCGGCACAAAGGTGTTCACCGACAGGGATGCCTGTCGCCAGACCGCCTGTACGGGCTGGGTTAGTCCCTGCCAGCAGATGGCGGTACGCAGGATGTCGTGGCGGTCGATCACTTGTTGCAGGGCGCTAAGGAAGGCGTCAAGACGTGTACGGCTATCAAAAGCCACCAAGCTGTTTAACAGATAGGTATCCCCTTGTTCCTGCAAGCGATGGTGGAACAGAATGCCTTCCTGCAATGGAGCAAGCGGATAGATATCCTGCACATTGGCAGCACCACCGGGAACGGTGTCGACAATGGCATCGAGCTCAGTCTGGGACAGTGCCACCAGTGGCAACAGATCGGGAGTAAGGACAATACAGTCTTTGCTAATGCGATTAGGTGGAACAATGAAGGCAGGCATCTCTTGAAGGGCCTGAATAGCCAGAGCCATCTCGGAAAGGATCGGTGCCGAGAAGATGCTACGGACATCAAGTGTCTGCCCCAAAACGCGCAGTCGTTCAATCAGGCTGACCGCCATTAGTGAATGGCCGCCGAGTTCGAAGAAATGATCATGACGGCCGACACGCTCCAAGCCCAACAGTTCCTGCCAAATCTGCGCCAGCAGGGTTTCCAGTTCGCCCTCAGGGGCTTCATAACCACGCGTTGCCACGGCAGATTGCTCAGGGGTGGGCAGAGCCTGACGGTCAAGTTTACCGTTAGAGGTCAGTGGGAAAGTTTCCAGCGTCACAAAGGCGCTGGGCAGCATATAGTCGGTTAAATGTTGAGCCAGTTGCTGGCGCAATTCAGCTGGCACTAGTTCAACGCCGGACTGCGATCGGAGATAGGCCACCAGGCGTTTTTCTCCGGCAATGTCTTCGCGGGCGATAACAACCGCTTCGCGTACTCCAGAGCATTGGGCGAGGTGTGACTCGATTTCACCGAGCTCAATGCGGAAACCGCGCAGCTTGACCTGAAAATCGTTGCGGCCAAGATACTCGATATTGCCATCCGGCAGCCAGCGACCGAGGTCGCCCGTCTTGTATAGACGGGCATCGGGTTCTGCTGAGAAGGAGTCAGGAATAAAACGCTCAACCGTCAGTGCCGGACGGTTGAGGTAACCGCGGGCCACACCGGCACCACCAATATAGATCTCACCGGCCACACCAACGGGCACCGGCTGGCCTTGCGCATCCAGAATATAAATCCGGGTGTTGGCGATCGGTTGTCCGATGGGAACGTTGTCGGTGATATTATCCTGATTATGAGTATCAAACGTGATGCAACCCACCACTGTTTCGGTTGGACCATACTCGTTGACAATACGTGACTCAGGAGATAGCTCACGCCAAAGTGCTACGGTTGAACGGGTTAGTGCCTCCCCGCCGACGATGAAACAATGTGCAGGACAGGTCCGTTTTGCAGCCAGTAATTCCTGACCCATTGCGGCAAGATGAGTAGGTGTTATCTTAACCAGAGTCGAGGACTCCATGGATGTGGATAACAGTGAGGGCACCAATTCAGTAAGTTCCTGACCTTCACGGATAAGGCGTATTTTGCCCCCACAAAGCAGAGGCAAGTAAATACTGGTGACCGTTGCATCAAAGGCAAAAGGTGATGAAACGATGCTATCTATCTGTCCAGCAGTAACATAATGACTGAGAGCCCACAGCAGGTAATTTCTAAACCCGTGATGTTCAACCATGACCCCTTTAGGCTGACCGGTGGAACCGGAGGTGTAGATAACATACGCCAGATGGTGTGGCGTCAGTGCCCGGACAGCCGGATTATTGTCCGCATAAGTATTGCAGGCCGGGGTATCCAGCAGCACCGTCGGCAGGTCGCTGCCCAATTTTTCAGCCAGTGACGTCTGGGTCAGCAGGATCACCGGCGCCGCATCTGCCAGCATATAGGCCAGCCGTTCGGTCGGGTAAGCTGGGTCGAGGGGCACATAGGTGCCGCCGGCTTTAAGGGCTCCCAGCAATCCCACCACCATCGCCGGACTGCGTTCCACACAGATAGCCACCCGGTCATCGGGCTGTACGCCCAGTGCAATTAAATGATGCGCCAGCTGGTTGGCGCGGCGGTTCAGCTCACCATAGCTGAGTGACTGCCCTTCAAAGAGCACGGCGGTGGCATCCGGGGTGCGTGCGGCCTGTTGCTCAAACAACTCATGGATCAGGGCTGTCTGCGGGAAGTCATGCTCAGAGGCATTGAAGTCCGCCAGTAATTGCTGACGTTCAGCGGCGGGCATCACATCCACCGCCAGGGCCGGTGAATGTGGTGCATCCGCCAATATCGCGACCAGTTGCTCTAGGGCTTTGACCAAATAGGCATTGATCCTGTTCGGATCGACAGTGCTGACAGTTTGGGCGGATAATATAAAATCCTTGCCATCATCATCTATCGAGATCCCCACGGGATAATTAGTACGCCCGCGGCCAGCCAGACTGGTTACGCCAAACTGTGCCAGATTAAGCATGTCGTTATCCTTATCGTCACTCACATGCCGGCAGTTGAGCAGAGCACTGAACAACGGCATATTGCCGAGTCCGCTATAGCGCTGCACCAGGGACAAGGGGGTCTGTTCGTACTGTAGTAAACTGACGCATGTATCAGTGACTGCCTTGACGAGGGCCTCCGCGCTGATCCCTTTGAGTTTCAGCCTGACCGGCAGGGTATTGATAAACATGCCCAACGCGCCCGCACTGCCCGCCATGCCCGACATACGGCCTGACAAGGTGGTGCCGAATACAATATCATCACGCCCGCTGGTTCGGGCGATGACCAGCGCCCAGCCTGCATGGAACAACGCCGCGGGACTGGTTCCCAGCCGGCGTGCCATTTTACGGAGGGCACGTGATAAGCCGGCATTAAGAGGCTGTTGGGCTTCTCCCGTATGTTCGCCCCCTTCCTGCACGTTAATCAGGCCAAAAGGGGCCGTCACTTCATCGAGATCCGCCAGATAGTGCGGGAAGAAGGTTTCTGCGGCCTGAATATGGCTTTCCTGACGGGCATAAGCCACAAAGTTGCGATAGGGCACCGATGGCGGTAAAGCGGCACTTTTGCCCAGTAAGAACGCCGCTGTTTCCGCGAGAACCTGCCGTAATGAGAGGTTATCATTGATAATGTGATGGAACTGGATCAAGACGTACCGTCTGGCTGAGTGTGGGTCAGCGGCGGTTTGTAAGCGTATCAGCGGTGCCTGAGATAAATCCAGCGGCCCGTGTGACAACGTCATACGGGCTTGCAAACTGGTGACCACATCATCACCGTCCTCCAGGATCAGGCGATGAACCGGCAAGGGGGCGTGCCGGTGCACAACCTGAACCGGCTGGGATAACCCGACCCAGTGGACGGCGGTGCGCAGGATATCGTGCCGGTCGATGACCGTCTGTAATGCAGCCGTGAAAGCGTCAAAGTTTGTCTGGCTGTCGACACATAACAGCGACGAGATAACGTAGGGATCTCTGTGTGGATCAAGTCGATGATGGAACAGGATACCTTCCTGTAGCGGCGCCAGCGGATAAATATCCTGCACATTGGTCACTCCGCCGGGCACCCGGTTGACGATGGTGTCGATTTCGGTCTGGGACAGGGTGACCAGCGGCAACATCTCAGGGGTGAGGACGGTATTATCATCAGGAATCCGGTTGGGCGGCACGATAAAGGCCGGGACTTCCTCCGGGGATACCTGAATCTCCCGGGCCAGATCGGCCAGAACCGGTGCGGTGAATACCGTACGGACATCCAGTGCCCAGCCCCGCTGGCGCAGCCGTTCGATCACACTGACCACCAGTAGCGAGTGGCCGCCAAGTTCGAAGAAGTGATCATGGCGCCCGACACGCGCCAGCCTCAGCAGGTCTTGCCAGATCTGCGCCAGGGTAGTTTCCACTTCACCAATAGGCGCTTCATAACCGCGTGCAGCCACAGCAGATTGCTCAGGCGCGGGCAGCGCCTTGCGGTCCAGCTTGCCGTTCGGGGTCAGCGGGAAAGTTGCCCGCACCACAAAGGCCGCGGGCAGCATGTAGTCGGCCAGATGTTGCGCCAGTTGCTGGCGTAAATCCGCCGGCACCAGTTCAGCACCGG
>NZ_JACOII010000018.1 GCF_016306625.1 Xenorhabdus lircayensis | reverse complement strand
CTCACTGAAGCCGTTTAGGGGAGGTGTCCATTTCATTATTTCATAATAGTGCTCCACTCATTTTTTGTATTCCTGGTTTTGAGTACGATGAAAACGATCGCAAAAAGGCATCGACATGATTAAGTCATTGCCACATAAATTGACAACAATGATTCCGAGTCACTGTCTCATGAAGCGATTGCCATAGCAGGGTGAGATCACGAACGTTATTTAATCAAAAGTAATCCATTTGACCCACGAATTAAGTTGTGATCTTATACTCCTTTTTTCGGGAGCCCCCTCATGGAATTCGATGCCTTTTCTCAGCATTTCGGTGAAATCAAAGATCCTCGCCAGTCTGCCAAAATCAGCTATCCCTTGTTTGATGTGCTTTTTCTGAAAATGTGTGCCATTTTGACGGGCGCTGAAGGCTGGGAAGATATCGAAGACTTCGGAAACATGCGCAGCAACTGGCTTCAGGAAAAGGGATTTTTTCAAACCGACTTACCCGTCCACGATGCAATAGCGCGTATCATTTCCCGCCTTGATCCTGTCCAGTTCCAACACTGTTTTATTCACTGGATTCAGGCGGTAAGCGAACGTACCGACGGTGAAATCATCGCGATTGATGGCAAGGCATTACGGGGAACTGGGCATTGGCATAAACGGTTATCGGCTATTCATATGGTGAGCGCATTTGCTACGGCCAATGACGTTGTCATGGGACAGCTAAAAACCGAAAAAAAATCTAATTAAATCATAGCAACCCCTAAATTAATTGATCTACTGGACATCAATGGCTGTTTGGTCACCCTTGATGCGATGGGATGCCAGACCAAAATTGCCAAAAAAATTATCGCCCAGAGCAGTGATTATCTGCTGGCCGTAAAAGAAAATCAGGCAACATTACATCGCGCGGTTAAACAAGCCCTGTCAGCCCAAGTCACTGCCGTCAGCCAGTCAGAAAATGTCAGTATAGAACAAGGACATGGTCGAATTGAATTACGTGAATATCATGTCTTACCAGCGGGAGAGTTTGCCTCGCAATTTCCGGAATGGAAAGGCTTAAAAAGTCTTGGCGTGGCAATACGATATCGCCTTGATAAAGCGAGAAAAAAAGAATCACTGGAATATCATTATTATATCAGCTCTGCGGAACTTGAATCAGACCGTTTTAAGGCGGCGGTGCGTGGACATTGGGGCATCGAAAATCGCGTCCATTGGGTCCTTGATGTGTCAATGAATGAAGATGCGTGTGCTATTCGTCGCGGCAACGCGGCCGAAATATTAGCGGGTATGCGACATTTTCCACTGAATATGCTGCGAGCAGAAATCAGTGTAAAAGCCAGCATCAGACGTAAAACAAACATGGCCAATATGAACAGTGAATATTTGGACAAGGTTTTAATTGCCGGTTTTCAGGTGTTGGGCAAGAAATGAACATTCATGCTCTTGCCCTGACGAATGGAATCATATAAAACACATGACAACCGATTACCTAGATGGCAGTTCGAATCACTTAGCCCAGCAACCTTACTTGGTTATGATCAACTTACTACCAAGCCATAAAAGTTAATTCATAAGCAATATTGTTTATCTTTGTGATGTTTTCCTAGTTTTTACCTGCTATTTTCCTTACAAACAGTAATGTGTATAGCAGGTTAAGTATAAGATTTTATCATGTTGTAATTGTCAATATGTTAGTTAGAATATGAGTCAGTATATATGATGGTTAGTGTGCTATTATTGAATAAATTTCTATAACCAGAACATATTTATTTCATAAATATGTTCTGAAATAATAAAAAAGCCTATTTAGATGCTATTCATTCAGTTGATAATTGCCTCATTATTATTTGTGACTATTCTTCTTTCGGAGAATAATTCCAACTGGACGAACCGCCAAAAGTTGCTCCGCCGTATCCACTACTTTGAGTGCCTAGCGTGCCTGAAGATTTAGCACCAACACCAAGTGCTCCTTGTACTTTCCCCGCACCATCTAAAGGAACTAATCCTTTAGTGTTCCTCATTTACTGCCTAAAACTCCAGGTAACATCAGTGATAATCATACTTTTCTTAAGCGTATCAATATCATTCATATATATTCTTAATGAATATGGGATGGTAAAATCCTCGGTATAATTTACAGAAAATATATTCTGTCTTTTAAAGACCGAGCTACCTGCGTAATTAAGCGCTTTGGCAGAGTGTGTTGTACAGTTAACTCCAGTTACATCATAAACATCAATGATTTTCCCAAATTTTTGGGTAGACTCAGATACGGAAGTACCGCCTATTTTTTTACCCGTGTGCCATAGGCTTTAAAATACCCCATTATTGCGAAAATATCGGCATCTCTGATGTTATAAACTTGAGCTTCCATTCTATAAAGTTCGGTAAACATATATTCAATTGCTTCATTATCTTGCAACCAAATTAAAACGCCGTCACCAGTGATTCCTAATGGGCCAGTATCTGAATAACGGCCATAGGTAAACACATTTATTCCTTTTTCAGTATGAAAAGAAATGAATGTATGGCCTGTACCCTTCGTTTCTACCCATAAAAAATACCCTTAGGTAACCATCGGCAGGTAGTGTCATATATATTCAACGTATGTTTATCAAGTTTATTCAATATTCTTGATTTTCTAATTATATTTCTATTGTTCATTTTTGCTTTTCCTTGCAAGAGAATAAATAATAATCATTGAGTCAGGGAATAATATTAATATCCAACTTAGACCGCGATTTTTAATGAATTGAAAAAGGGTTGAGAAGTTAATAACATAAATAAATGTAATTAAGTTATTCAATAAGTCAATTGAAAAAACAAAAAAATCATTCGTGAACTACGTTTTAATTTATTTCGAAAAAAGAATACTGTGGTACAGAAAAAAAACAATAAGTTATTAGTCAGCATTACATAATCAGTGGTACAAATAAGAAAAGATAGCTCAGCGGAGGTGTATTCCTTGCTTGACCATAGAGTTATTATTTCTTTGATAGTTAAATCAAGAGAAATGAACCCTACGTTACTGATAATAAATAAAATTATTATTATCAATATATTGAACAATGACTTAATCCACATTCAATTCTCCTATCTTTTTTCCTAACCAAAAGCCAACTAAAGTTAAAAAATGCTTTGCTTTATCTATGATAATTGCACACTTGTGATACACCACAGGATAGGATATACCAGAATTATTTATATACTCTAGGGCGTGTTGATGTTTTGCGTTCATCATTCATACCACCCACATTGGCAGCCATATGATTATAAAAGCCAGTGCTATCTGACTGGCATAATTGCGTTCCAATTTATCGTATCTTGTTGTTATTGATCGTAAATATTTAATTCTGGCAAAAGCATTTTCCACCAAATGTCGATAACGATATAAACATTTATCGATATTCTTATCCGATTTTCAGCTATTTTTTCGATAGGGGATCACCGGGATCGCTCCTTGTTGCTCGATAGCATTTCTGAAACCTTGACTATCGTATCCCTTGTCAGCAATCACAAAATCTGATGAGGGGGACTGTGCCACAAGGCTTTCCGCATGAACGATATCATGTACTTGTCCATCAGAAAGTTCAAAATGGACGGGTAAACCGTTACTGTCCACGGCCAAATGAATTTTGGTTGAACGTCCTCCTCGGCTTTTACCGATCGATTCATCCTCCCCCGAAGCCGCGCCCGCGCTATGCGGATGGGCGCGGACAATACTGCCATCAATAAATAACCACTCCGTATCAGCGATCCCAGATAACCCTTTGAAAATGAGCTGTAACCCCCCCTTCTTTGACCCGACATTAAAGCGCTGAAAGACGCTATTCCATTTCCCGAATTCCGAAGGAAGGTCACGCCACGGAGTCCCGGTTCTCATGCGATAAAGAATGCCTTCAAGCGTCAGGCGATGCTCCGCTTTTTGGTAAATAAATCCAGAGAGTTTCATTCATGCAGATAGCTTATTCCATTGTGTATCTGTTAACATAGTTCGCGGCATGGTGGTGAGGCTTGGTTATTTTTTGGTGAAAACGATTATACCCCATCATCATGCTCTCACCCTCTGTACAATAACTCCTCACAAAACGTCAACACACCCTAGTCAATTCATTAAATAAGTGTAGTTGACGGGGTTTGAGGCCCAACGGAGCGAAAACGTACGCTAGTAAAATAACCTGCTGTTTTTACTTGCTTAAATTTAAAAAAGGAACACTGACTAACGCCAATGTTCCTGTGGTTTTAATGCGTATTATCAAGAGCTGAGATCGCTTAATAAAGAACTGAATGATCCCTTCTCACCAATACGAAATTAATGCGTAGTTACCCGATGTCTTCTCAGCCAGATCAACTTGTAAGCCGCTGGAATGATGAAAAGTGACAATAGCGGTGCGGTGATCATCCCACCAATCATCGGTGCTGCAATGCGGCTCATTACTTCTGAACCCGCCCCTGTTCCCCATAAGATAGGCAACAGCCCGGCAATAATGACTGCCACTGTCATTGCTTTTGGCCGCACGCGTAATACCGCGCCATGATAGAGAGCATCATCAAGACCTTCTTCGCTAAAGGTATCCGCACCAGAAAGTGCTGGTTCAGCCTCTATTGCATGACGTAGGTACATCAGCATCACCACGCCAAATTCAGCAGCAACGCCAGCCAGCGCAATAAATCCTGTTCCGGTAGCGACTGACATGTGGAAACCTTGCCAGTAAAGGAACCAAATCCCTCCTACCAGAGCAAAGGGTAAGCTCATTAAAATCAACAATGCTTCATCAACGCGTCGAAACGCCAGATACAGCAGAATGAAGATAATCATTATCGTCATCGGAACCATCAACTTCAGCTTTTTATTAGCATTCTCCAGCAGTTCAAATTGTCCGGAGAATGCCACGCTGGTACCTGGTTTTAGCTTTATGTTCTCACTAATGGCCACCTTAAGGTCATTCACCACAGAGACCATGTCGCGGCCTCGGGCATCAATGTAGATCCAGTTAGTTGGGCGGGCATTTTCTGTTTTTAGCATACTTGGCCCGGAAACCACTTTCACATCAGCCACATCACCCAGAGTAATTTGTTGTTTCATTGGTGTGAGAATTGGCAATTGACGCAGTGCTTCAGGCCCATCACGGTACTCTTGTGGATAGCGGATGTTGATAGGATATCTGGCCACGCCTTCCACAACTTCACCCGCTTTCGCCCCACCAATGGCCGATATGACAAATAGCTGTACGTCATCAATAGTCATCCCGTAGCGGGCTGCTTTTTCCCGATTTATATCGACGGTAACGTAACGCCCACCTTCCAGTCGTTCCGCCAGTGCCGACGTGACGCCGGGAACGGTTCTCGCAATCCCCTCAATTTGTTGAGCTGTTTGATCAAGGTCAGTCAGTACGGTACCTGAAACTTTGATACCTATCGGACTCTTGATGCCTGTAGACAGCATATCGATACGATTACGAATAGGTGGAACCCAGAGATTCGCCAGTCCCGGCAAACGAACGGTTTTGTCCAGTTCTTCGATGATTTTGTCAATCGTCATTCCCGGTCGCCACTGATCTTCTGGTTTCAGTTGAATGGTTGTTTCAAGCATTTCCATTGGCGCGGAATCTGTTGCAGTGTCCGCTTTCCCTGACTTACCAAACACAGAAGCCACTTCAGGCACCGTTTTGATGAGTTTATCCGTCGTTTGTAGTAGCGTCCGGGCCTGAGCCGGGGAGATACCCGGAAGGGTTGATGGCATATAGAGTAAGTCACCTTCATTGATCTGAGGGAGAAACTCGCCACCGACTTTGCTGAGCGGCCATGCAATCGTCAGTATCGACAATAAAGCAATCACCAGCGTCAACTTTGGCCAGCGGAGAACGTGGAGCAGCAAGGGGTGGTACAGTTTGATTAAGGATCGATTAAGGGGATTACTCGTCTCTGCGGGGATCTTTCCCCGGATCCAGAATCCCATCAGGATGGGAATGACGACAATCGCCAGTACCGCAGCACCTGCCATTGAGTAGGTTTTAGTGAATGCAAGAGGGCCAAACAGGCGACCTTCCTGTCCTTCAAGGGTGAAAATAGGGATAAACGACAGGGTAATGATCAACAAACTAATAAACAGTGCGGGGCCTACCTCAACCGACGCATCGGTAATGACTCTCCAGCGTGTTGCGTTATCAATTTTTTCATCAGGGTGATTATGATCCCATTCCTCCAGTCGCTTATGGGCGTTTTCAATCATCACGACGGCGGCATCCACCATTGCGCCGACCGCTATAGCGATTCCACCTAACGACATGATATTGGCATTCATCCCCTGGAAATGCATCACGATAAAAGCAATACACAACCCCAGCGGTAACGAAATAATCGCCACCAGAGCCGAACGCAGATGCCAGAGGAACAGCGCACAGACCACGGCAACCACAATAAACTCTTCCAGTAGTTTATGACTGAGATTATCAATCGACCGGTCAATCAGCTGGCTGCGGTCGTAGGCCGTTACCACCTCAACACCTTCCGGAAGGCTCTGTTTCAGTGTTTCCAGTTTATCCTTCACCGCAGATATCACTTCACGGGCATTTTTCCCGGAGCGCAGGATAATGACCCCACCGGCAACTTCACCTTCACCGTTGAGTTCTGCAATGCCACGACGCATTTCAGGCCCAATCTGTATGCGGGCCACGTCTTTTAAATAAACGGGAATTCCATTAGCACCCGCACTGAGTGCGATATAATTAAAATCGTTAATGGACTGCAGATACCCCGTTGCGCGTACCATATACTCGGTTTCGGCCCGTTCAACGGATGATCCCCCCGCTTCCTGATTAGAAGCGTTCAGCGCGCTTTTTACCTGCGACAGTGTTATGCCATATTGCGACAGTTTTATCGGGTCGAGCTGGATCTGATACTCTCTGACCATACCGCCAATGGAAGCCACTTCTGAGACATTGGGAACGGTTTTCAGCTCATATTTTAAGAACCAGTCCTGAAGGGAACGTAGTTCGGCTAAATTGTGTTTACCGCTTTTGTCTACAAGCGCATATTCAAAAATCCAGCCCACCCCGGTGGCATCCGGACCGATTTCAGAGGTCACCCCTGTCGGGAGTTTCCCCTGAGCCTGGTTAAGATATTCCATCACTCGTGAACGCGCCCAGTACTGATCGGTGCCATCCTCAAAAATCACATAAACATACGAGTCACCAAACTGAGAGAATCCGCGGACGGTCTTAGTTCCGGGTACGGAAAGCATGGTGGTCGTCAGTGGGTAAGTCACCTGATTTTCGACAATTTGTGGAGCCTGTCCCGGGTAGCTGGTCTTAATAATAACCTGGACATCAGAGAGATCTGGCAAGGCATCCACGGGGGTATTAACGATAGTCCATGTTCCCCAGATGCTAAGGAACAAAACGGCCATCATCACCAGAAATCGGTTGGCTACCGAACGTCGGATAATCCATTCAATCATTGCGTTATCCTCAGTGACCGGTATGTGGGTTTGCTGATGGCATCGCCATTCCTGAAACCATCGGTTCAGGCTTGTCTGCCTGATGCATTCGCTCCAGCGCACCAGAGATGTTTGCTTCAGAGTCAATCAAGAAGAGTCCATTGACAACAACTGATTCACCTTCATTCAGTCCACTGGCGATGCCTGTATGGCGCTGTGATTCATGCAATACCTTGATGCTCTTCGGAATGAATTTTCCTTCACTATCAACGGTAATAACATGCTGTTCATTGCCCGTATCAATAACGGCCTGAGAAGGAATGAGTAACATTTCCGGACTTTGTGTTTTAAATTTCAGATATGCATTCATGCCGGGTTTAAGCAATTCATCCGGATTTGCCACCCGCAGGCGAACCTGAAGTGTCCGGGTTGTCTGGTCGATACTCGGTAAAATGCTCCATTTTTCAATGTTAAAAGCTTTATGCGGATAAGCCGGAACAGAGAGGGTGAACCGGGAGGTCTCTTTCAGCAGCCAGGCTATAGATTCCGGCACAGCGGCGCTGACCCACACAGGATCCATCCCCTGGATCTGAGCAACCACTTTATCTTTAGAAATATTCATCCCGGTCCGCAGGTCAAATGCGGTTATAACACCGCTAATCGGTGCCTTAATGGTAAATCGGGTCTGGATCGTGCGCGAACGCCGTAGTCGCTGAATGTCTTCTTCCGGCATACCGGCAAGGCGGAGACGTTCCAGAATACCCTTCACTTGCGCAGGAGTTCCTCCGGTACCCGACAGCAACAGATATTCGCTCTGTGCCTCTACCCACTCGGGAATGGTGATATCAATCAGTGGGGTTCCCTTCTTAACTTTATCGCCTGTGGTGAGTGGGTATACCTTTTCCACAAAACCATCAGAGCGCGCCTGCACGATGACGAACTGATAATCGTTAAAACTAATATTGGCTGGGATAGTCTGTGAGTACTGCAAATGCCCTTTACTGACCTTCTCCGTCCTCATCCCAAGGTTTTGCACCAGAGTGGGATCGATCCGAATACCGTTGCTGTTCTGCGCATCCCCCTCATCTGCATACTTAGGAACCAGGTCCATATCCATAAACGGCGACTTTCCGGGTTTATCAAATTTTGTATCGGGCTTCATCGGGTCATACCAGAACAGCACTTTGCGTTCTGACTGCTGAGATCCGGCGTAATCTGCAGAGTTAAAAAATGGATAAACCGAAATTGAGACTACTGCCCCAATGATAAGACTACTGATAATTGTTGCAGCGTATTTTAATTTTAAAGAAGCCATGAATGCTCCTGCTAAAAAGGTGTGACCACCCGAATATAGAAAGTACCGCACCCATCACAACAGCCTGTCATGACAGGTGAAAATATAAGAAACTACATTATGGCTGGCTTATTTTAATATCCTGAAGCATGGAAATATTGCCCTGCTGGATAAACGAAAAATTCACCTTACTGCCTGCTTTTAATGCGGTGATGCTGTCATTCTCTGTCGTAAAGGTAAAACGCATGGTCATGGCTGGCCAGCCAATCGCAGGAATTGCTTCGTGGGCAATAGTGATTTTTTTACTCTTAAGGTCAACCTCCTTCACTACACCACTGGCGCTGATGACCTGCTGTGCCGCGTTCGATTCGGTAGGAGACATTACCATCCCCTGATGCTGCTCACCCGCCTGCACAGCCTGAGCCATAACCAGTGACAGGATGCCAAAGAAAGCCATTTTTGTTGACTGACGCATATTGTTTACTCCTTAGCTAATCAAAATTAAGTTATTACTCAGCCCAGCCGCCGCCAAGCGCTGTGAAGAGTTTTATCTCGTTTACCTGTTGGGAATATTTAAGGTCAAGAATCGTTTGTTGGGTTGAAAATAAAGTACGCTCAGCATCCAGCACTTCAATATAACTTACCGCACCACTGGAATATAACCCTCGGGCACGCTGCAGGGTTATCCGGAGAGACTCAAGGTAGCGTTGTTGAGCGATAATTTGCCCGCTAATGCTGTCACGGAGTGACAATGCGTCAGAAACGTCCTTAAACGCCGTCTGGATTTTTTGCTCATAGTTCACCACCGACTGTTGCTGACGAACGTTAGCCAGTGTCAGATTGGCCTGATTGCGACCTGCATTAAAAATAGGGATCTCAATTTTGGGTACAAAGCTCCACATGCCGCTTGAGGGAGTAAACAGATTCGAGAGCTCCGTACTGCTGCCAGAAATGCCGCTTGTCAGGCTAATTGAAGGAAAAAACGCTGCCCGAGCCACACCGATATTGGCATCAGCCGCTCTCAACTGATGCTCAGCCTCCATAATATCCGGTCTCTGTAACAGGACATCGGAGGATAAATTTGGTGGTAATTTAACCGGATTAAGATCTTTTTCGTGCTCAAATTTATTATCGGGGAAAGTGTTATAGGTGCCCAACAGTAGCTGAAGTGCGTTATTAGCCTGGGCAAGTTGCCCTTCCCGATTCGCGATGTCAGCGCGGGTGCTTTCAATAAGTCCACGAGCCTGCTCAAGAGCCAGCACATTTGTGCTGCCAGTGACGAGCTGTTGCTCGACAAACGCATAGGATTGCTGATAATTCTGCAACGTCTCTTTGGCTATTTTCAATTGCTCCTGAGCCAGACGCTGGTTGTAATAATTTTGCGAGACATTAGAAATCAACAGTATATGTACACCCCGTTGCGCCTCTTTACTGGCAATGTAGTTCTGACGATCGGCTTCGCTCATGTTTTTCAGCTTGCCAAAGAAGTCCAGAGCAAAGCTCAGATCCAGTCCGGCATCATACTCCTTCGTCATGCCGCTATCGCCTTTCAGGCTTCCCCGGTAACTGATATCCGAAGATGCACTCAGTTGTGGATATCTGTCAGCATCAGTCACGTTATACTGTGCACTAGCCTCCTGTACTTTCAGGGTGGCCATTTTCAGGTCAGGGTTATTACGTAACGCTTCATCAATAAAACGCCTGACCTGAGGATCAACAAAAAAGGTTCTCCAGCCCGTGTCCTGATAGCCAGTCGTCGCCGGAACAAGGCTATTTCGGGAAAGTGAGAACTGCTGAGGTACAGGAAGTTCAGGGCGCTGGTAGTCTGGTGCCAGTGAGACACACCCTGCCAGAACAAACACGGTACTGACCGCCAGTAGTTTTAATTTGAACATATTGCTTCCCGTCCAGGCTCGCCCGGTAAAATACGGCTAATAAAATCCAGATGATGACTGGGGATACATTAGCCGGGACACTCTGTTTGCACAGTGACAGGATAATGACAAAGCTGTCATTATCGGTTTCAGTCGTTGATATTGGCATCCCGCGAACTAGAATGGCTGGCAAACACCCGATATCCGGAGGGGAAATGAAAATACTGATTGTCGAAGATGAGGTTAAAACCGGTGAGTACCTTAGCAAGGGCCTTACTGAAGCGGGTTTCGTGGTGGATTTAGCCGATAACGGACTAACTGGATACCATTATGCGATGACTGCTGAATATGATCTTATCGTTCTGGATATTATGCTACCCGATGTTAATGGCTGGGATATTGTCCGAATGTTACGCACTGCCAATAAGGGGATGCCAATTCTTTTGCTGACGGCACTCGGTACCATTGAACATCGGGTTAAGGGTCTTGAGCTCGGCGCTGACGATTATCTGGTTAAACCCTTTGCCTTTGCAGAACTGTTGGCCCGTGTCAGAACTCTTCTGCGTCGCGGTGCAGCGGTCATTGCAGAAAGTCAGTTTCAGGTAGCAGACTTAACGATTGACCTGGTCTCGCGAAAAGTGAGTCGCACTGGCTCGCGTATTACGCTAACCAGTAAGGAATTTACCCTTCTGGAGTTTTTTATCCGCCATAAGGGTGAAGTGCTCCCCCGTTCACTCATCGCTTCGCAGGTCTGGGACATGAACTTTGACAGCGATACCAATGCCATTGATGTTGCTGTCAAACGGCTACGGGCGAAAATAGACAATGATTTTGAGCCAAAGCTCATTCAGACAGTGCGCGGTGTCGGTTATGTGCTTGAGGTACCTGATGAAGATTAACGGGAAGCGCAGACCTTTTTCTCTTGAAATACGACTCACCTTCCTTATCAGCCTTGCAACAATAATTACTTTTGCAGCTTTTGCCGGGATCATGCTAATTTCAGTACAAAATCACTTTGCCGAACAAGATATTAAAAGTCTTAAACAAATCAACACAACTCTTACGACGATACTTGAACATCCCGGGGAATCTGAACAGCAAAAAATAAATAAGGTAAGTGCCGTGCTTACCAGCTACCAACATATATCTGTCTTATTTCTCAATCCGGAAAACAGGATTATTTACAGTTCGCCTGACGGGCCTGAACTCATTCCAGTATTAAAGACAACCAGCTTTATCAAAGCTCAAACCTCTGGTGAAGTGTTCCTGTGGTCTGGTAATCAAAGCGCACATAATATGCATACCAGTGGTGACACCAGTATGAGCCAGACATCATGGCGTATTATGGCATCCTCCGTTAATTCACCTGCTCACGCAAAAATAAAAAATGATTCGCTGCTGATAGCGCTTTCCATTGATTTCCATCTTCACTATCTTGATGCTTTGAAATACAACCTGCTGTTAATTGCTTCAGTGATGAGCCTGTTGATTATTCTCACAGTTTATTTTGCAGTGCACAAAGGTCACCAACCTTTACGTAACGTCAGCATGAAAATCAAGAATATTACTTCGGATAATTTGGGTGTACGCCTTGATCCGGAACGCGTACCGATTGAACTCGAACAATTGGTTATATCCTTTAACAGTATGATTGCACGCATTGAGGGCGTATTCACCCGACAAGCGAATTTCTCCGCCGATATTGCCCATGAAATCAGAACACCAATCACTAATCTTGTCACCCAGACTGAGATCGCCTTAAGCCAGCAGCGAACAGAAAAAGAGCTTGAAGATGTTCTCTATTCCAGTCTCGAAGAATACAACCGGATGGCAAAAATGGTCAGCGACATGCTGTTCCTCGCCCAGGCGGATAATAATCAGCTTATCCCGGAGCAAATGCCGCTGGATCTCCAGGCAGAAACCATCAAGGTTTTCGAGTTTTTCGAAGCCTGGGCCGAAGAGCGGGAAGTCGGTCTGAAGCTTGAAGGCCAGTCCTGCCTGGTTGAGGGAGACCAGCTAATGCTCCGCCGTGCCATTAATAATCTATTATCCAATGCTATCCGCTATACTCCGGCAGGCAGGTCAGTAACAGTACATATTCGTGTATCTGGAGAATGGGTTGAACTTACCGTTGAAAACCCCGGAACTCCGGTTCCCCCGGAGCACTTACCACGGCTTTTCGACCGGTTTTATCGTGTAGATCCGTCCAGACAGAGAAAGAGCGAAGGGAGTGGTATCGGACTTGCCATCGTTAAATCGATAATACTGGCCCATCAGGGTCAGATAAGCGTTGCCTCTGATTCAGTATCTACCCGCTTTACACTATTACTCCCTCGCCTTAATTCATAATAAGCATGCACCTGCTATCAGGTGCTGTCTTTGTCATTTTTCAATCGGTAAATGACAAACTTGTCACTACCCGGTCACACCATCAACAGAATCATCACTTTATAATCAGTGACATCAGGACGGGAGCCTACAAAAGGAAAGCGTCTGACACCCGAACTTTTTTGACTTAAATGGAACGACATCATGAAAAAACTTATTATCGCTACCGCAATTTCTCTGAGCATTGTTTCTCCCGTCTGGGCGGCACAAACCACGATGCCTGCGATGGACATGAGCCGGCACTGTTGCAAAGTTTAGGAAATTGATATGCTCAGTTAAGTCATTATCGATCGGAGTTCACGGTATGAAAGCATTCAAAGGTCGCCATTTTACGGGCATTATCATTTTGTGGGCGGTGCGATGGTATTGCAAATAGGGTATCAGCTATCGTGAACTTCAAGAGATGCTGGCTGAACGTGGTGTCAATGTCGCTCATTCAACAATTTATCGCTGGGTACAGCGGTATGCCCCCGAAATAGAAAAACGCCTACGTTGGTATTGGCGCAATCCTTCAGGTTATAACGCTTGGCATCTGGATGAAACTTATATCAAAGTCAATGGAAAATGGACTTATCTTTATCGTGCTATTGATAGTCGCGGACATACTCTTGATTTTTATCTTTCGCCTCGCCATAACACGAAAGCGGCCTATCGATTTCCAGGCAAAATTTTCAATCGTGTTAAGCAATGGCAAATCCCTAAAACGATTAATACAGATAAAGCACCTACCTATGCGCGTGCACTATAGCGTTGCTAAAACATGAGGGAAAATGCCCATCTCACGTTAATCATCGGCAAATAAAATACCACAACAACGGAATTGAATGTGACGATGGTAAATTGAAGCGGAGCATTAACCCAGTGTTAGGTTTCAAAACGTTAAAAACAGCGTATGCAACTCTTAAAGGGATTGAAGTGATGCGGGCATTACGCAAAGGGCAAGCCGAAATATTTTATTATGGTCATCCTTTAGGCGAAGGACGTCTAGTGAATAGCGTATTTGGTCTATAACGATTTTTAATCGGAGCTGATTCAAACTTACAACTTTATTTGCAACAGTGCCTTCATAAATAGTTTCGGCATCAATGAAATCGTTTTTGTTGCTTTTGACAAACGGCCGGACAAATTGAGGTGAGATCAATTTAGTCTCATGGCCTAATGCTGCGATTTTTCGCGCCATGAAATGTGCACCGGCACAAGCCGCCATGACGACGGTTGCGCAAGGAGTCACGTTCAGAAACTCAAGAAGCTTGGTTCGGGTCATTTTCTTACGATAAAGCGCTTTTCCATTTTTATCCTGACAGTGCAGGTGGAAAGTATGTTTACCCAGATCAATACCGATAAGAGTTGTACTGTTCATGATGATGGCCTCTTCTAAAAGAAAAACACACTGTCAATTTACTGCTACAGGGTGGGGGAGGCCATCTCATTACAGCCCCTATAACCTAGCTGAACTATCACTGTTACATATCCTGTGCTCCTGAAATTTGACGTTCTTAAAACGTAATATACCAACACTTAATCCAACAATGTTATTGAGCTATTACCATTTGCTCCTTATTGACAAGGAGTCGACCACTTTCCAGCTTGATACAATGATCGGCTAAGTGAAAGAAACGATCGTCATGGGTGATAGCCAGTACGGCTTTACCGCGCGCAGCCAACTCGGGTAATAGCTCCTGATAGAACACCGTCTTAAACAGCGGGTCCTGATCAGCGGCCCATTCATCGAACAGATAGAATGGCCGATCTTCCAAATAGGCTACCACCAGAGCAAGACGTTTTCGTTGCCCCAGTGACAAATCGCGCGTTGAAAAACAGCCATTTTTAATCTTTACCTTGTGATCCAAATGTAGTTTAGTGAGTAATGCATTAGCACGTGAATCCAATGCCGAATCGGTATCGCTCAAACCTATCAATGTTTCGAAGAGATGGAAATCGGAGAAAACCGCCGAGAATAGTTGACGATAGTTGGCTCTGTTGTTGTCAGTGATCACATGTCCATCAACGGTAATGGTGCCGTTTTCTGGTGTGTAGAGCCCGACCAGCAACTTGGCGAGCGTCGTTTTGCCACTGCCGTTACCGCCAATCAAAAAAGTAATTTCACCTCGTTTGAGTTTCATATCGATTGGACCGAGTTGGAATACCTTATCTTCCTGCTCTCGATAATAACTGTGGGTCAGGCCAGACAGGCGCAGTAAAGTCGCTTCACCGAATTCATTAGCAGAAATCTGCCGGGTAAATGGATCTTGCTCATTCAGCTCTGATAATACATTTCCAATGCGATTTAGTGATACACGTGCAGCATTCAGTGCTGGAATACTGTTTAACAAACCGTCTAATGGCATCAACATAAACAGAAATATAATCACATAACCAGCGAGTGTCGTGACTTCGAGGCCCGGTATTACCGTCGGGGCGAATATCACCAGCCCCAAAAACACATAGAATAAAAAGAGTATCCAGCCAGCACCGAAGGCATAAACACCGAAAGCACGGGTGCGATGCTGGCGTACTGCATCAATTTCACGACCAAGGGAGTTAGTGAAGAAAGCCTGAGTACGTGAGAAGTGTAACTTTAACTCTTTTGCGCCAGAGAATAAGGCGTTGAAATGGTTGAATAGGCGATCTTGTGCTTTGCCCGCTGCGTTGAATGAGTTAATCGCTTTGGTTCCGCCGAGGCTATAACCGAGTGAACCAATGATGACTATAGCCAGCGCTAAGAAAAATACGGGCCACGACAACCATGCCAGATAACCCAGGCAGCCCAATACAATTGAACCTTGCATCACGATATTGGGCAGAGTGAAGAATAACAATGATACATTGGTTGCGTCGTCGGTGATGATGGATTGAGCGCGAGAAGCACCAAGCACCTCAATCTGACGGAAGGGCGCACGGGTAACACGTTCTGAGATGAGTTCGCGCATCTTTGCCATCGTATTCTGGCTCAGTTTAGCGAAAATCACGCCACTCAATATGCGGCAGGCAATAGCCAGCACAGCCAGAATACCGAAATACCAAGCGAGCGAGGAATAGTTATCGTTGGAGGTTGTCACTGCTTGATTGATTAATGTGATCAAAGAAACGCTGGAAATACCATTCGCAATGCTGGCAAAAACGGCAATGGCAAGTGCCCAGCGTGAACGGTATAACAGTGGGAGTAAGATCCGATAGGTCGGTTGTTTAATTGTCGAAGTGTTCATTTATAATCCATAAATTCTGTACGTAATCTGGCGTTAAACATAGTGTATTTATCCCTTCTGACGGGTGTCACACTAAACCTCGTCTAATCCAGGGAAGCAAATTTCCATACGACTACACCTGAAAGCCAGACTGATAAAGGATGAGAAAATGCCAGCCCCGTAAGGCTGGCTTAAGGTAACAAAATCTGGTTATTCTACTTCATGAACAAACCCTCGAAATTAGCGCTAACATAATCCAATTTTTCCCACAGTAAAGTAGCAAGCTGATTAACTTGTGGGCTAGACAGCATGGTCATGTGATTACCAGGTGCGATTATTGTACTTAGCTGAGTAACATGCCTACGCCACATTTTCTCGTGAGTTTCTGTTTCATCAATATCTCCTTCTTTGGCGTTAATCAGATGAACAAGGCCCTTATAGCTGGTATGTGGTGCATAACTCGTGTTCAGATTGGCTTGCATAACTTGGACAACACCTTGCAACAGAGATGTATTCGCATTCTCTGGAAAAATGCCAGCATTCACCAAGCCTTGAAACAGAGAGCGAATCTGTTCATTCGGTTCCTGATTTTCGAAGTCTTGTCTGGTAAACGGTAATGGCTGAGTCAGTATCATGTTGTAGATATCGATCAACTTCATTAGCGTTTCAATCCGGCCGACAGCTTTAGGAACACTGTCCTGCGGATCAGGAGCACTGGTATCAACGAGTATGAGATCGGTGACCTTTTCTCCTTGCGCCTGTAGTTGCAACGCGATCTCAAAGGCTATCCAACCACCGAAGGAATGTCCTAGCAGGTGATAGGGGCCATGAGGCTGTGTTTGACGGATTGCCTGAATATAAGCGTGAGCCGTACTTTCAACGCTAATATAAGGAGGAAGATGCGCATCTATCAGGCCACGAGACTGCAAAGCGTGTACAGGTAGCTTCGGTGGAAGGGACAATGCCAACGCGATAAAACCGGAAGCGCTGGCACCTGCTCCAGGAATACAGAAAAGTGGCGGAATAGACTTGGCCCCATTTTGGATGATGATATTCGGGGTGTAAGTTGTGGGCAACAAGTGCTCAGTGATCAAATCAGCCACTTGGTTGAGCAAAGGCTGTTGCATGATGGAGTTATGAGTCCCACCAATAGGATGGAGTACAGAATTCTCTCCAACGATATTGCGCCAGCCACGCCAAGAGTCATACTCAGCAGGTAAATTATCTGCTGTATAGAGATGGATGGGTAAAGATGAAGCGGGAGCAATATATTTTTGACCAAATTGTAAAATGGCTCTCTGAGTATAAATACGAAGGAGGATATCCTCTTTTGTAATACCGGTTGGTAGCCATTGGTGTTCCTCACAAAAGGTAAAGAGTTTGTCCATGTCATTGAAGTCATAAAGCTTATCCAAATCATGTTTATCAATAACGTCTATATGATCACGCAGATATTCAATAATCGTATTGATATCTTTCTGCGTATCATTTACAGATTTATTGGCATCAATATTATGTCCACTTTCAGTATCAATTTTGAGTCCACTTAAATTGTAGGAATCGATCATACCAAGGTACTTGACTTCTTCACCGCTGCTCATCAGTTGCAAGGCCATCTCATAAACAATAACGCCCCCAATTGACCAACCTGCGAGATGATAAGGGCCGTGAGGTTGAACTCGACGAATGGCTTGAACATGGTAAGCGGCAAGTTCTTCAATGGAAGTCGGAGGCTTCTCTAGTGTATGGAGGCCAAGTGCCTGTAACCCATAGACGGGCAGTTCCGACGGCAGCAAAGTCGCCAATAGTGAATAAACCAGCGGGTCACCTGTGGTCTCGTGTACCAGGAATAATGGCGATAGACTGCCTTTAGGGCTTAACGGCACGGGATTTGCTACAAAAGGTGAACTTGGTTTGTTTGACTTGTCGTTAATAGCCAGCGCCAAATCACATAATGTTGGATGAGAGAATAAAGTAGTCAACGACACTTCCATGCCTTGTTCACTTATGTAGTTCAGCAATTGCACAGCTAACAACGAATGACCACCTAACTCGAAGAAATTGTCATGACGCCCGACACGTTCCAGCCCCAGCAGGTCTTGCCAGATCTGCGCCAGCATGGTTTCAACCTCACCCTGCGGAGACGCATAGCCCCGTGCCACAATGGCTGACTGATCTGGGGCAGGCAGCACCTTGCGATCGAGCTTGCCGTTCGGGGTCAGCGGGAAGGCCTCTAGCATCACAAAGGCACTGGGCAGCATGTAGTCAGCCAGATGTTGAGCCAGTTGCTGACGTAAATCCGCTGGCACCAGTTCAATACCGGACTGCGGCCGGAGATAGGCCACCAGACGTTTGTCACCGGGGATATCTTCGCGGGCGATAACAGCCGCTTCCTGAACTCCCGGACACTGAGTCAGGCGCGCTTCAATTTCCCCCAGCTCAATACGGAAACCGCGCAGTTTGACCTGAAAGTCGTTACGGCCGAGGTATTCGATATTGCCGTCGGGCAGCCAGCGGCCGAGGTCGCCGGTCTTGTACAAACGGGCATCCGGGGCGGTGGAGAACGGGTCGGGAATAAAACGCTCTGCTGTCAGTGCCGGACGGTTAAGATAACCGCGGGTCACACCGGCCCCGCCGATATAAAGCTCGCCGGTTACGCCGAGGGGCACCGGCTGGCCATGAGGGTCAAGAAGGTAGGCGCGCAAGTCAGGTAACGGCTGGCCAATCAGGCTGCCACGCCCCCCGGTGATATCATCCTCGGTGAGTTCCCGATAGGTAGCATGGACGGTGATCTCGGTGATGCCGTACATATTCATCAGCCGGGTCTGGCTGATAGGGTTATTTGCGATCCACGGTGCCAGCGATGGTAATTCCAGCGCCTCCCCGCCGAAGATAATGCAGCGCAGGGCATGTGCGGTGTCATTCTGGGCAGGGATAAGCTGGCGGAAAGCACTCGGTGTCTGGTTCAGCACCGTCACGCGTTCGTGGCACAACAGGGCATAAAATGCCTGTGGCGAACGGGCACAGGCTGCCGGTACGATAACCAGCCGGCCGCCGTAAGCTAAGGCCCCCCACAGTTCCCATACCGAGAAATCAAAAGCAAAAGAATGGAACAGGGTCCAGACATCATTGTGATTGAACTGGAAATAATCCTGCGTGGCCGCCAACAGGCGAATGATGTTCGCGTGTTCCACCATCACCCCTTTAGGCTGGCCGGTGGAGCCGGAGGTGTAAATCACGTACGCCAGATGGTGTGAGGTCACTCCCCGTGCCCGGCTGTCAGGGTTGCTGTCCGGCGCCCCGTCAAGGACAGACGGCGAACGGGTGTCAAGCACCACGGTAGGCAGGTGACTGTCCAAGGTTTCCAGCAAGGCAGTCTGAGTGAGCAGGGCCACCGGTGCCGCATCACTGAGCATATAGGCCAGACGTTCGGCGGGGTAGGCCGGATCAAGCGGCAGGTAGGCCGCTCCGGCCTTCAGAATACCCAGCAAGCCGACAACCATCTCCAGACTGCGCTCAACGCAAATAGCGACCCGGTCATCCGGCTGTACGCCCAGAGCCAGCAGATGATGGGCCAGCCGGTTGGCACGGCGGTTCAGTTCGCCGTAGCTGAGGGACTGTCCTTCAAACACCACGGCAGTAACGTCAGGCGCCAACATAGCCTGTTGCTCAAACAGTTCATGGATCAGGGCTTCCTGCGGGAAGTTGGCTTGGGTGGAGTTGAAATCAACCAATAACTGCTGGCGCTCGGCGGCAGGCAGGATCGGCAGGCTCAAAACAAGTCGCTGGGGTTCGTTAGCCAGAGCTTCAACCAGGCCGCTGATAGCGGTAATCAGGTAGTTAGCCAGTCGGGTGGGATCAATCCCCGAGACGCTCTGAGTTACTAGGCTGAAGTCTTCCCCTAAGTCATCCACTGAGAGGGTCAATGGATAGTTTGTGCGTTCTTCTGCTGTCAGCATACGCATGCCGTTCCAAACTCTATCATCAGCCGCCCCTGAATGACTATGGCGGTAATTGAGCAGAGCACTAAATAATGGCATAGGTGGTGTCACACCGCTACAGCGAATAGCCAGCGCCAGAGGAGCTTGTTCATGCTCTAATAGCGCCATTAGGTCATGGTAAGTAGCCTGCATCACTTCCAGTACACTGATGCCAGCAAGGGATATCCGCACTGGCAGCGTATTGATAAACATTCCCATTACCTGATCCGCACCGGCATAGCCTTGCAACCGACCGAGCAGCACAGAGCCGAAGACCACATCATCACGACCGCTGGTCTGTGCCAGCACTTGAGCCCAGGCGACATGGAACAGCACGCTTGGGTTGATGCCCAGACGGCGAGCTTGACTGCGGATCTCCCGTGCCAGCGTGATATCCAGCTTCAAATAGGTTTCGGCCACATCTTTACCATCACCCTGAACATTAAGCAGACCAAAAGGTGCTGTTGGTGCATCAATATCGGCGAGCCGGGCACGGAAATAGTCTTCATGCACGGAAGCTGGCACGCTCAGCGTCTGGGCAATAAAGTTGCGATACGGTAGTGGGACGGGCAGAGTCTCTGCACGTCCCTGCAACAGCAAATTAATTTCAGAGACGATCAGTTCCAATGTCATATGATCGCTGATCAGATGATGGAAACTCAGTGCCAGCAGCCACTCACGGTTAGCCGGATCATGGGCGATATCGGCGGCAAACAACGGTGCCTGATTTAGGTTTAGCCGGCGTTGACGCGGGTCGGTGTAGGCCTGCAACTGAGCCAACACGTTACCCTCTGACACATTGTTCTCTGAGGTGGGCACAAAGGTATTTACTGGTAGTGGGGCCTGACGCCAAACTACTTGAACAGGCTGCGTTAATCCCTGCCAGCAAATAGCGGTACGCAAGATATCGTGGCGGCTAATCACCTGTTGCAAGGCACTAAGGAAAGCGTCAAGGCGCTCGCGGGTATCGAAGGCCACTAGGCTGCATAGCAGATAGGTGTCCCCCTGTTCCTGCAACCGATGGTGGAACAAAATGCCTTCCTGTAATGGGGCGAGCGGGTAGATATCCTGTACATTGGCCGTGCCGCCGGGAACGGTGTCGATAATGATATCGATTTCCGTTTGAGACAGCGTCACCAGCGGTAGCAGGTCGGGGGTGAGGGTGGTGCAATCTTCGGTAATGCGATTAGGCGGTACGACGAAGACAGGTTTGCCCTGATGTGCTTGTATCATCTGAGCCATCTCGGTGAGTACGGGTGTGGAGAAAACGCTACGCACATCAAGCAACCAGCCAGCATTACGCAATCGTTCAATCAGGCTGACGGCCATCAGTGAATGACCTCCGAGTTCGAAAAAGTGATCATGACGACTGACACGTTCCAGCCCCAGAAGGTCTTGCCAGATCAGCGCCAGCGCGGTTTCCAATGTACCTTTTGGTGCTTCATAGACACGTGTTGCTACAGCAGACTGGTCAGGTGCTGGCAGAGCTTGACGATCGAGTTTGCCGTTAGGCGTCAGCGGGAAAGTCTCCAACATCACAAATGCGCTGGGGATCATGAACTCAGCCAGTTGCTGCGCAAGCTGTTGGCGCAGTTCAGCCGGCACCAGTTCAACGCCGGACTGAGGCCGGAGATAGGCCACCAGACGTTTTTCTCCCGAAATATCTTCACGAACGATGACAACGGCTTCGCTTACGTCAGGACACTGAATAAGTTGTGCCTCGATTTCACCGAGTTCAATCCGGAAACCGCGCAACTTGACCTGAAAATCGTTACGGCCGAGATATTCGATGTTTCCATCGGGCAACCAACGTCCAAGGTCACCCGTTTTATACATGTGTGAGCCGGGCGTAGTTGAGAATGGGTCGGTAATAAATCGTTCTGCCGTCAGTTCTGGACGATTAAGATAACCGCGAGTAACACCAGCCCCGCCGATATGGATTTCACCCGCCACGCCAATCGGCACAGCCTGATCCTGCGTATCCAGAATATAAATCTGAGTATTAGCGATTGGCTGGCCGATAGGAACATTGAACAAGTCGTGGGACATGACCTGATAAACCGAGGCCCATACTGTAGTTTCTGTCGGTCCATACTCGTTATAAAGAGCAATAGGTAACTCTAACTGTTCAATTCGAGTATGAAGTTCAGGCAGGCATCGTTCACCTGCCACAATGAGGGCTAGGAGGGATGCCATATCTTCTTTATTAGCGAGTTGCAACAGACTGAGAGCCAAAGATGGCACACATAATAGGCAACTGATGTCATTCTGACGTAGAGCCTGCAAAATGGCTGTAGGGTTGACAGTAATCGCTTGTTCTGGAAGGCATAAACATCCTCCGCGCGTGAGTGTACCGAAGATACTGGCGAGGGAACTGTCAAATGCGATTGAAGACAAGAGTAAAAGCCGTTCAAAATGCGGATACGTCAATTGTCGAGCATAAGTGGATGCAACGATATTCCTGTGTTCAACCATTACCCCTTTAGGATGACCTGTAGAACCAGAGGTGTAGATGACATACGCCAAGTGGTGTGAGGTTAATCCCAGTGTATGAGTATCAGGATTACTCTCTGCGTAAGCGCCAAAAACTGAGATGTCGAGCAGCACAGTAGGCAGGCCGCTGCCCAGCGTTTCGCTCAGGGCTGATTGGGTAAGTAGAACAACCGGCTCAGCATCGTTGAGTATATAGGCCAACCGTTCGGCTGGGTAGGCCGGATCCAATGGCACATAAGCCGCACCAGCTTTGAGAATGCCCAGTAAGCCCACGATCATCTCCAGGCTACGTTCAACGCAGATGGCGATCCGGTCATCCGGCTGTACGCCCAAGGCAAGCAGATGATGGGCCAGTCGGTTGGCACGGCGGTTTAGTTCACTGTAGCTGATGGAGAATTCTTCGAACACCACAGCGGTAGCGTCGGGAGCGAGCTCTGCCTGTTGCTCAAACAACTCATGGATCAAAGCCTTCCGTGGGAAGTCGACCTCAGTGGTATTAAAGTCCACTAGTAGCTGTTGCCGTTCTGCGGCAGGTAAGATCGGCAGACTCAGAACAGAACGCTGAGGTTCAATTACCAAGGCATCAACCAAGCCACTGATAGCTGTAGCCAGGTAGTTGGCGACCCGAGCGGAATCAATTCCCGCCACAGCCTGAACCACCAGATTAAAACCCTCACCCAGGTCATCCACAGAAAGAGAAAGCGGATAGTTGGTGCGATCTTCGGTAGTTAGCAAGCGCATGCCGTTCCAGACCACATTAGCCGCATCTGGCTGGCTATGGCGATAATTGAGTAAGGCACTGAACAATGGCATCGGTGGAACTACACCACTACAACGCTGAGCCAACGCCAGAGGAGCTTGTTCATGCTCCAGAAGAGTCATTAGGTCATGATAGGTAGTCTGCACCATTTCCAGTACACTGCGACCAGCAAGGGATACCCGCAATGGCAGGGTATTGATAAACATTCCCATTACTCTATCGGCCCCGGCAGAGCCTTGCAAGCGGCCCAACAGCACAGTGCCGAAAACCACATCGTCACGGCCGCTGGTCTGTGCCATCACCTGAGCCCAGGCAACATGGAACAGTACACTCGGGCTGATACCCAGATGACGGGACTGGTTGCGGATCGCCTGTGCCAGCGTGGTATCCAGCGGCAAATGGGCTTCAGCAATATCATCTCCGTCATTCTGCATATTAAGTAGGCCAAAAGGGGCTGTAGGGGCATCAACATCAGCAAGCTGAACGCGGAAATAATCCTCATGCACCGAGGCCGGTACGCTCAAGGTTTGGGCGATAAAGTTACGGTACGGCAGAGGATTGGATAGTTCCTCTGTATGCCCTTGTAACAGTAGGCGGATTTCATCGACGATAAGTGCCAGAGTCATATGATCACCGACCAGATGGTGGAAGCTCAATGCCAGCAACCACTCATGGTTAGCCGGGTCATGGGAGATATCGGCGGCGAACAGTGGTGCCTGACTGAGATCAAGCCGACGCAGACGTGGGTTGGTGTGGGCCTGCAACTGAGCTAACACATTACTCTCTAACGCATTGCCCTCTGAAGTGGGTACAAAGGTGTTCACCGGTAATGACGCCTGGCGCCAGACCACTTGTACGGGCTGGTTTAGTCCTTGCCAGCAGATGGCAGTACGCAGGATATCGTGGCGGTCGATTACCTGTTGCAGTGCGTCAAGGAAGGTATCAAGACGTGCACGGGTGTTGAAGGTTATCAGACTGCATAACAGATAGGTATCTCCTTGCTCCTGCATTCGGTGATGGAACAGAATACCTTCCTGCAACGGGGCGAGCGGATAGATATCTTGTACATTAACCGCCCCGCCGACCACCGTCTCGACGATCGAGTCGATTTCCGTCTGGGACAGCGTCACCAGCGGCAATAAGTCTGGGGTGAGGACGGTACAATCTTCGGTAATGCGATTAGGCGGTACGACGAAGACCGGTTTACCTTGATGTGCTTGTATCGCCTGAGCCATATCGGTAAGCACAGGAGCGGAGAAAACACTGCGCACATCAAGTGCCTGACCCAAGCCACGCAACCGTTCAATCAGGCTGACCGCCATCAGCGAGTTACCACCGAGCTCAAAGAAGTGATCGTGACGGCCGACACACTCCAAGCCCAGTAACTCCTGCCAAATTTGCACCAGTATTGTTTCCAGTTCACCGACGGGTGCCTCATAGTCACGGGTGACTACTGCTGACTGGTCAGGAGCCGGCAGTGCCTGGCGATCAAGCTTGCCATTAGGGGTGAACGGGAAGGTATCCAGTGTCACAAAGGCGCTGGGTAGCATGTATTCGGCCAGGTGTTGTGCCAGTTGCTGGCGCAGTTCAGCCGGCACCAGTTCAACGCCGGATTGAGGCCGGACATAGGCCACCAAGCGTTTATCACCGGGGATATCTTCGCGGGCGATAACGATCGTCTCACGTACTCCTGAACACTGAGAGAGACGCGCTTCGATTTCACTGAGTTCGATACGGAAGCCGCGTAACTTGACCTGAAAGTCGTTACGGCCCAAGTATTCGATATTGCCATCCGGCAGCCAGCGGCCGAGATCACCCGTCTTGTATAGCCGGGCATCTGGATCTGTTGAGAATAGATCAGGAATAAATCGTTCTGCTGTCAGTTCCGCACGATTAAGATAACCGCGAGCCACGCCGACCCCACCGATATGGATCTCACCGGCGACACCGACAGGCACCGGCTGACCCTGTGTATCCAGAATATAGATTTGGGTATTAGCGATAGGCTGGCCGATAGGCGGTACTTTCTCATCTTGTGCATTGCATAGGTAGAAAGTTGCACAGACGGTACTTTCCGTTGGGCCATAGGCATTGATCATGCGTCTTCCTATTGCCCAGCGTTTGATCAGTGTTGGAGAGCAAATCTCGCCGCCCACGACCAAGGTCTGTAATGTCGCAGGTATTGTATCCAATGCAGCTAATGCCGTCGGCGTCAGAAGCATATGGGTAATGGCATTTTCTTTCAGGGTATGGAACAGCTCAGAACCAGGCAGGAGCTTTGTACGTTGAGCGAGTTGGAGGCGAGCCCCTGTCAGGAGCGCCATACAACATTCCTGCATGCAGACATCGAAACTGAAAGAAGCAAACTGCAATAGGCGACTATCGGCTGTAATGTTAAGAGCCTTTATTTGCGCATCAACCAGATTACACAAGCTACGGTGCTCAACCATCACCCCTTTGGGTTGCCCAGTGGAGCCAGAAGTATAAATCACATAGGCCAGATGGCGTGAAGTTAGCCCCAGTGCTTGGGCATTAAGGTTTTCTTCCGATTCTTTATCAAAAACAGATAATTCTTGGGCATCGAGTATGACAGTAGGCAGATTACTATCCAGCACCTCAATCAGTGCAGACTGGGTGAGTAACGCTACGGGAGAGGCATCCGCCAGCATATAAGCCAAGCGTTCTACAGGATAGGTCGGATCCAGTGGTACATAGGTGCCGCCAGATTTAAGAATAGCCAGCAGTCCCACCACCATCTCCAGACTGCGATCAACGCAGATGGCGATCCGACCATCCGGCTGAACCCCCAGAGCCAACAAATGATGGGCCAATCGGTTGGCGCGGCGGTTCAGTTCACCATAGCTAAGCGACAGACCTTCAAACACCACGGCGATGGCGTCAGGAGTGCGCTTAACTTGTTGCTCAAACAGCTCATGGATCAGGGCCGCCTGCGGGAAGTCCGCTTGTGTGGTATTGAAATCCACCAATAGCTGTTGACGTTCAGCGACAGGCAGGATCGGCAGGCTCAGAATGGATTGCTCAGGTTTAGTTGCCAGTGCTTCAACCAGTCCGCTGATCGCAGTGATCAAGTAATTTATCAACCGCAAAGGTTCAACGCCCGCAATGGCCTGAGCAAGCAGGCTGAAATCTTCTCCCAAATCATCTACTGAGAGGGTCAGCGGATAGTTGGTACGTATTTTTTCGTTCAACATACGCATACCATCCCAGACCTTATTAGCCGTACCCGGCTGGCTATGGCGGTAGTTAAGCAGGGCGCTGAAGAGCGGTAATGGTGGGTTCACGCCGCTACAGCGCTGTGCCAGTGTCAGGGGGGCCTGTTCATGTTCCAGTAGTGCCATCAGATCATGGTAGGTAGCGCGCACGACTTCCAGTACACTGCGATTAGCCAGGGATACCCGCACTGGCAGAGTATTGATAAACATCCCCATCACCTGATCGGCGCCGGCTGAGCCTTGCAGACGACCAAGCAGCACCGTCCCGAAAACCACATCGTCACAGCCACTGGTTTGCGCCAACATCTGGGCCCAGGCCACGTGGAACAGTACGCCAGGATTGATACCGAGACGGCGGGCCTGCATGCGGATCGCCTGCGACAGCGAGGTATCCAGCAGCAAACGGGCTTCGGTCACATCCTCGCCGTCACCCTGTATATTAAGCAGGCCGAAAGGCGTTGTTGGGGCATCGACATCAGCGAGTCGGGCGCGGAAATAATCCTCATGCACAGAGACCGGCACGCTCAGGGTTTGGGCGATAAAGTTACGGTAAGGCAGAGGGATCGGTAGGGTTTCTGTCTGCCCCTGTAACAACTGAATAATTTCGGCAATGATAAGCCCTAACGTCATATGGTCACAGACTAAATGATGAAGACTCAGGGCCAACAGCCATTCATTGCTGGTGGGATCGTGGGCAATGTCAGCAGCAAACAGCGGCGCCCGGCTAAGATCGATCTGGCGTTGACGAGGATCGGTGTGCGCCTGCAATTGGGCCGGCACATTCTCTGCGGAAGCGGGCACAAAAGTGGTCACTGACAATGGCGCCTGACGCCAGACCACCTGCACGGGCTGCGTCAATCCCTGCCAACAGACGGCGGTACGCAGGATAT
>NZ_JACOII010000017.1 GCF_016306625.1 Xenorhabdus lircayensis | reverse complement strand
ACCATTTAATACATGACCGAAAACCAAGCCACAACAAAATGGATATAACAGATTTTTTACGCCATACATGAGATAAAATTAATTATATAGTGATGGTTTTTATTTGTATGAAATTGTCACTATATATAAAACATAAGTATAATTATGATGCATAAAGTAAATATTAGTTTTTTGGATAAAGTTTTTTATTTTTTAGTGTCTGTTTTTGTTTTATCCCTTCTTTCTGTTGTTGTTTTTTTTTCATGGCGTGATTTATTATCACTGTTAAGTATGAGTGAGGTTATATTATTTTCATGGCGAGTTTTCCTAATGTCTTTTGGGCTCCCCTTAGCATTTCATATGTTTATATATATAATAAAATTTTGCTTTGTAAAAAAAATAAATTCATATAACGGAGTGGTTGTTAAATTTCTAACTGCTTACTCTATTATTGTGTTCCTTTTTAGTTTTCCTGTCTCGATGTATGTAGATAACAAATTAAAGTCTGAGGGATATTTGGTTTGTGATAAAAAATCTGTATTTTCCCCCAGTAAATATGTTAAAAAAATGGTTTTTTGCAAATAAGCATATATGCTTATTATTATATTTTATAAAACTCGGTCTTCCCATCTGCTATAAGCAGATGTGCCTGCTGTCATATGATTCCATGAAATAGATTTATAGTTAAGTATTACTCTTTCATATGGCATAGCATCGAAATCATTAATGGAGTGCGGGTAGGCACATGAAACCTCCGATACGGTAGCTTCCGTGATTTTGATTTCATAAAACAGTTCTAATTGGCCTGTTTGACCAGTTCTGTAACAAATGAATTTACCGTTTAGTGATTCATTAGAATCTATAGCCATAGCTAATAATGGAGAAGATTTATCTATAGGTTTTATAAATTGTATGGGGCTGTGGTTAACATTTTGCTGACGAGATATTGAGTGATTTAGGCTAAGTACTTGTATTTGGTCTTCGTGCCCTTTTTGATACCGATTACCTATAGAATCAAGGGTTGAACATCCAGCAGAAATTAAACCTTGCTTCTTTCCGTTTAAAGTCAAATAAATCATGTATGACATAGAACTTACCATCCTTTTCTATCTAAATATGGTTGATATTAGAACTTAAAGACATAATTTAGCATATTGAAAACCATGTTGATAGTTATATAACAAACAAAAAACACATGCATTAATTGCTTTGGTTTCTTATTTTACAATTACAATTGTGATTACATTTTATAATGTTAATTAATTTTATATTATTTAAATAACTAAAAAGGTAAATTATTTTTGCCTTTAAGTATAGAAGGAAACTAAATTTTTTATCTAAGGATATTACTATGGATCCGTCATTCCGCAGCTATATCTGTAATATGCTGATTTTAAATTGTTTGTATGAAATTCACTCATTTGTTAATTTTTAATTAAAACAATAAATTACGAATGAGGTGCGGAATGTCGGATGGATAGAAGTATTATAGAAGAAAAATATATGAATGCATAAATGCAAAGCATCGCAACTGGATTATTATTAGTTGAGTATATGCTTACGAAATAAAATAATATGATTATGGAGTTGAGTGTGAATACTGTTGATAGATTCCAGCGAAACAAATCACTAAGCCACTCATCATATTTGTCCATTGACTTGTTCTCTCTTTTATATGAATCGGTTAACGATTTAATTTCTTTTTTTGATAATTTGTTTAATAGGTAAATGTTGTTTCTTTTCATTTTCATGGTTTTTTATTTTTCACGGTAAATAATATATCAGCCATCATTATTTTCTCCAAAAATGCCAAAATCTGCTAGTGCTAGTGGCTGTTGTTGATTGGGGTTTGGGGAATATAGGTATTTTTGATTCAATCAGCAGCATCGCTTGCCTTACATCATCAAGGTTTTTCGATAATAGCTCTTTTTCTGCTTTTAAGTGTGAGTTCTCTTGTTCTAAAAACTGTAGTTTTCTCTGTAGTTCTTGTATTTCAGGTGTGTTTTGTTGTGTAGTTTGCTGTATTTTCACTACATCTGTGACGGTGTCACTAAGTGTAGCTTTTAGTGCCCCGAATACCCTAATTAATTCAGATATATCAATAGATTTACTACCTGTATTGGGATCTGTAGTCGTAGACATCTTTCCTTGTTTTATGTATTTATGCAGAGTGCTTCTTGCTTTTCCCGTTAATCTTGCTGCTTCGCTTATTGATACTAGAGTCATAATTTATCCTAGACAGCCATTTTGATTTGTTGATCTTCTTTAAAATGAAAATGTAAAGCGACTACATTACGACTTTTCTTAACCGTATCAATTGATACAATGAGATTGCTTTTTTGATTTAGCTCTTTTATTGCAGGTTTTATTACCCACTGGTTCAATGATTTAAAAGTCGAGTATGTTTTATCATCTAATCCCAACATGGAGCGGAAGTCTTCTAAGCTAATTAATCTATCGCCTACAGACTGAAATTGTATCAGTAATTCATAAATACGAATGCTATAAACGCTTCTTAAAGTAGAAACATTTTTAATCACTATTTTTGTGAATTTCCCTTTAAGTTGAGTTAAATATGGCATGATAGAATCGGCAAATATTATTTCTATTTTTCCTTCTCCATCAAGATATTCAGCTTCTTCTTGAATCCAACGTATACGTCTTCTTTCTTTATTGTTTTGGATGTATATCCATCGCTCAGCTAATTTATCTATAGCTTCTTTTAAGTGTCTCTCTGCATTACTTTTTCCCATGTCTGGAAATGCCAAATAAAAGTCATTAGAAGTAATCTGGAATGTCTTTTGTGGTAATTCTTCTTGAGGGTTTAGCTTGCCAATACACATGAGCAACAAGCGCTGTTCTTGCAATGTTAGTTTATAACTAGCCTCAATTAAGGCATTGGATTTATAGGCTATCAATTCAGACATTTTTTGTTCCTTATATTGGGATAGATAAATAATGGTACTATACTCGACTTAAAAGCAAGATTTTTTTTTAATCTATGCTTATTTTGTGAATATTACCGTAAATTTCTATGCCTATTACCGTAAATTTCTATGCCTATTACCGTAAATTTCTATGCCTATTACCGTAAATTTCTATGCCTAAGTGATTATAACAAATTGATTTTAAATGTTTTTTAAAGTCTTAAAACAAGATATAAAAACAGAAAACAAGTTAAAAAAGACGTGCCCTGTGGATAAATCACAAAATTTAGTCAGATTGATCACAGAATTTGATAATTCCCTCACGATGTTCGGTCAGTATCAATCTACTCCGAAAATCAAGATGCGATTCAGACAAGTATCGCTGCCAGATTTTTTGTCTCCGACCATTCAACTATCACATCGCTTTACTAACCGTGCAATGAATTCGCTTCGCTCACGGCTTAGTAGGGAAGAGGATTGATCCTGCCTCCGATCAACCCCCTTTTTTATCGGCTGAGGATCCTCGACGATCCTTTTTACATTAACAAGCAGCCTCCCATGCTCTTAACGAGCATAAAAGCCCCCTAAAAACGCTTGTGTGCGTTTTTTATTACGTAACCGCAACTTTTCCCAGATGAAAACTCAAAACTGCTTAAAATCGCTTATAGGATGTTTAATTAGCTTTTTCTTTCCTGATATTGTTTTCTTCATGAGAAAAGATCGTCAGTTATCAATATTCGTACCTGATTCAGGTAAAAAATCTTTATTATCATTAATTCACATCTAATTGATTTTATTATTGAATGTTTTAAATTAAACCGTTAATCTGACAACGCTATCGGCAAAATCCGATAGTCGGGAATTAGCAACCCTGCGAAAAATACCCCACTGGTAGGATGTTTCTACCAGTGGGCCTGCTATCGTCCGTTCAATGCCAGTTTAGGCAGGGGAGGCTTCAGCCTCGCCGGTTGGGTATCTCCGGTATTGCTAATCCTGCTTGAACCGCCCCCAATAACCGGAATGAGGTGAAGCAGGAATGAAAACGACCGAAGACTGGCACCCCGCCGATATCATTGCCGCCATACGTAAACAGGGGACGAACATGTCTGCCCTTTCCCGCGCATCAGGACTCGGTACATCCACTCTGGCCAACACACTGAGAAACCCTTGGCCAAAAGGCGAATGGATCATTGCTGATTGCCTTAAAATCCATCCAGATCAAATTATTAATGCTTTGGAAAGGGCTTATCGTGGGTAATAAAAACACTCCATCTAGAGCGAAAATATTTATCTCCGCATTAATATTTATGAGTGCTTCGGTAATTTGTGTGTTAGCGTCGATTATCGAGGATTTTTTTTCTTTGTTTTTTTCTTTTTATGTTGATTTTGAACTACCTTCAGTTAGCTGCTGGTATTTAATGCTTTACACTCGTCTTGCCGGACAGGAAGAAGCAGTTTATCAGTCGCTAACTTCCCGCCAAAATCTCTTTACGAGTGTCGCACTTATTATATGAATTCAGGTAGAACCCCTATTATATTAATGTAATTGTTCGGCCTATTTGATGAATATTACTCCACCTTAACTTATAATTTCTGGATGGTCTTCCAAATGAAAATCTAACATTTTTAAACTCATTTTCTGATTTATATATATTACTCCATATTAATAGTGAACCAATAGAAAATTTGGATAATTCATTGGAGCAATCCATTCCTGCTTGAATGAACTCTACATTTGTATGCTCATGAAATTGGGTTTTTGTAATGAAGTGAAACGCACTAGGCTTTTTTTTGAAAAATATAACATTTCCAAATATCATGGGTTTTATTAACTGAATGAATTCACAGATTGCTACTTTGTCTAAGCTAAATTTACCCCATCTCTTTTCAACCAATAATGAATAAAATTCTGTCAGTTCTTTTGCACTAAATTGTTCGACATCAATGAGTTCACCACCTGACCTTATAAAGTTATTCATTCGCTGCTTGTATTTTTTATTAGATTTTTCTGTTAGTTTCTTGGCTAAACATAAAGAACGTTTGGCATTGAATTTAAAGGTTGAATTAATAATATTATTATTTAGAGGTGATATGTATTTTGATTTCAAAGGCAATAAAAAACGGAAATTTTCACTAGATGGAATAACTAACTCATCATTTGGTATTACAATTGAAATTGTATCTGATAATGGATGTGAAGGATCGTTTGCCAGATATTTATCATCCCAAACGCAAATTGCAGCTTTATGCTTTTTCGAAGAATCTTCATATATAAAATATTTTTCGTTAATATTGTGTTTTTCATGGATAAATTTCAGCACAGTAGGGTGAGTGGCTAAATTTCCACCAAAAGAAGAGTAGGTTTTTTCGTACTCGCTGAAATCTGCTTCTTTCCATCCAAACAATTTATTTTTAATATCTAAGATATTCATTAAAAATGTCTCTATCTTTTTTAGTTATCTTTGTAAAGTATAGCATCATTAAAAATGACTGACATTGACATCCTCCCCGCCCTTTAGGGCGGGGAGGATGTCAAGTTTGGCTACTTTTATTACTAACCGAACGAAGTGCCCCACAGTTTTTACGCTCTTCATTTTGGTACAATTGTGACATATGGGACATCCATCATATCAGGTCTGAGCTAGTACAGATTAATATAAACCCGCAAAAAGTTGCGGATTGAGGTTATTTTTAGAATTAAGCTGCTCTCACTATATATAAAAATGCAACGTTACGGGGACGAGTTTCTGCCCCGCCAGTATTATCAACTGAATAGTATTTTTGTCCAAGATTAGAGGCAGTACCGAAAAAATCTCCCCATACTGACTGACCTGTTTCGTTTCGTATGGCGGTAAATCCATGGCTGTGAGTTCTAAATTCATCAGATTGCCAAGACAGCACGTTGCGCCCGTAATCAACATTACGTCCCGTATCTAAACCACGGATAAATTCCCCTCGCAAGTCTGGCAATCTTCCTGATGGATAAGCAAGAGCTAGTTTCGGATATTTTGCTTTATCAAACCAGTAGCCATCACATATGAGCCATCCTTTTGGTGGTGTTGTCGTCGGCCAAGGAACAGGGACACCAACAGGTAGAGATGACTCTCCTGAATCTTGCATCGTTAATCCTAAATTTTTTACAAACTCTGCCTTATTGGGTATATCAGCTCCGTTTTGATTTTTAGACAAACGTTCATTGGCATTTTGATTGGCAGTATTTGCCAGTTTTGTCACATTAGCCAAATAAGTATCAGTTTCTCTTTTGTTGTATGCTCCGACATCCGATGCATTCAATGAAATATCAGAAGAAAGTGCTTTTCCATTCACTTTTCGGCTGGTAGGTACGTAATTCTTATCACTGCTATTTGCTTTGTTTGCTAAATCATAAGCTCTTTTCACTGCTCTGGATGTAGCTACCGTTATTTCACTATCACTCTCAACCTCATTACTAAGAGTAACAAAGCCTTTGTCCTCTAATGTTGCATAAGGATGCTCACGCGTTTGAATATGTTCTTCAATCGCTTCCTTGATTGCTTTTTTGACATCATCCATTGTTGGAACTATCACTTCTTCATTTTTTGAGGATATTGATTCAGGTTTTTTATCTTGCATGATTATTCCCTCATTTAATCAACAATACACATTGCTAAGTAACATGAAGGCGGTGGGATATTATTCCGCCTGTGAACATCAATAAATGGGTTCATCAATACTGAAGTGTACGGCTGGCTACTATTTATTCTTGGAATGAAGAAAATTCCTGACTCGTCATTTTCGAGGGTTTTTCCGCTGGATCCTATTTGATAGGTTGCATGTTTTGATGGCAGGGTGGCATAAAATGACAGGTAGGAAATTAATAGAATGTGTCAGATAACTGATAATATTTAGTGGGGTAGTGTTTTTTTGGTTTCGAAGAGAAATTACAAAAAAGCATCAGTATGGGGGGTCCAGTGGAAGAATCCACGAAAATGGCGAGTAAGAGTAAAAACAATAAGTTATAGAATACTTTGCTATCATAAAGTATACTTTCTTCACTTGTGATTTTGATGCAAAACATCCCGTTAAACTGCTTATCTTCAGTGAAGAAATTTACCATAATCATGGTGCATTTATTATGTAGTCGGCATAATTTTTACACTACGAATAGATAACTCGTCATTTTCGTGGATTCTTCCACTGAACCCCTAAAGGGCATCAAAAACCATCTGCATTAAAAAAACACCCAGCAACAGACTCTCAATAACCTCTAAAATGAGCTGTATGCGATTATGAGCCGCTTTCACACTTAACAGGTTGGGGTCGATGATTCTAGTCAATATCTTCACTAAAAGAGATACAGGCGTTTCTAGGTAGGTGGTAACAAATATAAGTTGTCAGATTTATTTCACACATCACCCCAGATCAGTTATAATCAGAAGCACTAACAGAGGTGATTAAACGTGATAACGGTATTAACCACAGATATTTTTGATAATTGGATTGGATCTTTAAAAGATCTACGAGCAAAAACAAAAATCCAAGCCCGTATCAGAAGAATTAAAAACGGAAACTTTGGTGATATTGAGCCTATCGGTGAAGGGTTTTCAGAATTGCGAATACATGAGGGAAAAGGTTACAGGGTGTATTTGAGAAAAACAAATAACATCGTTGTAATTTTACTCTGTGGCGGAGATAAAACTACGCAGCAAAAAGATATAGAAAAAGCTAAGTTAATTTTTAAAGAGGTTGAGGGGGAACTATGAAAGTCAAACTCAAAGAATACGATATTGCCGAGCATTTAAATAGCGAAGAAGAAATGCAACTCTATTTAAATGAAATTTTAGAAGATAGCGACCCTGCGTTAGTGCTTTCCGCATTAGGGGATATTGCAAGAGCTAAAAATATGAGCCAGCTTTCAAGGGATGTCGGTATGTCCAGAGAGGGGTTGTATCACGCTTTATCTGGTAAGGGTAATCCTACATTTAGCTCTATGTTAAAAATCACCAAAGCATTAGGTTTAAAACTTCACTTCACAGGGGTATAGCTTACTCCTTTAATTATCTATTTTTGTTTTGTTCAATTTATCTGTTAAGCACACACGAAAAAATCAAATAGCAGCGTTGATGTAGATAATGACAATGCAATGCAGGATATCTCCGGTATTGCTAACCCTGCTTGAACTGCCACCAATAACCGGAATGAGGTGAAGCAGGAATGAAAACGACCGAATACCGGTCATGTATTAAATGGTTAGTTACTGTGATATGCTTCCGGCTTTTTAAGGATGAAGCATGGTCAAAGTTGACGTCTATTGCCGTTATTGCCACAAATCAGAACAGGTCAAAGGACA
>NZ_JACOII010000016.1:1118-60050 GCF_016306625.1 Xenorhabdus lircayensis | reverse complement strand
AGAAAAACCCTCGGTTATTCAAAGTCGGCGGAAATGCACGATAAAGTGATAGGAACTTTTATTGAACGTGAACATTATTTTCAACACCAAGATCTAACCATTTAATACATGACCCTTTTTAATGCCTGTTCTTTCATTAAGGTAACGGTATATTCAGGCGAGCCTTTTAATTTTTTACTGTCATTAGAATCTACAAGATAAGAAACTACGGTCACTTTATCATTGTTGCTGTTAATGAAGGTTCTGTATATACCGTAGACAATCGCACGCTTAACCAGATTTTCTTTTACATCGGGTAGATCTTCATTATAAGCAGAAGGAGATAGCCTTATTTTTAGTGGAGTTTCTCTAATCAACTCAAAGGAATTATTTTCTGGATAGTAATATCCAAAGTCTTCAATTGCGGCAGCAATAGACGGATAAATTCTTTTATCGCCAGTACATGGAGGCTACTCATCTTTATCATTATCACTGTGTGACTCTTCGTCTGTGGGTTCTGTCGAGGCAGTGGATTGTTGAGGCGTGTTTTGTTTTGGGGAAAATAGTTCAGCAGCCGTTATGATGGAGGCTAAGAATACTACTAGATAGACTAAGGAGGATACTTTCCTGTTCGACATTAATACTGCTTTGGGTTTCGCCAACCCAATGATGAATGCTAGAAAAGATATAATCGCTACTAAAAACAAAAAATCTTCCATTACTATTCTCTTATGTTGTCATGGTTTAGATATGTTTAAATTTTGAACTCCCGAATATCCTATCTGATAGTTTAACCTTGATAAATGAGAAAGCCCCTCGAAAATCGAAGGGCTTCTGCTAAAGGTTTCAGTTATAAAGTGGATATAATGTGGATGAAGCATTAAAAAATCCCTTTTTAATCAAGTCATTATATTGTAAAAAAGGCCAGCATTTGCTGGCCTTAAACGATAACTTTCGGATGTAGCGAAAGCGTATTATTTTGCGTTCAGACGCTCTTTAATACGAGCCGCCTTACCAGAACGCTCACGCAGGTAGTACAGTTTAGCTCTGCGAACAGCACCACGACGTTTAATGTTGATACTGTCTACGACTGGGGAGTGAGTCTGGAATACACGCTCAACGCCTTCGCCGTTAGAAATCTTACGAACAGTGAATGCAGAGTGCAGACCGCGGTTACGAATCGCAATAACCACGCCCTCGAATGTCTGCAGACGCTTTTTAGAACCTTCAACGACCCATACCTTAACTTCCAAGGTGTCACCCGGACGGAACGAAGGTACGTCTTGCTTCATCTGCTCTTGTTCAAGTTGTTTAATAATGTTGCTCATAATAACTCTCTTACCCTAGGTAAACTGATATATCAAAGACATTCCTTCACAGGACCTGTCTGGATTAATTCGTTGCCTAATCTTGATATTCACGTTGGAATTCAGACAGCAACATCCTTTGCTCGTCAGTCAGAGCTAGGCTTTCTAGAAGTTCGGGCCTTCTTAACCAAGTTCGGCCAAGCGATTGTTTCATTCGCCAGCGATTAATTTCAGCATGATTTCCTGACAGCAAAACTGGGGGAACTTCCATGCCATCTAACACTTCAGGACGAGTATAGTGCGGACAATCCAACAATCCATCAGCGAATGAGTCTTCTTCTGCCGACGCTTGATGCCCCAAAACCCCCGGAATAAACCGAGAGATCGAGTCAATCATTGTCATTGCAGGAAGCTCTCCCCCGCTAAGAACGTAATCACCGATAGACCATTCTTCGTCAATTTCGGTTTGGATGACTCGCTCATCAATACCTTCATAACGACCGCAAACCAGAATTAATTTCTCATTCGCTGCCAGTTCACAAACTCCCTGTTGATCGAGTTTGCGCCCCTGAGGTGAAAGATAAATCACCTTTGCACCAACACCCGCCGAAGCTTTAGCTGCATGGATGGCTTCCCGTAATGGTTGCACCATCATCAGCATGCCTGGACCACCGCCATAAGGGCGATCATCAACAGTACGATGCCGGTCGTAGGTAAAATCCCGCGGACTCCAGCATTCGATACTCAACAGGCCATTCTTTACTGCCCGACCAGTTACCCCGTAATCGGTTATTGCGCGGAACATTTCAGGAAACAGGCTAATAACCCCAATCCACATACTGCGTCCCACTCATTTAAACCGTATTTACCGGAGATTAAAAACCAGGATCCCAATCTACCTCAATCGTTTTGGTAGCGAGATCGACTTTCTTGATAACCTGCCCATCAAGAAACGGAACCAACCGCTCCTTGACACCGAATGCATCTTTCAGATTTGCTTTTATTACCATCACATCGTTAGAACCCGTTTCCATCATGTCATGTATGGCTCCAAGGTTGTAACCTGCGGTGTTAATTACTCGGCAGCCAATAAGATCTTTCCAGTAATAATCACCTGCTCCCAGCTCCGGCAATTGGCTAGAATCCACCACTATTTCATAGTTAGTAAATAAATTCGCAGCATCCCGATCATCAATATCTTTGATTTTGACGATAATATCTTGGTTGTGGTATTTCCACGCATCCAGCTCAACGTGTTGCCACTGGCCTGAACGTTGAATAAACCACGGTTGATATTCAAAAATGTCTTCGGTGTGTTCGGTGGAAGAAAAAACTCTGAGCCAACCACGAATGCCATACGCTGAACCCAATTTTCCCAATACGATCTGCTCAACAGGGTGCGCCAGGCCAGATTGTTTGCTCATTGTTACCACCGTGACAGATTAAGCTACTTTTTTAGCGTCTTTGATCAGTGCAGCAACACGATCAGACACAGATGCACCCAGACCAACCCAATGTTCGATACGGTCCAGATCTAAACGCAGAGCTTCTGCATTTCCTGAAGCGATTGGGTTGAAGAAACCAACACGCTCAATAAAGCGACCATCACGCGCATTGCGGCTATCGGTCACGACTACTTGGTAGAACGGACGCTTTTTTGCGCCGCCACGAGCTAAACGAATTGTTACCATAACATCCTCATTAGTTAGCAAAACAACCAGACTCCATCGAGGAACGGAGTCCGGCTGTCCATTTAAAAGCCCGAAAATTTTACTCACTTTGGCGCAAAAAGCAATCCAAAGAACATTTTCTTTCGCGACTTTGTTGATTATCGCCCCATAAATCCCGGTGGCAGCATGCCTTTCATGCCTTTCATCATTTTCGCCAAACCACCTTTCTTCATTTTTTTCATCATACGCTGCATTTCATCAAACTGTTTCAGTAATCGGTTGACATCTTGCACCTGTGTACCCGATCCCATCGCAATACGACGCTTACGGGAGCCTTTGATGATTTCTGGTTTTTCACGCTCTTTACGGGTCATGGAATTAATGATGGATTCCATTTTAACCAGAATCTTGTCATCCATTTGAGATTTGACAGCATCAGGAATCTGCGACATTCCCGGCATTTTACTCAACATGCTGGTCATGCCACCCATGTTACGCATTTGTTTGAGCTGATCGAGGAAATCGCTTAGATCAAAACCATCACCTTTTTTCAGTTTCGACGCCAGTTTTTCCGCCTGGGTACGATCAACCTTGCTTTCAATCTCTTCGATCAGTGAAAGCATGTCTCCCATGCCCAGAATACGAGATGCAATGCGATCTGGATGAAAAGGTTCCAATGCATCTGTTTTTTCGCCAACACCAAGGAATTTGATTGGCTTACCCGTAATATGCCGGATGGAAAGCGCCGCACCACCACGAGCATCACCATCCACTTTAGTCAGGACAACACCTGTCAATGGCAATGCTTCATTAAATGCTTTTGCTGTATTTGCCGCATCTTGACCTGTCATCGCATCAACAACAAACAGAGTTTCGACAGGCTTGATAGCTGCATGAACCGCTTTAATTTCATCCATCATGGCTTCATCGACATGCAAACGACCTGCGGTATCGACTAATAGCACATCATAGAATTTCAACTTAGCATGCTGGATAGCCTTGTTGACAATATCAACCGGCTTTTCCTGTGGATCTGAAGGGAAAAAATCAACTCCGACAGTTTCAGACAGGGTTTCAAGCTGTTTGATCGCCGCTGGTCGATAAACGTCAGCAGAAACGACCAATACTTTTTTCTTGTTTTTTTCTTTCAGCAGTTTACCTAATTTGGCAACACTGGTTGTTTTACCTGCACCTTGCAAACCGGCCATCAGAACAACAGCAGGAGGCTGTGCGGAAAGGTTCAGTTCACTGTTAACCTCTCCCATCGCTTTAACCAATTCATTCTGAACGATTTTGACGAATTCCTGCCCAGGAGTCAGACTTTTGTTAACCTCATACCCCACTGCGCTCTCTTTGACTCGTGAAATAAAATCACGCACGACAGGTAATGCAACATCCGCTTCGAGCAAAGCCATACGAACTTCGCGTAGCGTATCTTTAATATTATCTTCAGTCAGCCGCCCGCGGCCGCTGATATTGCGCAGTGTGCGCGATAGTCTGTCAGTTAAATTATCAAACATTGTCTCAGCTCAGATATCTACAAGTGGGTCTACCTGTAAGGCAAATTTTGCGAATTATAACACGATGATCATGTGATCTCTGCAAAGAGATTCCCAAGTATGATTAACAACGGTTGGAGGCTACCCCCTGCTAGCGGTATACTTAAATTTTAAATTCAATCCATGCCCTTCATCTTTCAAGCTATAGCTTGAAAGATGAAGGGCATAACACTATTGCGAAAACGATAAACGTTATGCTGGTATTTTCAACTATTGCTTTACTTGCTTATCTCATTAGCCTGACGCTCGTCGTTCCAGGTTTACTACGCCAACAAAACAGCTATCAAAAATTGGCCCTTTTTTTCGCAATTGTGGCGTTAGTCAATCATGCGATTGCATTAAAATATCAAGTATTTCATGTCAGCAGTGGTCAAAACCTTACTTTATTGAATTTAGGTTCAATCGTCAGTTTGCTCATGTGCATCATCATGACGGTCGTGGCTTTCCGCGGGCGTGCATGGTTTCTACTACCGATTGTTTATAGCTTTGCCATGATAAATTTGATACTGGTCAGCATGATGCCAGGAGAATTCATTACGCATCTTGAAGATAGTATCGAATTATTCATTCATATTGGGCTAGCATTACTTGGCTATTCCACCTTACTCATTGCAGCGCTTTATGCATTGCAACTTGGCTGGTTGGATTACCAGCTTAAAAAGAAAAAACTCTCCTTTACCTCTGGCATGCCTCCATTGATGACAATTGAGCGTAAAATGTTTCACATTACCCAAGTCGGTGTAATTTTACTAACATTGACGCTATGCTCAGGCATCATGTATATGGAGGATGTTTTCAGTAAAGAAAATATTCATAAGTCCGTTTTATCTATCATTGCATGGTTTGTCTACGTTATTTTGCTTTGGGGGCACTATCATGAAGGGTGGCGTGGCAAGCGCGTTATTTGGTTCAATCTGATTGGCGCGTTTATTCTGACACTCGCTTTTTTCGGTAGCAGGCTGTTACAGGAAATTATGATTTATTAAGGGTTCAAAGGACACCGTAGCCAGTTTGTATAAACATTAGGAAGGAATTCTGTTTTGGAGCAAGTCTCAACAGGCACATTGATTATAATTCTTGTTGTCATGGTTATCGTTTCTGCCTATTTCTCGGCCTCAGAAACTAGCATGATGACAATCAACCGTTATCGCTTACGCCATTTGGCTAAACAAGGGAGTAATCCCGCACGGAGAGTAGAGTCTCTGCTGCGTCACCCAGACAGACTCATCAGCCTTATCCTTATTGGCAATAATCTCGTCAATATTCTGGCGTCTTCTCTTGCTACTATCGTAGGCATGCGCCTTTATGGTGATGTCGGTGTTGCTATTGCAACGGGCATACTCACTTTCGTGATTCTTATTTTCTCTGAAGTGATGCCAAAAACCATTGCAGCGCTTCACCCAGAAAGGGTGGCTTTTCCAAGTAGTTTCCTGCTACGCCCACTAGAAAAAATCATGCTGCCACTTGTTTGGGCATTTAATAGAATCAGTTTACTGTTTATGCGCTGTCTGGGCATCAAAACCTCTAACATCCGCAATGATGCAGTAAGTAAAGACGAACTGCGTACAATCGTAAATGAGTCAAACACCAATCTATCGCGTCGCAATCAAGACATGCTGATCTCAATATTGGATCTTGAGAAAGTTACCGTTGGCGACATCATGGTGCCTCGTAATGAGATTGTCGGCATTGACATCAACAATGATTGGAAATCTGTTATCAGGCAATTGACACATTCTCCACATGGACGAATTGTGCTTTATCGAGACTCCCTTGATGATGCAATTGGTATGCTACGAGTACGTGAAGCCTATCGGTTGATGATGGAAAAAAAAGAGTTCACAAAAAGAAATTTGATCAAAGCAGCAGATAAAATCTACTTTATTCCTGTCAGTACTCCACTAAATATCCAACTTATTAACTTCCAGCGCAACAAGCAGAAAGTGGGTTTGATCGTTGACGAATATGGGGATATTCAAGGTCTCGTGACTGTCGAAGATATTTTGGAAGAAATTGTCGGCGATTTTACCACATCCATGTCCCCTACTCTGGCAGAAGAAGCTCTTCCTCAAAGCGATGGCACCGTTCTGGTTGATGGTACCGCCAATATCCGTGAGTTAAATAAAGCTTTCGATTGGGCACTGCCTGAAGATGGTCCAAGAACAATGAATGGAATGATTCTGGAAGAATTAGGTGAAATTCCTGAATTGAACGTTCAAGTCCAGATTAATGAATATAATTTTGAGGTTCTTTCGGTACACGATAATGTTATCAAGCAGGTCCGTGTAACGCCAATAGCCCAAAAAACAAAGCAAAAAATAAAATCCAGTGATTAATTTTATTTTTTGGGAATTTATTTTTCGGAAATAAATAGTAGGGTTAGCAAAAAACAAGCTAACCCTAATCCTGTCAATATAAGGTAGGCCTGATCGCCGTTTGACAAGAAATTTACGGCCAGAACAAAATGACTGCCAAGACATCATATCGTTTATACGATCTCCGCCTAACAAACAGGCTACACTTGAAGTTCAACAAGTTTTTCTTCAGGCAGTGCCAATTCATCATTCTGATTAACACGAACATCTGCATCAATAATATGACGAGCAATATCTTGAGCTTCTTTTAGTGAGTGCATTTCATAAGTACCACACTGATAAATGTTCAGTTCTGGGATCTGAGTCTGATCTTGAACTTTCAGTACATCTGACATTGCAGCTTTCCAAGCTTCAGCCACTATCAGCTCTGCTGGTGCACCAATCAAGCTCATATAAAAACCAGTACGGCATCCCATCGGAGAGATATCGATAATTTCAATACCATCACCGTTCAAATGATTACGCATAAAACCTGCAAACAGATGCTCAAGTGTGTGAATACCCTTTTCTGGCATCACTTCTTGATTGGGAACGCAAAAACGTAAATCAAATACTGTGATGGTATCACCATGAGGCGTTTTCATCGTCTTAGCAACTCTAACAGCAGGCGCAGCCATGCGAGTATGGTCAACTGTAAAGCTATCCAATAAAGGCATAATCCTACCTCCTAAGGCATCAGATTTTTTACGAAAATTTTTTCAGATAGATGAAACCTTTTCATTTGCGGTGGGTCATAAGGTATGAAGACGCGCAAATTGTTATCATCCTTATTCTCTAAGATATTTTATTCGGCCACCACTGGTGGCCATTTTCTTTTTTTAATACCCAGCATGAATTTTTAGATAATCTTCAAAATTCATGCTATCTTGCTGCTCAAGACTGCATTGCAGTGATACAGAAGCATCACGTTCAACAGAAAGACTTTCATCATTCAAGATTGAGTAAGGTTCTTCAATCAATTCCTGATAGTACTTATTTGCCAGTTCCAATCCAAAACCAACTATCCCCTGAGCTTTCATCTTACCCAGTACACGCGCTGAAAACGTTAATGATGGATCTTCGAACATAGTAACCAATTCTTTGCACACTGACTGATACTGAGTTCCTGAACAGGAATCCAAGACTTCAGCAACCCGCTCTAAGTCCATGAATAGTTCCTGACCCACGATTTTAAGGGGTTGTTGCTCAATGCCATAGCCAATGCCAATATTCAGCTCTGGTTTGCGCCCTTCCAAAATGACTTTATTCCAGTTTTGACGACAGCATTCAAGCTCCTCACTTCCCATTTCAGGGGCGTCAGCCAAAGCACACCATATCAAGAATAGGTCAAGAAAACGAATCTGAGTCTCATCAACGCCAATAGGAGAGAAAGGATTAATATCCAAAGAACGGACTTCAATGTACTCTACACCACCTCTCAACAACGCATCCGAAGGCGATTCACCCTCTTTAGTTACGCGTTTGGGACGTATCGGTGCATACAACTCGTTTTCAATTTGCAAAACATTAGTATTGAGTTGTAGGTACTTATCCTCTTTTTTGATGCCAATCGCCGCAAAATCTACAGACGGTTTATGAATCGCTTTCTTAAGCCCTTCTACATACGTATGGAGATTATTAAAAGTGATATTCAGATCACTTTGAGACTTGTTGGTGTACCCTAAGTCACTCATCCTCAACGAAGTCGCATAAGGCAAGTAACAAGTTCCTTTTTCAGTTTCTTCGAAGGATAATGCTGTATTTCGCCCACCTAAGAATGAGGAACAAATCGCTGGTGATGCACCAAATAAATAAGGGATCACCCAACCAAAACGGTAATAATTGCGGATCAGGCGAAGATAGCCATCTGAAATCTGTTCTTTTCCAGTTTCTGCATCTTTAACACCTAACCGCGCCTGCCAAAAACTGATTGGCAAAGAAAAATTATAATGTACACCTGAAATCGTCTGCATCAGTGCGCCGTAACGGTTCTTTAATCCCTCACGATACAAGGTCTTAAAGCGTCCCACATTAGACGTACCATATTGCGCCAGAGTGATGTTTTCCTCCCCGTCAATAAAACATGGCATGCTCAAAGGCCACATTTTTTCATTGTCCAGATTCCGGGCGGTATAACGATGTAAATCTTTAAGGAAATCCATGGTTCTGTCTATGTTGCTATCAACAGGGGTAATAAACTCCAATAGAGATTCAGCAAAATCAGTTGTAATCCATTTATGCGTTAAAGAAGCACCAAGTGATTCTGGATGCTTAGTCTTAGCTAAATGACCTTCTGGAGTAACACGCAATGTTTCACGTTCAATGCCGCGACAAATACCATCTAACACAGTAGGATTTGCCTCTAACCATGACAATGCTTTTGATACGTCCGGGATCAATTTGACCTCCCGTGGAGTTTTAAAAGATTATTACTAAGAGTTTACTTTATATGAAACAAGGCAAGTTGTCGCTGATTAGATAGGAGGGATGACATACCAATGGTCAATTTACGACCAGTCAATGGTAAAGTAAATATTATGGTTAAAAGGGAATAAAACGAAAAACCCCTACCTTGTTAGGGTAGGGGTTTAAAATGGTGCATCCAGGAGGATTCGAACCTCCGACCGCTCGGTTCGTAGCCGAGTACTCTATCCAGCTGAGCTATGGATGCATTATTAGTTTTCTATTTCTGGTCAGACGCCATCTAATTGTCTTATCCCCAGAATTTAAACATCATGATGAAATCACAATGTTGAATATGGTGCATCCAGGAGGATTCGAACCTCCGACCGCTCGGTTCGTAGCCGAGTACTCTATCCAGCTGAGCTATGGATGCGTTGTCAGTTTACTACTTCTGTTCAGGCGCTGCTAATTGCCTAAATTTACAGAATTAATACACCTAAAATTCCCGGTGCTTAAAATGGTGCATCCAGGAGGATTCGAACCTCCGACCGCTCGGTTCGTAGCCGAGTACTCTATCCAGCTGAGCTATGGATGCATTATTTAAATGGCGGTGAGGGAGGGATTCGAACCCTCGATGCAGCTCTTAACCACATACTCCCTTAGCAGGGGAGCGCCTTCAGCCTCTCGGCCACCTCACCTTACGCTTTAAAACTTACGACTTAGAATTTTTCACTTCATATCCTTCTAAGCTTCACTTCTGATTCTTACCCAGAAGCTTTTCTTTAGGCTCTTCGTCGCTGCGATGGCGCACATATTACTTTCCCTGCCTGATAAGTCAAACAATTTTTCGCAACTTTTTTTCACTTGAACACTTAGCACTCAAAATGATTGGTTTAACAACTAAAGGGCTGTTTTATCAACAGTGAAATCATCTAAGCACAGATAAAATTTATAAAAATGATTATTCATCGCTATGGCCTTATGAACGATGCTTTTTCAACAGATAGAAAATAAAAAGACGTGAGAGAATAGAATTAGAGTAAAAAGAAAGGGTAAAACCAACTAAGCTTACAAAACAGGACAAAACGTGAAGTAGAGTAGCGCCCAAGTCTTAAAAAAAGCATGGACGCCATTCTGGAATTAAAAAGTTGTAGGTTGAGACTTCTCTGCCTGAATCCGTTGATAAATTTCTTCACGGTGAACAGAAACTTCCTTGGGCGCATTTACACCAATGCGAACTTGGTTGCCTTTAACTCCCAGTACTGTGACTGTTACCTCATCGCCTATCATGAGTGTTTCACCAACTCGACGAGTCAGAATAAGCATTCTTTGCTCCTTGAAAATTTAAAAGAGTCGGGTCTCTAGGTTTCCCCGCTATTATCCATCAAACACCGTGAAAACGTAAAGCAATGATATCTACTTAAAGTATAAGCAGTTTTGAACACATTTCCTATATCTATAGGATAGCTAAAATATAAGTATGTGCCCAACATTTCAACAATTTCACAACAAAAAACATTCGGCACCATAAAAAAATGTTTTCATGATGCCATTGCTGTCACGGCAATACCAACTATAACCGCAATATTACCCACTCTTCTACACTAGCCAATGCGGAAGGAAGAGCTACTACATCCGTCCCACCAGCCTGAGCCAGATCAGGACGTCCTCCTCCTTTACCTCCAACTTGCTGGGCAACAAAAGAGATTAAATCGCCTGCTTTTATTCTAGCAGTCAAATCCTTCGTTATACCAACAATTAGGCTGACTTTATCACCAGTCACTGTAGAAAGCACAATAATTGCTGATCCCAATTGATTTTTCAGATCATCAACCATCGTTCTGAGCATTTTCGGTTCAATATCACCTAATTGAGTAACCAGTAAACGAACACCTTGGATTTCTTTAGCCTGATTCGCCAAAGAGGAGCTTTCCTGAGCTGCCTGCTGAGATTTTAACTGTTGCAACTCTTTTTCCAACTGTTTCGTTCTATCCAGTGTCGTTTTCACTTTCTCATTCAGACTACTGATATCACTTTTCACCAGATGAGCAATATCTTGCAATAGATCGGTCTGCTGATAGATAGAATTCAGCGCAGTTTGCCCCGTAATAGCTTCGATACGGCGAATGCCTGCTGCTGTGCCTGACTCACTGGATATACGGAACAACCCAATATCACCAGTACGACTCGCATGCGTACCACCACATAGTTCGGTAGAAAAGCCACCCATGCTCAATACACGCACTTTTTTATCATACTTCTCGCCAAACAGTGCCATGGCACCTTTAGCTTTTGCTTCTTCCAGCTCCATCAATTCTGTAACAACTGGTGAGTTTTTGCGAATTTCTGCATTCACAAAACTTTCTACCTGACGGATCTGTTCTGGCTTCATCGCCTCAAAGTGAGAAAAATCAAAACGCAGATACTTGTCACTTACCAAAGAACCTTTCTGGGCAACGTGATCTCCCAGAGTTTGACGTAATGCCGCATGTAACAAATGAGTCGCAGAGTGATTCAAACGGATAGCATCTCTGCGTACCACATCAATTTCAGCATTGACTGTATGATTAATACTCAAACTACCACTTGTCAATTTACCAATATGACCAATTGCCTGAGCATATTTTTGTGTATCAATGACTTCAAACACACCATCGCCACTCGACAATTTACCTGTATCACCAACTTGTCCACCGGATTCAGCATAGAAAGCGGTTTTATCAAGTATAACGATTGCTTCTTCACCAGCGTGAATTTGCTCAACAGCTTCGGCATTCCGGAAGATAGCGGTAACAGTAGCCTGCTGTGAATGATGTTCATAGCCACAAAAATCACTACGTCCGTCAACTTTGATCAATTCATTGTAATCTGTACCAAAACCACTGGATTCACGGGCACGGCGACGCTGGTTTTCCATCGCCACATCAAAACTGACTTCATCGACTTTGATATTGCGTTCACGGCAAACATCCGCAGTCAGGTCAACCGGGAAGCCATAGGTGTCATACAAACGGAAGGCTGTTTCACCGTCGAGGGTATCACCAGATAATTTAGTCAGTTCCTCATCCAGCAACAGCAAACCACGTTCCAGAGTACGGGCAAACTGCTCTTCTTCAGTTTTCAATACCTGCTCAACCAAAGACTGCTGCTGTTTCAACTCTTCACCGGCAGAGCCCATGACTTCAATCAATGGAGCAACCAGTTTATAGAAGAAAGCCTCTTTCGCGCCCAGCATGTTGCCATGACGAACGGCACGGCGAATGATACGGCGAAGTACGTATCCACGGTTTTCATTAGATGGAATGACGCCATCACAAATCAAGAATGCACATGCACGGATGTGGTCTGCAACAACACGCAGAGATTTATTGGTGAGATCAGCTGCCCCTGTCACTTCAGCAACCGAAGCAATCAAATTTTGGAATAAGTCAATCTCGTAGTTGGAGTTGACGTGCTGCAATACTGCGGTAATACGTTCCAGCCCCATGCCAGTATCAACAGAAGGTTTTGGCAGTGGCTCCATAGTGCCATCAGCATGGCGGTTGAATTGCATAAAAACGATGTTCCAAATTTCAATATATCTGTCACCGTCTTCTTCTGGGCTGCCTGGAGTCCCTCCCCAAATGTGCTCACCGTGGTCGTAGAAAATCTCCGTACAAGGGCCACAAGGACCGGTATCACCCATTTGCCAGAAGTTATCTGACGCATAAGGAGCACCTTTGTTATCACCAATACGAATAATTCTTTCTGTTGGAACGCCGACTTCTTTATGCCAGATATCATAGGCTTCATCATCTGTCTCATAGACAGTAACCCACAGTTTTTCTTTTGGCAGATTAAACCACTCTTCGCCGGTCAATAGCTCCCATGCGTATTTGATTGCATCTTGTTTAAAATAATCGCCAAAACTGAAGTTACCCAACATTTCAAAAAAAGTGTGATGACGGGCTGTATAACCCACATTTTCTAAATCGTTATGCTTACCACCAGCCCGAACGCAGCGCTGAGCCGTTGTTGCTCTAGAATAAGGCTTTTTATCCAATCCTAGAAAGACATCTTTGAACTGGTTCATCCCTGCGTTAGTGAACAACAATGTTGGATCATTGGTTGGTACCAACGAACTGCTTGGTACTATCTGGTGCCCTTTAGTATGAAAAAAGTCAAGAAACGCTTGACGGATCTCAGCGGTGCTTTTGCTCATAATTGTCCCGAAATCAAGCTGAAAAAACAGATTTATGAATGGTTGAATGGCATATCGCATCACCATTTCAACTCACGAATAAATTAAAATAGGGCTAAGATAGAATGTCTTCCATAAGAAGTAAAATCCCATATAAATCCATTCGCTTTTCAGCATTGTAATTCGTCTAGGCATTTTCTGAAAGTCTGTTCGTTAAGCCAGTTTCGATACACATGTTTCAAGCATGTTTATTCCCCCATAAAAGCAAAAACCACACCCAATATGGATGTGGTTTTTATGTTTCTGTGTATTACAGCAGAGTGAGGAGTGAGAATGAAAAGTAATTAGAACTCTTCGTTATTCACTTCTTCACCGTTGTCTTCATAATCAGCTACATAGTCGGAAGCTGCGCTCTTGAAGTCTCCGGTATTATGCAACAGCAAATCGCGAAGTTTCTTATCTAACTCGGCTGCAGTTTCTGGATGTTCTTTCAGATAAATAGTGGCATTAGCTTTACCTTGCCCAATTTTATCACCGTTGTAGCTATACCATGCACCGGCTTTTTCCACCATTTTGTGTTTAACACCCAAATCGACCAATTCACCAAAAGTGTTAATACCTTCACCATAAAGAATTTGGAATTCAGCCTGTTTAAACGGTGCTGCGACTTTGTTCTTGACTACTTTCACTCGAGTTTCGCTACCAACAACTTCATCGCCATTTTTCACCGAGCCAGTACGGCGAATATCCAAACGTACAGATGCGTAGAATTTCAGTGCATTACCGCCTGTCGTGGTTTCAGGGTTACCAAACATCACACCAATTTTCATACGGATCTGGTTGATGAAGATCAGCAGGGTATTCGAGTTTTTCAAGTTACCCGCCAGCTTACGCATGGCCTGACTCATCATACGCGCTGCCAGCCCCATATGAGAATCGCCGATTTCACCTTCAATTTCTGCTTTTGGTGTTAGTGCAGCAACGGAGTCAACGATAATAACGTCAACAGCACCAGAACGTGATAAGGCATCACATATTTCCAGCGCTTGCTCGCCTGTATCAGGCTGAGAACACAACAGATTATCAATATCTACACCCAGTTTTTTGGCATAAACCGGATCAAGGGCATGTTCGGCATCAATAAAAGCACAAGTTCTGCCTTCGCGCTGGGCAGCAGCAATCACTTGCAATGTCAGCGTTGTTTTACCAGAAGATTCAGGCCCGTATATTTCAACGATACGCCCCATTGGCAAGCCACCTGCACCCAATGCAATATCCAGTGACAGGGAACCGGTAGAGATGGTTTCAACATCCATTGAGCGGTTTTCACCCAAACGCATAATGGAACCTTTACCAAATTGTTTCTCAATTTGGCCCAGCGCTGCTGCTAGTGCTTTTTGTTTATTTTCATCGTTAGCCATGTTTACTCCTTCGCAAGCAATGAAGGGGCTGCCCCACTGCTGATAAACTGTTTCTGATACCAAAATGCTGGAATTAATTATACTGTATAATCATACAGCATCAAGCTAATTTTTTATGATTTCTTCCAATAGTGTTTTTAAAGAAAAAATGACGGCCTGTAGACGCACGGCATTGCGATCACCCGCAAAATATTGGCGGTATGTCACAGTCTGTATGCTTCCATCAACATGAAAGGCAAACCCGAACCAAACAGTGCCAATTGGTTTTTCCTCACTACCACCATCTGGCCCAGCAATGCCACTAACAGCAACAGCAAAATTCGCTTTGGCGACTTTTAATGCTCCTGCTGCCATCTCTTTTACAACCTGTTCGCTTACCGCACCAAACTGCGCCAACGACGCCAGCGAGACACCCAGCATTTCATGTTTAGCATCATTACTGTATGTCACGAAACCGCGATTAAAATAGGCCGAACTTCCCACAATATCTGTGATCATTTTGGCAATCCAGCCCCCTGTGCAGGATTCTGCACAGGTCACGGATAATTTTTTCTGTTTTAATCTCTTTCCCAGTTCAATACTAAGCTGATTCAGGATTTTTTCATCCATAACAAGCCTTCAATTCTATAAGAAATTAATTTTTCCGAAGCAGATCCCAAATCCATAGCCCCCCAATTGCCAGAGAGAGCAAAATACCAAAACCAATGCCGACAGCAACTGCCGATGCGCCCAGCATTATGGAAATAAGGTACAGCCCCAACATCACCAACATGGCACTGTTCTCGCCAAGGTTTTGCACCGCAACAGCTTTACCGGCACCCATCGTATGTTTTCCATGCTCTTGTAATAGCGCATTTAATGGAACAACAAAAAGTCCACCAAATACCCCGAGGACAACCAAAATTAAATAGGAAAGCCATATCGATTGCTGAGTGGCAAAAAGAATAACCATGATGCCAATTAAGATGCCCGCAGGCATACAACGGCGAACCGTCTTCAAGGTAATAAACCGTGCAGCCAGACCTGCTCCAACAATGATACCAATCGCGACGACTGCATTCATTAATGTAGGTGTCGTATTTCCCTCAATCCCCAGCACGATAGGAACCCAAGCGACCAGCAGGAAGCGCAATGTGATACCTGCACCCCAAAATAGGCTGGTGCCTACCAGTGAAAATCGTGTTTCCTGATTACGCCAAAGTGAGGCACAAACCGCCATGAAATCCACCATCATCTTTTTGGGATTCCAACCTTTTTCCTGACGTGCAGCAGCCAAACGAGGAATATAGAAATTGACCATAATTGCCACACCATACAACGAGGCACAAAGCCCTAATGCCAGTATCAGGCTGACGTCAGAAAGGAAGCCGCCAACAACTGAACCAATCAGGATAGCAGCAATGGTCGATGCTTCCATTATACCATTAGCTTTTACCAAACTCCCACCATCAGTCAATTCTCCCAGAATGCCATATTTAGCAGGAGAATAGGCAGCTGCACCAATTCCCACCAAGGTGTACCCCAAAAACGGGTTCATATCGATGCAGATACTGATGGCTCCAAGCAATTTGACGCCATTAGAAAAGAGCATGACGCGCCCTTTTGAAAACCGATCAGCAATTTGCCCCACAAAGGGGGCAAGTACAATATAGGTCAGTACGAAAACAATTTGCAGGGCTGGCAGACTCCATCCAGGGTAAACCTCAGCCTTCAATTGAGCTAAAATGGCAAAAAACAGCGCATTGTCAGCAAAAGCAGTGAGAAATTGCGATAGCAATACTGCCTTCATTCCCCGATTTAACAGAGGTTGTGTCTCCACAGTGCTATTCATTTTCTTACTCCTGTTCGGCCATTTTTCTTAGTGTGACAAAATCCGGTTTGCCACTGCCAAGCAAAGGTAATTGCTTCACATAACGAATATCACGAGGAACCGCCAGCTCAGGCATTCCCATTTCACGGGCTACTCCCAGCATTGTATTTCTACTCAGATTAGCATCGGTCGTGAACAGTACCAGCGCTTCGCCTTTACTGTGATCGCTCTTGGCTGTTGCTGCATGCAGTGCGTCAGTAGAAACACGTGATGCTATTTGCTCTACGGCTTCGAGAGAAACCATTTCCCCCGCCAATTTGGCAAAACGCTTTACACGCCCTTTGATCGCACAGAAACCCTCTTCATCAATAGAGACGATATCTCCGGTATCATACCAGCCGATTTGGTTATTCCCTTCTGCATCTTCTGCTGATGGGGGCTCCAGACGATCAGGTGCTTCGACACGCAGATAGCCTTTCATGATATTCGGCCCACGTAACTGTAAACGGCCTCCTTCTTCAATGCCCTGCACAGGCAGCAAACGAGCTTCCATACCCGGTAAAATCCGCCCAACCGTTCCTATTTTTGCTGCCATTGGTACGTTGATAGCCACAACAGGTGCACACTCTGTCACTCCATAGCCTTCCAGAATGCGGATACCAAATTTATCCTGCCAAACGCGTTTAGTGTTTTCTGACAGCTTTTCTGCACCAGCCACAACATAACGCAGGCGGGCAAAATCATAAGGATGTGCAAAACTGGCATAATTGCCCAAGAAAGTCGAAGTTCCGAACAAAACGGTACAGTTGCGATCATATACTAGCTCAGGCACAACACGATAGTGCAGTGGGCTTGGATAGAGGAATACACGACTGCCTGTCATTAACGGAGTGAATAAACCAACTGTCAGGCCAAAGGCATGAAACAGTGGCAAGGAGGACATAAAGCGATCCTGCGGGGTAAAATCAGCAATCGTTTTTATCTGCTCAACATTCGCCAATAAGCTGGTATGGCTGTGAACAACTCCCTTCGGCGCACCTTCTGAACCTGACGTAAACAGGATCAGAGCATCATCATCCGGCTTTTGCGAAGTCATGATAGCTTTGGAAGGGAAAACCAAATGCCACAGTATCCAAAACTTATCTTCCCGAGTAATCGTGTCTTTCAAATCCTCAAGATATACCCAATTGGCCTCTGTCACCTGTTCTGGCAAGTGGGTTAATTGCCCTTTCTCCAGAAATTGGCGAGATGTCACAATAGTTTTGATTGTCGCAGCCCGCATGGCATTCTTAATTCCACTGCTTCCTGCCGTATAGTTCAGCAGAGCAGGCACACGACCTTTCAACGAAGCGCCATATACGGCAGCAACCATCACGGTCGCATTCGGCAACAGCAAACCAATCCGTTCACCTTCTTTCGTAAAACGTTCTAAAATCCGGCTCACGCCTAATATTTTTTTCAGCAATGAATGATAGCTGTCTTCCTTGAAGTTCACATCCTCAATGCAAGGTTTGAAACGGCCAAAGCGCTTTTTCGCAGTAAGGTAGGCGCTAAACAATGTTTCTTTTGGACGTGTCTGCATTCTCACATCCATCATGATGGCATGGAGATGCTCCCCTGCTAAACGACGACGTGTCGTTGAGTTAGGGGCATCCGGCATTGGCAGATCGACGGCGGGTAAAATTTTGATGGTGATTTTCGGGAACCAATGCAGTTTCATAATTCCTTTCAATCGTCCAAAAATAGTCTGTTCCGCACCATCAATACGGATTGGAACCACCTTTGCACCTGATTTTGCTGCGATAAATGCAGCACCATCATAGATTTTCATGAGAGAGCCAGTCATGGTGATCCGCCCTTCTGGGAAAATCACGATCGGACGCCCTTTGTCCACTTCTTTAACCAGCGTCCTGACTGCCATCGGGTTGGTTGGGTCTAGAGGTACAACATCCGCATAAGACTTAATGAATTTGAGAAAACCGCGAGTCGCAATACTAGAATAGATAGCGAATACAGGCTTTACCGGCAAGAATAATCCAATTAGGAGACCATCCAGAAACGAAATATGATTGGGTGTAATAATGCATTTAGGGTGTTTGAGCTGCTTATCATCACCTTCTACTGTGACCCTAAAGAGTACACGAACAAGTAACCGAATAAATTTTAAGAGCATATCCATATCTCAAATATAATTAAATAAAATTAAAGTGAGTAAGTAGAATGATACTATAAGTTGTATAAGCACTCTGATATATAAGATTTCCCCCGTTAGATAAGAAATAAACTCAAAATACCTTAATATATCAAATTATTTTATTTTACTGGTTTAAAATGTAAGATTTAACACTAGAAACGATATCTTCTGTTGCAAAGCTAGCATCAACAATGAAATCAGCACACCCACGGTATAATGGTTCCCTTTCAACCAATATCCCTTCAATTTCTTCTATGATGGACTTTCCTGTCAGGCTGGGGCGCTGTGAGTTTTCTGGATTGAGAGATAGCCGCTTGATTAGAACTTCTGCGGATGCCTGTAAATAAATCACAATACCATTCTGTTGCATATAATGACGATTTTCCGGAGACAGAACCATTCCCCCGCCAGTGGAAATAACGCGTTCATGCTGGCTAACCGTTCTCAGCATTTTGCTTTCCAATTTCCTGAAATATTCCCAACCATGTTGTTCAACAAGATCAGCAATAGTCATTTCACTGGAGATTTGAATACTTTCATCAGTGTCAACAAATTTGTACGATAATGTTTCAGCCAACAACTTACCTATTGTCGTCTTCCCTGCACCTCGTGCGCCTACGATAAATAGAGTTTGTTTCATTTCGCTGTCTTCCTGAAGGATATATAAAATAAGATTAAACATAAAGTATAGTAACTAAATATTTACACCTGTGTAAAAAAATATTTTTCATTGAACAAAAAGTCACACTTAATTTTAAGTGTGACTCGACATAATTCAACGAATTCTAATTAAAACGGAATATTATTAGCGGCGGGGCAAATAATTGCCATAACCAACCCATTTATACGTTGTCAATGCATCAAGTCCCATTGGGCCTCTGGAGTGTAATTTCTGAGTACTGACAGCCACTTCAGCCCCTAAACCAAACTGACCACCATCAGTAAAACGAGTGCTTGCATTCACATATACGGCGGCAGAATCCACATGACGCACAAAATAATCAGCCTGCTGCAAAGACTCCGTTAGGATCGCATCAGAATGGGCAGTGCCATAAGTGCGGATATGATCAATAGCTTGATCGATATCTCTGACAATATCTACACTCATATCCAGTGATAGCCATTCATCACAGTAATCTTCTTCTGCTACTTCGACGACTGTTGCTGGGCCATCTTTCAGTAATACCATCGCTGATGAGCTTGCATGCAGTGTTACCCCCTGTTCTTTCATTCTGGTACTCAAGACTGGCAGGAAATCAGCTGCAATTTTCTCATGTACTAACAAGGTTTCCAGTGAATTACAGGCACTTGGACGCTGAACTTTCGCATTAGTGATGACTTCCAATGCTTTTTCAACATTGATATGTTCATCTACAAACGTGTGACAAACACCAATACCCCCGGTAATCACCGGAATAGTAGATTGTTCACGGCACAACTTATGTAACCCTGCGCCACCTCGAGGGATCAACATATCAACATAGCGATCCATTTTCAGCAGTTCAGCCACCAATTCGCGATCGGGCTTATTGATAGCCTGAACCGCAGAGGCAGATAAACCGCTTTGCTCCAGTGCCTGCTGAATGACTTTAACCATAGCCTGATTGGTATGGTGAGTCTCTTTACCACCGCGCAGTATTACCGCATTCCCGGTTTTCAGGCACAGCGACGCCACATCAATAGTGACATTGGGGCGGGCTTCATAAATCACGCCAATAACTCCCAGAGGGACCCGGCGGCGACTCAATTGCAAACCATTATCCAATAGTTGCCCATCCATGACTTGCCCAACAGGATCAGCCAAACGGCAGACCTGACGCACATCATTAGCTATGGCATTCAACCGCTCAGGAGTCAGCAATAACCGATCAAGCAGTGCTTCACTCATCCCCTGTTCACAAGCCTGATCCATATCTTGCTGATTAGCAGCAAGGATCACTTCAATTTCTGTTTCCAACAAATCAGCAATGTGATTCAACGCCTGATTTTTCTGGCTGGTACTCAATTGCGCCAACTGCCATGATGCTGCTTTGGCCGCTTTTCCCATCTGCTCTAGCATGGTGGAATCCTTAACTCACGATTAATTTACGATCAATTAATTTACGATCAAATCGTCACGGTGAACCGCAACGGCGCCATATTCATAACCCAGTATCTGGCTGATTTGCTGTGAATGATGGCCTGCAATCAGACGTAAGGCATCGCTATTGTAACGACAAACACCATGAGCCAAATCCTTGCCAGATAAGCTACGGATGCGGATGACTTCACCACGGGAAAAATCACCTTTAACGTTTTTGATCCCTTTTGGCAACAACGAGCTGCCTTTTTCAAGAATGGCCGCTTCTGCACCATGATCGACAATGATTTCCCCAGCTGGAGGAGCACCAAAGATCCAGCGCTTGCGATTTTCCATTGGACTAGCCAAGCCATGAAAACGCGTGCCAACCGATTTTCCTTCAATGACATCGGCAATAACGTCCGGCTTATTACCAGCAGCGATAATAACATCAATTCCTGCACGCCCCGCGATACCCGCAGCCTGAAGTTTTGTCGCCATACCTCCTGTACCCAAACCTGAAACACTGTCCCCTGCCATCATTTTTATTTCATCGCTGATGTCATGCACTTCAGAGATCAATTTAGCATCAGGATTATTACGGGGATCAGCAGTATAAAGTCCTTCGATATCTGTCAGGAGCAATAATTTATCTGCACTGCCCAAAATAGCAGCTAACGCAGAAAGGTTATCATTGTCACCCACTTTTATCTCTGCTGTCGCAACAGCATCATTTTCATTAATAATGGGAACAATGTGGTTATCGAGCAACGCCTGAAGTGTATCCCTTGCATTCAAGAAACGTTCACGATCTTCCAAATCTGCACGGGTCAGCAACATTTGCCCGACATGGATACCATAAATCGAGAAAAGCTGCTCCCATAATTGAATCAGGCGGCTTTGTCCGACGGCTGCCAGCAACTGTTTTGAAGCAATCGTAGCAGGAAGGTCGGGATACCCTAAATGCTCACGCCCAGCCGCAATCGCACCAGAAGTCACAATAATGATGCGGTGTCCCTTTTTATGCTGTTGAGCACACTGGCGAACCAATTCCACAATGTGGGCACGATTCAAACGACGAGAGCCACCGGTCAATACACTCGTCCCCAGTTTCACAACCAATGTTTGGCTGCCATTCATCATATTTCTGCCATTACAATTAATTTAAAAAAACAATACGTTTAAGAAAACCATCAGTTAAAAAAATAGTATTTAGTTTTAACAGGAGAGAAGCGTTATGCCAACTGACATAACGCAAGATTTAAAAAAAGCAGGTTTAAAGCAAACTCATGCCATAACTTGAGTCTGAAGGGCGATAGTATTTTCAGATGGAGTCAACGTCAATTTGAGAGTATCAAAAGAATCGGCCAAACGTTTGTGAAATGTCTGCAAGGTTGATTCAAGATGCTCACGGTCAGCCTTTTTCTTGATACTCATAGCGCGCCATTCACCATTTTTATCAAATAAACCTATCTGATAGTTATAAACAAAGCCCTGTTCCTGTACTTCTAATTCTAGCCACCATCCCCAGAATTCGCGTTTTTCTGGCGCCACTTTTGCACTGACGCAAACCGCTAAACAATCAAAGAAAAAATAACCATTTTGGCATTTTAATTCACGTACATACGGTCCTAATGCAGAAAAACTCTTTAACAACTTATTTATAGAATAACTTGCGGGTAAAGTCATACAAAGGCCTCCTTATATACAGAACACCTTTGTATCAAATGATTAAAAAATATCAAGTAATAAATTTAATTTTATAATACTTTATCTTTCAACCATACACTTATTTGATGTAATGCTTTATTGAAACCACTATAAACTGATGTAGCAGGAATAGCCTTTAATGAACCATCCATTGACGACATGGCAATCAATTTAGAGTCTTTCCTTGGGCTGAAAATATCGTCTTCCCAATACACCGAAAGCATGGGTACAGTACAGCGGCGCCCCAGCAAGCCTTGGTTTTTCAGCGAGTAACAACTCAGTTCTGAACGTAATCTCTCTTCATCAACGTGATAAAGACCCAAACGGCTAGCCAGTACATCGATATACATTGACGGGATTTTCTGCTGTAGTTTTTCATCATGCAGCAATTCATGAACGATCGGCCCGATCACCGATATACCTTTAATAAGCTTTGGTTCCAGATAGGCAAGGCGAACAGCGATATTTGCACCAAAACGAAAACCAAATACACCTATACGGGTATGATCAATCCACGGTATGCCGTCCAGTTGTTGCAGAACTTGTTGATGAAGAGCGCAAGTATCCTGCGTCAATGTAAATTTGGAAGAATAACCAACAGAAGGCATATCCACCGTTAGCATTGCAAAACCGAGGGGAGAGAAATGTTCGCGGAATAACCGCCAACAATCACTCTGAACATTATCCAGGCTGGCACAGACTAATATCGTTGGACAAGGCCCCTGAACATGAGAAGGAAGATGCAGTAACCCAGTAACACTTTTCCCCCCTTCCAACTGAAATTCCAATTTTTTCAATTTATAGTCAGAAAAATTCGCGGCATTTTCATAAGCTTTATTGGCCAGTGCAATGGCCTGATCTGCCAGCTCGTCACCGCGTAAATGAGGATAAGCCGCAATACTGTATCGCGTTGCAGCCTTTAACCAATATGCTCCGGCTTTCTCGGTCTCTTCAGCAAGCAATGCTTCCTGTTGCCAGTGCATTGCCTGCTGAGACCACTCAAATGCCCAGTTCCCTTTACGATAGCCGACCACAGTGTCTAACAAATTGTCAGCACTGCGCTCGGCATCTGTCACGGCAATCCGGCTGAGAACATCTTGAATTTCCAGCGGATTTATCCCCCTCCAGATCCAAGCGAGCCAATTAATCATTCGGTACCAACGCTCGCGGCGCTCCCCACCAAGCATACTATCACTGGCAGTTATAGACTGTGGGCGAATGTATCTTACCAATGTAGAGGTTTCCCGCTGTTTAAACCGAGGCTTAAACAGCGATTCTGAAAGGTTTTGTTTAGTCATGACAAAAGAAAAAGCTTATTGCTTATCACAAATAGGTGGAACAAATATGACTCCCATATCCCATGGCTGTTCAATCCATGTGTTTTGGGGAATATCAACAACATAACCATCCACAAGAGGACGACCAGCTGGTTTTGCGAAAATCGTTACAAAATGGGCTTTCGGATACATCTCACGGATTGCCTGCGCAGTGCCTCCGGTATCAACCAGATCATCAACGACGATAAAACCTTCACCGTCACTGTCACCTTCCGCTTTTTTCAATACATTCAATTCGCGCTGATTATTATGATCATAGCTGGAAATACAGACTGTGTCGACATGGCGAATTCCCAACTCACGTGCCAGCAATGCCCCCGGGACAAGACCACCACGGCTAACGGCAATAATGCCTTTCCATTGATCTACGGGAAGCAAACGTTGCGCTAATTGACGGGCATGGATTTGCAACATATCCCACGTTACAACATATTTTTCACTCATAAAATTTGGTCCTGGAAACTAAAGAATATTTCAGAAAAGTGTTTTTGCGGAAAAAAGGTTGCGCAAGATTATAGTGATTTGGGCAGACAAAAACCAGCAAAAACAAGGTAAGCCCTCATTCTGGCTGCGCATTGCAGGTAATAAAATGGTATTCTCAAGCATGGCATGGACATTGGAATAACGCTAGATAACAAAAGCGCCCCAATGCGTCAAATATTACTACTTTCATCTCACCAAGATGTCGTTACAGGAGATTCGCCGTGTCCGAATTATCAACATTATCCCCTCAGCCCCTTTGGGATATTTTTGCCAAAATTTGTTCCATTCCTCATCCGTCTTATCACGAAGAAGCGCTAGTATCCCATATCATTGAGTGGGCCAAAAACAAAGATTTCCATGTAGAGAAGGATGAAGCCGGCAATATTCTGATCAGAAAACCTGCTTCAAAAGGAATGGAAAACCGTAAGGCCGTCGTACTTCAGGCGCACCTTGATATGGTTCCACAGAAAAACAACGATACCCAACACGATTTCACAAAAGATCCTATCCGTCCTTATATCGACGGTGATTGGGTTACTGCTGATGGTACAACTCTGGGTTCTGATAATGGTATCGGCATGGCTTCCGCTCTGGCGGTATTGGCGGACGAATCCGTCAAACACGGCCCATTGGAAGTTTTATTGACCATGACCGAAGAGGCTGGCATGGATGGCGCATTTGGCCTGAAATCTGGCTGGTTGCAGGCTGATATTCTGATCAATACCGATTCGGAAGAAGAAGGTGAAATCTACATGGGTTGTGCAGGTGGCATTGATTTTATCACAACCTTGCAACTGTCCCGTGAAGCTCTAACGGCTGGCTACAAAACCCTGCAACTAACTATCAAAGGGTTAAAAGGTGGTCACTCTGGTGGTGATATTCATCTGGGACTGGGTAATGCCAACAAATTACTGGCTCGTTTCCTAACTGCGCATGCAGATGAGCTAAACCTGAAATTGATTCATCTCCAAGGTGGAACCCTGCGTAATGCCATCCCTCGTGAAGGTTCTACCGTGATTGCGGTTCCTGCCGATAAAATTGAAAAACTGCATCAACTAAAAGATAGCTATCTGGAAACACTGAAAAACGAATACGCGGTCGTTGAAGCCAATCTTACTCTCTTACTGGATGAAATCGAAACCTCATCACAGGCGTTAACGGCTGGTTGCCAAACCCGTTTCCTGTCCATGCTCAATACCATGCCTAATGGCGTAATCCGTATGAGTGACGTAGCTAAAGGCGTTGTAGAAACCTCGCTGAACGTTGGCGTTGTAACGATGGATGAAGAGAAAGCCGAGGTTATCTGCCTGATTCGTTCATTGATCGAAAGTGGCAAAACTTATGTTGTTGAGATGCTGCATTCTCTGGCAAAACTGTCTGGTGCAGAAACAGTAGCCAATGGCAGCTACCCGGGCTGGCAGCCTGATGCCAACTCCCCGGTCATGCATTTAGTTCGTGAAACTTATCACCAACTTTTCGACAAAACCCCAAATATCATGGTGATCCACGCTGGCCTAGAGTGTGGTCTGTTCAAAAAACCGTATCCTGATATGGACATGGTTTCCATCGGCCCAACCATTCGCGGTGCTCACTCTCCTGATGAGAAAGTGCATATTAAGAGTGTTGGTCAGTATTGGCAATTACTCACCGCAATATTGAAAGCTATTCCGGTTAAAGAGTGATGCCGAGTAATAATAAAAACAATAAAGAGTCATATTGCGCCTCCCCTGCCATCTGCTGTGGGGGAGATTCCCATCTTGTATGCCACCTCCTCTTTACCATTTCAAAATTACCACTCCAATAAGAGTTGACGTTCCAGTTGTGGATTTTGTAATGTCACATGCAGGCCGACCAACCGAACTCCCCGCCCTTCCCTGCGCATTTCCCAAGCCTGTTTTGCAACCTTAATCAGATCGGATTTATCCAACAAAGGATGGGTATGTTCCTGTGTTGTTAATTGAAAATCGTCAAATTTTAATTTGATACCCTGACGAGCAATACGAAAGTCGGGTTTTACCTTTTCTAGCCGTTTTTCCAGCTCAGGATAAAGCTGTTCAATCAACTCTACACACTCACACCACTCATGAATATCCTGTGCCAAAGTTTTTTCCACCCCAACAGATTTACGCAAGCGATCTGGCGTGATTTGCCGTTCATCAATGCCATGGCTGCGCTCCCAAAGCGCCAGACCAAATTTGCCCAAACTTTTAATTAACGCTAGCTTATCGTAGTGTTGAACATCAGAGCAGGTTTCCAATCCCATATCTGATAGACGTTTAGCCGTGACTTTCCCAACACCGGGAATCTTGCGTAATGGCAGTGATTTCACAAAGGTTTCTACGTGCTCAGGAGAGATAATATATTGACCATTGGGTTTATTGATATCAGACGCGATTTTGGCCAAAAACCTGACGGGAGCAACACCAGCGGATGCAGTCAATTGCAACTCATCAAAGATCACCTGACGAATTTCTTGGGCAATTAATGTGGCAGAACCGTGGCAATAATGGCAATCCGTCACATCCAGATAGGCCTCATCTAGCGAGAGAGGTTCAATCAGCTCAGTGTAACGGGAAAAAATCTGACGAATATGTTGAGACACCTCTTTATAAAGTGCCATTCGACCGGGGATCACTTTCAATTGAGGACAAAGTTTTACCGCCATGGCTGTGGGCATCGCACTATGTACTCCAAAACGACGGGCGTGATAATTGGCCGTACTAATCACACCTCGCCGGTCCGCACTTCCCCCCACTGCAATAGGAATATCGCGGAATGTTGGGTTATCCCGCATTTCAATGGCGGCAAAAAAGCAGTCCATATCAATATGAATAATTTTGCGCATTTGATCTCCCCATGCCAGAACACTGTATAAATATACATAAAGAGATCATGAAACTCTAGCTAATTTTTTAAGCAAATTTCAACGAGTTAATTTACCTGAATGCAAACTCGTATCCACCAAAACTGGCACCAATGCCATCATGCCAAGCAGCGCCCCAACCCAACCAATGGAAGGCAAACCATATAAAAATTTATTATGCTCTAACGCCATTCATCATTCAGTTTCAACATATACCCAATAGATTTCAAACTGCAACGCAGCCAGCAAAGCAGCAACTTGAAAGATGAAGGGTATAAAAGTGACATTAATACATTTCATATGTACCATTAGCTAAATTTATCAACAAATAAAGTTATTAATAAGTATAAGGGTAATAATGAAAAATAATATTTCATTTTTTTTATATCAAATATCTGATATTTTATTTACATCCTCTACAAGGGCTTTTGGCATGTTATTTTCATGGTGGATGATTGAGGTGCTAAATCTAGATTTTCAGCTTGGATGGTTTATTTTTACATCGTGGTTCTTACAAGTCGTATTCCTAGTTTTCATGAGTAACCTTGGAGATACATTCAATAAAAAAAATATAATATTATTTTGTATAACCCCAACCTCATTACTTTTTATTTTCTCTAATTTTATAGATAACAATCTATATCTCCCCTTAGGAATAATATATATTTTCGCTTCGATTTCAGCCATACTCATTCAACCAATTGGTACAAGCATCCTTCCGGAAATAAGTAATAAAAATAAATTAGAATCTGCATTTAAGTATAGAGGGATCGTTAATTCCGTTAATATCATCCTTGGCCCGGCTATATCTGGAATTATAATCCATTACTTAAAAATTGATGGTGCTTTAATTTTCATTTCCTTAATGTCTCTTTCATCAATCATCGGGTTTTATTTTATAAAAAATCAACAAAAAGAAAAGCCATTGCAACACCATAAAAGTAATATAAAAAGTATTAAAATCATTACTAAAAACCCTACAGAAACAAGTTTAGTTATCGTTTCTTCTTTTTTTAATTTCACCATAGTTCCATTAGTAACCTATATAACACCACTTATTATTTTAAATGAATTTAAACTTAGTGCTTTACATGTGGGAATTGCCGAAGCAACATTTGGGTTAGGTATGATGATTGGTAGTGTCATTGTGATTAAAATAATAAATAAAATATTTTGCAAAGCTCATAGTGCATTTATTGCAGCATTCACTATATCTGTATGCATAACGGGAATATCCACTGCAACCTCCTTAATTGGATTATGTAGTTATATGTTAATTAGTGGAATAGGGGTGGTTATTTACAATATAAACACCACTTCAATTCGATGTCTTGCAACCCCAGAGACTCATCGTAATACAATGGAATCTAAATTTCTCGCTATCTGCATCATGTCAATACCGTTAGGTATGGTATCTGCAACATATATCATAGAAAGTTATGATATAAGAATTTTATTATTAATATTTTCTGCCTTAATGGGATTGATGTCGTTTCTTGTTTTGTTTTCACCAAGATATGTTGAAATATCAAAAATGTCAGAATCTCAATTGGATGGTCATTATGGTAAAATTTATCCCGATGCTTATCATTCATAAAATGGATAAAAATATCCTAATTAATTTTAAACGATAAAATTAATTCTCTATTTTGATAAAAGAATCGCCTGCAAGTTCATATAACACAGGCGATTCTTTATCACTTGATCTTATCCTCCACTTGGAAAAATCAATGTCTGTCCCGGTGCTTCGCGGTTCAAGTGAATAAAATTCAGATGTTTTTCATAGTGGTCAAGAATATCGCTAATGATTTGCTCTTTCGTATAATTCATCAAATCATTGCCCTGTGTTCCTTCCATCAGAAAAGTTTCCAGCCGGTAATAATAAGATTTGCCCGATCTTGCTCGATAGGTAAATCCAGGCACAGAATAACGTTGCGGCCAGATCTGATAGACAAAATTTTGTTCATCACCCAAATCAACAACCAGCTCAAATGGGTTCAGCCGCTTGTCTTCTTTCGGGGGTAGGGCATTAAATTGGGCTTTCGCACCACTCAAAACTAACTCTTTCGCGACTTCCAGCATGGCTGGACGACATACCCTATCCAGCATACGTTGGGTATTTTTCGTGCCAGGGAAATGCATCATACGGCTGAGGCGCTGCTTCCAGTTCAATGAACCATTATCATGCACAAGAGTAGGAGAAGTATTTTGTAACGAACTCGCTTTTCTAAAATCTTCTACACGCAATGACTTATACAATCCCGCCATCACAAAGAAGATCACAAAACTAAAAGGTAGCCCCATTATGACCGTGGTATTTTGCAAAGCAGAAATGCCGTCAGTCATTAATATGCCCAGTGTTAATACCCCAATCGCCACAGACCAGAAGATGCGTAACCAATTAGGGGCATCATTATTGATATCACTGAGATTGGAAGTGAAATTCCCCAAAACCAGCGAGCCAGAGTCCGCTGATGTCACATAAAACAACAATCCCGTAATTGTGGCAACAGAAGCGCTAAACGTGAATGCCGGATAAAGCGCCAGCAAACCATAAAAACCCTGCTCCGGGTGTTGTAGCACGGTTTCTGCCAATTGGCGATTACCATGAAGGATTTCATACAACACACTGTTACCAAAAATCGATAGCCATAACAGTGTAAAAACAAATGGAATGACTAATGTTCCCATAACAAACTGACGAATAGTTCTGCCACGGGAAATACGCGCCAAAAACAAGCCAACAAACGGCGACCAAGCCACCCACCACGCCCAGAAAAATAGCGTCCAATTATTCATCCATTCTGTCGGACGTTCAAATGCAAAACTGTTCAGTGTCATGCCCATGAAACGACTAATATAGTCTCCAACATTCTGCACTAACCCGTTAAGCAGGAATTCAGTATCGCCCACAAACAAGATAAACAAGACCAGACCAAGTGCCAACAGCACATTCAATTCGGACAAAAATCGAATCCCCTTATTCACCCCAGAAGTCACAGAGACAATAGCCATCACCACAGACAGCAGTATCAAACCGCCCTGAACCCCCAAGCCCTGTGGCAATCCAAAAAGCACTTTTAGGCCGTAATTCAGCTGTACCACCCCAATACCTAACGTGGTTGCAATCCCAAAAGTCGTCCCTATCACTGCCGCAATATCCACGGCATGACCAATTGGGCCGTTTATTCGATTACCAAAAATAGGATAAAGTGCTGAACGAATAGTCAAAGGCAAGTTATAACGATAACTAAAATATCCCAGTGCAATTCCCATCAAAGCATACATAGACCAGCCCGTCAGGCCATAGTGGAACAGTGTCCACACCATCGCCTGACGAGCTGCTTCAATCGTTTCTCCTTGACCTGTTGGTGGCCGCATATACTGCGTCACGGGTTCAGCCACCGAGAAAAACATCAAGTCAATGCCTATTCCAGCGGCAAACAACATAGCCGCCCAACTGAGCAAACTAAATTCCGGCTTAGATTGCTCTGGCCCCAATTTGATGGAACCAAAACGGGAAGCAGCAACAAAAATGACAAACACGATGTAAAGCGTAGCAGCCAGCAAATAGTACCAGCCAAAAGTTTTAGAGACCCTATTCAGGGTGTTTTTTATCCAGATACTTGTTGCATCAGTGAAAAAAATCGTGAATAACGAAAAAATGATAATCAGTCCAGCAGAAGTGAAAAAAACGACAGAGTTCAGTGTATCCTTCTGAGTGTTTTTTGGACTGTCTTGTGTGCTCATAGGCAGTTCCTGAAATTAATGGAAGTGAAAGTGCAGAAAAAGAATAATGGACATAACCAATTGAATTAAAATTAAAATTTAAGTCACATTGAATAATTTCGATTATACTTTGTGAAAATATTGTAATAAAACATATTTAATTTTGATTGAACATTCAATCAAAAAAAAGTTTAATAGCTGCCTAGTGATTGATTTGCTGAATATAAAATCATGCCAAAAATTGGAATACAGTCGATAAGAAAACAGCAACTCATTGATGCAACATTAGCCGTCGTCAATGAAGTTGGAATGCAGGAAGCAACTATTGCGCAAATAGCCCGAAAAGCCGGGGTCTCCAACGGAATTATCAGCCACTATTTCAAAGATAAAAATGGGCTACTGGAAGCCACCATGCGTTACTTATTGCATCAACTGGGAATGGCAGTAGCCCGCCGATTACGCCTGCTTGACAACGCAACCCCCATTCAAAGGCTGAAGGCCATTGTCGAAGGGAATTTTGATCCCAGCCAAATCAGCAGTGCAGCAATGAAAACTTGGTTGGCATTCTGGGCGAGTAGCATTCATCAGCCCAACCTGTATCGGTTACAACAAGTCAATGAACGCCGTTTGTATTCCAATATCTGTGTCGAATTTAGACGCACCCTGCCCAAAGCAGAAGCTCGACTGGCGGCACAAGGTCTTGCTGCATTAATTGATGGTATTTGGCTGAGAAGTGCGTTAAGCAGCAAGCCTTTTGACATAGAAGGGGCATTCAAGATAACCATCAATTACATCGAGCAGAAACTCGGCATATCAGATATGACCTGAATTCTAGCTTACAACCTAATGGATAAGCTCTTAAGGAGAATCTATGACCCATTTTGGATTACAGAAACTTTATATCCACGGCGCTTATGTTAATAGTACCAATCCCAACCACACGACTTTTGATGCAATCAATCCAGCCAATGGCGAAGTTATTGCTCAATTTCAATCCGCAACCGAGCAGGATGTTGATCTAGCCGTCGAAAGCGCCCATAAAGCGCAAAAAATCTGGGCTGCCATGACGGCGGTGGAACGTTCGCGGATCTTGCATAAGGCAGTCAATATCTTGCGTGAACGCAATGATGAACTGGCTGAATTGGAAACACTGGATACTGGCAAACCACTTTCTGAAACTCAGCAGGTTGATATTGTCACTGGCGCTGATGTACTGGAATATTATGCTGGTTTGATCCCAGCCCTTGAAGGCCAGCAAATTCCACTGCGTGAATCTTCTTTCGTGTATACGCGTCGTGAACCATTGGGCGTCGTGGCGGGTATCGGGGCATGGAACTACCCCATTCAAATCGCCCTCTGGAAATCAGCACCAGCTCTGGCAGCCGGCAATGCCATGATTTTCAAACCCAGTGAAGTCACTTCCCTAACCGCCCTGAAATTAGCTGAGATCTATACCGAAGCAGGTTTGCCCGATGGCGTGTTCAACGTCTTGACTGGTGCGGGTCATGAGGTGGGGCATTACCTGGCAATCCATCCTAAAATCGCCAAGATGTCTTTTACTGGTGGCATTGTCACAGGCAAAAAAGTCATGGCAAATGCTTCTGGCTCAAGCTTAAAAGAAGTCACAATGGAATTGGGCGGCAAATCTCCGCTGATCATCTTTGATGATGCCGATCTAGATCGTGCCGCCGATATTGCTATGATCGCAAACTTTTTCAGTTCAGGTCAGGTTTGCACCAACGGGACACGAGTCTTTATTCCCAAAGCACTGCTCCCACAATTTGAAGCCAAAATTCTTGAGCGTGTTAGACGCATTCGCATTGGCGCACCGCTCGATCCCAACACCAACTTTGGCCCTCTGGTGAGCTTCCCACATATGGAATCCGTTTTGCGCTATATTGAAAGCGGCAAAAATACTCCTGCTCGCCTGCTCTGTGGTGGTGAACGTCTGCTGGAAGGTGAACTGGCGGAAGGCGCGTTTGTTGCACCAACGGTATTCAGTGACTGTACCGATGATATGCTGATTACACAGGAAGAAATCTTTGGCCCTGTGATGTGCATCCTGTCTTATGAAACGGAGGATGAAGTCATTGCCCGAGCCAATAACACCCATTACGGCTTAGGAGCAGGGTTGGTGACCAAAGATCTTTCCCGGGCACACCGCGTGATCCACCAACTGGAAGCGGGGATCTGCTGGATCAACACATGGGGAGAATCTCCGGCGGCCATGCCTGTCGGTGGTTATAAACATTCCGGTGTTGGCCGCGAAAATGGGCTGGTCACACTACAACATTACACACAAACCAAATCAATACAGGTGGAACTGGGCAATTTTGAATCCCTATTTTAATCCATGACTGAAACAGAGGGGATAACAATGGTATTTGATTACATTATTATCGGTGCAGGTTCAGCGGGTAACGTACTTGCAACTCGTTTGACGGAAGATCCCGATGTTACTGTCCTGCTGCTTGAAGCAGGTGGGCCAGATTACCGATTCGACTTCCGTACTCAAATGCCAGCGGCGCTGGCATATCCTTTGCAGGGAACCCGTTATAACTGGGCATATGAAACCGATCCTGAACCCCATATGAATAACCGACGCATGGAATGTAGTCGCGGTAAGGGGCTTGGTGGATCTTCACTGATCAATGGCATGTGCTATATCCGTGGCAATGCAATGGACTTTGATCATTGGGCAATACAACTGGGTCTGGAAGACTGGACTTATCTTGATTGCCTCCCTTACTTTCGCAAGGCAGAGTCACGGGATACTGGCGAAAATGACTATCACGGCAGTGACGGGCCAGTCAGTGTCATGACTCCCAAGGCGGGAAATAATGAACTCTTTCACGCGATGGTAGAAGCGGGTATCCAAGCGGGTTATCCATGTACTGATGATCTGAATGGCTATCAGCAAGAAGGCTTTGGCCCGATGGACCGCACTGTCACCCCTAACGGGCGTCGTGCCAGCACAGCCCGTGGCTATCTGGATCAAGCGCGATCACGCGCCAATCTCACCATTATTACTCATGCTTTGACCGATACCCTCGAATTCGAAGGAAAGACAGCTATCGGCGTCAATTTTTATCAAGGCAATAGTTCGGTTTTAACCCAAGCAGCAGCACGTAAAGAAGTTTTACTCTGTGCAGGCACAATCGCTTCTCCACAGATTTTGCAGCGTTCAGGCGTTGGCCCAGAGGAAATATTGAACGAGTTTGGCATTCCTGCGGTACAGGTATTGCCGGGAGTTGGGCAAAACCTACAAGATCACCTTGAGATGTACTTGCAGTATGAATGCTTAAAACCCATTTCCCTCTATCCGGCACTGAAATGGTATAACCAACCTCAAATCGGTGCTGAATGGTTATTCAAAGGCACAGGCATTGGTGCCAGTAATCAATTTGAAGCTGGTGGTTTTATTCGTACCAGTGAAAAATTTGCTTGGCCAAATATTCAGTTTCATTTCCTGCCCGTTGCCATTAATTACAACGGCAACCATGCCGTCAATCAACATAGCTTTCAGGCCCACGTTGGTTCCATGCGTTCACCAAGCCGTGGACAAGTGAAAATCACATCACGAGATCCACGTCAGCAACCCAGCATTCTGTTCAATTACATGTCAACAGAACAAGATTGGCAGGAATTCCGCGATGTTATTCGCATTACACGGGAAATCATGGCTCAGCCTGCGCTGGCTCCATATTGTGGACGAGAAATCAGACCGGGCACAGAAATCCAGACAGATGAACAACTCAATACCTTTATTCGTGAACATGCCGAAACTGCATTTCACCCATCATGCAGTTGCAAAATGGGGACAGATGAAATGGCAGTCGTAGATGGCCAGGGACGTGTGCATGGCGTTAAAAACCTGCGTGTTATTGATGCTTCCATTATGCCTAAAATCATTACCGGTAATTTGAATGCCACTACAATTATGATGGCAGAAAAAATAGCTGATAAAATTCGAGGAAGATCTCCCCTACCACGCAGTCAGGCGAAATATTATGTTGCCAATAACGTACCTGCTCGTCAATTAGCACAAAATAATCAATAAATAAATTTATTCTCACGAAAACAGAATAAACTACTAATATGGGAAATTGAGTGATTCATGCAATATTGTTTGCACACTCACTTTTCCCGTATTGATATTTCAAATAGTGATAATTATTACTTTTCGATATCAAATTCTTTCAAATTCATCAAAAAAATGATTACGCCAAGTCCAATGTCATAAAGATATGTTCCGCGCCCTCTTCCAAATAAATTTCACCGTGAGCCTGATAACCAAGGCTTTCATAAAATGGTTGAGCATGACATTGCGAGGATAACCCAATAGTTATAATGCCATTTTTTCGTCCATAATCCTCAACAAACTCCATGACCTTACGACCTATTCCCCGACCGCGATAATCTTTCAATACCGCAACACGTCCAACTTTAAGCACGTTATTGTCCTTTGGGAACGCTCGTAATACACCAATTGGCTTTTCATCATCAAATATCACGACATGCAGGGCAATATCATCGTATTCATCAATATCAATTTCTGCTGCAAATCCCTGCTCATCCGTAAATATTTGTTTGCGGATGGTGAACGCTTGCTGAATTAACGTGGAGTCCTGTCTTCCTAAGCTGTGTTTTATTTTCATTATTATGTCCTGAGTGTGATTTACAAAGTAAATCCTAACCTACTTTTAAATAGATAAGTAAGTCAAGTCAGAAGGATAGAACGATAATTCAGTTGAAATCATGTAAAAATAAGGGTGATCATTTACAGATCACCCTCGCGATATTAATTCATGTTCACACCAACAGGATATCGAGTCGATAAATTAACCTTATTCTTTTTTATCGCTGTCACCTTTAAGGCTATTGAGTAAATCATCCGTTTTTTTATCAGCCTCAGATTTTATTTCTTCCGTTTTCGACTTCATTTCATCTGAAAGTTGATTGATCTTGTCAGTGGCCTGATGCTGTATATCTCCTGTTTTCGCTTTCATATTATCCATCAAATCACCCGCTGTCTTAGTGGCCTCATTCTGCATATCTGCCATTTTAGACTTCATTTGATCGGCTACATCACTGACGGAATTACTGATTTGGCTTTGCACTTCTTTGGACTTATCAACAATACCATGGCTTTCATGCAGAGCACTCTCCTTCATTTCCTGCGATTTTTCTTTTGCACTATCCATCATGCCTGTGACTTTCTGTTCAGCATCAGTTTTCGTTTGTGCTGCGCTTTCTTCAGTTTGCTGTGCAACCTCTTCCGCTTTTTTAGAAGCGTCATCACAGCCAACAATCAGTGCCACAATACCTGCCAAGATCAGAGAACTAAGAATCTTTTTCTTCATTGACTAACTCCCCGTACTTACGGAAATTGCACTTACGTAAATGACCTCGCCGATGAGTGTTCTGGCCATTCTGTGCCATAACATCCCACAAGCACTTTGCTCCCATTGCTGACATAGTCAGCAGTTGAGAAGGCGTAACAAACTAGACAAAAACAAAAATAATTCTCATTTTGATTTGCCCGATTTCCTTTCTCAGGTGACTTATAACAATGAAAATACTTTACTTGATCATATTCCAGGAAATTTATGGCAAATAATAGTCAAAAATTAGAAAAACGCCCACTCGTAACCGTGATTCAAAAAATTTTGAGCAGTACATTCTCAGGGACATTAGTGTTGGGGGCTGCATTCTCCAGCCCTGTTTACGCTATTGAAAATCCAGCTGAACAAAAAGCTGAAAAAAAAGATGAGGTGGTGAAATTATCTACACTTTCCGTTGTAGGAAGTTTACACAATAGCACCAGTGCGGGTAGTTCAGTGCTCAAAAAAGCAGATATTGACCGAACTCAAGCCGATAACGTTGCACAATTGCTTGATCAACTTCCCGGTGTTTCGATGTCAGGCTCTCCGCGTCCCGGTGGGCAAACACTGAATATCTGGGGCATGGGAGAATCAGAAGATGTCAAAATCACTCTGGATGATTCTCCAAAAGGATTCGAGAAATATCGTCAGGGTTCTATCTTTATTGAACCAGAGTTAATCAAGCGTGTAGATGTTGATAAAGGGCCGCACAATTTGCTGAATGGTAATGGTGGGTTTGGTGGTTCCGTCAAAATTGTGACAAAAGATGCCACAGACTTATTACGTCCTGATGAGGATTGGGGTGGCTTTATCAAACAGAGCTACCACACGAATGACAGGCAATGGATCAATAGTGGCGCAATATACGGCAGAGATCCCAACGGCTTTGTTGATGGATTGCTCTATGTCAGCAAACGCGATGGTCATAATATTAAGCGCCCTGATGGCACACGCTTTGAGTATTCGCAAAACAACCAAACGTCCTATTTATTGAAAACCAATATCTACCCCAGTGACACGCATACATTGAGCTTTTCAGCCATGCGCTCCGAATCCGATGGCTAGCAGCCGTGGGCGGTTAAACGGGATGAGATGGAGGTTCCGTCAATCAGCGATGTAAAACAATATGGCTGGGATGGGGCATGGAAGAGAAAACTTGTCTTTCGTAATCAAGTCGACCAAAACTATACGGCCAAATGGAATATCGCACCGGAAGATCATCCGTGGCTAAATCTGACAATGACCTATGCTTATTCTAAAACCAAGCAAGATGATAGCCGCCCAGAGAATTCTTCAAAATATTTCGGTGGATTAATGGGTAATAAAAGCTGGGTTGCTTACATCGATAATATCGCTGATATCAGCAATAAAAGCGTATTCTCAACAGGTATAGTCGAACATGAATTATTGGTGGGAACTCGTTGGCATAAGAATAACCGCGACGTTTTAATGTTCGATAAGAGTAAGAAAAATAACGCCGAGTATAATTATGGCTATTATCAACCTTACTATATGCCAGCCGGTAGTCAGCAGATTTACAGCATATATATTCAGGATTCGTTAAAACTGGGCAATGTTACTGTAACTCCGGGGGTCCGCTACGACCATATCAAAAATATAGGTGAAGAGAATAAGGCGCATAGATTTAACGACAAGTCACCAAAAGTAAACCATGACTATAGTAGTGTAACTTATGCTGGCTGGTCGCCTCATTTAGGCATGGTGTGGCAAGCCAGCAAAAATCTTTCACTGTTTGCGGATATCAGCCGTACATGGCGAGCACCCGTGGTTGACGAGCAATATGAGGTTCAGTCAAATGAAACCAATCTCCCCGGCTCCAGCCGTAATCTTGATGTTGAAAGAATGACAGGAGTACGCCTCGGCGCAATTTTCGATTTGGATAATCTGATGCTTAAAGATGACAATCTGCAAATTCGCACCACCTTGTTCCACAACCGTGGTAAAGATGAAATTTTCAAAAGACGTGGGATGTATTGTGAAGCTCAAGTTGAAAGTGATTCTAGCAGTTCATGTGGAAAACCACTGGCAAATTATCGCAATCTGCCGGGCTATACCATTGAAGGTCTGGAAATTGAGACTTTCTATGACAGCAGAACGCTATTCGGTAAATTCTCTTTCTCCACAATACGTGGCCAGCGTGATGCTTCAATGCGAGATCCATGGTTAGGTCGCAAAACCTGGATTACAGAAATTCCGCCGACTTCTGCACATGCCATGCTAGGGTTCAAGATCCCACAATGGCAGATGACGATGGGTTGGAAAGGTGACTTTATTCGTAAGCAAGATCGTTCACCAGTTGATGATGACCCAATGTCTGAATCCTGGGCACTGCCAAAAAGCAGCGGTTATGCCCTGCATGGCCTGTTTGCTAGCTGGCGTTCTCCTTATATGAAAGGCTTTGAAGCCCGCATCACTATCGATAACCTGTTTAACCGTGCTTACTCTCCTTACTTAGGGGAAGAGGTTTCGGGCATTGGCCGTAACTACAAGTTCAGTATTTCACAGCAATTCTAACTGACATTTAATCACTCACTTTTTAACCCTCTTAATTTTTAAGGGGGTTAAGCCTAAAATGCTACATTGACTTCCCTCCACTAAATACAAATAATAATCATTATCGTATTTATCCTACCTCATTTAGGTAATATCATCATGGCGGTGCAAAAAAGCACATTTGGGCACAATGAAATCGCCCATAAACTCTATTTCGACCACCACCGTTGGTTATGCTGCTGGGTCAGACAAAACAGTGCCTTTCCGAACCATGCTGAAGATCTCACCCATGAAATCTTTATCAAACTGATGCAGTCTTCGGATCTTGCAGATATCCGCCAGCCAAAAGCCTTTTTGATGACGATAGCCCGAAGAACCATCGCTAATCACTACCGCAGGAAAAAACTTGAGGACGGTTATCTGGAATATGTCCGTACAGTGCCTAAAATTTCATCAAATTCTTCTGAATATCAGTTTTTGCTGTTAGAACAGTTAGACAGGATAGATAAAACTCTCGATGAGCTTCCGACAAAAGCCCGACAGGCATTTTTGCTGACACAACTGCAAGGGATGCGCTATAAAGATGTGGCGGAAGACCTTGATGTTTCAATGAGTTCGGTAAAAAGCTACTTACAGCAAGCTCATAAGAAGTGCTCTCTTCTTTCTCTCCTGTAATAAATCAATGTTCCAACAGCAGATCACCTTACAAAGACTATTTTTCAGCCAAGAGCTGGCCTTTTACCGGAGGGGTGCTGGTGAATGGTTATTCAAATCCTGCTAGAATTCGCAGCGTGAAATAAACATTATCGTAGTGAGTTGACAGAAAATAATACCAACAGGTTAAGTAAATGGAAAGTATGTGCCAGAAACTGAATGTTCTGCGTAAAGTTGATAACTTATTAATGGCTCATAAGCCTAATAACAGCACGGGTATTAAGCGATTTATTTTAGAATTTCTTTTCTTTGGATTGATTAATGCACGCTCGTGCTTATTTGCTGGTTTCTTTTTTTTGGCTTTATTTTTGGTGCCGGCAAAAGGCATCGTAGGCATACCGCGTTATGATGTGCTATTAGTATTTGCAGTGGCCTTTCAAGCATTACTGATATGGTCAAAACTCGAAACATGGGATGAATTGAAAGCGATCGGCGTCTTCCACTTAGTCGGTTTCATAATGGAGTTATTTAAAACATCAGCATCGATTAGTTCATGGCAATATCCTGATGCCGCGTTTACTAAACTTTGGGGAGTACCACTATTTACAGGTTTTATGTATGCGGCCGTGGGGAGCTACATTATACAGTCATGGCGCTTTTTTAAGGTACGTATTGAGCATTACCCACCGTATTGGATGGCAACACTGGTGGCACTGGCAATTTATATCAACTTCTTTAGTCATCATTATATTGATGATTATCGCTGGTACTTAACTGCTTTTATTTTCGGTTTGTATGCACGTGGTACTGTTTTTTATACGCCGTTGGATAAAGAATGCAGAATGCCACTATTACTTGCTTTTATACTGATTGGCTTTTTTATTTGGCTGGCGGAAAACTTCGGGACTTTCTTTGGGATCTGGCAATACCCACATCAATTAGGCGCTTGGTCTGTTGTTCATGCAGGAAAATGGGGGGCATGGTCATTATTAGTGGTTGTTACCTTTACGATTGTAGTTCACCTTAAACATATCAAAGCGAATGTAGCAATTTCCCGTTAATTTAGCCATGTCTCTTTTTCATGCATAACAGTATGAAACGATATTATCCTAGAAAAATCAGAGGATTATTTGTTGGCAGTGAAAGATATAATCAACCGACACTGGCAGCCGAAGTCAACGCACAATTTCAAACTATGCGTTAGCCCTAATGTCTGTATGTTTTCTCGTTCTGTAAAAACCCGCTGCTTTTTCTAACAACGGGTTATACTCAAATACTATTTCTCAACTGATTACTAATTTTTTAATAACAGACCTGTTATTACAGAATGCGATTTTTCGCCAGCTGGGCAAGACGAGCTGCTTCCCTTGCCTCACGCTTTTTACGGGCATCACAGGGTTCAGGGCAATCACACACTTTTTCAACACCAATGCTGCCTAAACCGCCACAGCTTCCCTGAATGCTCTTGCGCTTAAAGATGTAACCCAGTGCCATTCCCACAAAAGCCAACAGGAAAAAGATAAAGGTAGCAATAAAGACTTCCATAACTTCTTTCTCTCTTATTTCTTCTGTAAGAATGGCTTAAAGGCTGTACTATAACGCTCTTCAAAACCATCTTTCGTTTTTACAATCATAAAGACAGGAATATTCAGCTTCTCAGCGACTTCCATTCCTTTCTCCGGTCCCAATACATCCAGCCCTGTAGAGAAACCATCCGCACTCATGCACGTCGGTGCTATCACCGTAATGGAAACCAAATTATGACTGATCGGCTTGCCTGTCTTAGGGTTAATAGTATGAGAATAACGTACACCATTTTGTTCGAAATAATTGCGGTAATCACCCGACGTTGCCACAGACATATTGCCCGGCTCAATGATCTCCTGAGCACTCTGTGCCAAGCCAGTATCCGATGGTTTTTCAATCGCTATCCGCCACGGATTTCCTTTGCCATTGTTACCCAATGTGCGAACTTCACCGCCAATATCAACCATGTAATTTTTGATGTTGCGCGATTCCAGATACTCTGCGACAACATCAACACCATAACCTTTGGCAATGGAAGAGAGGTCAACATAAAGTTCAGGGATGGATTTAATCAGATTATTGCCTTCAACAGACAAGTTATCGATACCCGTCCAAGCACGGCGAGTGGTTAACTCTTCATCCGTCGGCGCTTTAGTAATTCGCCCTTCCGGCCCGAATCCCCACAAATTCACCAATGGGCCAACAGTGATATCCAGTTCCCCTTCTGTCAGCTTATTGATTCGGATCGCTTCCTTGACGACTTTCGCCGTAGCGGCAGATACCGGAAAAGGTTTATTCACTTCACGGCTTTGATTAAAACGACTCAATTCAGAATTTGGCCGGTAAGTGGACATCTGGTCGTTCACTTCTTCCAGCAGCCGATCAATCTCTTTTTGCAGGTTTTCTGGAGTTGGTGCAGATGAATCAGCAACATATTTAACGGAGTAATAAGTCCCCATCGTCTGCCCATTCAGGTTTTGCTGTTCGGGGCCACCACATGCAGCCAGCAGTACAACCGCCAACAACAATACCCCCCAATTGATAATTTTTTTACTCATCATAACTTACTCTTTCTGACTCATTTTGGCTCTTTCTGAATCGTCAGCGCCCACTGTATGTGGGCGCTTGTCGTTAAATCAAAATATTACTATACCCATCAGCCGCCGAAATCATCCAGCATGATGTTTTCATCTTCTACGCCGAGATCTTTCAACATCTTAATCACCGCAGCGTTCATAACCGGAGGCCCACACATATAGAATTCACAGTCTTCTGGTGCTGGATGATCTTTCAGGTAGTTCTCATACAGAACATTATGAATAAAGCCTGTGTAACCATCCCAATTATCTGCCGGCAAAGCATCAGAGAGTGCGACATGCCATGTGAAGTTCTCGTTTTCCGCGGCCAGTTGGTCAAAATCTTCGGTATAGAACATTTCACGCTTAGAACGTGCACCGTACCAGAAGGTGATCTTACGTTTAGAGCTTAAACGTTTGAGCTGATCGAAGATGTGAGAACGCATTGGTGCCATACCTGCACCACCACCAATGAAGATCATTTCTGCATCAGTGTCTTTCGCGAAAAATTCACCGAATGGGCCAGAAATTGTCACCTTATCACCCGCTTTTAACGACCAAATGTAAGAGGACATGATACCCGGCACAACATCTGGGTTTCTTGGTGGTGGCGTTGCAATACGCACGTTCAGCATGATGATGCCACGCTCGTCCGGATAGTTTGCCATTGAGTACGCACGAACAGTCGGTTCATTGACTTCAGAGACATAACGGAACAGATTGAATTTATCCCAATCTTCACGGTATTCCCCTGGTACGTCATAGTCAGAATAACGGGCAACGTGTGGAGGGCATTCAATCTGAATGTAACCACCTGCACGGAATGGCACCACTTCCCCATCAGGAATTTTTAGCTTCAATTCTTTAATGAAAGTTGCTTTGTTATCGTTGGAGATAACTTCACATTCCCACTTCTTAACGCCAAAGATTTCTTCTGGCAATTCGATTTTCAGGTCTTGTTTAACGTTGACCTGACATGCCAAACGGCAGCCTTCTTTTGCTTCACGCTTATTAATGTGGGAAAGCTCAGTTGGCAGGATATCACCGCCACCGTCTTTGATTTTCACACGGCACTGACCACAAGAGCCACCGCCACCACAAGCAGAGGAAACGAAGATTCCCTGATTGGAAAGCATGTTCAACAATTTGTCACCGGCGGGAGCAGAGAAACTTTTATCTTCATCGCCATTGACTTCAACTTTAATATCCCCTGTGTTTACTAACTTAGATTTTGCGAACAAAATCATTGCCGTCAGCACCAACACAATCAGGGTAAACATTACTACGCCTAGAATGATTATATCCATGAATTCTTCTCGCCTTTAGAGCTGCACACCGGAGAAGGACATAAAGCCCAATGCCATCAAACCGGTAGTGACAAAGGTGATCCCCAACCCTTTTAGACCTGCCGGAACATCCGCATATTTCATTTTTTCACGGATGGCAGCCATCAGCACAATCGCCAGCATCCAGCCCATGCCTGAACCGAAACCGTATACGATGGATTCACTGAAGTTATAGTCACGCTGTGCCATGAAAGAAACGCCACCGAAAATTGCACAGTTCACCGTAATCAACGGCAGGAAAATCCCCAGCGCGTTGTAAAGTGCCGGAACATAACGGTCTAAGATCATTTCCAAGATCTGTACCAGTGCAGCAATCACCCCGATAAAGGTAATGAAGTTCAGGAAGCTTAAGTCAACCCCATCCATCAAGGCGCCATCACGGAGTACCAGATTGTAGACAAGATTATTGGCAGGAACGGAAATTCCCAACACGACAGTTACAGCAATACCCAGGCCAAAAGCCGTCTTCACGTTCTTTGATACCGCCAGAAACGTACACATACCGAGAAAGAAAGATAACGCCATATTCTCGATAAAAACTGCGCGGACAAACAAACTAATATAATGTTCCATTTTGTTTGTTACTCCTTCTCAACCTGCGCAGGTTTCAGAGTCCGCAGACCCCAAATCAGCATACCAATAATGAAGAATGCACTCGGCGCCAGCAGGAACAGACCATTTGGCTGGTACCAGCCGCCATTTTTGACAGATTCCAGCACCGTAATACCGAACAATTTCCCTGAACCAAACAGCTCACGCAAGAAACCAACCAGCAATAGAATGACGCCATAGCCCAAACCATTACCGATACCATCCATGAAACTTTCAACTGGCGGTGACTTCATGGCGTAGGCTTCTGCACGTCCCATTACAATACAGTTCGTGATGATCAGACCAACAAACACCGATAACTGTTTGGAAATTTCGTAGGCATAAGCCCGCAAAATCTGGTCTACCACGATAACCAGCGAGGCAATGATCGCCATCTGCACAATGATGCGCACGCTGCCAGGAATGTAGTTGCGAATCAATGAAATGAAAAAGTTAGAAAATGCTGTTACCAGTGTTACAGCAAGGGTCATAACCAGCGCAGTTTCCAGTTTGGTGGTAACAGCCAGCGCTGAACAAACCCCCAAAACCTGCAATGCAATTGGGTTATTATCAAACAGCGGCCCAAGAAGGACGCGTTTTATCTCTTTACTATCAGCCATCTTTCAAGGCTCCCTCACGTACTTTTTTCAGGAATGGGCCAAAACCGTTATCACCCAGCCAGAAATCAAACATATGCTGAACACCGTTGGAAGTCAGGGTCGCTCCGGATAGGCCATCTACACCATAAGGGTTGTCACCAGCTCCGCCACGAACGACTTTAAGCGCTGGGGCACCTTGCGGGTTATAGAGTTTCTTGCCTACCCACTGTTTGCGCCATTGTGGGTTATCAACTTCCCCCCCCAAGCCTGGGGTTTCACCATGAGAGTAGTAAGTAATGCCGCGAGATGTTACGCCATCTACATCAATGGAAATGAAGGCATACATCACTGACCACAGACCTGAGCCGTATATCGGCAGAACCAGTTCCGTGGTTTTGCCGTTTTCATCCTTGACCAGATAGATTTCTGCCATATTGGCCCGGCGGCGGATTTTCGCCAGATCCTGCTCTGGTGACAAAGCGATGCTGGTTTCATCACTGCGAAGCGCATTATTCAGGTCAAAATTACCCTTGCTTTTTTCCAGCATTGCCGTTTTCAAATCAAGCAATTCAGGCTGAATGCGGCTGATATAGGTTTCATTGATTTCCGCAGTCGTCATGTTGGGTTTCAGCAAACCTGCCACATCCAAAATATTACGCTGCTTATCCAGCAGTTTCTGTTCCTGCTGCTGCGCTTTCAAACCTACGGCAGACCCTGCAACCACAATCGAACAGACAAGGCACAGCACAAAGACAACAAGGAATGTCCTGCCGATACTGTCATTATTTTTCGGTTTCTCATTAGCCACGGGCTTTTCTCCGCTTAATATTGGCTTGCACGACCAGATAATCGAATAGTGGCGCGAACAGGTTAGCGAACAGAATCGCCAACATCATCCCTTCTGGGTAAGCTGGGTTTACCACCCTGATCAGAATACACATGGCACCAATCAGAATGCCGTATGCCCATTTCCCTTTATCCGTAAATGCAGCGGACACCGGGTCAGTAGCCATAAAGATCATACCGAAAGCGAAGCCACCCAGAACCATATGCCAGTACCACTCCATAGCGAACATTGGGTTAGTGCTGGAACCAATCACGTTAAACAGGGAAGACACCGCAATCATACCGATCATCACACCAGCAACAATGCGCCATGAAGCGATGCGGGCAAACAGAATGATGGCACCACCGATGAAAATCATCAGAGTGGATACTTCACCAATTGAGCCAGGAATGTTACCAATAAAAGCGTCCATCCATGTAACTGGCTGCCCAGTGATAGTATTTACCAAGCCGTGGCTACCCGCGGTTGCCCACTGAGACAGAGGGGTCGCACCAGAGAAACCGTCAGCCGCGGTCCAAACCAAATCACCTGAAATCTGAGCTGGATAAGCAAAGAACAGGAAAGCACGACCAGCCAGTGCTGGGTTAAGGAAGTTACGACCAGTACCACCGAAGATTTCTTTCGCAACCACGACCCCGAAAGTAATCCCCACAGCAGCCTGCCACAATGGCAGTGTTGGCGGAACAATCAGTGCAAACAGAACGGAACTGACAAAGAAGCCTTCGTTGATTTCGTGTTTACGGATAATGGCAAACAGGACTTCCCAGAAACCACCAACCACAAAAACAACGGCATAAATTGGCAGAAAATAAGTCGCCCCCAGCAACATCTTGCTGGCCCAGCCTGCATCTGGTGTCAATGATGCACCAATATACTGGGCAAGTACGTAATGCCAATCAGAAGCCAGAACCTGCTGTAAGGCCTCTCCGCTGTATAAATGGGCCAGGGCTGGAATCGACTGATTACCGACGTTGTACATTCCCCAGAACATTGCCGGAAAAACAGATAGCCATACCAGAATCATCATTCGTTTGAGATCGATGGCATCACGGACGTGGGCACGCCCTTTTGTCACTGTACCCGGAGTGTAGAAAACGGTGCTCACTGCCTCATAGAGAGGATAATACTTTTCCAGTTTGCCACCGGCCTCAAAGTGGTGTTCTACTTTTTCAAATAAATTTTTCAGGCCCATGAATTACCCTTCCAGCTCAATCTTAGTCAGTACATCACGCAGTACCGGACCATACTCATATTTGCCGGGGCAAACATAGGTACACAGTGCCAAATCTTCCTCATCCAGCTCCAGACAACCCAATGACTGAGAACCGTCGGTATCGCCTGCAAGCAAATCGCGCAGCAGGTGCGTTGCCATAATATCCAATGGCATCACACGCTCGTAATTGCCAATTGGCACCATGGAGCGTTCTCCACCATTTGTCGTGGTTGAGAAAGCAAAGCGCTTATTTTTTAGGAAGTGACCAATAGTGGTACGGGTAATGGAGAACTTATCAGCCCCTGGTGCAATCCAACCGAACAGCTCTTTTTCTCGACCTTCAGCAAGAACAGAAACCAAAGTATGGAAACGACCAAGATAATGACAAACGTCATCTGATTTTGTACCACACAGTACAGAACCAGAAACAATGCGGTTTTCACCCTCTTTTAACTGATCTTGCGTCAACTCCAGCAAATCAGCGCCCAATTGGGTGCGCACCAAACGTGGTGATTTAACCTGCGGCCCCGCCAGAGATACCACGCGATCAGTGTAAAGCTCACCAGTAGTAAATAGCTTACCGATCGCAATGACATCCTGATAGCCCAGATGCCATACAGTTTTTTGGGCGCTGACAGGCTCAATGAAATGGATATGGGTACCAACCAGACCTGCTGGATGTGAGCCAACAAATTGGTTATATGTGATTTGGGCGTTATTTCCTGCGGGTGGAATATTTCCAGCGCCATGACAGACGTGGACTTTTCCATCTGTCAATTTTGACAGAATATTCAGGCCATCAACAAAAGCCTCTTCCTGTGTCGCGATAACGACCAATGGGTCAGCAGCCAATGGTTGAGTATCCATTGCCGTGACGAAGATTGCCTTTGGTGTGGAACCGGGAACAGGAGAACGGCTGAAAGGTCGCGTACGCAATGCTGTCCACAACCCCGATGCAAGCAGATTTTTTTCTACTTGTTCACGGCTCACACTAGCAAGTTCCGCCCGATCATAACGATCAAACGACACTTTCTCATCACCACTTATTTCAATCACAACAGATTGCAGAACACGACGTTCACCACGCCCAATGGTTACAACTTTCCCGCTTGCGGGACTAGTGAAAACAACCCCTGGATTCTTCTTATCTTCAAAAAGAATTTGCCCTTTTTTAACATGCTCACCTTCCTTAACCAGCATAGAAGGACGCATTCCGACATATTCTTCGCCCAATAAAGCGACATGGCGAATCGTCGGACCATCTTCTATAACTTGGGCAGGCGCTCCTGCTATCGGGAGGTTGAGTCCTTTTTTAATTTTAATCATAAGATTTGCACAAGTTTATCAGTTAAATCATATGCTACAAATTACCCTGCAGTATTCTCTTGGGGTAACGTAGCGACTTCAGTAATAAAAAACACCTTGAGCGACATATGTCTCAAGTTATTCACTCCGATAATCGTTACAATTTTCTCTTAATTTTCGCCGGCGGTAATTCTAACATCTCCCCCCACAGGCTGTCTGATTAATCGAGTGACTTAGCTCAAGCAAATAGGAATAATTTATCTGCTGAACCGTCAACTACTCGGGAAAGACGAATGTTACCCTCACTTTTCCCTACAGCGGAGTAATTTTTAACCAAAAAGTAACTTCACAGAGGCTGGGTATCACTGCTATCTTTTACTCAACATTTCGCCAAAGTATTGCAATCCTAACCTCGATATTTCATCAATTTGTTACCTTTTACACGGTCATGTTATGAAAAAAACGGTTTCTTATCTTTCGGTGGGCCTATTGCTATTGCATGTACCCCTTTCTGCCATGGCACAAGCTATTATGGCATCATCTTCCATAACACAATTTTCCATAACACAATTTCCCATAAAACCGCCTTCCATACCTCAACCCGCCACCACACAAGGCACTTTATCGTGGCCTAAGCTATTGACCGAAAGACAAGCATTGAAACGCATTGGCACCGAGATTTTCATTCAAATATTTAAAGAAGAAAAACTTCTTGAACTTTATACAAAAGACAGCGCTGGTCGTTATCAATTAATCCAAAGCTACCCAATCTGTAATTACTCTGGTGGGCTTGGTCCCAAAACACTGATCGGCGATTTCAAAAGCCCCGAAGGGTTTTATCATGTTAGCCTTAAACAGTTAAAGCCACATAGCCGCTATCATCGAGCCATTAATCTAGGCTTTCCCAATGAATTTGATAAATCCAAAGGTTATTCTGGCAATAATTTAATGATTCATGGTGAATGTAAATCCATTGGCTGTTACGCCATGACCAATCGCTATATGGATGAAATATATCGGTACGCGGAGAGTGCACTTTATTATGGACAACATGAAATCAAGATCAATATTTATCCCTTCAAGATGACGCTACAAAATATGAAGCGGCATAAAAATAACGACAATTACTTGTTTTGGAAACAATTACAGCCCGCCTATGAGTATTTCGCCAAGAATGGTATACCGGCCACTGTCAGCGTAATAGGCGGGCAATATGTTGTTAATGCTAAACCTGAAAATCCATCATCATTTTGGAATACTGAATCAAACTATTTTTTCACCAAAATGAAATAGCGCATAATCACCTGATTCAATACGATGCCAAGTTTCATTTCCGGTTAAAGGTTGAGTGGCAATCACTGATACTACATCCTCTGGCCGGGTATGCTGATGAAAATCAATTTCAACATCTTGATCAAGTAATTTAGCTCTGCCGAAAGGAGCGCGACGAGTGATCCAATGCAATTGAGTCGAACAATAGGCCATGACAAACTGCCCATCCGACAACAGCATATTGAAAACGCCTTTCTTCCTCAGCTCGTCGGCCAGAGATGCAATAAACTTAAATACCGCAGACCAGTTGGAAGGACGCTTAGAATATTTCAGGGATAATTGATTCAATATCCAGCAAAATGCCCATTCACTGTCTGTCTCACCGACCGGACGGTAACTCCCCGTTCTCAGGCTACGATACCCCTTCAATTGCCCATTGTGGGCATAAGTCCAATATTTTCCCCATAGTTCACGGGTAAATGGATGGGTATTTGCCAGAGAAACATTACCTCGGTTTGCCTGACGGATATGAGCCACAATCACTTCTGATTTGATCGGGCAGCCCTGCACGAATTGAGCCACAGGTGAATAATAACTGGATTGGTGATCTTTAAAAGTCCTGTACCCCAATCCTTCATAAAAGGTAATCCCCCAACCATCCTTGTGAGGGCCGCTATACCCACCACGCTGAATTAGTCCACTCAGACTGAAAACGATATCTGTTGGCACATTGGCACTCATACCAAGTAATTCACACATTACCTACCCCTAACGCCTACTCCTAACGCCTATTCCTAACGGACAGCAATCAGGCTTTTACCATTTCTTTTTCAATCAATTGAATCAAGATATGAATCACTTTAATATGAATTTCCTGAATGCGATCCGCATAACCAAAATGCGGTACTCGGACTTCAACATCTGCCGTTCCTGCCATTTTACCGCCATCCTTGCCGGTAAGCGTAATGATTTTCATGCCCTTGGCACGAGCAGCTTCAACCGCCTTAATGATATTACCAGAATTCCCTGAAGTCGAAATGCCCAGCAACACATCACCTTTCTGACCAACTGCTTCAACATAGCGGGAAAATACATAATCATAACCAAAATCATTGCTCACGCAGGATAAATGGCTAGGATCGGAAATCGCGATAGCCGGATATCCCGGACGGTTTTCGCGGTAACGGCCTGTCAGTTCTTCCGCAAAATGCATGGCATCACAATGCGAGCCACCATTACCGCAGGAAAGCACTTTCCCTCCTGCCTTGAATGAATCAGCCAGCAGAACAGCGGCTTTTTGAATGGCATCAATATTTGCATCTTCATTGAGGAATTTAGCCAGTGTGTCTGCGGCTTCGGATAATTCACTGCGGATCAGATCTTGATACATGGGACTCATACTCCTGAAAGGTCTTCGGGATTAATAAATTCTGCCGCCCAGTGTAACGGATTCGCCCCTCTGAAAGAAGATGTCATCACACCTCGGTGAAATTATCGCGCACAAAACTTAAGTGACTTTGTGAGCTAGATTGTAATTAAGATGTAAATACATTGATAAATACGTTTTCCTCATCTAAAAAGAAGGACACCACAACAGGTCAGACCTCTGACAAGTCAACCTGAGATTTACAGGAGTTTTACTATGACCGCTCTCACCATTATTTTGTTTTTAGTCTTGATTGGCGGGCTTTGTTACCACAAAGTCAGCCTGACTATCAGTAGCCTACTGCTTGTTGCCTATACGTTAGTCATGGGCATAACTGGCATTTGGAGCTACTGGTTGCTGTTACCACTAGCCATTGTCCTATTTCCTCTTGTCTTTACACCAACGCGTATCTCTTTATTCTCTGCGCCGGGCTTAAAAGCCTTCCGTAAAGTCATGCCAAGCATGTCCACAACAGAAAAAGAAGCCATTGATGCAGGAACAACATGGTGGGAAGGCGATCTGTTCCGTGGTAATCCTGACTGGCAAAAACTGCATAATTATCCAAAACCACAGTTAACCGCTGAAGAACAGGAATTTATTGATGGTCCGGTGGAAGAAGCCTGCCGTATGGCAAATGATTTCCAAATCAGCCATGAATTGGCTGACTTACCTCCAGAACTTTGGACTTACCTGAAAGAAAATCGCTTCTTCGCTATGATCATCAAGAAAGAATACGGTGGTCTGGAATTTTCTGCTTATGCGCAATCTCAGGTATTACAAAAACTGGCAGGCGTATCGGGTATTCTGGCGATTACTGTCGGTGTGCCTAACTCCTTGGGCCCGGGTGAATTATTGCAACACTACGGTACTGATGAACAGAAAAAACATTACCTGCCTGGCCTTGCCCGTGGCGAAGAAATTCCTTGCTTTGCCTTGACCAGCCCTGAAGCTGGCTCAGATGCCGGAGCTATTCCTGATACAGGCGTTGTCTGCATGGGCGAATGGCAAGGCGAGCAAGTTCTTGGTATGCGCCTGAACTGGAATAAGCGTTACATTACTCTTGCTCCTATCGCTACCGTTCTGGGATTGGCATTCAAATTGTACGATCCTGATCATCTGCTGGGTAATACTGAATCTCTGGGCATTACCTGTGCTTTGATCCCAACCAATACCTCAGGGGTTGAAATTGGTCATCGCCATTTCCCACTGAACATTCCATTCCAGAATGGCCCAACCCGTGGTAAGGATATTTTCGTTCCTATCGATTACATCATTGGTGGGCCGAAAATGGCAGGCCAAGGCTGGCGTATGCTAGTTGAATGTCTGTCTGTTGGCCGTGGCATTACCCTGCCATCCAATGCGACAGGTGGATTAAAAAGTGCGGCGATGGGGATTGGTGCTTACTCCTATATTCGCCGTCAGTTCAAACTGCCGATCGGTAAAATGGAAGGCATCGAAGAACCGTTGGCACGTATCGCAGGTAACTCTTATCTGATGGATGCGGCTGCGACCATGATTACCAGCGGTATCATGCAAGGCGAAAAACCAGCGGTTCTGTCTGCTATCGTGAAATACCACTGTACTCATAGAGCGCAGCGCTCCATCATTGATGCAATGGATATCGCTGGCGGTAAAGGTATCTGTCTTGGGCCATCCAACTTCCTTGCCCGCAGCTATCAAGGCTCACCCATTGCCATTACCGTAGAAGGTGCGAATATCCTGACTCGTAGCATGATCATCTTCGGTCAAGGTGCAATCCGCTGCCATCCTTATGTACTGGCTGAAATAGCCTCAGCAGAAAGTAACGATGTGAAAGCCTTTGATAAAGCCCTGTTTGGTCACTTGGGCCATGTTGCCAGCCACACCCTGCGCAGCCTGTGGCTTGGTATTACCAAAGGTAGAACCAGCAACTCACCAGTCAATGACGCAACTCGCCGTTACTACCAACACATCAATCGCTTAAGTGCCAACCTTGCCCTGCTTTCTGACGTTTCAATGGGTGTATTAGGGGGTAGCCTGAAACGCCGTGAACGTATTTCAGCTCGTCTGGGAGATATCCTGAGTCAAATCTTCTTGGCTTCCGCTACCCTGAAACGCTATGAAGACGAAGGCCGCCAGACAGAAGATTTGCCATTGGTACAATGGGCGGTAGAAGATAGCCTGCATCAAGCAGAGCAAGCCATAAACGATTTACTGCGCAATTTCCCTAACCGTTTGGTTGCTGGTTTAATGCGAGTGATCGTCTTCCCATTGGGTCGTTCACATACTGCGCCATCCGATAAACTGGATCACAAACTGGCTCAGATATTACAAACCCCTTCCGCTACTCGCAGCCGGATCGGGCGTGGACAATATCTGACCCCAAGCGAATACAACCCTCACGGGTTACTGGAAGAAGCGTTGCACGATATCATCGCCGCAGAGCCAATCCATGCTCGCTTGAGCCGCGAAGCAGGTAAAAACCTGAGCTTCACTCGTCTGGATAAATTAGCTGAACAAGCATTGGCAGAGCATAAGATCACTCAGGAAGAAGCTGATATCCTGAAACGTGCTGAAATTAGCCGACTGCGTTCAATTAATGTCGATGAGTTTGAGCCGGACGCATTTGCTGTGTCCAATCCAGCAAAAAAGTCTGAAAGTCAGCATCAAACTAAGGCAGCATGATGTTGACCAGAAAATATGAGTAAGCTAAATACGGGGAACAATAAAGTGCCCCGTATTTTATTTTAAAGCGATTCCAGCGATAACAATTCTTCTATTGTCTGGCGACGCCGAATCAAACGAACTTCTCCCCCAGTGAACAGAATTTCAGGGATCAAAGGACGGCTATTATAATTCGAAGACATAGATGCACCATAAGCGCCAGTATCGTGGAAAATCAGATAATCTCCGACACGGACCCGAGGCAACATGCGCAGCACAACCGTCCCTCCTTCCAACTGGGTAAAAACATCACCAGACTCGCATAACGGCCCTGCGACTATAGTTTCTTGTAATCCCGTTTCCTGCAAATTCGTATCATTATCACAGTGATTCACAGGCAACACTGAAATATGGTGATAACTGCCGTACATCGCCGGACGCATCAAATCATTGAAACCAGCATCCACCAGCACATAATGACGGCTGCCCATAGATTTTACCGCTCGCACTTCCGCCATCAAGATACCTGACTCAGCAACCAGAAAACGGCCAGGTTCAATTTCCAGCTCAACATGATGCCCCAAATGCTGCTCTATACGCTGACGAGCTTCATGCCACAAACTGTAATAATGCTCAGTGTCTACTGCTTCCTCTCCCATTTTATAGGGGATTGATAATCCGCCTCCTGCTGAAATGGCCTGTAGATCCTCTCCACACAAAATGACTTGTTCCACCATAGCATTACATACATTAGCAAGATGTTGATAATCAACACCTGAGCCGATGTGCATATGCAATCCCACCAATTTCAAGCCATGCTGGTGGATTTTTTCAATCGCCAGAGGAAGATCCTGGAACCAAATCCCGTGTTTGCTATTTTCACCGCCAGTATTGGTCTTTTGACTATGCCCATGTCCAAAACCAGGATTGATGCGCAACCAGACCGGATGAGCAGGCTGACGTCCACCAATCTGCTCCAGCATATCAATAGAGCCTGCATTGACCGGAATATCCAGCTCAATAACACGCTTCAATGTTGCCTCATCAATCACATCCGCAGTGAATACAATTTCTGATTTATCGCGCCCAGGCTGAAAACCGGCATAAAGTGCCCGCTCGATTTCTCCCAGTGACACCGCATCTACTTTCACTCCCTGCTCTCTCATCAAACGCAGGATATGGGTATTGGAACACGCTTTCTGAGCGAACCGGATAGCATCGAACTGTTTTAATTTTTTGGTTTGTTTGATGATGCTATCACCATCATAAAGCCACAACGGAGTTCCATACTGAACAGGCAATCGGAGTAGATTCTCAGGGGTAAAATGTTCACTCAGGTCGTCAGTAAAAGTTGATATTGTCATTAGAAGTGCCTCACAGAATCAGCAGATGCTTCATTATTGACAATAATAAAGTAGGAAAAAAATATCTATTTAGCTATAGTCTATTCATTCATGATATTGCTTTGTCTATTTTACAACCATTATGTTTTCATAATCTGACGACTCACGTTTTATCTATCGTGAAAGAACTATTTGCAAAAGAGCCCCATATTACAGAGACAAACATATGCATTCCTGTTCATGGCGACACATTGAAATTTTTCACGCAGTAATGACCACTAAAAATCTGACTGATGCGGCCGTATTATTGAAAACTTCCCAGCCAACAGTCAGCCGTGAACTCGCACGCCTTGAACAATTATTGAAATTCAAATTGTTTGATCGAATCAAAGGACGCCTATTTCCCACTGCACAGGGACTACGGTTATTCGAAGAGGTACAGCGCTCTTATTATGGGCTGGAAAGGATAATCAATGCGGCTGACAGTATCCGCCAATTTGAACAGGCACAATTGTCCATAGCCTGCCTACCCATGTTCTCTCAATCTCTGCTGCCAAAAGCCTGTTGCAGCTTTATCCAATGCTACCCTGAAGCAAAATTGACCATCATTCCACAAGAATCTCCCCTATTAGAGGAATGGCTCTCAGCACAGCGCCACGATATCGGCCTGACCGAACATTTACAGACCCCAGCAGGTACTGAGCAAGAAACTTTGCTAACCTTAAATGAAGTTTGTGTCTTACCCATTAACCACCCACTCTGTCAAAAATCACAACTGACGCCAGAAGATTTTCACGGGCAGAATTTTATCAGCTTGTCGATCACAGACAGTTACAGACACCTCATTGATACAATATTTACCGAGCATCATGTCAATCGCAAGATGGTGATGGAAACTCACAGCGCAGCCTCAATTTGTGCCATGATCAAAGAAGGCATTGGGATGTCGATCGTAAACCCATTAACCGCACTGGATTATTTGGATAACAATGGAGGGATCTGCATTCGGCCATTCAGTATCGACATTCCATTCACCGTGAGTTTAATCAAACCCATACATCGGCCATCTTCAGAGCCAGTTGAAATTTTCATTACCCATTTAAAACAACAGGCTGCCCTATTTCCTGCAAAATTAGCGTCAGCCTTTCAACGTTAATTGCTGCCAATGAGGTGACGTGGCAAACCAATGCACCAGAAAATCCAACAGCGCCCGCAGAGTCGTAGGCATATTCTGGCGGCTGGCATAAATACCATAGATACCCATTGCCTGAGGTTGATAATCAGGTAATAACTCAACCAACTGCCCAGACATCAAATAGGAAGAAACAGAATAGTAAGGCTGCATCGCTATTCCGGCACCCTGCAAAGCCGCTTCCATTAACACAGTCGATTCATTGGCACTTAACGTACCACTGACCGGGACTGAATACTGCTCATGCTGTTTTTCAAACAGCCATAAACTTTTGCCAAAAAAGTTATAAGTCAGACAATTATGTGGCGTCAAATCCGCAGGGTTTTGGGGGCTAGATTTTCCGGCTAAATAAGAAGGAGCCGCACAAACAACGGAATGGCAAGTCGATAATGGGCGAGCGATCAGATTCGGTTCCAGATTATTGGTAATACGGAGCGCTAAATCAATGCGTTCCTCAATCAAATTGATGGCTTTATTATTAATTTGCAGATTGACCGAAATCTGTGGGTACATCCGCATAAATTCAGGAATGGCGACTGACAGCGCACTGATACCCAACGATTGAGAACAGCTGACGCGCAACAACCCCCTCAAGGTTTGTGCTTCCAAGGATTGCTGTACAGGCATTGCTTCTGCTAATTCCATCAGCTTAAGGCTACGTTGGTAAGCACTCTCACCTGCCGAAGTTAAGCTGATCTTACGTGTCGTGCGATGCAATAAGCGAACTCCCGCCCATTTTTCCATCTCAGCCAAATACCGTGACACCATCGCTCTCGACATATCCAAGCGTTCTGCTGCCGCAATTAGACTTCCCTGCTCAACAATCGTAACAAATACTTGTGCTGCTGTGACTCTATCCATTTCAGCCGACTCATTCCCCGCTCTAATTAGTTCGATATATGCAACAAATAGTTGCTGATTATGTGGTTTTTAAATCGAAATATGCAACCTATTATATATGCCATTAAAGCAAATACGCATTTTGATATAGGAATTCTATGATGACTCGCAAAACAACATTAAATATCGCTCTGGCGGCGACCCTCTCTTTGGGAATGGCATCACTGGCTCAAGCAGCCGATCTCAAGTTGGATATCTACAATCCGGGTGAAAAAGGCATTTTCCCAGTTTCTTCTGAGGTCATCAGCGGCGATCATGAAGTTGTTCTGATCGATGCCCAGTTTAAGAAAAGCGATGCACAAGAACTGATAAAAATGATCCAACAGACAGGTAAAAAACTGACAACGATCTATATCAGCCAGTCCGATCCTGACTTTTACTTTGGCCTTGATGTGATCACTGAAGCTTTCCCTGAAGCCAAAGTCATCGCATCACCAGAAACCATCAAAGCGATCAACGAAACCAAAGATGGCAAACTGACCTATTGGGGTGGAATTCTGGCAGATCAGGCACCTAAAAAGATCATCGTACCAGAACCACTGAAAGGAAATTCCTTCACTGTTGATGGCGAAAAACTGATTGTCGAAGGTTTGGATGGCCCAGCCGCAGATCGCACTTTTGTCTGGATCCCTAAACTGAAAGCGGTTGTCGGTGGCGTTACTGTTTCTGACAATATTCATGTATGGATTGCGGATACCCAGACCAAAGAATCACGCCAACACTGGGAACAAACACTGGATCGCATCAAAAACCTGAAACCCGCAACTGTTGTGCCAGGCCACTATCTGGGAAATCCATCAATGACGTTGGATTCAGTGACTTTCACGCAGAATTATCTAACCACATTGGAAAAAGAATTACCTAAAGCAAAAGATTCCGATGCGCTGATTTCAGCCATGAAGAAGCACTATCCAGACCTCGCTGACGAATCCAGCCTGGAGCTGAGTGCCAAAGTATTGAAAGGCGAAATGAAGTGGCCTCAGTAAGTTGAAAATATAACGGACGTTGCGGATAGCGGCGTCCGTATATAACCCAAACCGCCGTGAACAACAAATTCACCATCAGAAGCCGATAAGTTCTATAGTTTATTTGATGGACAAACTTCGGCACTTCTATTTTCAGGAAACAGATAAAGAAACCACCACCCATTATAGAAAAAATAAAGCTTATCAGGCAAACATCCCTTGATTAAATTCTCCCTCCAATATACGTGCCATAAACGTTGACACTATCATTATAAAATTTAAAATATTACCTTAATGAAATTTTATTATTCAATTTTAACTGGTCCAATACTCTGAAACAGAAATAAAACACCAGTACCAATATTTGATAATATTTTTATCGAAGTTCACTTTAACATTTTATATTCATCTTCATATAAAATTTAATAATAAAATGGCTTTAATAATGGAAAAAACTTATTAAATAAACATAATTACTTCTTAATTGATGTGATATTTGACTCCTTTTAATAATTTGAAATAATCAATAAACTTAAGTTGTGATCAATAGTCCATAACTCAATAAATCAGCTTGAATAAAAACCCCACTTTTTTTAAATTTGATGTCGGCGGAGAGATAAGCGAGCAGCCTAAACTAACTAGATGCTTTAAACGTCTAGAATATGCAGGGTAAGCAGCTTAAAGCCAACTAGATGCTTTAAACGTCTAGCGCATGCAGGATAAGCGGCCTAAACCAACTAGATGCTTCAAACGTCTAGAGTATGCAGGATGAGCAGCCTAAGCTAACTAGATGCTTCCAACGTCTAGCATATGCAAAAAAGCGGCTTAAGCCAACTAGATGCTTTAAACGTCTAGCATGTGCAGAATGCGTACCGTAGGTTCGAATCCTGTTCTCTCCGCCACTTTTCATTTCCCGCTGTTTGCAATCAATACAACCGATGATGGAATGCAATTCAAAACAGCTATAATTGTTGATAATTATACATCCTCAAAATAGCTATCTATACCAATCTCCCTTGAAGATGCTTGATTTCTTATCCAAACCCGATCATGCTTGCAACCATGAACATTCATCTG
>NZ_JACOII010000016.1:0-965 GCF_016306625.1 Xenorhabdus lircayensis | reverse complement strand
GTCTTTCAGCGTGGGCGGAATGGCTTCACCGCCAGGGTTTCAGCTACAAAAAGCCAAAGGGAGTGCCTCATAAATTCGATGCGGATAAACAGCAACAATTTATTGATGACTACAAGGTGCTGAAAGACGGGGCGGATCAGAATGAGCCGATCCTATTTATTGATGCGGTGCATCCTTCACAGTCCACAAAGCTCAGCTATGGCTGGATGAAAGCAGGAAAAAATCAGGTAAAAGTGGTCGAAACCACCGGCAGTCGTACCCGTCTTAATATTCTGGGTGCCCTCAATTTACAACGAATTGAAGACACCGTGATCCGTGAATATCCGAGTATCAATGCTGAAAGCATCGCGTATTTTTTCGGGGCGCTCCGGGAAACTTACCCACTTTCGCAAAAAATCCACATTATTCTGGATGGTGCGGGTTACCACCGAGCCGAGTTGGTGAAAGATATTGCGTATGTCCTGAATATTGAATTGCATTACCTACCGCCTTACAGCCCAAACCTCAATCCGATAGAGCGATTGTGGAAGTATATGAATGAGCAAGTGCGTAACAATGTCTATTTTCCGAATGCGAAGACATTCCGTGAAACCCTTCATCGCTTTTTTCATGTCACGTTGCCAGAAAAAACGAAAGAACTGACGACTCGACTGACTGATAATTTTCAGATTTTAAAACCCGCACCTTCAAGTTAGATTGGTATATACTGAATATCAACTCAATTGCACAAAAGACTGGAAAAAAACAAACTATTTCAATCTCCAGTTTTACTTAAACCATAACTTAACGAAGAAATTGATGCTGTTATCTTAACCTAACAGCATCATTACCCTTCATCATTAGATAGCATCAATCAAGCTCAATAGATTGCCCAGTAGAAAGGTTTTTTGCATTCGGTAACCATAATCTTCCCCATGCGCCACTACAATGGCACGCATAAACATGGGTCATGTATTAAATGGTTA
>NZ_JACOII010000015.1 GCF_016306625.1 Xenorhabdus lircayensis | reverse complement strand
ACCGGATGGCTTTTTTGCGTTTAGAATTTTCCAGCACCCCTATATATACTTTTCCTATCACCTCCTTTATTACTCTTTCTTATTTCATAGAATAAAATGAAATAATTTCATCTTTAGTACAATAACTCGACATTCCTCTCACCTTCTGGTTAAATTTGGCTATCTAGAAGTCTAAATGTGTCAATTAGAATAGTTGAGGTTTCGAGTAATGCCAATTCGTGTACCAGATGAATTACCTGCGGCAAATATCCTTCGCAATGAAAACATCTTTGTTATGACGTCAACACGGGCAAATATTCAGAATATTCGCCCATTAAAGGTATTGTTACTTAATCTAATGCCAAAGAAGATAGAGGCTGAAAATCAGTTTATTCGGTTATTATCTAATTCTCCGTTACAGATTGATATTCAATTGCTGCGTATCGATAGTCGTCAATGTAAAAATACCCCAGCAGAACATTTAGATACCTTCTACTGTGATTTTGACTCAATAAAAGATCAAAATTTTGATGGATTGATTGTTACAGGCGCTCCTTTGGGACTCGTTGAATTTGAGGATGTGACTTATTGGGATGAAATTGAAAAAATTGTTACTTGGGCGAAAAATCATGTCACTTCGACACTTTTTGTCTGTTGGGCGGTTCAGGCTGCATTAAACGTTCTTTATCATCTTCCAAAGTATACTCGAACGACGAAACTATCTGGTGTTTACTCTCATTCGACTTTAGATCCTCTGGCATTACTAACACGTGGATTTGACGAGACTTTTTTTGCACCTCACTCGCGTTTTGCCGATTTTCCTGAATCGGTGATTCGTGATCATACGGATTTAGATATTTTAGCCGGTTCAGAAGAGGCCGGTGCTTATTTATTTGCCAGCAAAGACAAAAGATTAGTATTCGTGACAGGCCATCCTGAATATGATGTAGGTACATTAGCCGCAGAGTACTGGCGTGATCGAGCCGCTGGTTTGGATCCGGAACTACCTGTCAATTACTTCCCGAATAATGATTCTGATAATAAACCCGTTGCGGCTTGGCGCAGTCATGGTCATTTACTATTTTCAAATTGGTTGAATTACTATGTCTACCAAATCACGCCATATGATTTGGCTTTTATGAATCCAACCCTAGATTGAATACTATTTGAATTTGAAATAGGAAAATGAGAATTTGCTGAAGCGAGCCATTTCTCATTTTGTTAATTTTCTTTTCTCTATTGCCGTTCACCACTCATTCGTTATTTCTTATACATAACAAAAAGTTAACATTTTTACGCCTATTCTTTTGGAATTTACTTCCCTGTTTTTTCTATCTTTAAGTCTTCTTAATCATTTGATTTTATTTAGTTAATTTTAAAATATAAAAATAATGGAAATGGTTTTTGATTTATTTTTAAGATTGATTAATCTTAATCAGGTTGGTATTCAAAAGTTGAGGAGTGGGGGATTATGCAGCAGGTGTTAGCAACCAAATTAATCTTTATGAAGCCTTTCAATGAGGCAGAAAATCAGGTTTTATCACCTGAATCTATTGATTTTTTAGAGGATCTAATTGTCAAATTTTCTGACAGGCGTACAAAGTTATTGGAAGATCGTGTACATGGGCAGAAAAAAATAGATGATGGAATGCTACCTGATTTTATTTCGGAAACAATTTCCATTAGAGAGGGTGATTGGAAAATTCAGGGAATACCCGACGATCTCAAAGATCGCCGTGTTGAAATAACAGGTCCTGTAGAACGTAAAATGGTCATTAATGCTTTGAATGCAAATGTAAAAGTGTTTATGGCAGATTTTGAAGATTCATTAGCTCCTGAATGGGATAAAGTCATCAGTGGGCAAATTAACTTACGGGATGCCGTCAATGGTACGATCTCATACACCAATGAGCAGGGTAAATGCTATGAATTGAAAGCAGAACCCGCAGTATTGATTGCTCGAGTTAGGGGACTGCACCTGTCAGAGAAACATGTCCTTTATAAGAATGAACCGATTTCTGGTGGATTATTTGATTTTGCACTTTACTTCTACTTGAATCATAAAAAATTACTGGAAAAAGGCAGTGGCCCTTATTTTTACTTGCCTAAAATACAGAGCTACCATGAAGCACAATGGTGGAGTGATGTTTTCACTTTTACAGAATCACGTTTCAATTTGCCAAAAGGTACCATTAAAGCTACGGTTTTGATTGAAACATTGCCTGCTGTATTCCAGATGGATGAAATTCTGTATCACTTACGTCACCACATCGTTGGCCTCAACTGTGGACGCTGGGATTATATTTTTAGTTATATCAAGACACTGAAAAATCATGCTGCTCGTGTCTTGCCGGATCGCCAATCCGTTACGATGACACAACCTTTCTTGAGTGCTTATTCTCGCTTGCTAATTAAAACCTGTCATAAACGTGGTGCGTTTGCGATGGGAGGTATGTCGGCATTTATTCCTAGTAAAGATCCTGAGCAAAATCAGCGAGTGTTGGACAAAGTCAAAGTAGATAAAGAGCTGGAAGCCAACAACGGTCATGACGGTACATGGGTTGCTCATCCGGGGCTTGCAGATATCGCGATGATGGTCTTCGACACAAAACTGGGAGAGCGTCAGAATCAACTGACTGTTTTGCGTGAAGAAGATGAAGTGATTACGGCGGCACAATTGCTCGCATCTTGTTCGGGAGAAAGAACAGAAGAAGGGATGCGCGCGAATATTTGTGTTGCTGTCCAGTATATAGAAGCATGGATTTCGGGGAATGGGTGTGTACCGATTTATGGCTTGATGGAAGATGCTGCTACGGCAGAAATTTCCCGTACTTCTATTTGGCAATGGATCCGCCATAAAAAATCACTTTCGAATGGTAAAAAAGTGACAAAGGAACTGTTTAAGGAAATGTTGAAAGAAGAGCTGGACGTGATTAGACAGGAAGTTGGAGAACAGCGCTTTAATCAAGGGAGATTTATGGAGGCTTCTGCCTTGATGGAAAGAATAACCACACAGGACGATTTAATTGATTTCCTGACGTTACCAGGCTATCAGTTATTAGATTAATTTTAAAACAATAATGGCAAAAATATCCGATTACTTAAGAATAGGAAGTAGAACATCATGACCATTTCCCGAAAACAACAGATTGCTCAATTGGAACAAGAATGGAAACAACCGCGTTGGGAAGGTATTACTCGCCCATATAGTGCTGAGGATGTCGTTAAATTGCGTGGTTCTATTAATCCTGAACACACTTTGGCGCAGATGGGAGCGAAAAAGTTGTGGGAATTGTTGCATGGCAAATCGAAAAAAGGCTATGTGAACGCGCTTGGTGCGCTAACTGGTGGACAGGCACTTCAGCAGGCTAAAGCGGGTATCGAGGCAGTTTATCTTTCTGGCTGGCAAGTGGCGGCGGATGCAAATACTGCCTCCAGCATGTATCCCGATCAATCATTGTATCCCGTTGATTCTGTTCCTAATGTGATCAAACGTATTAATAATAGCTTCCGTCGTGCAGATCAGGTCCAATGGTCGAATGGTATCGATCCAGGCGGTCAGGAATACATTGATTATTTCCTGCCGATTGTAGCTGATGCGGAAGCAGGATTCGGCGGTGTATTGAACGCATTTGAATTGATGAAAGCGATGATTGAGGCTGGGGCGGCTGCGGTTCATTTCGAAGATCAATTGGCAGCGGTGAAAAAATGTGGGCACATGGGCGGCAAAGTTTTGGTCCCTACTCAAGAAGCCATCCAGAAACTGGTAGCTGCACGATTGGCGGCTGATGTATCCGGTGTACCAACTCTATTAATCGCACGTACTGACGCAGATGCAGCGGATTTGCTGACATCTGATTGTGATCCTTATGATAGTGAATTCATTACGGGCAAACGGACTTGTGAAGGCTTTTACTGTACTCGCGCAGGCATTGATCAGGCTATTAGCCGTGGGCTGGCATATGCTCCTTACGCTGATGTTGTCTGGTGTGAAACCTCTACACCGGATATTGAAGCGGCTCGTCGTTTTGCCGAAGCCATCCATGCAAAATACCCGGGTAAATTGCTGGCATATAACTGTTCCCCATCTTTCAACTGGAAAAAGAATCTGGATGATAAAACTATCGCCAGCTTCCAAGAACAACTGTCTGCCATGGGGTATAAATTCCAGTTCATCACGCTGGCGGGCATACATAGCATGTGGTTTAACATGTTTGATTTAGCCTACGATTATGCTCGTGGCGAAGGTATGAAACATTACGTTGAAAAAGTTCAGGAAAAAGAATTTGCTGCTCTTGAGCGTGGCTATACTTTCTCTTCACATCAGCAGGAAGTGGGAACGGGATATTTTGATAAAGTAACCACTGTTATTCAGGGAGAAGCCTCTTCCGTTACCGCACTGACGGGATCAACAGAAGAACAGCAATTCTAAGTTCATGATTCTACCCAATAGATTTCGAGTTGCAGCGCGATGGCAAGTAAGCGAACTAGCTAGTGACTGGGTGAGTGAGCGTAGCCAGCAAAGCAGCAACTTGAAAGATGAAGGGTATCTATTGATATCATTGGGGGATTCCATAAGGAATTCCCCTTTATGTGTCGGATAAGGTGGTTAATGTGGCAATAGATCTCGCACATTTAATTGCACAAACCATTTTGCAGGGATTTGATGCGCAATATGGTCGATTTCTGGAAGTCACTTCTGGTGCACAACAACGTTTTGAACAGTCGGATTGGCACGTGGTACAGAGGGCCATGAAAAAGAGAATCAACTTGTATGATCATCATGTTGGATTGGTGGTGGAACAGTTGACGCGCATTCATGGCTCATTGCGACACGATGAAGACTACATTGCTGAAGTCAAAGCTGTTTATACTCGTTTACTGCCTGATTATCCCCGTTTTGAAATTGCAGAAAGTTTTTTTAATTCGGTTTATTGCCGTTTGTTTCAGCATCGTAATCTAAAGCCAGAAAACCTATTTATCTTCTCTTCTCAGCCCTCCTGCCGTTTTCGCCAGATTTCTCGTCCATTGTCTCGGGATTTTGTCCCCAACGGTAATCTCGCATCAATGCTCCGAACAATCTTAAATGATTTGCCATTGCGGCTTAAATGGGAGGATTTGGAACGGGATATTGCGTACATCACTCAATACTTACAGAGCACCTTTTCCCAACATGATTTATTACAGGCCACGTTCCAAATTGCCAATGAATTGTTTTATCGTAATAAAGCGGCATGGCTGGTAGGAAAAATCAGGATGGGGGGCACTGTTTATCCGTTTTTACTGCCCATTCATCACGACGAGTCAGGAAAGATCTTCATCGATACCTGTTTGACCCATCACGATGATGCCAGCATTGTTTTTGGTTTCGCACGCTCCTATTTTATGGTTTACGCGCCCTTGCCGGCGGCTTTAGTCGAGTGGCTGCGTGAAATTTTGCCAACGAAATCTACGGCTGAGTTATACATGGCGATTGGTTGCCAGAAGCACGGTAAAACAGAATATTATCGTGAATATCTGACATTCATTAATTCCTCTCCAGAACAGTTTACGATTGCTCCGGGCGTCAAGGGCATGGTGATGCTGGTTTTTGCTTCCTCTTCATTTGATCGCGTATTTAAAGTGATTAAGGATAAATTTGCGCCCCAGAAAGAAGTTTCCCAAGAGCGGGTTCAGGAATGCTACCGTCTGGTAAAAGAGCATGATCGTGTGGGAAGAATGGCTGATACGCAGGAATTTGAAAATTTTGTCATCGATAAACGCCATATTAGCGCTGAATTAATGGAGGAATTGCAAAAAGAGATATCGGCAAAATTTGAAGATCTGGGAGATAAAATCCTGATAAAACATCTTTATATGGAACGTAAAATGATACCGTTGAATATTTACATGGAACAAGTCAATGAAGCGCAATTGAAAGATGTGATAGAAGAATACGGAAACGCCATTAAGCAGTTAGCAGCAGCAAATATCTTCCCCGGTGATATGTTGTTTAAAAACTTTGGTGTTACGCGCCACGGTCGGGTGATTTTTTACGATTATGATGAGATTTGCTACATGACCGAAGTGAATTTTCGGGATATTCCTCCGCCCCGCTATCCTGAAGATGAGCTGGCTAGTGAGCCTTGGTACAGTGTTGCTGTTAACGATGTTTTTCCAGAAGAGTTCAGGCATTTTTTATGTATTGACAAGCGTATCCGGTGTTACTTTGAAGAAAGTCACAGTGATTTATTCAAAGCAAACTACTGGCGGGCATTGCAAGAACGTATAAAAAATGGACATGTGGAAGATGTCTTTGCTTATAGCCGTAGGCAGAGATTCAGTCAGCGTAATGACATGAATGAAATAGGAAATAAAAGCTGAGATATAGCTCTTATCACATATAAAAATAATGTTTTACTGAATGATAAAAAGTAGGGGTTGCAGGATATTATTATTAAAATAACGGGCTATTCATTTATTGTTTTTCAATGATATGATTAACAGTGATAAAATTCATTCTAATAAACGTGATTTTAATAAACATGGTTTTAATAAATATAGTTATGCTAAAAATAATCCCGTAATCTAACAATCATAATTAGTAGCGTTAATAGAATGTTCTCAAGTAATATTTAGGGAGGAAAAAATGGCCCAGATCATTTTATACGGCGATATTCTGCATATTAAAAATAGATATGCCAACGGTAGTTATCTTGATACTTATGGGCAAGCAACTTCACTAGGCGAAAAATATAATGTTGTTACTTCTGTTTCACCAAATCGTGATACGGGTTCCGGTTCATGGCAAATTTTATCCGCTGAAGGTAAAAGTTTAGGGTCAGAAGTTTACAGTGGGGATACCGTATTTCTATTGAATTTCTACCGAAATAATGGAGGATACCTGAGAGTCAGTGGTAACGCTCCATCACCAGAACTCTATAATATTTACACCGCAGATAGGCCCGTACACTCTCTTGATACCGCAATATGGCATATTTTTTCAGATACGACCAATGAGTTTGATGGCAAAGTCCGTGAAAGTAATATCATCCGTTTACTGAATAATTTTAACCATGTTCATGGTGGATTTCTTGATGTTTGTTGGCTGGCAAATCAACCAGAGGCAGTATATAAAGTTTATACCTCTCTGCTATTAAATAGAGATAATGGCAGTAGTACATGGATATTATCAAAAGCCATTAATTAATGGTAATATTGAAGATTGCCTTATCTTTTTTTATTAAATTAATTGTGATTATTCTCGATTATCTGAATAATTTTTAAATGGAATTGATTAATTTTGGGGAGCACTAGGTAATCAATGATTGATTTTTCAATGCGGAAATTCTGAATAAGTAAATTTCCGCATAAAAAACATTTAAATAATCAAATTATACTTTTGCTCCTGCAATTGCAGTACGCGCCAATTCTGTGATCTGGGCGTAATCTCCTTTTTTCAATGCATCACCCGGTACCAGCCATGAGCCACCAATGCACAGAACACTATTCAATGCCAGATAATCTCGATAGTTTTCAGGAGAAATACCACCCGTTGGGCAGAAACGTATTTGCGGGAATGGGCCGGCAATCGCTTTCAGGGCCTTAACACCACCGTTCGCTTCTGCTGGAAAGAATTTGCAGCATTTCAAGCCATAACTCATCCCTAGCATCAACTCAGAAACAGTGGAGATCCCCGGAATCAGAGGAATAGAGCCCGCTGTTGCCGATTTTAACAGCTCGTTAGTCAGTCCTGGGCTAATGGCGAATTGAGCACCTGCTTCAGTGACGGCAGACAATTGTTCGGGATTAATGACTGTACCTGCACCGATAATCGCTTCGGGAACTTCTTTAGCAATAAGGCGGATGGCTTCTAATGCACACTCAGTTCTTAATGTCACTTCCAAGACACGAACTCCGCCAGCAACCAGCGCTTTTGCCAAAGGAACGGCGTGTGCAATCTCATTGATAACAATAACAGGGACGACAGGTCCCTCAGTCAGAATATTTTCGGCGGTTGTTTTCCAATTATTCATTAGCAGTTTCTCTCGTTAAATCAGAATACAAGGGATTTAAAATCCCCTGTTTATTAAAATTTAATACAACATGCCCCTTGTTCTGCACCCGAAAGTTGGGTTCTCAACGCACCAAACAGCTCACGGCCACAGCCGATATGTCCTTCACTTAAGTCTGGCTGATACAGTACTCTTTGTGCCAGTTCTTGTTCATCGACCAGAAGAATCAGTTCTCCAGTGCGGCCATCAACGCGAATCACATCACCATCCTGTATTTTTGCCAACAATCCGCCTGTTTTAGCTTCTGGCGTGACATGAATGGCTGAAGGTACTTTACCGGACGCGCCGGATAAACGCCCATCAGTGACTAAAGCAACTTTAAAGCCACGATCCATCAAGACACCCAAAGGTGGCATCAACTTGTGTAATTCTGGCATCCCATTCGCTTGTGGGCCTTGATTGCGGACAACCACAACGCAGTCACGATTCAACTTACCCGCTTCAAAAGCAGGAGAGATATCATGCTGGCTATTAAAGACGACTGCGGGAGCTTCAATAACCTGATTATTCGCCGGAACCGCAGAGGTTTTCATTACTGCACGGCCCAGATTTCCGGTCATGACTTTCGTACCGCCGTGCTGTTCGAATGGTTGTTCAATGCGGGCAATAACCTTGCTGTCTAATGAAGAGCACGCACCTTCACGCCACGTTAATTGACCTTCATTAAGCCACGGTTCTTGAGTATAACGCTCCAGACCAAACCCCGCTATAGTATTAACATCACGGTGCAGCAAGCCTTTTTTCAGTAATTCGCGAATGACTAGCGCTACTCCGCCGGCTGCCTGAAATTGGTTGATATCTGCTGGCCCATTTGGGTAAATGCGACACAGTAGAGGAATAATTTCTGACAATTCAGAAAAATCATCCCAGTTAATGATGATCCCAGCGGATCTTGCCATCGCAATGAGATGCATGGTCAAGTTGGTTGATCCCCCGGTTGCCAGCAAGGCAATAATGCCATTGACGATCACTTTTTCATCGACCATCAGACCCAATGGGAGATAATTACCTGAAGTTTCAGTCAGACGTGTGACCTGATGTGCGGCAGCATTATTTAAGGCTTCACGCAATGGTGTATCAGGATGGACAAAAGAAGCGCCCGGTAAATGTAGCCCCATGACTTCCATCACCATTTGGTTGGAATTGGCGGTGCCATAAAAAGTACAGGTTCCGATGCTGTGATAAGACGCAGCTTCAGCTTCCAGCAGTGCTTGGCGATCGACTTTACCTTCGGCATAAAGCTGGCGAACGCGAACTTTTTCTTTGTTCGGTAAACCACTGGTCATTGGCCCTGCGGGAACAAAAACAGCAGGTAAGTGACCAAATGACAGCGCAGCCATTACCAGACCCGGGACAATTTTATCGCAAATTCCCAGATACAGAGCACCATCAAACATATTATGGGAAAGTCCAACGGCAGCTGACATTGCAATAACGTCACGGCTGAGTAGGGAGAGTTCCATGCCATCCTGGCCTTGTGTCACACCGTCGCACATGGCTGGAACCCCGCCGGCGACTTGACCGACAGCACCAATTGCTCGCAGGGAATCTTTTAACTGTTGTGGATAGTCTTCATAAGGCTTGTGGGCGGAAAGCATATCGTTGTAAGAAGTAATAATGGCGATGTCATTATGCACCATATTCTTCAAGGCGATTTTTTCGTCATTCTGACAGGCTGCAAAACCATGAGCCAGATTACCGCATGCCAGTTGTGCGCGCTGGACGGTTTTTGAACGAGCGGTTTCAATGCGTACCAAATAATGGCTGCGAGTCTCTTTTGAACGTTCAATGATACGTTGTGTAATGCGCGCGACAGTTTTGTTGGTAGCCGTGCAGTTCTGGTTTGTTGTCATGATTATTGCTCCCGACACCACAATGGAATGTGGCTATTGCTTCATTGTTACCGGTAACATTGTTAATGCAATAATCAAAGGATGCAATCAACTTTTGCCGACTACGTACTTTATCTGTGATCTACATCAATTTTTAAAGCTGAAACGTAACAGCTTGTCAACAAAACAGCCTTTTAGACTAAATTTTGGCAAAATTACTTAATTCCACCGTACTCTCGGCTGATCGCTTTTGCTGCACGCATAACAAGGGCGCCGAGTTCAGTAACACGATCATCAGAGATGCGTGATATCGGGCCAGAAATGGAAATAGCGGCAAAGGCTTCATGATGTTCATCATAGATACAGGCGGCAATACAGCGTAACCCTAGCGCGTGCTCTTCATCATCAAATGAAAAACCTTGCTTGCGGATCTGTTCAAGATTTTCTGTTAATGCGGCGGCTGTGGTGCAGGTATGTTGGGTATAGGCGTGTATTCCTTTCTTATGCAGCAATTGAAGGCGCTTTTGTTCAGACAGCGTAGAAAGCAGGGCTTTTCCGGCGCCGGAAGCGTGCATTGGTAGTTGACCGCCAATCGGGGCGGACATTCTCATCAGCGCATTGCATTGTACTTGATCGACAATCACGGCTTCATATTCATCAAGATTAAGGATGGCAAGATTGACGGTTTCACCGGAATCTTCCATTAACTGGCGCAATATCGGATGAACCAGCACCATCAAATTGCGGCTTTGCAGAAAACTGCTGCCAACTACAAAAGCATGGGAAGCAATCACCCACAAACCCAGATCACCTATCTGGCGAACAAAACCGTGCTGTTGCAAAGTGGTCAAAAGACGATGGGTGGTGGAGTTAGGTAGACCGGCTTGTATGGCCAGATCAGTCAGGGCAACGCCGATGGGTGAATCGGAAATGTATTCCAAAAGCGTCAGACCTCGGCTTAAAGACTGAACTTGACCGCTTGCTACGGCACTATTTGCCATCGTTTTAGTTTTTTTTGTGCGTTTGCTGGCAATGGCTGTGCTCATAAGATGCCCTCTGAATAATCGTCTGTTTGCAGCAATGGTGGCTGCGATGGACAAAAAATGGAATTTATTTTCGTTTTCTTATTATGGATGATAAAGAGGGGAAAAACACATCCGATGTGTGGACAGTGGGAAAACTAAACATGGTGCAACCATGAGATATCCAATTTATTTACATCAAGCGACGACGGATCATTCTCCGGATTTGTGCCAGACGGTATCGGTTGTTTCTTTTAGCCCGATAAAATATCCTCTTTGCAAAATTGAGAAAACCCGCGCAATGAACTGACCCCATAAAGTT
>NZ_JACOII010000014.1:3073-20888 GCF_016306625.1 Xenorhabdus lircayensis | reverse complement strand
AACCATTTAATACATGACCCTACTAAATATGATGATACTAATCATAATTACTGGAATGGTGAACTAATCTCTAGTTTAGCCGAACATCAGGAAGATAAAGAATTCGCCGAATGGAATATCATCGATGGCCCAGGAAGTGGTAATCTACAGATAGATCAACTCTGGGTAGAAAGCAAAATATATAGTGAATTCACGGGACAAGCCTTTGGTAATGGCTGGAAAGAAAATATCGACCATGCCCTCCATATATTAAAGGGCAAATTCGAAAAGAAACAAACCAATCTAACCCAAGAAAAATGCAAAATACTCGAAAATGCAGGCGTACCAGTAACTTTAAAAACTAATAGTTTTTTATGTTGGAGATACAGCTGTGGGAAGACTCCGATAACCTCTCAGGAACTTCAACAGAAAATTATTGAAATGTATCGTAAAACACATAGAAACGTTACCCAAGTAAATCTGGTTGGCTGGAGCCGTGGTGGGATTAGTTGCCATATGCTAGCTAATGCTATGCTGCATGATGACGAATTAAAAAAAATCCCCGTAAATATCTTCGCGGTTGATCCAGTACCTGGTCCACTTAATTTTAAAATTGAAATGACCACACTAGGAAATAACGTAAAAGAATATATAGCTTTCTATGCTCTTAATGAACGTTCAAAAAACTTTGCATGTGAAATCCCAAAAACAGACAAAAGTACCCGTGTACACATCTTTCCCATGCCTGGTCGTCACGCCACTCTGGCAGGAAATGGTTTTGAAGACGGGGAAGGAAAGATTACCAATGCAAAAAAAGATCGATTAAAGGAACCCGGCTATATTGTACGCCACTTCGCTGAAGTTTGCCTGACAAGATGGGGGGTTAAATTTAAAAAAGGTAAAACTCTAGGACTAACTGATGAAAAGATCAAAGCCTATCATCAGGCAATGGAAAGAGATAAACTGATCTATCAGAAAATGCAAAGTAATTGCTATATAACGAAGTGGCTAGCAGGGGTTGGGGGGACAGAAAATAGCAACGGTGAACGCAGCGTTTCCAATTGTGAGAAGTGGGCGGCTTTTTCCAGTATCCAAGGCAACCAATTTAGCCCCAAAGAAGGATTATCGGCCAGTTATCTGAAGAACCCCAATATCTATGATGTTCTAAAAAAACTAAAATTTAGATAAATAACCCTAATTCCGTTTAAGCCGTCATTGGAAAATCTTCTTCCGAGTAGAAAACTTTCAGTGACGGTTTCTTCCATTTCAGGCAGTAAGCAATGACACCACCTAAAACGGTCAATAGAAATCCTTTTATACTTCGGTGCCGAGAATGCTCTATTTGAGAAATGGTTTTTAATTGCCCATTAATTGTCTCAATAATAAAACGCCTTGATAACATTATCTGATCCCACTCAGCCAACACTCGCGCTTTCATATTACGACACTTTTTCGTCATGAACGTCACACCGGTTTGGGCTAAATCGTCTGCCAGTTCTTGACTAAGGTAGCCTTTGTCACCATAAAGAGAACCTGTTAATGCTTTGGCTAATTCGCGAACCGGTTCCCGATCATCTACATTACCGGCGGTGACTTTGAGTGCCAGAATTTCGCCCTGATGGTTAACAATCAAATGTAATTTGAAACCGTAAAACCATCCCATCGAAGTCTTTCCTCGTTGTGCCACCCCCTTAAACACTTTATGACGGGGAATGCGGATGTTATGGCACACGCGCAAACTGGTGGAATCAATAAAAGCAATTCCCGTGGGTTTTCCTTTTAATTGAGTCAGATAACTGCACAGTGGTACTAAAACGGAAGGGGCGACACTGACAAAACGGGTATAACTGAGCAAGGTTGGAAAATCGAGATGGTGATATTTCCAAATATGCTCCAGATAAAAATGTTTAAAATCACGGTAATGCGACATGTGAAAGAGGATAAGGATGGTCATAATTTCGCTGGGATACATGTGACCCTGTCTGCGGCGTAGACGCTGCCCTTTAGTGAGACAAAACAGCTCCCATTGAGGAATGAAAAAACGACAGAAGTCATCGACATTGCAGAAAATTTCAACTAATTTGTTCATTGCCTGTTCCTTTTTAGAGCATTTTTTGGTGTGCACTAAAACTTTGCTCTTGGAACAGGCACTTCGCCAGTTTTTTATCCAGAATTCAGGTTAAATAGACATTAATCATAAATACGAGTAATTGGGGCTTGAAAAATGTATATCAAAAATGTTGTACTAGTGTAATTACCGAGGGAGACTGATGGACTAATTACCGAGGGACTTTATCGTTCCAGCATACTAGTCTCTGCATAGAACGCTCAACTAATCATCATCGCTAAGCAACAGCTGGCGATGATTTTGCTCTCTACTCGCAGGGCTACCGTGTTGAGTTTATGTCTCAGCCAGATACACCGAACCGTGGACTAGCTTATCTCTATCCCGTACTTTTTCCTGAGTTGGGCTGCGATTTGAACTTGGCCCAGATGGGGGTTTTCCAGCGAGAAGGCAATCACCGTTTCCTCCCGTTCTTTTGGCGTTCGGTTTTTGTGGTGATGGTCTGGATTGAGCGTGCGCTTTAACGCTAGCGGGCCTTTCTCCTTGAGTAGCCTGCGTTTTTATAGAGAGTTTCTCGTGAGCAGCCACTGAGGCGAGCCGCTTCAGAGACATTACCCAGTTTTTCTGCCAGTTCTATTGCATCCAGTGTTCTCTGGATTTCTAAGTCATACATCGTAGGCTGTGTCGGCTCTGTCACCTCAGATATCATCAGTTTTCGGCCAGCGAAACAGGCGACGATGCTGCCATCATAATGTTTTCGGACTTCTATTTTCTGGCGAGTGATAGAGTGCCTCAGAGGAGAGTCAATAAGGTACATTTTGTTGTAGTAGCTGAACGTATGGTCACAGCGGATTTTCCGATAATCCTTCTGAACACAAATACGCAAAGCCTGGGCAATCATCTGGGCCGTCCAACCTTCAGATGCCAAAAGTACGGCTTTAATGTGATCACAAACTTGGCTATCACGAGTCGTATCGTGCATCAATTCGAGCGCTTCTTTTTGGTCTTCTGTCAAATGAATTTTCATGGTCGTTAACATGAGCTAATGTGAGTGAAAAATCAAGCATCTTCAATGACGAATGGTATATTTATAGATATCTGGTTATAGGTTATAGGTTATAGGTTATAGGTTATAGGTTATAGGTTATAGGTTATAGGTTATAGGTTATAATATCACGATAAGGTCTAACTCACTTTTGTCCAGAAACGAGTTAGAGATAACCTGTGAGTAATCGGCTAAGTGTCAAGGTTGGTTTGTTCGTGTTCCAATGACCAAAGCATCAGAGCGTGTATGAGCAAATACAGCCTACTGGCTCTCAATATTCTGGTAATACACCTGCCGGATATAACGCCCCCGCCCATCACCATGTCCCAAATCCATTGACACCAGTGCCAGCGCTTCCCGCTCACTGAAACCCTGTGCTGTGTAATGTGCGCCAGATCTCTGCGCAAAATTATATCGCATACTGTGCGGCGCTTGCTTACCCACCAGTCCGGCACTTCTGACCACGTAGCGGTAACGATCTATTGCCTGATGGATCGTGGGCTTATCAATTAATCTGCCGCTGTGTCCTGCCTGTTCGCGCTTGGCATAGGCAATAGCATGTTGCAGGGCTTCCCGATCCAGTATGACCGTCTGCCTTGGCCGTCCGCCTTTGGTGCCAAACACCACCCGCACGGACGTATGACCGTTCTCCAACGCTTTTTTCCAGGTGGCTAAGGATTTACCGGCTTCCACGGCTTCTTTGGTACGCAACCCCAGCACATAGGCCAGTTGCATCACTGATGCCACGCCCCGGTCTTTTTGCTCGACCTGCTGAAAAATTTCTCTGAACGCTGTCGGTGTCAGCGCAACCTTCGTGCCCTTGCGGCTCATATCCGCAATACCGAGTGCCCGGTTGCTCAGACGCGGATTATCCGGTGCAGCCAACTTAAGCTTTCCGGCCTGCGCTAAAATCGCTCTCAGTGCTGACATCTCATTTTGCAGTGTCCGGTGACTGATATGGTCAGTCTTACGCTGAGCAATATAGCGCTCAATATATTTCGCCTTGAGGCTATCCATTTGCCTGAGTTTAATGCCGTTGTTTTTCAAATAGTCGAGGAACTGCCGGGCAATGCGCTCCCGGTCAGCGACCGTGGCAAAACTCCCGCCGGCTTTTCGGGCGTGAGTGATAAATTCTTTCCTGAACCGCTCAACTTTTGAACGTGATGATTTCTGCGCCATCTCCGCATCTCCTGTCACTTTGCCTCTGTTTTTATTCATTTTTCATTCGTTTTTTTATTCATTTTAAAAACCAGTCCCTGCGTGTCGGTTCAGGTTCACCGTTCCATGGTGCGTCAGATAATGTGTAGCAGAGCGAAGATTGTGTTGAGTTTTTGCAGGAGCTCGCGACGTGCTCAGCACAGCGATACATGCTCCCCGTTCAGTACCTGATTCAATCAGGATGAACGCCTCATTATCTTGACGTGGATAATCTCTCCTTTTTTACGGCATCAGCCTGTTGCAAGGCATCGGGGTTAAAAAATAAACGGAATAAAGTAATTCAGAAGCAGAAAAGCACTCGTGGAAACGGGTTTCCCTGAGTAATGAGTGGATCAAATGGGTTGTAAAGCCAGACCGGACGTGCTCTGGACGTTGGCCGCCTGACGGTGTCACTTGATAATCGCTCTGCTTTTACACAAGTGACGCCGCCCAACGGTGGACGCTGAAATCATTGACGTTATCTGATCCGGTGGTGCAATCACCGGACAGGATTCAGGACGTTTATCGTGAGTGACTTAAAGCGTAGGTTAACGCCATACATCATTCGGATCGAAGCAGAGAAGGCTCTGCCCGTATTGCGTGATAAGCCGGTTGTCCATAACACCGGATAACTTTCATCGCCGGACGGAGGGTTATTTGTCCGATGATATCTGCTTCCAAAAGTGCGCAGATGTACCGCATTACCATGCTCTCCCTTGCAGGCTACGGGAGTTAATGAGATGGTCTTCCCCACCTTGTGAACCATACTCTTTATAGAGTATTTTTTCTGGAGAGTCCATCATGCAAAACGTCACACTTATTGGTATCGATCTCGGCAAGCATTCTTTCCATATCCATTGTCAGGACAAATTCGGCAAGACTATGCTGCGTAAAAAATTTACCCGCACAAAATTAATGGAATTTTTAGCGGGGTGTACATCGACTACCGTCGTGATGGAAGCTTGTGCGGGTGCACATTTTATGGCTCGCCGGATCGCTGATTTAGGCCATGATGCGAAGCTGATATCTCCGCAGTTTGTTCGTCCTTTTGTCAAAAGTAACAAAAATGATTTCGTTGATGCAGAGGCGATATGTGAAGCAGCATCACGCCCCTCAATGCGTTTTGTCCAGCCGAGAACGGAGACGCAACAGGCGATGAGAGCACTGCATCGTGTCAGAGAATCACTCATCAGAGATAAAGTAAAGACCACTAACCAAATGCACGCCTTTTTGCTGGAGTTTGGTATCAGTCTGCCAAAAGGCGAGGCGGTCATTAAACGGTTATCTCTGGTTCTGGCAGAACACGACGTGCCCGATTACCTGAGCTGTTTGCTGATGAAATTACATGCCCACTACCTTTATCTTGTCGAACAAATAACCGCGTTGGAATTAGAATTAAAACAGTCCATCAAAGCGGACGATGCTACTCAACGCATGATGACAATACCGGGGGTGGGACCCATTACAGCCAGCCTGCTTTCATCCCAGCCTGGTGACGGAAAACAATTTTCATGCAGCCAGGATTTTGCTGCTTCAATGGGGCTTGTTCCCCGACAATACAGTACAGGGGGAAAACCTACTCTGCTGGGTATCAGCAAACGCGGCAACAAAAATTTGCGCCGATTGCTGGTTCAATGCGCCCGAACGTTTATGATGCGGCTTGAGCATCAGCATGGGAGACTTGCCGAGTGGGTTCAGGCGCAACTGAGCAAGAAACATTCGAATGTGGTTGCCTGTGCACTGGCTAATAAGCTGGCACGAATAGCCTGGGCAATCACTACTCGGCAAAATGAGTATCAGGCCTAATAGAAGCTGACTGACTCAATAACTCGATGATTAAACAGTGAAGTACACGTTACCTATCGGGTTTTGCGAAGACTGATTATTGATGACATGAACGGCCAATCGGCCTGATGAATAACCTAAGAAACAAAATGGCTCATTGAAGCCGGGGAGTTTTTAAGGTTCATCAGGCGCAGAACTCATCGTGGCGCGGGTATCCATACTCATAGAGACGCCGGATAGATTTAAGCAAGCCAACCATACATCAAAATTAGTGTTGCAAAAACGGGGAAGACCATAGATTTGTTTTCACCACTCAGAAGAGATGATCCTTACAGGCGATGGGATCATTGATAATAACAACCAAGGATGTTAGCGATTGTGTCAGGTGAGATCAACTATTTGCTTAATATCTGTTACCCATGCAGGCTGCATAAATTATGAATACTAAATATCAACAACTCTTCATGGCTATATTTTCAAAGCGTTGAAAAATACTTCCGGACAATTTCCCTCCCAATTTCCATGGATGCTGTTGCAGCTGGTGAAAGTGCATTGCAAATATGCAATAAACGACGACCAACCAAAAAGTGAAAATCATCGACCAGTTTACCGTCAACGCTTGAGCGCGGACTCCAGCTTCCCCTGAGGTAATATCTTCTGGTTGTAAATCAGGAATAAGTAGACGAGCATTATCAGTAAAAAGCTTATGCGAAAATGAACGACGCATTTCTGCCATACCTACGTCAAAATAGCGTATTGCAATCTTCCAGAATCCTTTGTAAGTCGGTGTTTCCGCCAGATCACGGAAGGAAAAATCTATTTTGCGATACCCCTCGCGCTTAAAAGCCAATACAGCATTGGGACCGACATCTCGTTTGCCATTGTACATACGAGTGAAATGAACACCGAGAAATGGAACAATTCTCATTCCAGTTTCATAACCTGCCAGTTTGGCAATTCTATCACTATGCAATCCCGCACAATTTATAAGCTGCTTGGCCTGATAACGAGTTTGTGGGGTTTGTACTTCAACATAATCATCATGCTCATAAATAGCGTTCACATACTGCTGATAATAAATATCACCACCCCTGCTTTGAATGATTTCTGCCAATTTTTCTGCAATCTCAGGGTAATTCACTATTCCAGCATCTGGCACTAAAATTGCCCCAAGGCCATTGACATAAGGTTCACGCTCTTTCAACTCAGCTTGTGATAATTGACTGATTTCAACCCCGTTTTGTAACCCCCCGCTGATAGATATTCTCCAACAAAGGAAGTTCTTTCTGTTTAGTTGCCACAACCACTTTGCCACAACGGTCATAATACAATCCATGTTCCTGACAAAATTGGTAGGTAGTCCGGTTACCTTGTTTTGCCAAACGTGCTTTCAAACTGCTGGGAGTATAATAAATGCCAGAATGGACAACGTTACTGTTATGACCACTTTGGTGGGTGGCCACGCCCTTTTCCTTGTCCAGCACTAACAGGCGCAATAAAGGATTATGTTCCTGCAAAACATTGGCAGTACCAAGCCCCACCAATCCCGCCCCAATGATGATAACGTCATACATTTTCTAATTTTTTCTCCATTATCAGCTGGAAAATAATTTTTCCAGTTCATCTGCTCTTTCAAACTCAAGATAGTTATTCAATAACAGTAATACCCCAGCACTTAGACCTCATAATGTGGGTTGCCCTATTGCTCTACCCACACTATGAGTTCCATTCGCCTTTATCAAATTTTCAGTAAATCGAACTGATTGATTGCTATAACAACCCTCTCAACATCACTGTCTGAAAGATGATGGTGGCAAGGAATAGTCAGTATTTCTTGTGATAAACGCTCTGTATTGGGAAGAACAATATGAGGTTGGCTATTCAGCCATGCGCGTTGCTGATGAATAGGCTTTGGATAATGGATAGTTGCTTCAATACCATTTCTGCCAAGATGTTGTTGTAGTTTATCCCTGTTTTTTGATTTAACGACATAGTGATAATAGGAGTTACCCGTTTTCCCTCCTCCAAGATCCATTCCTGTCGTGGTGTTGAATAATTCTTGATTATAAAAGGCCGCTATTTCTTGACGACGTTGAAGCCACTGATTCAGGTATTGCGCCTTGATATTTAATGCGGCTGCCTGCAAGGTATCTAGGCGTGAATTGATGCCAAACAAAACAGATTCGTTGCGGGTCTGCAATCCATGATTGCGTGCAAGTCTTGCATATTCGGCGATCTTCTGATTAGTTGTAATAAGAGCTCCACCATCTCCGAAACAGCCGAGTGTTTTCAATGGATGCATTGAAAAAGCCGCCGCATCAGCCAATGTACCGACTTGGTGACCATTGATAGTGGTTCCAATAGCCTGAGCACAGTCTTCAATAACAAACACGCCCTTAGCACGGCATAGCGATACAATCGGGTCAATATCTACAGGTCTTCCACGCAAATAAACAGGTATAACGGCCTTGGTTCGCTCAGTCAGAAGCGAGAAAATTGTGTCGATGTTAAGGAGTTCATCATCCCCTACATCAGCGAGGATAGGAGTAGCACCGACAGCCACTATTGCCCCGACAGTTGCTACAAACGTATTCGCACAAGTTATAACTTCATCGCCAGGCCCTACTCCTAAAGCTTGCAATGAGAGCAGTAAAGCATCAGTACCGGAGTTAAGTGATACGGCATATGTTCCTCCACAACACTGTGATATCCATGCTTCAAATTTTGAAACCTCTTCCCCCAGAACGAAATCCCCCGTTGCCAGAACATTTCGCCACTGCTTGAAGATAAGTTCAGATAGGTCTAGTGCCTGTTCTTGGATATTGTTGCATTTGATCATATTGTCGTTGCCTTTTTTTAGGTTCTTCGAGTGATGGCAGCAAGTGCGATGACAGTAATTCCCACAGCACTGACGATGGCGGTTATTGTCAGTGTTTCAGAATATCCCACCATGGCACCAAAGAGTCCTGCGCCAAGATAGATGAATGGGTGTGCGCCACTGGTCACAAATGTATCTACGGCGACAACTTTTCCCAGATCTTTTTCTGGTGAAAGGGTTTGCATTGCCGTTGCCCAACCCGTCAACCACGACGCCTCAACAACCCCGATAAACGTTGCCCCCAAAATGGCCATCCAGGCAAAATTGCCCATCCCCAACAAAAGCATTGCACTACAGAGAAACAGGCCGCAGATCACAGCAAGTAATATTAGACGCTGATGGCCCGAAGTCAGTACTGTAACGACTGAGCCGATACACGCGCCGGCTCCCGATGCAGCCAAACAAAATCCCCACATTGTGTCGCTGAAACGATCACTGATTGCATATGGTGCAACGACCAAAAAGATGGGAAAACACAGGACATTCAGGATCAACGTCGCGGTAAAACCAAGTGACAAAACAGAATTGCCAGTAATAACTGAGATACCATTCAATACCTCCCGTAAGGAGAATTTATCGTCTGAACCACGCACCCCGATATCAGGTATCAGCGCAGTGAAAAAGGCTGCAGCGAAAAACGTTATCCCATCCATGAGTATTCCCCATACCGGATCCCACAATATGATCACAATACCGACTGTGGCAGGAAAAACTACAGCCACAAAGTTGTCGATAAAATTCATCGCACCATTTCCGGCGACTAACGCCTGCTTGGGAAGCAGATTCACTAGCAAAACCTGGGCACATGGACGAGAAACCCCAATACCAATGCCGAAGATGAGGTAGGCAAGGACTAACCCCCACCACGGAGCACTTGACATGATTAATACAGTTGCAACAACTTGCGCCAATCCCCTAGCGGTGTCTGTAGCAATGAGCACATGTTTCGGTGATTTTCTGTCTGCCAGTACCCCTCCGGCAAGAGCACCAATCACCGTACCTATCCCTACCGCAGCCATGACAATGCCGAAAACACCTGCACCAAGTTTGGCATGGATCAGGGCAATGGGCAGGGCCGCCAGACAGACTGCGTCACCTATCATTGACAACCCTTGACCAATCAGTAGCTTACGGAAGGATGAGGAACGGAATACATCGGAATAAGGTGATGCACGTTCAGAGAATAAGGTCATTCTGTTTCTCCGCAAATAGATATGCGCCCGTCTGAGCAATATTCAGTAATCAATTTCTTATCTCCGCTATAAATGTCGGCTATGCCATCTGCAAGTATCTTGATCAGCAGTCGTTTTCCTCGAAAATAGACGGTGAATTGATAGGAATTCCAATGGGATGGTAATCGGGGACAAAAATAAAGTCTTTCACCGTCAACACGAAGTCCGGCCAAACCTTCAACAAGCCCTTGCCATGCACCCGCATAAGCTGACAAATGCAATCCATTGTTGTAATCCGAGATAGGAGTGAAATCTAGATTATAGCGACTTGCTCGTGATATAAAGTCGGCAGACTCGTTTGCCTCACCAATATCGGCCGCAAGCACTGCATGAGGACCATAACTCAATGATGATTCATGAACAGTACGAAGTTCGTAGAATTTGAATGCAACTTTCTTAACTTCATCAGAGAAATCATCGGGAAACATAGACATAAGTAGAACGATATCAGCCTGCTTTATGACTCTGGAAGTGAAATTTTCCAGCTGTGCAGCAAAAGAGCGTTCATTGTCATCCATGAACTGCGGCCCTCGCTTCTTCTCATTCCTCAGCTCCGTTTCCTCAAGAGTTGAATATCCATCGAACTCTTCAGGAATCGCGACACCATCAATCATCATCCAGGGGAGATATACGTTGTCGCTAATTGTTTTCCAATTTTTGGCTTCGGTTACAGAAATCTTGGGGAAAAATTTATCATCAACTAGCGAAAGGGCGAACTTAATGCACCACCTGAGAAGATAGTTCGTGAAGAAGCTATTATCGACATGATAATGATATTCATCCGGTCCCATCACTGAGTTGATGACATATGCCTGTTTTTCATCAGACCATGTGAAAACGGATGCTGCAAATCTTGCACATTCAGCGATTATCTTATAACCACGCATATTCATATAAGTGTCATCATTGGTTGCCAACCAATACCTGTATAAGGCATAACAGACATCCGCAGAAATGTGCAATACTTCATCAACACTCCATTCTCGTACCATGTCGGCATCAGGATAAGACAGCACATAATGGGGCCCATTCTCTGTCCCACGATCATTCGAAGCCTCAGGAAAACGAGCACCAGAAAATCCTGTAGATTTTGCAAATTCAATCGCTGATTCCATGCAGTGATATCGGTAATCAATGAGTGTTTTTGCGACTGGCGGATCATTCCAAATCCAAAATATACATTTGTGAAGCTCTGTATCAAAGAAAGTTGCCCCTGAATGGTAAGAGCTGGTCAAGCCACGTGCCGGAGAAATAAAACCCAGCATATGGTTATATGAATCAATACCGTGCTGTAAAAGCTGAAAGATTGCATACTTAATGCCGAGTTCTATTGATTCATTGGGTGCATTGATTGTTACATCATGCTCTTCCCATATCTTGGTCCATCGAGTTTGGTGCTCACTTTGGAAAGTTGTGATGTCAAATGGAGAAGACGATATTCCAAATCTCAAGCTATCCTCTTCTGAACGTATCTGCCAGTGTGTAAATAGCTGATGACTTTCGTTCATAGAAAAATCGAAAGTGACTGATGTAGTGCAGCTCCTCCCTGAGTCTGCCCATGTAGTTGCGAAGCCAGAAGAAAATGGCGGTTGCCTGACTTGAACGTCATAGCTTAGTTGTCGTTCTGCTGTTGTAACAATAACGCTAAAACCATGTTCGCTAAAATGACACTGACCAATATTGTAATGACGTGCAGTTAACCATGGAGAGGTACCTAAATATTCATTAACCGCAGAGGCATCAAGACCATAGTCCAGCCGCAATCGTCTTGGTGTTTTAGTATTTATCTGCCGCAATTCTATAATAGTTGAAACTTTCTTTTTATTGGGAACATCAATAAACTGCTTCACTTTCAACTCGAATTCTTCTCCTCTGACATGCAAATATTCTGTGCTAGTGACAGATGCCGCATCGAGAGATAAGGAGATTTTTGCCGTTTTCCTGTCTTGATGTCTGGCTGATTCACCGGTTTCTACGTCATAGAGCCGGAGAATTCTTGGTGCAGGCAATGACACTATCTCACGTGAAACGCCAATTCCTGACGTATATACCCTGTCCATAAGAATCTGTACTCTTTGAGTCCGTTCAGATGCCATGGGTACATGTGGACGTAGGCCAATAAAGTTATTAGCCAACGTTGTAAAATGCAGACGAGTCTGGGCTGATTTCAGTCACAATTTCATGTTTTTTTCCATAAGAGATGATCAGCACAGAAGGCTCCTTGATGGGTTGAAAGACCAATCTGTATATTTCATATTCAACATATTATGGTAACGAGGATCTTTGAGGACATCGGTACTATCAATAAAATCTCCTGATTGCCACTTCTCACATATTTCTAAAACAGCATCCCGGATTGTATAAACAAACTGAAACCCAAGTTCTTTCTGCACCAAGCCAGAATCAAGCCGGTAAGATCTCACATCATTAGAGAATGTCGTTGTAATAGGCACATCAGTCGAAAAATAACGATCAACAACCTCTTTAACTTGTAATGCGATGTCGGTGACAGTGTGATTCTCATAACCGACATTAATGGCACGCCCACAGAGTGAACCAAGAGAATCACGTTGTACAAGCATTGTATATAGTCGAGTCAAATCACAAATATGAACATTGGGTCGGTATTGGCTCCCACCAAAAACAGTAATTTTACCTTGTGAAAGTACGCTGGCAGTCAGAATATTCACAGTCAGATCAAGGCGCTGCCTTGGTGACCAACCACACACTGTCGCAGCTCTGACTGCAATGGTTTCAAAATTCGAATCTGTCAGGTCAAAAAGAACGGCTTCACCTTCTGCCTTATATCGATTGTAATCAGTAATGGGAACACACGGTTGGCTTTCGTCGACAATCGGTTGATCATTAACGCCATAAACACTCGCTGATGAAGCGTAGATAAAACGTCTGCATCCCTGACGTTTAGCACTTTCCATAATGTGAGGAAGGCAATCACTATTGATAGATCGACTCACTTCTGGGTCGGAGTTAAAGCTGGGATCATTTGCAACCGCAGCAAGGTGTATGACTGTTGTGACTCCCTGTAAGGCATTCTCAACGAGCGTTTTATCACGGATATCACCTTTAATGAACTCCAAGTGAGGATGATCAAAAAAGAGACTCAGTCCGTTGGTAAAGTACTCGGCATCTAGCACCCTGACCTTGTAGCCTGCGCTCAATAGCTTAGGTACTAACCGTGAACCTATATATCCTGCTCCACCTGTTATCAAAATAGTTGAGTAGTGAGTCATATCATTTCCTTATATTGTGTCAAGAATCGGAATTGTGATGTTATCGAGTGATAGAAGGATAAAAGCGCATGGGTCAGTAGCTACAGGCAAAAGTTCATTGCGATGGATTTGATAGGCTCGAATCCCAAGATTACAAGCCACATCGACAGAATGTGGAGAATCATCAATAAGAGTGACACTTTTTGGGTCATGCTCTTTACTGAGCTCCTGAAACAACTCCTCTCGAGTCTGGCCTTGCTTTTGCTGTACTATATTCTGCTGATTGAAAGATATTCCAGCCTTACGCAGCATAGAATCGAATAAGTAAGATGCGTTTTGCGAGGCTGTATAAAATTTGACACACTGTTGTGATGTTTCGAGTCGTTTTATTAGCCGTAGCGCATCATCAAAAAGCCGGGAATTTACAGAAAGCCGGAGGAATTCCATCTGTTTAATTTCCGCTAATTCACTACTACTCTTTATACCAACTGACAAACCGTCCTTTTTTAGTTCAAAAAATCTGGTTGCTCCTTCCAAACGAGGCCGTCCTGCTATGTTGACAAGATATTCCTCATGGGTAAGTTCTTTGGCTCCGATTTGACGTGCTGCATTACGCCAAGCTTCGTAATGTGGAGTGTCAATGAGAGTACCGTCGAGATCAACCAATAAAAGTGTTTGCATTTTATCTCCACTGTTCACATATTTTCGTGCATAATTATTTTTGCAATCCGCGATGTCGAATCCATCACGTTGCCGTCAGTGAAAACTATCCTTCCCCCATGACTTTCAACCAATTCTCTTTCTGCTTGCAATCTTGGATCTGTGCTAACACCATAATCTGCACCTTTAAAGAACACATTAGGACGAAGAATCGAGAGCATAAATTCAGCCGTTGGTGTATGGTTCACGATGACATGATGACAGTACCGAATTGATGCGAGGAATTTGGCACGATGACTATCAAGAAAAATAGGTCGGTCAGCTCCTTTATTGACGTACTTATCTGCGGTAATGGATACGAAAAGGCGATCAACAAGTAAACTGGCCCGTTGAAAATGATGAATATGCCCAATATGGACAATATCAAAACATCCGTGACATAGCCCAATTGTCAGCCTACTTGTTCGGTAGTCTTTGGCGAGATCTTCCAACTCAGTAATATTGCTAAGAACAGCCATACAACGCCTCCTATTAAATAAGGTATTTTGCCATTATGTTTAGGTGCTCAGACTTTCCCCAATAATCCGGAATCTGCCCGACTATCTGGAATCCGTTATGAAGATGGAATCGATATGCAGCACGTTCTTTGTCAATATTGCCAATATCCAGACACAAATATTTTTTATCGAGACTTAACGCAAACGCCTCAATTTCGTCATAGAGCAAGGAGGCTATACCGTATCGACGATAGCTTTGATCAACAACTAACCAGTCAGCCCAAAGAGCGTGCTTTGATGGTATTGAGCCAGGGCCACACCCCATTGTCCCGATAACCAAATCCCCTTCAACTGCGACAAATCGTGCTTCTTCATCATGGGGATCTTCCAGTTCACGCATAAATTGAGTGCGCGCAGACTGAACGAGATCATCTGTAGACTCAATTTGTGAAATAAGTTTAAGGACAACTCCCATATCGGAGGCATTAAAGCGTCGGATAAACATCATGCGTGTATCTTTAATTATCATGGTATTCTAACCTAGTCAGAGCTGAGTCCAGACGATCACACACACTATCTATCATGTCTGCAGTATGCGAAGCAGACAGTGTCACGGGCTCTGGGCAATAAGTCAGAGGTAATAAAAAACCGTATAAGCTGTATTCTGTTGACAGCATACGGAACAATTTATGTGCGAATTTAATAGGGTAGGTTTGTTCTATATCTTTCATTGTTTTTGGGCGTACTGAGGCTCCAATATGGACTCCAACTCTGCCACCATAACCGTCGATATAGCACGGAATATTATGCTTATTAAATATATCCCTCAGATTCTTTATGAGCTGACTTTCCAAACTTGCAACATGCTGGTAGGCAACACCATCTTCTAAATGTTCAATAACTGCCAAAGCGGCAGAAACAGACAAATATCGACCTGTATTTGTTCCACTTATCTGTACAGGTCCACGTGGTGAAATCACATCCATATATTCAGATTTACCAGCGATCCCCGCAATCGGCATTCCACCGCCGAATGCCTTACCATATGTTGCAATATCGGGAATAACACCATAGTCTTTCTGAGCTCCGCCAATATTCGCTCGGAATCCTGTTAGTACTTCATCGAAAATCAGCAATGCTTTATGTTTTGTTGCGAGCATACGCAGATTTTGGAGAAATCCCTCATCTGGTTTAATACAGCCGATATTCAGTGCAACAGGTTCCAGAATGATCCCTGCAACATCACCAGAGTAAGTTTCAAATGCCTTTTGCACTGCATTTAGGTCGTTCCATGGTAATGGAACCGTGAGTTGACCTAACTCAGGGGGAATACCAACAGTTCCTTCAATACGTTCCAGTTCACCATTTAAGAGCATTGAACCGCTTCGTGGAGATGAGTCGACATTCCATGTCAGAGTGTCATTTAAGCCATGAAAGTGACCTTCAAATTTGAAAATAATGCGTTTACCTGTCACAGCTCGAGCTATCCGTGTTGCATACATCGTTGCTTCCAATCCCGAATTAACAAGACGTAATTTCTCAGCACAAGGAATTGCGGCACAAAAACGCTCACTCAACAACTGATGCTTTTCAGTTTCATATTGCTGAAGAAAACCGCGAGACAGTGCATCAGTGATAGACTCTCGGATAACGTAACTATCGTGACCAAGGAAGCATGATCCCCACCCCATAATATAATCATCGTACCATTCACCCGATGATAGCTGTATTCGGGAGCCAGAAGCATTTCTAATCTGTATTGATCCGATAACGGATAAGTGATTCCAACCAGCTAATACGTTACCTACACGTGTTTCGTTAAACTTTATCATTATATTTCCTCATAAACATCTCTAAATAATTTCTCATAATAGAGCACCAGTGTTAATTCAGATTCAATTTAGGCCTGACGAATTAAAATAATCAATCTATATACCCGTCAACCCACAATTAATTAATGCCCATTCATTGTAATAATGAGCACAATCTTGTGAATAAACGATTTAATTGATTACAAATTAGTTTTCAGTACTTCTATTCTGTTACCCTATTCTTTTTCTCCATTGAAAAATCAGCACACTACCATTATAAATGGAAACCATAGTTTATTCTTGAATAACTACCTCCAGAAATTATACATTTTCAAATAATTCCTGAAACCCGAAAAAACCACATTCATGCAACCATATTCAGAGAATATAAATCCCCTAAATATATTCTAAGTGTCAAATAGATAAATTAGTTATCACAGATATTATTATATATCCGTCGTCTTTCAAGTTACAGCTTTGTTGACTACGCTTACTCATACCAGTTATAAGTTATCTATACTCCAGAGTAAGAGTATTAACGGCTTCTTTTTTAACGAATTGTATAAATAAAATACTTCTCGATACTTTAACAAGGCCCAATTGAGCGATATTCATCTGCATTCGGGTTGTATTGCATACAATTTAAGCTCTAAAAACGTTCACGCTCTCGCCCTGATCTATGCCCCTAGGGGGATTCATTCCCTTGCCATAGCTCTGCATCTTGAAATCTATTCAGTATATATTTCTCCAACAGAACACTAAGTTAACTTTCATACTTGGCAGATCACACCACTCCACAGTGGTGAGAATTCAAATATTTTTTAAATCAAGTCTACTTATTTATTAATCTAGAAATACCATTTTGTCTCATTCAATTATTTTCACAATATGTTATTTTAACTGTTAGCCTAAAAATCAACTCCCATACTCTCAGCCTACTCCACCCCATATTTCATCTAAATAGAGATCCAAAAATTATGCAAATAACTCCACTATTTTAAATCCTATTATTTCTTATTAATTTTATTTATTAGGTGTTTTATTACTTGCATTTATTATAAATGCACCTGACAAATAATCAACTCCACTTTAAATTCATAAAATGACAAATAATTAATATTATAATAATAAATTCTATAAACTAAAAATTAAATGAATTATATTTTTATATGTAGGCCTATTTTATAATTCCAATGCAAGTAGTTATTACGTAATTAACTTTAATCATTTAAACATTAAGTCAAACTCCAATTATTTTATATAATAAAAAAATCACTGACTCAATAAATATAAAATTAAATAAGACGAAGTTCTTTTAGGAAAGAAATAAAGCAGCAGTTATAAAATAAATCAGTTAGCTTTATACCAATCTCCCTTGAAGATGCTTGATTTCTTATCCAAACCCGATCATGCCTGCAACCATGAACATTCATCTG
>NZ_JACOII010000014.1:0-2854 GCF_016306625.1 Xenorhabdus lircayensis | reverse complement strand
GTCTTTCAGCGTGGGCGGAATGACGAAATGGCTTCACCGCCAGGGTTTCAGCTACAAAAAGCCAAAGGGAGTGCCTCATAAATTCGATGCGGATAAACAGCAACAATTTATTGATGACTACAGGGTGCTGAAAGACGGTACGGATCAGAATGAGCCGATCCTATTTATTGATGCGGTGCATCCTTCACAGTCCACAAAGTTCAGCTATGGCTGGATGAAAGCAGGAAAAAATCAGGTAAAAGTGGTCGAAACCACCGGCAGTCGTACCCGTCTTAATATTCTGGGTGCCCTCAATCTACAACGAATTGAAGACACCGTGATCCGTGAATATCCGAGTATCAATGCTGAAAGCATCGCGTATTTTTTCGGGGCGCTCCGGGAAACTTACCCACTTTCGCAAAAAATCCACATTATTCTGGATGGTGCGGGTTACCACCGAGCCGAGTTGGTGAAAGATATTGCGTATGTCCTGAATATTGAATTGCATTACCTGCCGCCTTACAGCCCAAACCTCAATCCGATAGAGCGATTGTGGAAGTATATGAATGAGCAAGTGCGTAACAATGTCTATTTTCCGAATGCGAAGACATTCCGTGAAACCCTTCATCACTTTTTTCATGTCACGTTGCCAGAAAAAACGAAAGAACTGACGACTCGACTGACTGATAATTTTCAGATTTTAAAACCCGCACCTTCAGGTTAGATTGGTATATAAAGACAAGAAAGCATTTATTGAATAAATAATTTTCTTAGTGATTGTATATACGGTTTCATTTTTATTTAGGTGATTTAGATCACATTTTCATTCGATATTTTTTTTGTGACTAGAGTTGCTAATTTATTTTGTTATATCATTGTTACAGTAGATGCTGCTCGTTTCATGTGATGTATTAATAATGGATAAAACATTTTCGATTTATGTGATTTCTAAATAATATAATAAACCTGACAAACAAATGGGTTTTAAAAAGTTGATTTATTTCTTGAAATTGGAAATAACAAGATACTGATATAAACTGATAATAAAACCATACTCTTAATTATCAAATGTATGTTATCTGTTTGAGGGTTTATTTTTTCAAAAATATTTTCAGAATGTGGTGTTTTAAATTTTTTAGGTATTGACATCCATCATTCTGTAAGAACCTTTTAATATTCTGTCTTAGTTGAGGAATTAGCATGTATACACAAAATGCATACATGCTTTGTAATTTAACAATATTAATAAATTAAATGTTGACGCTGGGTTAACTTAAAGCATTTTTTATAAAGAATAGAGTGTGAAAATTATCATGAACAATGAATTTATTGAATATTCTCCGGAAAGTTATTTGAAAAGGTTGAATATTACTCTTCCAGTAAGTAAGAAAAAAGATGGAATGTTTTGTTTACATAGATCTCATTTCTATAATATTCCTTTCGAAAATTTTAGTATGCATCGAAACCAGAGCTTTATGCTTGATAAAAATTCGTTTTGGAAACACATCATAGAAAATAATAGAGGCGGAATATGTTTCGAGTTATGTTCTTTATTAATACCAGTTTTGGAACATCTAGAAATAGAATATCGGACATGTTTAGCAAGAGTACACTTGCCTGTGCGTACACCTAAAACCCATCAGATAATTATTATAACTATTAACTCTGAAAATTGGCTCTTCGATATTGGTTTTGGTGCTAAAGGGCCAAGAGCACCTATATTGCTTAAAGATGGTTATATACATGAACACACTTTTTTGAATACAAAAATTAATAAAATAGATAAGGAGGGCTGGACAATTTCAGTGATGGAAAAGAGCAACAGAAATTGTGAATGGGAAAAAATATATTCCTTCCACGATATTCCGGCAACTTATGAAGATATAGATATGGCTTATTTCTATACTCTTAATTCACCAAACAGTCTTTTGAACACTAACAAAGTGATTAGTATTCCAAAGGAAGATGGGAGAATCAGTATAAGAAATAATAGCTTCACTGAGGTGATTGGTGACAGAAGCCAAACTATAGAGATTAAAGATGCAGAAATGATGGAAAGAATTCTTTCGGATAAATTTAATATATTCGTAGAAAAAAACATCTTCCTTTTGAGTGAGAAAATATGAGCATTACTTATTTGATTGTTCCTGGATACACAAATTCAGGTCCAGAGCACTGGCAATCATATATGGAAAGAAAGTACTCGAACGTGGTTAGAGTTCAACAAGAAAATTGGAATTCACCAGTAAGAAACGCATGGGTTAATAACCTTAACAAAACAATAGAAAATACCCAAGGAGATTTATTCCTTATAGGGCATAGCTGTGGGGCGGTAACTATTGCACAGTGGTCTTTTCAGCATGAAAACAGTAGAGTTAAGGGAGCACTTCTTGTAGCTCCAGCGGATGTGGACGCTGAAGATACAATACCTGAAATAAAGGTACAACGCCCTCTTCCTCTGCTAAAACAACTTCCTTTTCCCGCTACTATGATTTGCAGTGATAATGATAAATATTTGTCTTTGGAGAAAGCTCATTTATTAGCACGTATTTGGGGAACCTCATTAAAAATAATCAGAGGTGCTGGACACCTGAACACAGCAGTAGGTTATGGGGAGTGGGAAGAAGGAGAAAAATTGATTAATGAATTATCTGGCGGAAATCTTGTTGTTAGGTAAATATTAAACTGATGGTAGTTTACATCTGCCCTATAACACCTAACAGATCATGTTTACTGGACTTATTTTAAGTCTTTAATAGAAGATTATATGTTTTCCGTCTCTCAAATTACAGTTTTTCTAACTAACCTGAGATCGGTTTAAGCCATCACCTGAAGTCCTGTTTTTTCAGCATAGGTGATATTTAGTGATGGCTTT
>NZ_JACOII010000013.1 GCF_016306625.1 Xenorhabdus lircayensis | reverse complement strand
ATAAAGTGATAGGAACTTTTATTGAACGTGAACATTATTTTCAACACCAAGATCTAACCATTTAATACATGACCTGAATTTGCTTATAGTAGCGCTTATCAAGCATGGAAAAAACGTAAGTATAATGATAGCCCTTTTTCAGATTTTCTTTGGAATGTATTCGAATTTATTGAGATAGGTATAAATTTCCCTGCTAAATATTGATGCTGTTAATTATTATGATTGTATGTTTAAAAATTAGTTGTTATACATCTCTCTCTTTTTTATGGATTAAAGCATAGCTAAAGTTGGTATTTGCTCCCGTTATTGTCACTAATCAGAAGAAATACATGACAAACTCTGGGAATTTTGACGTTTTGTGTTCATATCACTCGCCTTAGGTCATAATGAAATGGACACCTCCCAAAATCGGCTTCTGTGAGGCATACTGAATATATCAGCAAAATATGAAGAGGTGTTCCATGGAACAAATTATCGGAATTGATCTGGTAAAGCGAGTTTTTCAGTTAAATATCACATCCTCCGCTGGAAAAACGATTCAGAATAAAGTGGTGTCCCGTGACAAACTCATGGCTCTTCATTAACCCTGTAAATAATTCTGTGTATTTGCCCTTTGATTAAAGGTGGCCGTTTAATCGGTCACCGAACTCAATAATAAAACGGCTCATTGCCTGTTTCCAGTTTTGGATTGGCATACTCCATTTCCTTGAAGCTGATTCAACGGCCAGATAAATCACTTTACGCACCGAGTCATCGGTAGGAAATACCTTGCGCTTTTTGATAGCGTGCCGGATAACACTATTCAGTGATTCTATGGCATTCGTTGTATAAATCACCTTGCGGATATCGGCGGGATAGGCAAAGAAGGTATTGAGATTCTCCCAATGCGTATGCCAACTATTGCTGATTTGCGGGTATTTTTCATCCCAGATTTCCGCAAATTTATCCAGCGCGTTCAAGGCGGCTTCTTCTGTTGAGGCTCGATAAATTTTTTTTAATCCCGCCGTTACCGCTTTGTAGTCTTTCCAGGCGACATATTTCAGACTATTACGCGCCCTATGAATGATGTACAGCTGGATGTGGGGTTGTGGATAGACGCTGTTTATGGCATCAGGAAACCCTTTCAGTCCATCAATGCAGGTGATTAGAATATCGTGTAATCCCCCGGTTTTTCAGTTCGGTCAGCACATTGAGCCAAAACTTGGCCCCTTCATTTTCGGCTATCCACATCCCCAGAAGCGCTTTATGCCCGTCGAGATTGATGCCTAATGCAAGGAAAACAGACTTATTGGTGACACAGTCTTCATGACGCACTTTGACCACAATACAGTCAAGATAAACAATGGGATAGAGTGACTCTAACGGCCTGTTTTGCCATGCCAGACCTGCTCTTTAACGGCATCGGTGACTTTCGATATCAGTGAGGGTGAAACATCCGCATCATACATTTCTTTGAAAGTAGCGGCAATTTCACGAGTGGTCATGCCTTTGGCATAGAGAGATAAAATCTGGCTATCCATCTGGGTAATACGGGTTTGATTTTTCTTGATAAGTTGAGGTTCGAAAGAGCCCTCACGGTCTCTTGGTGTATTCAGTTCGATCACTCAAGAGGGTCTTTGATGAATACCCATTACGGGTATTAGAGCCGCGCTTTGCGGTGTTTTTTTCATGGCCGAGGTGTTCAGTCAGTTCGGCATTGAGTGCCGTTTCAACCGTCAATTTTGTCAGCATACGGGTGAATTGGTCAAGGTCAGCTTCTGTTTTAATCCCTTTAGCAAATTCAGCTGCGAGGGCTTTCAGTTTTTTTCGTTCATAATGTGCCTGCTTTGTTGTTTAAATGAACATATCAAAAGCAGGCAAATACACAATTTAAATTACAGTCTCTTAAATTTCACCCGCGCCATGATGTCATCCGAGCCCCGTTTCCTTATCACTACGTAGGTATCTCAGTACCTTGGTCTAGTCCAGGCTATTACAGGGACGGTAGCCGTTTTTTCATCAGTGTTTGCAAACTCAATAAAACGTCTTTTTTAACCGGTTAATTCACCGCTTTCTTCATCATAAAATCAACATCATCTTTCAAAATGCGCCAGATAATACGAACCAGTTTATTGGCCAACGCGACCGTCGCCTTCATGACCCCACATCGGACAATTAACTTTCTTAACCACTCACCCAAGGCATCACACGTCTTTGAGAATAGCGCATCACCGCACGGGCTCCATGAATAATTAACGTTCGCAGGTGACGGTTGCCCTGTTTGGTTATGCCAGCCAGACGGTTTTTCCCTCCGGAACTGTATTGGCGCGGAACCAAACCGCATCAGGCAGAAAGCTGACGGCCATGTGAGAATTGTTCTACGTTGACCTCACTGACAAAAGCGGCGGCAATCAACGGTCCCACGCCAGGAATGGTCAGTAAGTGGGCATAACCCAATTGCTGGCTTGAAACCGCCTGAATTTCTTTATCCATTTCGTGAAGACGGGCATCAAACCGCTGCATATCTTCCTGGAGTGACTGGAGTAGGCGTCGGAGGACAAAGGATAATGCGTTATTTCCCTCTTCCAAAATATCAGGCAGAGCCTGCCGGAGTTGTTGAATGCCCGCAGGAATAACAATTCCCTGCTCGGCGAGCAGCGCCCGGGTTTGATTAACCAGTGCAGTACGTTGTTCCACCATGAGTTGCCGGACACTACGCAGTGCTTTGATATCTTGTTGCTCAATCGTTTTGGCAGGGACAAAATGAATCCCAGGGCGACAGGCCGTTTCACAAATAGCCAGCGCATCATTGGCATCATTTTTCTGATTCTTACAGAGCGCTTTGACATGCTGAGTCGGGATAAGCCTGATTTCATAGCCCATGGCTTGGAGCGTTCTTCTCCAATAATGAGCACTCTGGCAAGCTTCCATCGCAATAAGGGTATTGGGTGGAAACGCTCTGAGCGTATCCAGCAATTTTTGTCGTGAGACCTTTTTATTCCAGGCAACAGAGTTATCAGTTAACCAAACACAGACCTGGAAAACGTTTTTGGCAAGATCAATGCCCACTACTTTGATTGTGTTCATGGAAGAACCCTCCGAAATACAGCGTACTCAGTATCAAGTTAAAGATGACACTGTCTGCAACTGGAAAAGGGGACGTCCATCACATCACTACGTAGCGAGTCTTGCATTTCCGGCGGTAACAAAGGAGATGAAGCGTAGACAGCGAAACATTCGAGCCGAAACCAATAGGTGAACGTGATAGCGCCGAAATTCATTAAGTCGTGTGTGCCGATAGTTTTGTCCAACTAGCAGGCAACAGCTTCTGAATGGTCATACTGGTGAATTTCCCAGCCAGAAGCACACACCGGAGCCGCAGGCGTCGGCGAGCTTGTAGAGAACAGGGTGGAACCCAGGAGATCCTGATACTTCTCAAGGAAATGAGTATTTCGGGTACAAGTGCCAAAACACAAGGCCTGAGAGACGGGTATCAGGAAGTCGGAGTCAGCCATAGTAGTGATGAAACGAGTAACGATCGCGGAGCGAAGGGCTGGCAGACAGATCGAACGTGAGAGGGCAACAATGACCGTACACAGCAACGACGGGGCATCATGGTTAACTAAACTTGAGCGTATAGGCAAGAAATCAGCTAACGACAAACAGCAGGTGTTCAATAAATTAGGACATTTGTTGAACAGTGACATGCTGAAAGGACAGTTCCTGCGGCTAGACGGGAATAAGGCCGTGGGTATTGATCGCATGACTAAAGCCGCTTACGGTGAACACCTTGATGATAATATTAACAATCTTATCATGCGGATACGCAGAGGAACGTATCACCCGAAAGCAGCCAGAATCATGGAGATCCCGAAGGAGGATGGCAGTAAACGGCCACTGGCTATTTCGTGCATAGAGGACAAACTGGGGCAAGTTGCGGTCAGTGATATCCTCAGCCGGATTTATGAGCCGCTGTTTATGCCCTGCTCATACGGTTTTCGACCGGGATTACTCTACAGATGGTTCAACCGTAAAGGTGGGCGTCGCCGACTGACGTGGAAAAAGCTGAATCTGATCCTGAAGATGCTGGGTTATCCATTTCGTTGGAAAACACATTCAATGTTCATTTCTTGCTGAATATGTGTGGGGACACGGATCTGTCGGGAGCCGGATGCGGTAGTTCCGCACGTCCGGTTCTGAGGAGGGGTCTGCTTGGGTGGACCGGGCAGATCTACTCATCCCTCCCCAAATCGGCTTCAGTGAGCCATGCTGAATATATCAGCAAAATATGAAGAGGTGTTCCATGGAACAAATTATCGGAATTGATCTGGCAAAGCGAGTTTTCAGTTAAATATCACATCCTCCGCTGGAAAAATGATTCAGAATAAAGTGGTGTCCCGTGACAAACTCACGGCTTTCATTGCCCAACAGCCGCCATCAAGGATAGTGATGGAAGCCTGTGGGAGTGCCAATTACTGGAGCCGTCAATTCAAGCAGTTTGGACATGAAATGTCGCGCCTTTTAGAATGGGCAGTAAGAATGACAAAAACGATGCGATTGCCATTGTGGAAGCTGAGCAGGTTTTACCACTTTTTTATCATGGCTTCCTGAATAATCTCGGCTTTTAGCCGTTCTTCAGCATACATTTTTTTAAGGCGTCGGTTCTCTTCTTCCAGTTCTTTCAAGCGAGCCATCAGAGAGGCATCCATTCCTCCATATTTGGCTCGCCATTTGTAAAAGCTGGCACTGCTGATGCGGTGTTCACGACACAGTTCTGGTACGGTAGTACTGGCTTCAGCCTGTTTCAGAATGGCTAAGATTTGGCTATGAGTAAAACGTGACTTTTTCATAAAGTTTCGTCTCCTCTGAGACATTATAGTCGTATGAGAAAATTCTACTTATGAACACTCCGGTATTTAGGGAGGATTACCGTTCACCTCGTTCGTGATTTTACCCACTTAACTCGGTGTCCAAAACTGGTGGAATGGATCAAAGGGACTGATAGCCCTCTGTGTGGCGGAACTGCGTAAGCTGCTGTCAAAATTGATGGAAAAAACGGGAGAGACAGTTGAACAAACTTTACATTGGTTATATTGGCGACGACGACACCAATACTCTGCACAACAATGTCATTATCGTCGCCGGGATAACCTTCTGATCACAGAGCAATTACTGCTATAGTACTAATCCCAGATTATCATACCGTTCAAATTCTATTCATAATTCGCACATAAAACTTCAACACGCCCAGATAAATTTTTCAAATGGCTTTACCATGGAAATGCACAATAAAGCCATTAATTGCAGGAACATAGCACTAGCTTAACTTAACACTTAGCAGAGGGGAATATCATGCCACATCAAGATATAACATTGTATGAACGTATGCGCGAGAAACCGTACAAGGTAGCTAAAACCACCCCCATTCCAGCAATTAAGGAAACTGTAAATCCACCACGAGCACCATAGATATCAACAAATTGTCCAGCAGTAGCAGCGCCCAAAGCGACTCCTGTATTGAGACCAGAAAGTAACCACGTTAATCCTTCCGTCAATTTTCTTTCTGGCACCATTTTCTCAACTAATGCCATAGATAAAATCATTGTTGGTGCAAAGAATAAACCCGCTATAAAAACAGCCAGAGATAAACTCGAAATACTATTAGCCATCAAAAAAGGAAGAGTAGTCAAAGCAGTCGCTAATCCTCCTATAAGGAAAAGTTTATGTAATGGAGTTTTCAGTTTAAGGGCACCAAATATCAATCCAGCCAAACAAGAACCTATAGCGTAAACAGACAACACGATACTGGCTGCTGCTGGACGCCCCAACTGTTCAGCAAAAGCAACACTCACTATATCTACAGTACCAACAATAATTCCCATAAAGATAAGTAATAATGCCAAAACCCATACGCCAGAAATTCTAATAACTGAACCTTTTGTTTCCAAAGTAACGTCATGAGCATCTACAGGAGGTTCTGTACTTCTAAACATAACGAACAAGTACACACCTAATGCTAGCAGAATTGCCGCCACTAATGGTCCAGCTTGAGGAAAAACTGCTATGCTCAAGCCAACCGATATAGGCGGGCCTGCAATAAACGATATTTCATCAAAGACTGTTTCTAGAGAGTATGCTGTTTGTAGTTGAGGCTGCCCACGATAGATAGCAGTCCATCGGGCGCGAACCATAGCTGACATGCTAGGCATAAAACCCGCCAAAATAGCACATAAAAAAAATGTCCATATTGGATAATTCCAATATGTACAAACTAAAAGAGATAATGTGCCTAGTACACTGATCGTAGCTGCAATAGGTAATACTCGGTATTGCCCATAAATATCTACTAAACGAGAAACTTGCGGGGTTAGCAATGCATAAGTTAATACAAAAGTTGCTGATACTGCTCCAGCTAATCCATAGCTACCACTTAGCTGTGATAACATAGTTATAATACCGATCCCAGTCATTGGAAGTGGCATACGAGCCACAAAACCAGCGAAGGAAAATCTTATTGTACCCGATGGTTTGAATAATTCACGATAGGGATTGCTCATATTGCTTCTCGTTATGATAATTGGTTGTATGAAATTTTATCAAAGAATAAACATACGTGACGTATGTTGGATATCGTATCAACATACGTAACGTATGTCAAAGTGTTGTAACAATATTAACCTTATGTTCTTTTGATTGGATTGTATTTAACTAATGCATTATTAATATAATAAGTTACATAATATTAATTAGTGGGTATAGTTATCTTGGGGATAATTAATATGTTAGAGGAGGGAGGATGACTCGGCGGACTCGTGTAGAAATGAAAGAAGAGACTCGAATTAAGCTATTGATAACCGCGCGCTATGCTTTTGGTTCTTTAGGTTACTTTAATACTTCAATGGATGATTTCACCGCTAAAGTGGGGTTAACGCGTGGTGCACTATATCATCATTTTGGTGATAAAAAAGGTTTGTTGATGGCTGTTGCTGAAGAAATTGACGCTGAAATGGATCAGCATCTACAGTCTATATCGGATAATGCAATTGATTCATGGACTGGATTTCGTGATAGATGCCGAGCTTATTTGGCGATGTCACTTAATTCAGAATTTCAACAAATAGTATTGAAAGATTCGAGGATTGTTCTAGGAGATCGATTTAGAGAATCTCAAACTCATTGTATTTCATCAATGAGAGTTCTTTTGAAAAGAATGATTCTTGAAAAAAAAATAAAAGACGTTGATACAGAAGTTTTGGCCTGTTTAATAAATGGAAGTTTAGTTGAAGCAGCTTTATGGATTGCTGAAGATACTGACCCAGAAACGAAACTTTCAAAAACTCTTTCTGCATTTGACTTAATGCTTGAAGGTTTAAAACGCAGTTAAACGATGTTTGTGCGTTGCTACTGCTCGCTTAAGCATTTTTTTTGAATAACTATCCATAAAAAATACTGACAAAGAAAATTTGAAGGATCCGGAGTTACTAGCATCTTCAAATTAAGAAAATGACAGTTGATACTCTTATCTCTCTTAAGCGAGCAGTATTACGTTTGTGCGTAAGGTTTCAAATAGTTTCTGGTAGGAAAACCAGATGTATAGAAAATTTATCCGTTCCTCCAGGTTTGGACACCGAGTTAAGTGAGTACAGTCACGAACGAGGTGAACACCTCGAAGGCCATTTCATATTTCACGGGCGTTAAATAACTATTGACCGCGTGTAACCGGATTAAATTGTAATAATGCAGATAATTCAGGACATCTTGTTTCATCTCTGCCGGATTTTTATGATAACTTTTGAAGAGCCAATCATATTTTAAACTGCCAAAGAAACGCTCAACCACAGCATTATCCCAGCAGAAGTCCATAATTTGGTGTACTGACAGGTAGTACTGGTTCTCTGTGAACCTGGAAAGTCTTCAGTCTATCGAGACTATGGTGATGATGAGGGCATAGTGCGGATTTGCATCAGGGCTTATTGAAGCTGAATATATGCTTGTGACTACGTTGTCAGAAAAATTTGCTCACTCACTTGAATTAAGTCGGTGTCCATATATCTACTTGGATGAAAATACACAGTGAAATGATAATTGACAGCCTGCCTCCCGACTAACCCCAAAGCTCATCGTCTTCCTGATATTATTTTTTATCCCCAAAAATGAATTATCCATTGACCTTACGATTTCGGTTTATTAGCGTAGTCAGAGTTATTTATGATCCGGTCGCTTGTGAGGATCACCTTCGGGCAGCGACAGTAATACTCCTGTAGCCTGCAAGGGAGTACACCACCGTGTGGTACATCTGCGCACCTTTGGAAGCAGATATCGTCAGTCTGATGACGATGAAGGTTGCTTAATCTTATCCATCATGGCCAACCGGCCAGTCACCCAACGAGGAACACGTTTCCCATTGGGTCGGTGTTCTCCGTTGTTTTATTAGGAGAATACTGTGCAACAAAATATACCCCCGGCCACGGTGCACACTGCGCCCGCGTCTGAACACTCCCCCTTTACTGACCTTTTTCCGCAAACCAGTTCACTGGAGCGGATGCTGTTGGAGCACACGTTCATTAAAGCCGCTGCGGTGCTGTGTGAGGACTATCGGCGTGAGCGGTGGCAGTCCCGAAGGGTGTCAGACACCGTCGCCTATGTCGTACCAACACGGTCGGATGCGTATGCTGTCAACGTCAAGACGACGGGCTTTAACGGCGAAGTCTCCGCCGATACGTTCGGGCTGATGGTCACCCTGAGCGTATTGGGATATCTGGCTGCTCTGATGAAACAGGACGAGTATGCTGAGCAGTTTTGTGCCCTGCGTGAATATGCGGCGTTGCAACATCCCCAGGCTCAGTGTATCCGGGCGGCTTTGGGCTTAACGGGAGAGCATGATGCCAAACAATGAACACATTATGCTGGACAGTCTTGCTCTGTCGGCCGTGTTTCCCGACAAGACCCCGCTGGAACGGTTGTTTCTGGGTTTTCTGCTGGCTAATACTGCGTCAACGTTATGCGGCGATTACCAGCCTGAACAGTGGACAAGCCGACAAGTGTCTGAGTCACTGACTTATCTGGTGCCGACGCGGTCGGAAACCTATTCTGTTTACCTGCCGGACACGCAATTGACGGTCACGCTCTCCGCGGATGCTTTCGGGCTGGCGGTCACATTAATCGTATTAGCCCGTATCGCAGTGCTGGATGAACCGAATGAAGAAACGTATCGATTCTGTGCATTGCAGGAGTATGCGCAGCAGCACCCGGAAAACGACCTGATAAGAGCAGTTATGACACTGAAGCCTAAAGAAGCGGCTATCAGTCCGTCATTTCGCCATAACAAAAATAATCATCACTGACGTTATCAGCACATGAGGCTGTTAACGCTTTTCTTAAGCGCCTGACCAGGGAAGCCAAAACACCTTCCCGGTCTCGGGCAGGTGTTTTCTTTATTTAACGTGAAATCAAGGAACACCATCATGAACCCCATTTTTTTACCGGCGCCGGATGACGTCGGTACCGTATTATGTGAAGAGCTGTTTACCGCCCAGGTAACCGGCCTAAGACAACATCCGAAAGTGCTACAGTCATTGTTGACTGACACGCTGATGATAGGTGAAGCCTCCACCATTACAGAAGTAGTGCAACGTCTGAAAGTCATTCATCTGTTGGGGGACTGGCCGGCACCGGAGCGGTTATCCGGTCAGTGTGAGCGGTTTTTTTTTCCACTGACCGTCATGATTTATGACGCACAGGACAGAAAAATGCTCGGCGGCCGGTTTGATGAAGAGATTGTCTGGGCGCAGCCGGTCACGCTTACGTCGGAACGTCTGTCACTGGAACGACAGCAGCAGCGGTTATGTCAGGCCGCGATGCTTGAGCAGAACTGGCAGAATGCGCCGGCGGCACGTACGTTATGGCATCAGGCACATTTATTGTTGCTGCACGGGGTTTCATCCCGTTATCAGCAGTGCAGTGAAGTGCGGGATATTCTCCGGCACGGCGTATCGGTCAGTATTCCGGAGGCCGCGTGATGTCTACGCCACGTTTAACGGTCCGGCAGGTGATTGCCGCGGCTTTACTGAAACGGCATTTTGGCCTGAATCTGACTGACACGGTATTGTGTGAAACCGATACCGTGGCGGCGCTGGCAACTTGTGGTGTCCGACCGTCAGAGGCCATTAACGGATTGGTGGATAAATACAGATTAATCCGGCTGAACGCGCAGGCTGACCCGCGCAGTACGCCTTATCTGGATATCCACGATGAACTGACGGTCATTTTTGACAGTGGTCTGGCTGACAGGCTGTTCAGGCAAGCCAAAACATAACCCTTTTTTCAATCTACCCATCGGGGGAACTGCACTCGAATGGGCGGTTCCTCCTGTTTATTTTTATCGCTCAAGTGAGGAACTTAACCATGGCAGAATGGTGCACTAATCAACTGGAAATCACCGGCAAATCCGTCTGTATCGATGTGATGCAACAGTGGGTCTGCGGGGAAGAAGCCCCCCGTTACCGTCAGGCGGTGTTGCAAAGTTTACGCCTGTTTCTGGCCGGTTGTGCGGGGATACTCAAACCCACCAAACCGCAAACTTACACCCCGTACCCGGCGTTAGCGCGCGGCACGGCAGCGCCAACGGCGCAGCATCTGGCCTTTGAGCAGTGGCTGCTGTTGTTGCAGAATAATGTGCCGTTGAATACGGACAATATCAAACGCATCGATAACCTGTACCGTCAGTCCGGTCTCAGCCTGATGTCCTGGGACAAAGTGCTGGAAGCGGCACGGGATGTTATCGCCCGTCTGCTGACCCGCCAGTATACCGACTGGTTTGGTATGGTGGGCTGGTTTGACACGCTGGATATTGGGGCGTGCTGGGACAGGCTGGAGGTTTATCCGCAGGCGGCACAACCCTGCGATATGCTGATGATTATGTCAACCAATCTGGCCACCGAAATCAACGGGAACAGCACGCTGCTGAAAGGGATCTCTACCACGGCGCAGTTTTATGAAGAGCAATACGGGCTGGAATGGCCGTTTGGTCACCATGTCCGCTGGGAGCGCCGAAATGTCAGTAGCTTAACTGTGCGTTTTGATTCCCCCTGGGCACCGCCTTCGGCGGAGTTGATGGGGGAGCTGTCTGCGGTGTTTGACTGTGAAATCCGCCACTGGTACAGCGAAGCGTCAGGTCAATTCAAAGGCTACGACTGTTATGATCAGGGCGAGCATGTGGACAGCGGCCACGGGCAGTCAGGACGGGAAAACCAGCCGGCACTGTATCTGGTCGCCAGTGAACAGACGGAAACGGCACTGGCCCTGCCGGCTATCGCTGTCGGGCAGTAACCGGTTATTTCACTGATTTACTTTAAACGAACTGACCACGTCAACCGAAAGGGGAACCCGTTCCCTTTTCGGGGCGTGTTTTCCTTTTGCTTTTTTTTGTTCTGCAAGGAAAACACGCAATGGCCTCCCGAACCGACTATCAGAAAGCATTTATTTCGTTGTTTAAGCAAACGGCACGTCATCATTCCCGCTATCAGGTCTTCCGGGATTTTTGTAACTGTGCCATGGCGGCAATCCACAACAAGCACTGTTTCAGTGAAGAACTGGAGCAGTATTACCTGAAAACCATCAAGAAGTATGAGCGGGCAGACGTTGACCGAATTGTGCAGCTATTTTCGCATGTGGTGCTCGGACTGGCGCAAGAGTCCGGTGATTTTCTCGGCAGCGTATTTATGCAGCTGGAACTGGGCAATAAAGATCTTCAGCAATTCTTTACCCCCTGGGAAGTGGCCAGAATGATGGCACAAATGCAGTTGCATGATGCGGCCGGGCTGTTGCAGACACAACCGTTTATCACGATGTGCGATCCCTGCGTCGGGGCGGGTTGTATGATACTGGCTGCCGCCGATGTACTGAGGGAATTGGGGCATGATCCGTTGTGCAGCCTGTGGGTGTCAGTGGTTGATATTGACCCGCTGGCGGCGGTAATGGCGTACATCCAGTTAGTGCGACGTGAAGTCATTTGAGTAATTGTTTCAGTGGAAATTCCACAGGGAAACCTGATGTTCCGTCATCAGTAGTCTACCGGCACATGCAAGATCGGTAACGTTTTTGTGTGAAGCTGTCGGGACAATGTAACTGGGTCTTTGGGCTACTCTGATGCTGTGAGGCTAAGAGATACCTGCGAGCATCAATGTGGGTACAGTGCTAGGCTGGGTAGTATGACTAACATAAGTGAACTGCTGGTAAACATCGTGATGTAGAACAAGCCAAAGATGCTGACAGGCTTGAACCAAAAGGTATGCGATTGGTTACTCTTCTTAGCTGTGGGAGTACACGGACATAACGGTCGCCGGTGAAAAGGCAGAGTCTAACCTACTTCGTTACTCAAGTGGAACACGGTAAGCCCGTATCGCTGCCCGCAGGGGCAGACGGACCGTAAGGAAGGTTGTTGATGAGAATGTGGAAAAAGCAAATGCCATTCTGTAATGGAATGGAGAGAGATTGACCCGCAAGGTCATATTATCTCATGCGAAAGCAGGCAGACTTCCACATGGTCTTTCTTTACGAGATAACATGTTTAACCTTCATTGAAGAGGGAATAGCAGATGACTATGCAAAAAATTATTTTCACGGGTGCCCCCTCACACGAATTGGTCACATAACACAGAATTGATTGGGCTAAATGTCACCGTGAAGTGCGAAGGCTCCAGGTGCGTATCGTAAAGGCTACACGGGAAGGCAAATACGGTAAGGTGAAAGCCTTGCAGTGGATGTTAACCCACTCTTTTAGCGGTAAAGCATTAGCCGTTAGACGAGTCACTGAGGATCATGGTAAGAAAACATCTGGAGTGGATGGCATCATATGGTCCACTTCTAAAGCGAAGTCTCAAGCGATATTGTCTCTTCGACGCCGAGATTATCGTCCCCAACCATTAAAACGAATCCATATTCCTAAAGCCAACGGAAAAATACGGCCGCTGGGGATCCCAACGATGAGAGACAGGGCGATGCAAGCGCTCTATCTGCTCGCCCTTGACCCCGTGGCTGATAAGAGTTCATTTGGGTTTCGCAAGGGCAGATCCACAGCTGACGCTATAGAAAGGTGTTTCTCTGTATTGTCATGGAAGCGGTCTGCACGATGGATTTTGGAAGGCGATATCAAAGGTTGTTTTGACAATATTAGTCATGACTGGCTGTTGGCCAATATTCCGATAGATCGCATGATTCTTAGGAGATGGTTAAAAGCCGGGTAGATGAAAGATCGACAACTTTTTCCGACTGATGCTGGCACTCCACAAGGAGGGATCATTTCGCCAACTCTCGCTAATCTCGTACTGGATAGGCTGGAAGCTAAATTGTGTACCGAGTTTTTAAGGACAAGGTGTATCAATGGGAAGCGAACAGCTTTAAAGGTTCATTATGTGCGGTATGCAGATGATTTCATTGTAACAGGAGATTCGAAAGAGTTACTGGAGCAAGAGGTTAAGCCGTTGATAGTGGAGTTCATGCAGAGACGGGGATTAACACTCTCTCCCGAGAAAACCAAGATCTCGCACATTGATGAGGGTTTTGACTTTCTAGGGCAAAATATCCGTAAATACAAGGGTAAATTGCTGGTAAAACCATCGAAAATAAATGTAGCCATCTTTTTGGAAAAAGTCCGCTCCGTGATCAAATCGAACAGGGCACTCAATCAACAAAAGCTAATTGTGTTGTTAAATCCAATGATAAGGGGTTGGGCGAATTATCACGAGCATATTGTCTCCAAAGTGACATTCGCTCGGGTCGATCATGAGATTTGGAATATGTTATGGCGATGGGCTGTACGTCGACATCCGAACAAAAGTAACCGCTGGATAAAGCAGCGTTACTTTCATTGCGTAGGTACCCGCCATTGGGTGTTTGCGTCGACAACAGGTGAAAGATCTTTTAATGGGGATCCGATCTTGGTGTCATTGCGAAAAGCTTCGGACACCCCCATCAGGCGACACCGTTTGATTATGCCAGAAGCCAATCCATACGATCCGCTGTGGAAGAGGTATTTTGAAGAGCGTATCAGCCTTAGAATGCAGAATTCACTGAGGGGGAGGAAAAAGCTCATTAATCTCTGGTTGTCCCAGGAGCGGTGTTGTCCGGTCTGTCATGAATTGATCACGCAAGAATCCGGGTGGCATGTCCATCATATTATTCGGCGTATCGATGGTGGAGACAGCGAAAGCGCTAATCTTGTGATGGTACATCCTATCTGTCATAAGCAGATTCATGCTAATGATCTCAACGTGGTGAAGCCGGCTAGCGAAAGTTAGCTTTGAAAGGCTTGAGCCGTATGAGGGGAAACTCTCACGTACGGTTCTTAGGGGGGGAATGATGCAGTAATGAATTGTTCCTACCCGATTCGCTGACGGGGATACCGGCACAGGTGACCATCGGGAATGCGTTAGATGGTAATAGCCAACAGCGTTCACGTTACACGCCGGCTCATTATCTGGGCAGCTGGTCGCAGCGCTTGCAGGCCTGCCAACCGCAAACTGTGGCCTAAATTCTTTTTCACTTTTGCGCCTTTCGGGGCGCTTTTTTGCATTTAAATGGGGTTAATTGATTGATGTTATGAAGAAAATTAAGGTGACTGGGTAAGTAAAACACCGAGTGAATCGAGTCAGATTAATTTTCATTATCGCAGAAAGAGTTTTTCCTTGTTTCAGGCTGGGATTCACCGACACTGGGCCAAATTTGAACCAGAGAGGAACCGCGATGTTTAACCGTTTTAAATCCCATTTTACCCGTCAGACAGCGCCACAAGTCAAATCGCCCCCACCGAAAGACAGCCGGGGATATTTCCGGCCGCAGTCTGCCGATGAGTTACTGGCCACGTCCCCGCGCCGTCAGTGTCTCCGGCAACTGTGGGAAAACAGTGCCTTGCCCGAAGGGCTTTATCAGCGTTTTTACCTGACACCGGTCAGGCAGCTGTTCAGCCGTGTCCAGCAGGTGCCGGCAACACGGGAAGGCGACTGGTCGGGCAGCGGGGGATTTATCGATCTTACACTGAAATTTACCACTTATTCGGTGAGGTTGGCAAAAGGGCATCTGTTGCCGCCGGGGGCGGCACCGGAAACGCAGGCCACCCAGAGCCTGCTGTGGCAGGCGGTGGTATTCTGGGCGGCGTTGTTTTACCACCTGCCCCTGTTGCGACAACTGGAAGGCGAACTGGAAGACGGGCATCACTGGCAACCGGGATTGTGGATACCTGAACGTCGTTTCCGCTTCCGGTTTCAGGCACTGCGGCCTGAGCTGCCTGCCCTTTATAAAACACTGCTGGCTGCCCGTTTGTTACCAGAGGAAACGGTGATCTGGCTGTCTTTAGTGCCCGGTGCGTGGCAGTGCCTGATGTTGCATCTTGGCGGATACCCGTCTTCTGTCCCGTTGACGGACTCCCTGCTTCAGTCTGCCGCTGAGCAGGTGCAGTCACCGCTGCTGAATCCCGTTAAATCTTCTAAACCGGCTACCGATACCAGGCAGTCATCATCCGAACCCGATCCGGTTATTCCGCT
>NZ_JACOII010000012.1 GCF_016306625.1 Xenorhabdus lircayensis | reverse complement strand
AATGCACGATAAAGTGATAGGAACTTTTATTGAACGTGAACATTATTTTTAACACCAAGATCTAACCATTTAATACATGACCCAAATTCATGTTTGGAAGGTTATGGTTCCCAGCAAATATGGAATTTTTCAAATATGTTGGATAATGAAGAATACGCTAAGCGCGTTCGGCGGCATTCTTTAGATGAATCAAAGCATTCTACTATGTTTATTACGGCACTGAAGTTAACTTTTCCCGGTGTACTTGATCATGTTGATGATGAAACCAGGAAGAAAATTGATGAAATGCAACCTAAATATTCCCTTGCTAGGCATCCACCGATTGAAAAAGTCCCATTTGAAGAGCGGTTATTTGAACTTGAATCTATTGATCAGTTAATTCAAGTACATATTACAGAAATTCGAGCATTGGTTCTTCAATATATGGTACGAGAAGCATTTATTAAACATGCACCAGAAAAAAACCTCCAAAAGTTGATGAACATATCTGATATCTTAATCCGTGATGAAGCTCGTCATATAAACTATTCTGCCGAGATATTTGAGCATTATGCCACTATTCCAGGAAACAAAGATTATTTTTTCCAAACATTTGAAGATCGTCTTAATGACTTCAATTTGCTAACACAAGAAGAAATAGACCGCGAAGAGATTGAGCTGTAATTGTTCAGGAGGCATGATGAATAATACTTTTCTAGAGAAAGTTTTTAACCCACAACAGTATGAAATTTTTACGAAAAAAATAGACCAGCAACAATTTTATCAATGGAATATTGCGGAACCAAAGATACTTGATGATTTGCAAAAACATATCAACTTACCTAATTTAATTTTCCAAGAAAAAGGTTGCTGGGGTGGTGTGCGTGTGGCCGTTAAGGGGCAACAACAGGAGGAAATTCTTCAATGTACCCCAACACCCCCGTTCCTTACTACCTTGTTCGAACAAGGTTACACGTTAGTATTTAATGATATGCAGAATAAAGTTTTCCCTATTTATCTGATGACTAATGAATTAGGTAACTTGTTGAATGCTGCCGTTAATTGTAACTGTTATGTTACACCTCCACAGACTCAGGGACTGGAACGCCATTACGATGACGAAGATGTTATAGTGGTGCAATTAGCAGGCTGTAAACGGTGGCAAGTAAGCATACCGCAGGAAAATATTTACCCTGATCCTCAATTACCCTACGATGAAGCATATGCTATGCACCCTTGTGGGGAATACCATGATATTTTTCTAGAACCAGGCATGGCAATGTATTTACCGAAAGGGCACTCCTCATGAAGTGGCTGCAATTCAAGAGCGATCAATACATTTGACCTTTTCTATTTCTATGCCAATGGTTAAGGATTTATTACATACCCTAATTGATAATCTGTCACAAGAACAACATGTAGGCAGGGTTCTTCGCCAGAATGTTTCATTACAACCTAGAAGCATATTGCCACAACCGGCTATAGAAAACGCATTAGAGTTGCTTCAACTATCTCTACTAGACCGTTCTATACAGCACAATTTGATAAATAAAGTGAAACAGAAATTCATTTATTTGATGGATGCCAGTATTCTAGTAGATCACTCATTTATGTTTTATGACATTAAGTTAGATAGCAAATTTCAAAAAAACTCAACACAACCTCTTATTCTGGATAATGAAAATATGAAGTTATATTTTCAGGGAGGAGATATTGATGTCAATAAACAAGCATTACCATTTATAACTCATTTATTGGAAGGCAATATTTTCATGATAGAGGATTTACCTGGTGAAGACATAGAAGCTAAAATTGCGCTAGCTAAGGAACTCCTGAGCCAGCACATAATAAAAATTTGTTAATTATTATTGTCAATTATCATTTTTGTTGCTAATCCAAATAATACTGTACCCATCAAGTAACGCTGGAATTTTAACCATGTTGGACGGTTGGAAAGCTGTAGCGCTATATTGCCAGCGCTGAGTACAATAATGTAATTAACTGTAATACTAATAACTATTTGTGTAAACCCAAGAAATAGAGATTGAGATAGAACAGAACTATGATCTGGTGAGATAAATTGAGGTAATAAAGAAATATACATCACTGCAATCTTAGGGTTAAGTAAATTTGTTATAAATCCCATCATGAATAATTTTCTATTACTATCAGGTAATAATTCTTTTATTTCAAATGGCGATTTACCTCTCGGTTTTACTGCTTGCCAAGAAAGATAAATTAAATAACATGCTCCAGCTATTCTTAATGTGTCATAAGCAAAAGGAACTATCATCAAAAAAGTAGTAATGCCAAATGCAGCACAAAACATATAAAAAACAAATCCAGTGGCTACTCCAAGTAATGAAATTACTCCAGCCATACGGCCTTGACAAATAGAACGAGAAATAAGGTAAATCATGTTGGGTCCTGGTGTAATAACCATACCCAATGCAATAAAAGAAAAACCAACTACACTCTGGATTTCTGGCATAATCTTCTCTCACTATTTAGATGTATGATATATATTAAACATACAAAATAACATATGAAATATAATGGTAAATTATAATCTACCATCAAGATAGAGTTAATGATTGAATTAATTTTGGGATAAATCACAAAAATGAAAAAATGGTATTATCTACCTGTGTTATCGCTCTGTTCATCGGAGTGAATCGGTCAATTTAAACTGGTCACAACCTGAGCATTTTTCAAAAATAATCGTTCTGATTCATTGGGTGTAATCCATTGTTATACCAATGGGAACGAAGTTGGCTGTAATAGCCGGTTATATAATGGATAATTAAGCGAAAATATTCATCAAAATAGGGATAAGCCTTCTTCAGGAACTAAGGAAAAATAAAATACCTTCAATGAAGACGGGTACAGAATATATTAAAAAACATAATGATAAGTAAAAAGAGAGTTTAACATGAACCAGCTTACCATTTTTCGTGTAATTCCATTCTGGAAGAAACTGTTACCATCAACACGAGTAGTACTCCTACTTGCTTTTACTATGCTAATACAATCGACTGGGTTTGGTTTATTGACGGCACTTGGGGCAGTTTACTTCACAAAGGTCGTTGGGTTGTCTATCACTCAAGTAGGTCTGGGATTTTCTGTAGCAGCATGTGCAGGATTGTTATCAGGCGTTCCTATGGGGCATTTAGCAGATCGAGTCGGACCTCGCGGGCTATTAAGTATTTTATTGGGATTCGAAGCAATTGCTATAATTAGTTACTTACTGATTGATTCATTTGCCCTCTTTCTCGTGATTGTCAGTCTACATCAGTTCGTTGATAGAGCAGGAAATGCAGTACGCGGTGGTTTGATCGCTCGTGTTGTCAAAGCGGAAGAACAGGTCAAAACTAGAGCTTATTTACGTTCGACTAACAACCTTGGTTTTGCAATAGGTGCAATTCTGGCAGGATGGGGATTACAATTTGATACTCCAATTGTATATCGGGTTCTGATCGTAGTAGCTGCTATGGGATATGTCCTTTCGATGCTATCGATATTTCGATTACCATCAGTACCAGCCATTGCACGCGAGCATGCTGCATCAGCTTTAGCTGTTATTCGCGATCTTCCATATATGGCATTTGCAATTATCAATATGGTGATGTCTTTTCAATATGCAGTTCTAGAAATTGGTATGCCTCTGTGGATTGCCACCCATACATCAGCCCCGCGGTGGATGATTACTATCATGTTTATTATCAACACAATTATGGTTGTAGCCTTACAGGTATCGATCAGTAAACGAGCAGAAACATTGGCTATGGCAAAATGGGCAACTGTAGTAGCAGGAGGAATGTTGGCAGCATCCTGTGTGTTTTTTGGATTGTCGAGTCAAGTAGTTGGGGGGATGCTCATTAGTTCACTAATAGTGGCCGGTCTATTACATGCATGGGGTGAAATGTTGCAATCCGCTGCAGCTTGGTTACTAGCTTATGAATTAGCCCCATCAAATGCGCATGGGCAGTATCAGGGGTTGTTTAGCACAAGTACCTCAACAGGCTTGATGTTGGGTTCATCAGTAGTTACGCTAATAGCGGTAAATGGTGGAATTCAGGGATGGATGACTCTGGGTGGCATTTTCCTAACAGCAGCACTATTGATGCCAATCGTCATTAAATGGGCCAGAAAAAGATTTGATTAGAATTTTGATTCTAATACTACAGCCGTTGTACTTTTATTTTCATGCTATCATATAAAAAACAGTAATTGTCATTTTCAGAAGACGATTGCACGAAATATCAGAAGTTATATGTACACTTGGTCTTAAGCCATATAAATTGGTGAAGTAGCCTTCAGAAAATGACAATTGCTTTTTGGTCACGTTCAATACGTTGAGTAAAATATTTTCCAACCAGATGCTTAGCTGAAGGCAGTAAATTATAGGCACGGTAATTATCCGTGCACCCAAAGGCTATCTTGAATTTAAATAGTTTTTTCAATAACTTTTTCAACGTTTTCTTATTTCGTCTACCAAAAGCATGCGCAATGATGCGTTTTAGACGAGGCTCCCAAGCGGACCATAACCAGCGTTGGCACTTTTTATTCCCGACGAATGACCCCATTTGGTGAGTAGACCTGCCCAGTCACCCGGGCAGGCCCCTCCTCAGAACCGGACGTGCAGAACTACCGCATCCGGCTCCCGACAGACCCCAGTCGTCACACTTATTCAGCAAGAATTGAACATTGAATGGATTCTCCAGCTTGAAGGATAACCCAGCAATTTCAGGATTTGAGTCAATTTCTCCCACGTTATCCCCCGACGCCCTCCTTTCCGGTTGAACCATCTGTAGAGTATTCGCTTACTTTGGTAGATAAACTGCCCAACTCGTCTCTGATTGTCAGAAATACCGTGATAATTTATCCAGCCCCTGATTATCCTGATGACGATAGTCAGGACGAACCTTTTGTCAGGTGTATTCAGGTTCTTCCAGAGGAAGTCCCTGAGTCCCTTCAATTTGGCTGCGAAACGGTCTTTTCGGCTGCTAAATTCCAGTCGCCAGTCACCTTTTCGTGATTTCCCCCAATAGCAGGTAAATCCCAGGAAGTTAAATGTAGGCAGGCGTCTGCCCGACTGATTGGCTCTCATTGCCGCAATGTGCCCCGCAGGGATTAGCTGCGATTTATCACTGTGCAACTCCAGACCGTATTTACTCAGTCGTTTAGGCAATACCTGATAGAAGCGTTTTGCCTCACTCAGGAACTCAAAGGTAAATACCCTATCATCGGCGTACCTGACCATTTCTGCCCGGCCATGAATGTGTGAACGGCTGATTTCATCGAACCATTCATCTATCACATGGTGTAGGTAGATATTGGCCAGTACCGGCGATATAGCTGAGCCTTGAGGGCATCCGAGGACATTATCGGATACCTGTTTGCCTTCGATAACGGGAGCCGTTATTAAAACCTCAATCAGTCTGAGGAAACGGCGATCTGATATCTTCTTCCGCAGTAAATTCATCAACTCAATATGCGGTATCGTGTTAAAGTACTTTCGGATATCGATTTCCACAACCGCGCCCTTCCAGTTACGGTATGTTTGCTGTTGTAGTTCCTTCAATGCCGCATGACAATTTAATCCCGGCCGAAACCCGTATGAACACGGCAGAAACAGTGGCTCATAAATTCGGCTGAGAATATCACTGACTGCAAGTTGCACCAGTTTGTCCTCTATGCACGAAATAGCCAGTGGCCGTTTACTGCCATCCTCTTTCGGGATCTGCGTGATTCTGGCGGCTTTCGGGCGATACGTCCCTCTGCGTATTCGCAGGATGAGATTGTGAATATTCCCATCAGGATGTTCACCGTAAGCGGCTTTTGTCATGCGATCAATACCTACCGCTTTATTCCCGTCAAGCCGCAGGAGTTGTCCTTTCAGCATGTCACTGTTCAGCAGATGCCCTAATTTATTGAACACCTGCTGTTTGTTACAGGCTGATTTCTTGCCTATACGCTCAAGTTTTGTTAACCATGATTGTCCGTCGTTGCTGTGTACGGTCATTGTTTCCCTCTCACGTTCGATCTGTCTGCCAGCCCTTCGCTCCGCGATCATTACTCGTTTCATCACTACTATGGCTGACTCCGACTTCCTGATACCCATCTCTCAGGCCTTGTGTTTTGGCACTTGTGCCCGATATACTCATTCCCTTGAGAGGTGTCAGGATCTCCTGGGTTCCGCACTGTTCTCTACAAACTCGCCGACGCCTGAGACTCCGGTGTGTGCTTCTGACTGGAAAAAAAATCACCAGTGTGCCCATTCAGAAACTATTGCCTGCTGGTTCGACGAGACCATCGGCACAACCCAATCAGCGAATTTCGGAGTTATCACGTTCACCTATTGGTTTCGGCTCGAATGTTTCGCTGTCTACGCTTCATCTCCTTTGTTACCGCCGGAGATGCAAGACTCGCTACGTAGTGGTCTGGTTTGCCTTCTACGACAGGACTTTCACCCGCAAGAACAGTACAGCTTTTCCCAGCGCACCATCGACATCGCAGAAAATTTCAATTAGTTTGTTCATTGCCTGTTCCTTTTTAGAGCATTTTTTGGTGTGCACTAAAACTTTGCTCCTGGAACAGGCACTTCGCCAGTTCTTTATCCAGAATTAATGAAATGGACACTTCCCCTAAACGGCTTCAGTGAG
>NZ_JACOII010000011.1 GCF_016306625.1 Xenorhabdus lircayensis | reverse complement strand
GAATTAAGTCGGTGTCCATATAAGTCATTTATCTCAATGTCATTTTTCTTTAAATCATAGCCCGTCACTTCTTTTTTATACCCAATGAATTTCAAGGCGCAGTATGGCAGAAAATGGGCGAATTACTAAGAGTAGAGGTTGGATTGATATTTAAATATGAAAGTGTGTCAGTATTTATTATGGGTAATGTGTGAAGTGGAATTAATTTATTTTGGAAATCCTGATTAATTTGACCAGAAAGTAATATTTACAAATTAAATATTCACGGAATGAGGTTAATTGCAATTCTATACTCAATAGGTATCAAGTTGCAGTTTGAAAGACGTAAGATATAGTTGTTAATCCTCGTTTACTACATGGATTTTAATTTTGTTAATTAAAAATTAAAATTGTTTTAAATATGTTAAAAATTCTGCCGATAGATAATTAGGGTTTTTTAAATTACACCTAACCTGAACAATCTGTAGGAGAATTTTATGACTTTATCAGTAAATGCCAATTCTTTCAGTGAATTAGGGATCTATTCATTACAAGGAAATTCTCTGCATCAATCCAATTCCCCTGCACCGTCGCCACTAGACAAAGCGGCTCAAGTTTCCGCCCCAGCCATCTCATTTTCAGAAAATACCAAGCAAGTTAATGCACTCTATCAATCATTGGTCAATGATTTAAATGCCAGTGCGATGGCATCGCCCGGATTGAAAGCCAATGATATTGCGGGCAAGCAATCTCAACTGATCGATTATGCTCTGACACTGGTTACTCGTGATGTTTATCGACAAAGAAGTTTAGGAATTGGCGATTATGTGCGTCTGTCCAATGATGACTTAGCAAAAGCAGGCATTGATCCCAAGACTTTGAATGATAGTTCAACAGGGTTTCAAGCCGGAGTGTACCAAAATAAAGGGTTATATATTGTCTCTTTCACTGGGTCGAATGAGTTGCAAGATTTCATGGTAAGCATTCGTCAGGGGATTGGTTACAAAGAAGAACAATATAATCAAGCTGTGGAGTTGGCGCATAAGGCGTTAAAGACATTTGGTGAAAATGTGATTTTCACCGGGCACTCATTAGGGGGCGGATTGGCAACGGTGGCTGCGCTGGTGACAGGAAAACCAGCGGTCATTTATAATTCCGTTGGTGTCTCAGATACCACACTGAAGCATATAGGGGTATCACCTGAAGTAGCTCGTGAATTGGCAAATAACGGATTGATACGCCACTATGCCGTCCAGCATGATTGGCTGGGGAATTTGCAAGAAATATTGTCAACGCCTAAACCTATGGGACACAAAATAGAGCTTAAGTATGAATTGGGAAGCATATGGGATGCTTTGCCTCATCGATATGGATTTCGCTCATTTAAAGCACATTTTTTGGAGGCCGTGCTGGAGCTGATGACGGATCAGAAACCTTGGTTAAATAATGGCAATACCATGTTGGCGTCAACTGATGGTATAGATGGTATAGATGGTATAGATGGTATAGATGGTATAGATGAGGATACGCTTTCCTTGCAAGCACCCTCTTTGCAAACATTGGCAATGGCGATGGATGATCCTGCAATCAGAGAGCAATTTGAGGAAGCTTATCAGCAAATCACATCACAGAGAGGTGAACAGCAGTACAGGGTGTAATGCCCGGAGTGAGTGGATTATCTGGTGTGGAAGGGTGAAAGAGGCGAAGTCATTCAATAACTTCGCCCGTATTCTGATAATTAATCGTTGCTAGATTCAGTCACTTCTGGTTTAAGATTGCCAGAAGAGGTACGACGTTTACCGATGTTTTTGCTGTCACGATGGCGAACTTTCACTCGTTTTACCTTCTTCAAATCTTCGACTTTTTTCTTCTCTTTGCGTTTTTCCAACACCTTTTTGGACGGTTTATAGCTCTTTTTCTCACTTGGCGCTTTGGTTTGCGGGCGAAGTTCATCTACGACCCGAATTTTCATAGGCTCGTTGAGATAACGGCTGATTTTCCCAAGCAGTGGGTGATCGTGAGATTCAACTAATGCAATGGCAGTTCCCTTGCGGCCTGCGCGGGCAGTACGGCCAATACGATGCAGGTAGACATCCGCAGTACGAGGTAAATCAAAGTTAAAGACGTGGCTGACGTTTTCAATATCTAATCCACGGGAAGCAACATCAGTTGCAACCAACACGCTGACTTTGCCATCATTTAGGCGTTTCACCGCATCTGTGCGCTTGGCTTGTACCATTTCACCTTCAAGGAAACAGGCCTGAATTCCCGCTTGGCTCAACCAATCAACAAGCTCGCGTACACGCTCACGTTTGCGCACAAAAACAATGGATTTTGTCACATCAGGCTGCTGGAGAAGGTTACACAGCAAGGCTGTTTTATGCTCTAACGTATCGGCCCGATAATAAAATTGCTGAATTTTCTTGCGTTCGCGGCGAGAAGGCTCTGCATCGATCTCAACAGGATCGGTTAACAGACGCTCGGCGAAATCACGTATGGATTCACCCTCTAGCGTTGCGGAAAATAACAGCGTTTGTTTGCGCCAGCGAGTTTCACCCGCAATGGTTTCGACGTCGTTGGCGAATCCCATGTCCAGCATGCGATCAGCTTCATCAAGGATCAGTGTTTCCACTGCACGGCAGTCGAAGTTTTCTTCTTTTATGTATTGCAGCAGACGTCCAGTCGTTGCGACAACAATATCCTGATTCTCACTGAATACCTCTGCGTGATTCATGTAGGCAACACCGCCAGTGATTGTGGTGATATCCAGATGGGTGTGGGCCGCAAATTCTTTTGCCTGTTCTGCAACCTGCATTGCCAATTCACGGGTGGGAGTCAAAATCAGGATACGCGGTGGCCCCGATTTTTTACGAGGGAAATCCAGTAAATGTTGTAGTACCGGCAGCAGATAAGCGGCGGTTTTGCCTGTACCGGTGGGTGCTGAGCCAAGTACATCACGCCCATCCATGGCAGCGGGAATGGCTGCCTCCTGAATCGCTGTCGGGCGTTCGTAGCCTTTATCGTTCAGTGCATCAAGCAGGGATTCATCAAGTTCGAATTCGGAAAAGTTTGTTGCAGTCATCATATACCTCTGTTTGGGCCGCCGATTATAAACAGGTTAGTCACATTCTTCATCCTATAAAAGCATCTCATGAGCAGGTTGCTTTTATCCGCGGGCCATAAGATTTATGCTATGACGAATTTTTATTTCAGCAGATATGACTCATGGCATTGATATATAAACCCGCTTTTCGCCGCGGTGGTTTTACATTTAAACAGTTTTTTGTTGGACATGATAAATGTGCGATGAAAGTCGGGACGGATGGTGTGTTATTGGGAGCCTGGGCGCCAGTATATAACAGGAATCGCTGTCTGGATATCGGATGTGGCAGTGGTTTGATTGCTTTAATGATAGCCCAGCGTACTGAAGAACATACCGTTATTGATGCGGTGGAACTGGATGTTTTTGCCGCAATGCAGGCGGTTGATAATGTGCAACAATCACCGTGGCCTTCGCGTATTACGGTATACCAGCAGGATATACATGAACTGGTGCGACAACATGTACAGCAGAATAATCCTCAATATGATTTAATTGTCAGCAATCCCCCGTACTTTGAACCCGCCATTGCATGCCGGAACGAAGCACGCAATCAAGCCCGCTATACGGAGTCATTGACTCATCAGGGATTATTGGCGTGTGTACGAGAATTGATTAAACCGACGGGATTATTTTGTGTGGTATTGCCTTATGGCATTGGTAAACAATTTGAAAAGATGGCGGTGAATTTGGGATGGTTTACCCATGTACGTGTCAATATTCGTGACAGGTCGGATAAGCCGTTGCACCGTTTGTTGCTGGGATTATCCCTACAAGAGCAGGAAACTCAGGTGAGTGAATTAACGATTCGTGCCTTGGATGGTGCATATTCAGACGAATTTCGCCAGTTGGTAACAGATTTTTATCTTTATTATTGATAAGGTTAGAATGACTTAGACGATGAAGCTGATTTTGCTGTGCAGTAGGGCAATACTTGCTTTTATCTCGAATTAAAATCGCGTGTACTGTGAAATAGAGACTATGATTTGTACTATATATACCCCATATGCCCAATAAATTTCGAGCTGCAATGCGGCGATAAGTGAACGTTATTAAAAATAAATCGCTTGAAAGATTAATGGTATAGAAGAAGTGCAATACAGAATAACCGGTGGTTGTAATATAAAATTGCGGCCAAAGTTGAACTTCACAGTAAATTGATACTCAAAATCATGCTTGTTCGAGAAAGCAGGACATCATAGTGGTTTAATAAGTATAAATGTGGAGTTTTACCTCAGGAGAGTGAACCTCGGATGAGCGAGCAGTTAACGGATCAAATGCTAATTGAACGGGTCCAGAAAGGCGACCAAAAAGCATTTAATTTGCTGGTGATGAGATACCAGCACAAAGTGGCGAGCCTGATTGCTCGTTACGTACCTCAAGGTGACGTTCCTGATGTTGCTCAAGAGGTTTTTATTAAGACTTATCGTGCGCTTTCTTCTTTCCGTGGTGATAGTGCTTTTTATACGTGGCTTTACCGTATTGCTGTTAACACTGCGAAAAATTATTTAGTTGCTCAGGGGCGTCGTCCTCCATCTAATGATTTGGATGCTAACGATGCAGAAAATTATGATACGCCAAGTTCATTGAAAGAAATTTCGAACCCTGAGAACTTAATGTTGTCTGAAGAATTGAAGGCAGTGGTTTTCCGTACTATTGAATCGCTTCCGGAAGATTTGCGGGTAGCGATTACGTTGAGGGAGTTGGATGGGTTGAGCTATGAAGAAATAGCCGTCATCATGGAATGTCCTGTAGGCACTGTGCGTTCACGAATTTTCCGGGCAAGGGAAGCTATTGATAATAAAATTCAACCACTAATCCAACAGTAGTGGGACAAAACAATATTTAAGGGTACTTTGGCATGCAAAGAGAGAAACTTTCTGCATTAATGGATGGAGAAGCTCTTGATAGTGAAGTAATTCATTTGGCCTCTGAAGATGCAGTCATGCAGAAACAGTGGGAAAGGTATCATCTTGTCCGTGATGTGCTGCGTGGTGATGTGGGGGAAGTGTTGCATCTGGATATCGCGAGTCAAGTAGCACTGGCGCTTGAGAAGGAAGCTATCCATATTAATCCAGCGGCTGTGCTGGAGTCTCAGCCAAAACCTGAAACATGGGCAGAAATTTCATTCTGGAATAAGATTCGCCCATGGACAAGCCAGATTACACAAATTGGTGTTGCTGCATGTGTATCTTTGGCCGTGGTTATTGGTGTTCAGCAATATAATAGTGATAGCGGTATTGAAGCGGAGACTCAATTTGATGCACCGGTCTTCAATACATTGCCTGTAATGGGGTCTACTTCATCCGTCGGTTTAGCTACTTCAGTCGATGATGAAAGCCTTGGTGGTGACTTGAGCATGCAAGTTCGGGAAAGCAGTAAACGAATTGATGCGATGTTGCAGCAGTATGAACTTGCCCGACGCATTCACTCCGATAAAAATTATGGGATTACACAGGCTAATCAGCCTCTTGGAGTGCAGGTGCAGCAGGTACAACAACAGCAACAACAACACTAAGATTAATGAAACGTATTTGGTTTTTCATTTTTTTATTGGCGAGTAGCCTGTTAAATCCTTTAAAAGCCTCGGCACAGCAAAACGGTGCCGAGGCTTTGTTGCAGGATATGAGTAATGCCGTACAAACGCTGGATTATGAGCTTGGTTTCATCAATTTAGAGCAACAATTCCTTGTTCCCTTGCGTTATCGTCATGCCATTATTGATGGTCAGCCCATTGCTCAAATCATACAGATGGATGGTTCGCGCCGAGAAATTATCCAGCGCGGGGAACAAATCAGCTATTATGAGCCAGGTCTGGATTCATTCAGCTTGCGTGGCAACCATATTGTCGACTATCTCCCACCGATTATTTTTGCCAACTTTGCACAATTGCAGAAGTTTTATCGTTTCATTGATGCGGGTAGTACGCACATTGGCGATCATCCAGTGAGCTTTGTACGCATCATATCGAAAGATGAATCCCGCTATAACTATAACCTTCTGATTGACGAGAAAAGCCATCTCCCTTTGCTGATTTATCTTTTGGATCAGGATAATACAACAGTCATTGAACAATTTCGTGTCGTGTCATCAATAGTGAATGGCTACATTAAAAAAGAACTGAGGGCCATTACTGATTTGAAATTACCGCCCATGTTGCTCATTCCGCCTTCCGAAAAATTGAAATTTAATTGGCAGGTTGGAAATATGCCTGAAGGTTTCAAAGAAATTTCCCGTAACAACCGTAAGCTGTCAGAGACAGAATGGTTAGAATCCATCATGTATAGTGACGGGTTATTTAATTTCTCTGTAAATATCGTGAACTCAAACAAAGAGGCCGTTGATGAACAACCATTTCGGCAAGGCAGGAGAACGGTTTATACTTTGGTCAGAGGTAAAAATAGCATTACAGTCATTGGTGAACTGCCTTTCGCAACAGCGAAGCGGATTGCGGTAAGCGTGACGTTTACGGGAGAAAACTGATGGTTAAAGAATGGGCGACGGTTGTCCGGTGGCAAAAAGGCCGGGCATTATTGAGTTACGGCTCATCCTCAGGTTGTGGCAGTTGTCAGGCAAAAGCCGCCTGTGGCTCTTATTTACTGGAAAAAATAGGGCCAGAAAGCGTCCATCAGTTGGAATTGGAAATCTCCCAGCCCCTTCAACCGGGGCAGAAGGTCGAAGTGGGCATCCCTGAAAGTAGTTTGTTACGTTCAGCAATGCTTGTTTATTTAACGCCATTATTGGGGTTATTTTTGGGAGGTGCGCTTTTCCAGTCTTGGACGGCTGACCAGTTATCGATATGTTTAGGAGGGATTGGCGGTGGATTTGCCGGTTTCTTCATCGCCCGCAAGATTGCTGCGTATTGGGATAATCTGCAAGCATACCAGCCTGTTGTGTTACAAATTGGTTTACCTCCCGATACGATTAAGGTTCTACAGCAAGAATAATCTGTTTTACCATACGAGTTTCAACTTTACTTGTCATACTGAAAACCACCGGGCCGCACTGAAAACCACAGGCATGACTAGGTTTTCACAGGTTTGGCATGTAGAATACGGCTCCTCAGGCCAGTGGCCGAACCAATAAACTGTCGCTTTATGTCCATCAGTGTGTCCATAGGCGAATGATTCAGAAATATTAAGGCAAAAAGATTTAATAATGAAGCAAATACGAAATTTCTCCATTATCGCCCACATTGACCACGGTAAGTCCACATTATCTGACCGGATTATTCAAATCTGTGGGGGATTGTCAGATCGCGAAATGGAAGCGCAAGTACTGGATTCAATGGATCTTGAACGTGAACGTGGCATCACTATCAAGGCACAAAGTGTAACGCTTGATTACAAGGCAAATGACGGACAAGTCTACCAGTTAAACTTTATCGATACGCCAGGGCATGTTGACTTCTCTTACGAAGTTTCCCGCTCGCTGGCTGCCTGTGAAGGTGCCTTGTTGGTTGTTGATGCGGGTCAGGGCGTTGAAGCTCAGACTTTGGCTAACTGCTATACCGCCCTCGAAATGGATCTGGAAGTGGTTCCAGTTCTGAACAAAATTGACCTTCCTGCGGCTGAACCAGAGCGTGTCGCAGAAGAAATCGAAGACATTGTTGGCATTGATGCCACAGACGCTGTCCGTTGTTCTGCAAAAACTGGCGTTGGGGTACAGGATGTGATTGAACGTCTGGTGAAAGAGATCTCACCACCGGCAGGCGATCCTAATGGGCCATTACAGGCTCTGATTATTGACTCATGGTTTGACAATTACCTTGGTGTTGTTTCACTTGTCCGTGTTAAAAACGGTACTTTGCGTAAGGGTGACAAAGTCAAAGTAATGAGCACCGGGCAGGTATATAACGCTGACCGTCTGGGGATCTTCACACCGAAGCGTATCGATCGTGATGTGTTGAATTGTGGTGAAGTAGGCTGGTTAGTCTGTGCTATCAAAGATATTTTGGGTGCGCCAGTGGGGGATACCCTGACAACTGCACGTCAACCTGCGGAAAAAGCATTGCCTGGCTTTAAAAAGGTCAAGCCTCAGGTTTATGCGGGCCTGTTCCCAATAAGTTCTGATGACTATGAAGCCTTCCGTGATGCGTTGGGTAAACTAAGCCTAAATGATGCGTCATTATTCTATGAGCCAGAAAGTTCCACCGCATTGGGCTTCGGTTTCCGCTGTGGTTTCCTTGGCTTGCTGCACATGGAGATCATTCAGGAACGTCTGGAACGTGAATATGATCTCGATTTGATTACGACAGCACCGACGGTTGTTTATGAAGTTGAGACAACGAGTGGTGATATTATTCACGTTGATAGTCCATCCAAATTACCGGCATTAAACAATATTCAGGAATTGCGTGAGCCGATTGCGGAATGTCACATGTTGTTGCCGAAGGAATACCTTGGCAACGTCATTACGCTCTGTGTGGAAAAACGCGGTATACAGACTAATATGGTTTATCACGGTAATCAGGTTGCACTGACTTACGAAATCCCCATGGCTGAAGTTGTTCTGGATTTCTTTGACCGGTTGAAATCAACATCTCGTGGTTATGCATCTCTGGATTATAATTTTATCCGCTTCCAGAACTCAGACATGGTACGAGTGGATGTTCTGATTAACGCTGAACGTGTTGATGCGTTGGCATTGATCACGCATCGTGACAACTCGCAATACCGTGGGCGTGAGTTGGTGGAAAAAATGAAAGAGTTGATTCCACGTCAGCAATTTGACATTGCAATTCAGGCTGCCATAGGGACTCACATTATTGCTCGCGCTACCGTTAAACAGTTACGTAAAAACGTACTGGCAAAATGTTATGGTGGTGATGTCAGCCGTAAGAAAAAGCTATTGCAGAAACAGAAAGAAGGTAAAAAACGCATGAAGCAGGTCGGAAATGTTGAACTTCCGCAGGAAGCCTTCTTAGCGATTCTGCATGTTGGAAAAGATAATTAACAAGGTTGTAAGGAGTTTAAATGGCTAACACTTTTGCCTTGATCTTAACGTTAGCAACGTTAATCACCGGTATTTTCTGGTGTATAGAAAGGTTTAAATTCGCTCCCGAACGTAAGAAGAAACTTGCACACATTCAGGAACAGGCGACAGGCGCAGAGGCTCAGGAAGCTTTAGCTAAAGAAATTAATAAACCTTCATGGGTTGATACATTTGCATCTGTCTTTCCAGTGTTAGCCATTGTTTTGGTTCTGCGCTCTTTTATTTATGAACCTTTTCAGATCCCTTCTGGTTCAATGATGCCGACATTGCTGATCGGGGATTTCATTCTGGTTGAAAAATTTGCCTATGGTTTGAAAGATCCGATCACACAGACAACCTTAATTAAAACTGGCGAGCCTAAGCGTGGAGATATCGCAGTTTTCAAATATCCGCTTGATCCACGTATAGATTTTGTCAAACGGGTCATTGGTTTGCCTGGAGACAAGATTGTTTACGATTACATCAAAAAAGAGCTTCAGGTTTTCCCCGGTTGTGGTTGGAATACGGAATGTAAGGGGGATTTACCTGTCACTTATCGAGATATGTTCCCAAGTGAATGGACTATGAGAGGAGATATTACACCAGAAGGGGTTCGTATAAATGGTGTTTATCAAGTGCCTCTTGACGAACCATTAGGGCCATATACTCTCCGCCAAGGGGAACGGATCGAGAATTTAGGTAATGTGTCACACCATATTTTGACTATTCCCCAGTCTCAATCCATACCTCGTTACCCTCAAGAGGGTTTACCTTCTGGTACTTGGGTTGTCCCTAAAGGGCACTATTTTATGATGGGTGATAACCGTGATAATAGTGCAGATAGCCGCGAATGGGGATTTGTGCCGGAGAAAAATCTGGTAGGCCGCGCGACCGCTATCTGGATGAGCTTTGAAAAACAGGAAGGTCAGTGGCCTACGGGGGTGCGTTTGAGCCGGATTGGTGGAACCCACTAATATTTATATATTAGCGCAGCATTAATTTATCTCACAGTGTAGAATATTCTTTCAAACGAGATGACTGGCTCCCTATGATGATGGACATTTTAGGGAGCTAGTGCAAACGCAACAGTTTTGTAAGGCATGCCGTAAGTTATATTGCTAGGTATTGCCTCACAGGTCTGTTGCGTGTGCTTTTATTTGATGAATTCTAACTGAATTGGTAGCACATGAACTCCATAATAACGAACCGGTTACAACATAAACTAGGATATACCTTTATACAGTACGATTTGTTGCTTCAAGCATTGACTCACCGCAGTGCCAGCAGTAAGCATAATGAACGTCTGGAATTTCTTGGCGACTCAATCCTGAGTTTTGTCATTGCCAATGAGCTTTACCATCGTTTTCCCCGTGTTGATGAAGGGGACATGAGCCGTATGCGGGCAACATTAGTACGTGGTAATACGCTGGCGGAACTGGCTAGAGAATTTGAATTAGGTGAATGCCTACGTTTGGGGCCGGGTGAGTTAAAAAGCGGGGGGCATCGTCGCGAATCTATTTTAGCGGATAGTATTGAAGCCTTAATTGGCGCTATTTTTCTTGATAGTGATATTCAGACAATCGAAAAGATTATCTTGAGTTGGTATGAAACTCGCTTGAATGAGATTAGCCCAGGCGACAAGCAAAAAGATCCAAAAACACGTTTACAGGAATATTTGCAAGGGCGTCATTTGCCGTTGCCCACATATCTGGTTGTTCAAGTTCGTGGGGAAGCACACGATCAGGAATTTACAATTCACTGTCAGGTCAGTGGATTTGAACAGCCTGTCAGAGGAGTAGGTTCCAGTCGCCGCAAGGCAGAACAGGCGGCTGCGGAACAAGCATTAAAACAACTGGAGCTTGAATGAGCGAAGAAAAAAACTATTGCGGATTTGTTGCAATAGTCGGTCGGCCTAACGTCGGTAAATCAACTTTATTGAATCAGTTATTGGGCCAAAAAGTATCCATCACTTCCCGTAAACCCCAAACGACGCGGCATCGCATCATGGGCATTCATACGGAAGGGGTTTACCAAATTATCTACGTTGATACACCGGGTCTTCATATTGAAGAAAAGCGAGCGATCAACCGTTTGATGAACCGGGCGGCAAGTAGCTCTATCGGTGATGTAGAACTGGTTATTTTTGTTGTGGAAGGCACACACTGGACACCCGATGATGAAATGGTGGTGAATAAGTTGCGTCAATTACGTTGCCCTGTCTTGCTTGCTATCAATAAAGTGGACAATGTGACAGATAAAACCATTCTCCTGCCACATATCGGTTTTCTTAGTCAACAGATGAATTTCCTTGATGTTGTGCCGATCAGCGCAGAAAAACGCATGAATGTTGATACTATTGCCAAAATTGTGCGTGCTCATATGCCACAGGCGGATCATCATTTCCCAGAAGATTACATCACTGATCGCTCACAGCGTTTCATGGCGTCAGAAATCATCCGTGAAAAACTGATGCGTTTTCTGGGTGATGAACTACCGTATTCTGTGACCGTAGAAATTGAGCAATTTGCTGCCAATGAACGTGGAGGTTATACGATCCACGGTTTGATTCTGGTAGAGCGTGATGGCCAGAAGAAAATGGTGATTGGTAATAAAGGCAGCAAAATCAAGACGATTGGTACAGAAGCCCGTCAGGATATGGAAAAGCTGTTTGATGTTAAAGTCCACTTGGAACTGTGGGTAAAAGTGAAAGCGGGTTGGGCTGATGATGAACGAGCGCTGCGTAGCCTCGGTTACATCGACGACTTATAAGGTTGATTTGTGGACGGCTGGCAGAGAGCCTTTGTGCTTCATGGGCGCCCTTACAGTGAAACTAGTTTGCTGCTGGATTTCTTCACTGAAAATGAAGGGCGAGTACGTGTCTTAGCAAAAGGAGCACGCAGCCGTCGCTCTCATCTAAAAGGTTGCTTGCAGCCTTTCACCCCGCTGCTCATTCGCTGGAGTGGGCGGGGTGAAATCAAGACATTAAAAGATGCTGATCCGATCTCATTGGCTCTTCCCTTAACAGGTAGCGTGCTTTACAGCGGTTTGTACGTGAACGAACTCTTATCCAGAGTCCTTGAGCAAGGAACGGCATATCCCGCGCTTTTTTTCGATTATCTCCAATGCTTACAAGTGCTTGCGGCTAGTGAACACACACCGGAATATGCTTTGCGTCGTTTTGAATTAGCGTTACTAACTAATATGGGATACGGCGTAGATTATCTTCACTGTGCAGGCAGTGGTGAGCCTGTAGCGGATAAAATGACTTATCGTTACCGTGAAGAGAAAGGGTTTATTGCCAGTCTGGTTGTTGATCACTACAGCTTTTCTGGTTATGAACTAAAAGCGTTGGCAGTTGGCGAATTTCCTGATTATGTGACCTTGAAAGCGGCTAAACGTTTCACTCGCCTTGCATTGAAGCCTTATCTGGGGGGAAAGCCGTTGAAAAGCCGTGAACTCTTTCGCCAATTCGTACGTAAAAAAATTGATAATCCCAACAAGAAAAATGAAAACTAAAGTAGGCCACTTTTTCATGATGAAGAGTGTAGACTTTACTGAATCTTATGTTATTGCAGGAGCTAAAAATGGCTGAGGTATTGTTAGGTATCAACATTGATCATATTGCAACTTTACGTAATGCCCGTGGGACACAATATCCCGACCCCGTTCAGGCTGCATTTGTTGCTGAACAGGCGGGGGCTGAGGGTATAACGATTCACCTGCGTGAAGATCGCCGCCATATTACTGACCGAGATGTTCAATTATTAAAAAGAACGATTCAAACTCGCATGAACTTCGAAATGGCGGTAACGGATGAGATGGTTGGTATTGCCTGTCACCTCAAACCTGCTTTTTGTTGTTTAGTTCCTGAAAAGCGTCAGGAAGTAACAACAGAAGGGGGATTGGATGTGCTGGGACAAAAAGAACACATCGCTGAGGCTGTTTATATTTTATCGGGAGCGGGGATTTTGGTTTCTCTGTTTATCGACGCGGATCACAAACAAATTGATGCTGCAGTTGAAGTCGGAGCACCATTTATTGAGATTCACACAGGCGCGTATGCAGATGCCGAGGATGATATGCAGCAGGAGAAAGAGTTCCAGCGTATCAAAGAAGCAGCAACTTACGCGGCTGGCAAAGGTCTTAAAGTCAATGCAGGCCATGGTTTGGCCTATCACAATGTGCAACGTATTGCCGCGTTACCTGAAATTTATGAATTGAATATTGGGCATGCCATCATTGGTCGTGCTGTATTCAGTGGCTTGGCTACTGCTGTAGCAGATATGAAAACCTTGTTGCGGGAAGCGCGCCGTTAATGGCCATTATTGGGCTAGGCACAGATATTGTTGAGATATCCCGTATTGAGGAAATTGTCAGGCGTTCTGGCGAGCGCCTGGCAAGGCGTATACTGAGCGATGGCGAATGGCAGCAATATCAACAGCATAACCAGCCTATTCGCTTCCTTGCAAAGCGGTTCGCAGTCAAGGAAGCGGCTGCTAAAGCGCTTGGAACAGGTATCCGCAATGGACTGGCCTTTAATCAATTTGAAGTGATTAATGATCCTCTGGGAAAACCCACATTAAAACTTCATGGAGAAGCCGAAATATTGGCTAATAAACTGAATGTAAAATCCATGCATGTCACACTGGCAGATGAGCGGCGTTACGCTTGTGCGACAGTGATATTGGAAAGCTAAATTCAGATCTTATCAGCATGATGCAGGAGCACAAACTTATCCCACAATTGCTCTTCGGTTTCCTGATGGTTAGGGTCAAGAATAATAGTATTAGTGATTGGGCAGACAGACTGGCAAGTCGGTTTTTCGTAATGCCCGATACACTCGGTGCAGCGTTCAGGCTCAATTTCGTAGATCTCTGCACCCATGGTGATGGCCTGATTAGGGCATTCGGGTTCACACATATCACAATTGATGCAGCGTTTGGTAATTAATAGTGCCATTTCAGTCTCTTACAAAAATTATCACTTAAACTCAATGAGTTAACCAGCTTTCGTATTCATTACGTTTATCCGGTTCTTGTATTTTTATACAGTGTGTTTTACATTTAAAAACGATGTTCCGTAACACAAAACCGCAACACATACCTGTTTTTTTATGCCTAAAAGGTAGTAGTGTGTGAGCCAATATCCGCTCACATATGAAGGCCAGTGTTATGGCAGAAAAGACCATATTAAAACATTTAGGTAAACCACGTCGATCTTAAACCAATTAAATATGTTTTACTGAAAATAACTATTTGAATTTATTAAAAAATAATAGGTAAAGTTAATTGTGTATTTTTTGTTGTTAAAATATTTCAAATCTATAACTACTAAATATCAATCTCACTTGTGGTTCAGGAGTCACGGCATGTATTGCTTTATTAGCCGCCTCCCAATGTGGATATGAGAATGTTTGTCTTTGTGATGGCTCTTGGGCTGAGTGGGGTTATTGATGTTTTTCCAATAGAGCCAATGGAGAGTTTTTACTCATAATTTCGAAGGCGATCCAGTGTATTTATCATGGTATATACTTAAGTATGTTTTAAATTATTTAGAGTAGAAACATGATTGAATACATCGTAAAACATGGCAATGATATCGTGAAAGTTTTAGGTTCTATTGGGACTTTTATTGGTATTATTCTATCTGTATTAAAGAAACTTTATGCAGATGTGAGTGTTTTTAGAGAACGGAGGGCTATAAAGTACATTAACTATTTAAACCAGTACGATAGTTACTTGGATGAAAGTAATAAGGATTATATTAAATGCGAAATTGCATCTGAGATAATGTTTGATATTACAAAAATTAAATCTGATCGATTTAGACAGATATTTATCAAACTAAAACAGGGTGGGCTGAGTTCTGAATATATAGACAGCCTTAAAAAATTGAAATCATATACGGTTTTAAGTTCCAGAATAGTTCAAGTGAACGTTCGGCCTTTTTACTACATGGCTTATTGGTTTGAAAAGATTTTCTCAGTGTACTTTTTTACATTGGCATTTGTTGTGTTGATTGTTTTTTTATTGAAAATTAACCTATTAGGAAATATGGAGGAGAGTTTCTTGGATTTATTTTTTGTCATTTTAAGTATGACTTTGCTTATGGGGATTGGTATCTATCTATTGGTGTTAAGTCCATCTAAATATCAAATTCAAGAACTGAATAATGAATTAACTAAATATAAAATTGATGATACTGGTTTGTAGTCTGGCTGGGTTTATTTTCTGTTGTGCTGCAACTCGAAACTTATTGTATAGTCATCTTAATCATGGGGATTTCTGAGGTTTTCGTAATGAAAGCAGGTTTATTTATGGAAATAATATTGCCGAGTAATTATCACAATAGAGATTTTTTAGCCTTTCATCAAAGAGATGAGATGGGTGTTGCTGAAATCGTGCAACAGAATCAAATTAAAAAAGGGATTATCTGGCACGAAAATCCAGCTATTTTGACAATAGCGATTGAAAATAATCGGGCGCAGATACAGCTTGATATTGATGGCGATGAGGCTTTTTATTCACATGAAGCGTTATCAACGCTAGCCTCACATATGCTGGGGTTAAAGCAACCTGTCGAAATGTTTGAGTCAATATATCAAGATCATCCCGTTATTGGAGAGTTAATTACCAGACAAACGGGCTTGCGTATTTACCAGTCAGCGACACCTTTTGAAGCACTAAGTTGGGCGGTCATCGGTCAACAAATCAGCTTAAGTGCAGCAATTTCCATTCGGAGGCGCTTTATTCAGGCCATCGGTATTCAGCATTCTTCAGGGTTACTATGCCATCCGACTCATAAACAGGTAATTCAGTGCTCAGAACATGAACTACGCCAGTGTGGTTTTTCCATTGCTAAGGCCAAGGCGTTGCTCAATGTTAGTCAACTCATTGATTCTGGATCGTTGGAATTGAATATTCCAGAGGGAGAAAGTGAAGTTAAACAGCTGACGGATAATTTGCTTGCTATCAAAGGAATCGGTATGTGGACAATTAATTATACTTTGCTGCGCGGATTCAATTATCTAAATGGTTCACTGCATGGTGATGTTGCCGTGAGGCGCAATCTCCAATATTTGCTCAGGCAGGAAGATAAAGTCAGTGCTGAACAGGCAGAAAAATGGTTGGCAGGCTTTGCCCCCTGGAAGGCATTAGTAGGCGCGCATTTATGGCGTCAGCAGTCCAGTAGTGGATATTGATAACGAGGAATCAATACCATTCCAATCCTTTGTAAGGTGTTTTCCGCAAAGTATCCAGACGACTAGCCAGCGAACCAACGTGGATCTCAAGTTGATGCCCATCAGGATCAAGCAGATAAATGGATTCTCCTTCGCTGCGATTTTCTTTCCACTGCCGTATACCTGCACTCAACAGTTTTTCCTTGAAAGCAGGAAAATCGTTAGCCGTAATATTAAAGGCTATGTGGGTATAATCCTGCGCAGGTTTGGCTTTATCGCAAGAAAGGCAAAGCCACAGTTCGCCAAGGCTCAGATAAGCACCATTTTGCCAACGTACATGTGGCGTAAACCCAATCTGATTAATGTAGAAATTTAGACTGCGTTCAAGGTTTGATGTTGCTAATGTCAGGTGGTTAAGTCCCGTTAGCATGGGTAGTTATCCTTTTGGGGATCGGAGTGGATTACTGTTTGGGGCTTGAATCTCGAACATGCTAAAAAAGAGCCGGTTAATAAGCAACGTTTGTTTATGAAAGAGGCTTTCTGGACATCAATGAAATGTTTTGTCCCTTTTTACTAAAATGTTATTTCCATTCATTGAGAGGTTTTGGCTATGTTATCTTTTTCGCCGTTTGAAGATTTAGCTCACCAACTTTTACCTATAGCAATAGAAGGTGATGATGGTGCCCATGATGTTGCCCATCTCTATCGAGTATGGAGAAACGCCAAGCAAATTTGTGAAGCGGAATCTGGCAACTTGCGGTTAGTGTTCGTCGCTGTGTTATTGCATGATTGTGTGAGTGTTGAAAAAAATTCCCCAAAGCGACACCTTGCCTCGCGTATGGCGGCAGAAAAAGCAGCATTGATATTGAAAAATCTGGGATGGTGTGAGGAGGAAATTACTGATATCTGCCATGCCATTGAAACACATAGCTTCTCAGCCGAATTAACGCCCAGAACATTGGAAGCCAAAATTGTACAAGATGCGGATCGGCTGGATTCCATTGGCATGATTGGTATCGGGCGCTGTTTTTATACTGCGGGTCGTATGGGGTCTTCACTGTATGATTTCCATGATCCTCTGGCAAAACAGCGTGAATATAATGATAAGGCCTATACCGTCGATCATTTTTATACCAAGCTATTTAAAATAGAGGCCGGCTTTCAGACAGAATCGGGTAGGGAAATGGCCCGTGAAAGAACAGAACGCATGGCACTGTTTCTTGATGCTTTTCTTGATGAAATTCAGGTTGAGTCAGCAAATTGAGATGAATGAACAATATTGATGATGACCCGTTATAATGAGCGGGATTTTCATAAGTAAGAGAACATGTAGTGACAGAAATAGATACAGTGACCGAAACTCATATCGCAACCCATACCGCAACCCATAGTGATGAGTATTGGATGCGTCGGGCAATGGAATTGGCAATGCAAGCACAGGCAAAAGACGAGATCCCTGTTGGTGCTGTATTGGTAGCAAATAATAGAATTATTGCCGAAGGATTTAATCATCCGATTATCGACCATGATCCTACCGCCCATGCAGAAATCATGGCATTGCGACGTGGCGGCATCCAATTGCAGAATTATCGTCTGCTGAATACGACACTGTATGTCACTTTGGAACCCTGTGTAATGTGTGCAGGAGCGATGGTACACAGTCGGATACAACGGCTAGTTTATGGTGCCAGCGATATGAAAACGGGTGCGGCAGGGTCATTGATTGATATATTACGTCATCCAGGCATGAATCATCAAATTGAAATCACTGGCGGTGTATTGGCGGAAGAGTGCTCCACTATGTTGAGTTCTTTTTTTAAACAACGTAGGGAGCAGCATAAGGCATTGAAGAAGTTGAAAGCCAGTTACGATTGAAGTACTTTTTCAGATTGCGCCGGTGTTTTTTCTTCCGGCGTTTTTTCATGAGATTCGGTCTCAGTGCTTTCCGCTTTATGACTTTCAGCGTCATTGCTGTCAGTTTTAGCACCTTCTATTTTACCACTTTCGGTTTGAGGGTCGCTGATTGTCGTTGTATCTATTGGGACTTCATTCCCCTCTGTTTTATCGCGGTTAGCTTTTGCCCGCAGATATCCTTCCAAGCTCAAGTAGTAACGCCGAATATTTTCAACATAGCGGTAAGCCTCGTAGCCACGGGCGTAACCATATGTTGTACTGGTATAGTATTTTTTCTTACTTAGCAGGGGCAGGCGTGTTTTAACATCCAGCCAACTATCAGGATTGCCTTTTTGCGCAGTGGTTAATTTCCGGGCATCAAGAACATGACCATATCCCATGTTATAAGCGGCGAGGGCGAACCAGATACGTTCATCTTCAGGAATGGTTTTTGGTAAACGCTCCATCAAATAGTGCAGGTAAGCCATTCCCCCTTTTACACTTTCTTCTGGATCCAGCCTATCATGGATCCCAGCCCATTCTGCCGTCGGATGAGTGAGCATCATCAGGCCACGAACTCCAGTGGGAGATGTTGCCTGCGGATCCCAATGTGACTCTTGCCATGCAATAGATGCCACTAAGTGCGAATCAAGCGAACCCGCATATTTTTCAAAAATCGGCTGATATGTCGGCAAGATCTTATTGATGGCACGAATAAATGAAATGGTATCGAAATAGTCGAATGAACCGACATGACTGAAATATTTTTCTTGCAGCCGCGACATGATGCCGTTTTCAGCCAACATACTGAAGAAATCGAGCATGGCGGAGTAGAGACTATGATCGTCATTGCGCTTTAAATACCAAGTCAGGGGACTCTCTTCACTGACATCAAAGGCTACTGCCAGATTGGGATGAATACGCTGTTGCAGAGCTAAACTGATTGAGTCACTGATGGTATAGTCGATTTTTCCTTCCGATAATTGTTCGAGTAATTGCTGTGTGTTTTCGCGTGACGTTTCTTCCCAAATTAAATCAGGATAAGACTTCTCTTTCCATTTTTTCAGTTCGCTGACGTGAGCTGAACCTGCCGTGACGATAAGCTCACCTTTTAAATCATCAAACGAGCGTGGGCGTGTCGTTCCCTTACGATAAACCAGCTGTTGTAGGACTAAAGAGTAGGCAGGGCCAGTACGTGTTTGATCCAACCTGTCTTTATTGTAGATAAGGCCCGCCGCTAAGAAATCGGCTTTATCGCTCTCTAAATCGTCAAAAAGCTGGTTAATGTTGGTACGAAACCTAATGACAAGTTTGACACCCAAATAATCAGCAAACCGTTTGGCTAGTTCATAGTCGAATCCTGTTGGCTCATTTTTGTTATTAAGAGAGATCAGAGGAGAACTGATGGTACTCACCCGAAGTTCTCCCCGTGCCAGAATTTTGTTTATCTGCTCCTGCTGTTTATTGGGCCAATTGATGTTGAGGCCAATGATGGCAGCGGAGAGGAGCGCGATAATAACGATAACAAAATAATTTATTTTTATATTAATCAAATAATTATATCTCGCTAATGCGGTTAGGCCCCGAGTGAAATGTAAGATAATAGCATGGTTAAATTTCCAGTAATCGAGAATTTTGCGCAACAAAATACGGATATGCAACCCGATTAAACCAATTTTAGGACTTCATTGAGTGGATTGTTGGGGTGATAAATAACCACGCAAACGGTTTCGTCAGAGAAAACATTCCTCTATAATGTCTGGAGTTTCCCTGAGGCATCAGTCAGGATTTGCTTCTAAGATGAGAGAACCTATTATTATGGAAATTCTGCGTGGCTCGCCCGCTTTATCAACGTTTCGTGTTACCAAGCTCCTTTCCCAGTGCCAAGATCAATATCTTCCTGTTACAGAGATTTATGCAGAATATGTGCATTTTGCAGAAGTTAATGCCCCAATCATGGGAGATGAGAGAGAAAAATTAAATCGACTATTAAAATATGGTCCCTCTTTGGCCGAACATGAGCCTAAAGGTCAACTATTATTAGTCACACCTCGTCCGGGCACGATCTCTCCTTGGTCATCGAAAGCGACAGAAATTGTTCACAATTGTGGCCTGAACCAGATTGTCCGTTTAGAAAGAGGAATTGCCTATTATATTCAGAGCGCTGGAATGAATGATGGGCAGTGGCAAACGTTGTCGGCGTTACTGCATGATCGCATGATGGAAAGTCTGTTTACGCAGTTTGAACAGGTTGAAGCTCTGTTTTCTCACCAGCAGCCTGCACCATTGAAACAAATTGATATCTTGCAATCGGGGCGGACGGCGCTGGAATCGGCAAATATTGAATTGGGATTAGCTCTGGCCGTAGATGAAATTGATTATCTCGTGAGAGCTTTCCGGATGTTAGGACGTAATCCGACGGATGTTGAACTCTATATGTTTGCGCAGGCGAATTCTGAACATTGCCGTCACAAAATTTTCAATGCAGATTGGGTTATTGATGGTGAGGCTCAACCCAAATCTCTATTCAAAATGATCAAGAATACATTTGAACAGACGCCGGATCACGTGCTCTCTGCTTATAAAGATAACGCTGCCGTGATGGAAGGTTCTCATGTTGGTCGCTTTTTCCCTGATCCTGCAACCGGCGTCTATGATTACCACCAAGAACTCGCCCATATCTTGATGAAAGTCGAAACCCATAACCATCCTACGGCAATCTCTCCTTGGCCCGGTGCTGCAACTGGTTCAGGCGGAGAAATTCGTGATGAAGGTGCGACAGGTCGGGGGGCTAAACCTAAAGCCGGATTGGTGGGTTTTTCTGTATCAAACTTGAAAATTCCTGGATTTGAACAGCCGTGGGAAGAAGATTTCGGCAAGCCTGAGCGGATTGTCAGTGCATTGGACATTATGCTGGAAGGCCCATTAGGGGGCGCGGCATTCAACAATGAATTTGGCCGTCCGGCGTTGTTGGGATATTTCAGAACCTATGAAGAAAAAGTCTATTCCCATAACGGTACCGAGCTGCGTGGTTATCACAAACCCATCATGCTGGCAGGGGGAATCGGGAATATTCGTGAAGAACACGTCCAGAAAAGTGATATTCCAGTCGGCGCAAAATTAATTGTGCTGGGTGGGCCAAGCATGAATATCGGTTTAGGGGGTGGGGCTGCATCTTCAATGACCTCTGGTCAATCTGATGCCGACTTGGATTTTGCCTCTGTGCAGCGTGACAATGCAGAGATGGAACGCCGCTGTCAGGAGGTTATCGATAGTTGCTGGCAACTGGGGGACAAAAACCCCATTTTGTTTATCCATGATGTAGGGGCGGGTGGTTTATCAAATGCGATGCCTGAGCTAGTCAGCGATGGTGGCCGGGGTGGGCGCTTTGAGTTACGCAATATTCTTAATGATGAACCGGGAATGAGTCCGTTGCAGTTATGGTGTAATGAATCTCAAGAGCGTTATGTGATGGCTGTGGCTCCAGAACAGCTGGCGCTGTTTGAGGATATGTGCCGTCGTGAACGTGCTCCCTATGCCGTGATTGGAGAAGCCACGGAAGAGCGGCATTTGTTGTTGAATGACAATCATTTCGATAACCAGCCAATTGATATGCCACTGGATGTATTGCTCGGTAAGACACCAAAAATGTTGAAAAATGTGCAGGTCTTGAAAGCACAGGGACAAAACTTGGAACGCAAGGGCATTGATCTTGCGGAAGCGGTCAAGCGTGTCCTGCATTTACCAGCTGTTGCAGAGAAAACATTCCTGATTACGATAGGCGATCGCTCCATAACTGGCATGGTTGCCCGTGATCAAATGGTGGGCCCGTGGCAAATTCCAGTGGCGGACTGCGCCGTGACTACCGCCAGTTTGGACAGCTATTATGGCGAAGCTATGTCAATAGGAGAACGTGCACCGATCGCATTACTGGATTTTGCAGCTTCGGCACGCATGGCAGTTGGGGAAGCACTAACCAATATCGCTTCTGCTTATGTACAAGATCTGAAACGAGTGAAATTATCGGCTAACTGGATGTCAGCGTCAGGCCATGCAGGTGAAGATGCAGGCTTGTATGCTGCGGTGAAGGCGCTGGGTGAAGAATTGTGTCCGGCGCTGGGATTGACCATTCCGGTAGGCAAGGATTCAATGTCAATGAAAACCCGCTGGAATCAAAACGGGGAAGAACGTGAAATGACTTCACCACTTTCATTGGTTATCAGTGCCTTTGCACGGGCGGAAGATGTACGTCGCACAGTGACGTCAGAATTATCTGTTGCAGATGACAACGCATTACTGCTGATCGATCTGGGACAAGGGCAGAATGCTTTAGGGGGAACCGCGTTGGCTCAAGTTTATCGTCAGCTCGGCGATAAAACCGCAGATATTCGTAGTGTTGAGCAAATTGCGGGTTTCTTCAATGCGATTCAGCAACTGATTTCAGAACAAAAATTGTTGGCTTATCATGACCGTTCTGATGGTGGTCTGTTGGTGACACTGGTTGAAATGGCCTTTGCTGGTCACTGCGGATTGCACGCCGATATCAGTGCATTTGATGAAGATATCTTGGCGGCATTGTTCAGTGAAGAATTGGGTGCAGTGATTCAAATTCGTGAAACTGACAGAGAACAAGTTGAAAATCTGCTGGCAGATTATGGCTTGAGTGGATGTGTGCACTATTTGGGTAAAGCTCAGGCCGGCGATGATTTCGTGATTTCCAGTGATAATATGGAAGTTTACCGTCAAAATCGCAGTACATTGCGCTTATGGTGGGCGGAAACAACGTGGCAGATGCAACGTCTGCGTGACAATCCTGAGTGCGCTGATCAAGAACATCAGGCGAAACAGGATGTGAACGATCCCGGCTTGAATGTGAAATTATCCTTTGATCCTGCCGAGGATATTGCCGCGTGTTACATTTCTAAACAAGTACGTCCGCGTGTTGCTGTATTGCGTGAACAAGGCGTTAACTCTCATGTTGAGATGGCGGCTGCATTCCATCGTGCAGGCTTTGAGGCCGTAGATGTTCATATGAGCGACTTGCTGAATGGACGGATCTCGCTGGATCAATTCCAAACATTAGTGGCTTGTGGTGGCTTCTCGTATGGGGATGTACTTGGTGCGGGTGAAGGTTGGGCGAAATCCATTCTGTTCAATTCACAGGTATGTGATGATTTTTCGAGCTTCTTCGCAAGACCGGATACTTTAGCGCTTGGTGTGTGTAACGGCTGTCAAATGATGTCTAATTTGCATGAGCTGATTCCGGGCACAGAACATTGGCCGCGTTTTGTCCGTAACCGTTCAGAACGTTATGAAGCGCGTTTTAGCTTAGTAGAAGTGGCAGACAGTCCTTCACTGTTCCTGAAAGATATGGCTGGTTCTCGCTTGCCGATCGCTGTTGCCCATGGTGAAGGTCAGGTGGAATTCAGAAACAGTCAGAGCTTGCTGGAGCTTGAAAAGCATCAGCAGGTAGCACTGCGCTTTGTGGATAACTACGGTTTGGCGACAGAAAGCTATCCGGCAAACCCAAATGGTTCCGTGAATGGTATTACTTCGGTTACCAGCCTTGACGGACGAGTCACGGTAATGATGCCTCATCCTGAAAGGGTATTCCGTACTGTCAGCCATTCTTGGCATCCTAAAGAATGGGGAGAAGATAGTCCGTGGATGCGTATTTTCCGCAATGCGCGTAAACAGTTAGGTTAATTTATCTCGTCATTCCATTCTTCCTCTAAAAAGGCTCTGATGAATTTTCAGGGCCTTTATCTTTTTATTTGCTGCCTCGAAAAGATCTAACCTTATTTTGCTACTATTTTGATGTTATTGATGAGTCTCAATGGAAGTGTCTCTATATCGCGACAATGGCCTTTCTCGATGTCTCAAATAAGAGACATTTAATTATTTGATATTATTATAAAAATTTTATCTTGTGGTTAGGTGTCATAAATAGGCGACAATAATACATATTGAGTATTAAGAAATGTTGATAAAAAATTCCAATGAATTTTGGATCTTTATATATTAACAATAAAATCAATTGGTTGAGTGATATTTTTCAAGTTGGCACGTAATGTGCTTAATAATGGGCAGTTGCTCATTCAATTTTTTATGTCGGCCCACAATTAGGTGGAAACATGCCACATAAGCCCAGAATGACGCCGAAGTAAGGTGCCTACCGTCCAACTTAATGATACTCGCCTTCGGGCCTTATCAAACATAGGGCGACACGTGGAGTGAGGCACCGCCTACATGCTCATCAAGTAGTATGAGGGACCCTCACTGGCGGGATAGTAAAAAGTTACTATCCCGCCGTCATTATTACAGGTGATTCCTGTCCATCGTGTTTATGTATGCATCCGCATAGCTTTCATTCGTTCACTATTTTCAACTATTATTTCGAACCGTTTTCAAAAAAGAAGAGAAAAAGTAACTTTGGAATTCATTATCTGGCAGACTTTCTCTTCCATCTTATGTTGGTTAGCATCAATGTAATTGCAGGTTATGAGATGATTTCTTTGAAAAAATGGCGTTTATTTCCACGTTCATTGCGCCAATTGGTTGTGATGGCGTTCTGGCTGGTGTTATTGCCACTATTAGTGCTGGCTTATCAGGCTTATCAAAGCCTTGATCAGCTCAGTACCCAAGCGGCTGAGATTAATCGTTCGACTCTGGCGGATGCCCGTCGTAGTGAAGCGATGATTGGTGTCGCCCTTGAGATGGAACGGAGTTACCGCCAATATTGTGTATTAGGGGATGTGCGGCTGGAAAAGCTCTATCAACGTCAATATCGGCGATACATGAGTATGCTTGGTAATCAGATGGCGATGCTGGCTAATGCGGAATATACGAAAAAGTTTAATGAATTACTGTCAGGTCTTACCAATATTGCCTGTAGTAACGGTATTCCGGAACCAGCCACATCTAAATTACTTGAAGAATTCTCCACTGCTAATAATCTTTTGGTACAGGAAACGCGTAATATCATTTTCAGCCGTGGGGAGCAGTTGCAAAAAGATATTGCAGACAAAGGGCAGTTTTTTGGCTGGCAAAGCCTCATCTTGTTCTTATTAAGTGCGTTCTTGGTCACCCTGTTTACGCGCATGATCATCGGGCCAGTGAAAGGCATTGAAAGGATGATCAATCGGCTGGGACAAGGGCAATCATTGGAAAATCAAATTGAATCCTTTAAAGGGCCACGGGAATTGCGATCGTTGGCACAGCGCATTATTTGGCTGAGTGAACGTTTGTCTTGGCTTGAATCTCAACGCCATGAATTTTTACGCCATATTTCCCACGAACTGAAAACACCTTTGGCAAGTATGCGTGAAGGAACGGAATTACTGGCTGATGAAATTGCAGGGCCGCTGACAGCAGATCAAAAAGAAGTCGTGAGTATTTTGGACAGTAGCAGTAGGCATTTACAGCAGCTTATCGAACAATTGCTCGAATATAACCGCAAATTGGCGGATGGTGCTGCCGAACATCAGATTGTGTTTTTAAGAGAAATTGTGGATGGTGTCGTATTGTCACATCAATTGCCAGCGCGCACGAAAAATATTTATACGGAAATTCAATTGGATATGGATTATTGTTGGGCGGAGCCTAACTTATTGAAGCGGGTGATCGATAATCTCTACTCCAATGCAGTGCACTATGGCGCTGAATCCGGTAACATTTGGATTTCCAGTCGGCAAGTGGGGAAAAATTTTCAGATTGACATTGCCAATACAGGAACGCCTATCCCTGAATTAGAAAAGAGCATGATTTTCGAGCCATTTTATCAAGGAAAACTTCAAAGAAAAGGCGCAGTTAAAGGAAGTGGTCTTGGCTTGAGCATCGCCCAAGATTGTATTAAACAGATGGGGGGAGAGCTTCATCTGATAGAACCCGAATTTGCTGACGTATGTTTTCGAATTGAACTGCCATTAACCGCAGAGAATGACTAAATAATATGTATAACAGGTTTACTTACCTCTTTATGACGAAGACGGAACAGCAAGATATTGTGACTAAACCAATGAAAAAACCTGCTGTTATGCAGCCCATTCTGGCACGGGCTTTAACCCTACGTTTCCGTGCTATGTTGTTATTGTTTATTCCCTATTTGCTGACAGGGTGTGCTCAAACTAGCGGATCAGACAATTTGGCAACGATTGCGCAGTCTATCCTTCCAGAACAACGTGTCACGGATTATCGTTTTAAGGATTGTGATTTAATCTGGGATATAACGAAACCAACGGCAATGGAAAACGGGCTTTATTGGTTGAGATTTATCGATTGTACGGATCGATTGTCCTCGACGGAAGCTCGCGAGACGGAAAAACGTTTCACTCCAACTGATTGGCATCAAATGTTCAAACAGAGCATCCTGATTAACAGAGCGACTTCTTCATTGATTGAACGCCGGAAAATTGTAGAAAATCTTAATCGGTATAGTGCACAATTTCCTGTGGCTTTACGGCCATTACTCCAATTGTGGCGTGAGCAGCAATATCTGAAAATTACTCTCGCTGAAGAAAGGGCTAAATTCCAGCGATTCCAGTTTGACAGTGATAACAAAATTGATCGCTTGAAAGAAACACGTGTCCGTTTAGAATATGAACTCCGTTCAATATCTCGCAAACTAGAAAATCTGACAGATATTGAACGCCAACTTTCCTCCCGCAAGCAAGATCAAAGTAGTGTTGTCACTCCCAGTGAAACAGGGCACGTGAATGACACGAACACTTCATCCAGTAAATTAGAGCCGGAAGATAAATCGGCAACAAACACGGAAACCAAAGCGGAAACCAAAGCAGAAGCTAATCCCTCAAAAGAGAAAGGAGCTGAATAACAATGACAGTGCGCAATCCCGCCCATCTTCTTTTAGTTGATGATGATCCTGGCTTGCTAAAATTATTGGGAATGCGTCTGACCAGCGAAGGGTTTCGTGTCACGACCGCAGAGAGTGGTCATGACGCGTTACGCATACTGATGAAAGAAAAAGTGGATTTAGTGATCAGTGATTTACGCATGGATGAAATGGATGGAATGGCACTGTTTGTGGAGATTCAGAAACAGCATCCCGGTATGCCCGTGATTATCCTAACTGCGCACGGTTCTATTCCTGATGCTGTGGCCGCAACTCAGCAAGGCGTATTTAGTTTCCTGACCAAACCCGTTGACCGTGATGCACTTTATAAGGCTATTGATGATGCTCTGGAATTGTCAACACCAGCCATAGATGGCCAATGGAGCGAGAAGATTGTCACTCGCAGCCCTTTGATGTTGCGCCTATTGGAACAGGCAAAGATGGTGGCTCAATCCGATGTCAGTGTTCTGATTAATGGGCAGAGCGGAACTGGCAAAGAAGTGCTGGCTCAAGCCATCCATCGGGCAAGTCCCCGAGTGAAGAAGCCTTTTATTGCGATAAACTGCGGTGCCTTACCTGAGCAGCTGCTTGAGTCTGAACTATTTGGTCATGCCAAAGGCGCATTTACTGGCGCGGTCAGCAGCCGAGAAGGGCTATTTTTGGCGGCTCAAGGGGGAACATTATTCCTTGATGAAATCGGTGATATGCCGATGGCGCTGCAAGTTAAATTATTGCGAGTTTTGCAGGAGCGAAAAATTCGGCCACTGGGGAGTAATCGTGATATAGACATTGATGTCAGAATTATTTCTGCTACCCATCGCGACTTACCAAAAGCCATGCAGCGTAATGAATTTCGTGAAGATCTCTACTATCGGCTCAACGTTGTTAATCTGAAAATTCCTGCACTGAATGAACGTGCGGAAGATATTCCTCTATTGGCTAATCACCTGTTGCGTGAATCAGCCAAGCGTCATAAGCCTTTCGTTCGCAGTTTTTCCACCAATGCCATGAAATGCCTGATGGCGGCAAGTTGGCCGGGCAATGTTCGTCAATTGGTTAACGTTATCGAGCAATGTGTGGCACTGACGACGGCTCCGGTAATTAGTGATGCTTTAGTTAGTCAGGCGTTGGAAGGCGAAAATACGGCATTGCCGACATTTGTGGAAGCACGTGGGCAGTTTGAACTAAATTACCTGCGTAAATTGCTGCAAATGACTAAAGGTAATGTGACACATGCGGCTCGTATGGCAGGGCGTAACCGGACTGAATTTTATAAATTGTTGGCACGTCACGAGTTGGATGCTAACGATTTTAAAGAATAAATTTTCTGCTATTCCAGAAATTCTGACACTGAATAGAAATTGTATATACCCAATAGATTTCAAGTTGCAGCGCGACGGCAAGGGAGCGAATCTCCCCGGGAGCATAGATAACTATGTGACTGGGGTGAGTGTAGCCAACAAAGCAGCAACTTGAAAGATGACGGGTATAGATGAATTGTCTTGCTGAGGCTAAGTAAGACAGATAAATGAATTATGGCCTAGGAGAGCCGCATTCTATGAGTCGTACTCTTAATATCGGTCTTGCCCAGTTAAATTGGCTGGTGGGAGACATCGAAGGCAACAGCGAGCGTATGTTGCAGACAGTACAGGAACAGCAAGCAAAAGGTGCTGATCTGGTGATGTTTTCTGAGCTGGCGCTGTCGGGCTATTTTCCTGAAGATTTACTATTCCGTCCTGATTTACACCAGCGTTGCCGTGAACAGTTAGTCCGTTTGCAAGAGGCAAGTTCTCAAGTTGGCATTCTGGTAGGGCATCCGTGGCAACAGGGCGGGACGCTCTACAACGCCCTTTCCCTGTTTTGGAAAGGGGAGATTGTTGCTCGTTATTTCAAACAATTACTGCCCAATTATGGCGTCTTTGATGAAGAGCGTTATTTCAAGGCTGGTGATCAAAGCTGCGTTATACCATTCAAGGGTTATAACCTCGGTTTATTGATTTGTGAAGACTTGTGGTTTGATGCACCGATTGACGCGCTTAAACAAGCTGGTGCGGAGATTATCCTGTCGATTAACGCTTCTCCTTATAATCGTGAAAAACCCAATATTCGCAGTACATTAATAAAATCCCATTGTCAGCGTACCCAACTGCCAATTCTCTATCTCAATCAGGTTGGCGGGCAAGATCAGCTCATCTTTGATGGTTGTTCAAAAGTCTTTGATGCAAATGGTCAAATTACCCATCGCATGTCTGCTTTTGAAGAGCAGGTTGAGCAGTGCCGCTTCAATGACATAAACATTGAACTGATGGCGAATCCCATTCCTCAATTGCCACCGCTTGCACAAATCTACAAGGCATTGGTGCTTTCTGTTCGTGACTATGTGCAGAAAAATGGTTTTAAAGGTGCTTTGCTGGGTTTATCCGGTGGGATTGACTCTGGTTTGACATTAGCGATTGCTGTGGATGCTTTGGGTAAAGATCACGTGCAGGCAGTCATGATGCCATTCCGTTATACCTCAGAAATGAGCATCCACGATGCCAGAGAACAGGCAGAATTACTGGGTGTTGAGTTTGACGTGGTATCGATCGAGCCGATGTTTGATGCGTTTATAGCGCAGCTTGAACCGATGTTCGCGGGGACGGAAAAAGATACAACAGAAGAGAATTTGCAGGCCCGTTGCCGCGCGGTTATTTTGATGGCGATGTCAAACAAGCGCCGCCGCTTGGTGTTGACGACCAGTAACAAGAGTGAATCGGCGGTAGGGTATTCGACCCTGTATGGTGATATGGCGGGGGGCTTTAATGCTTTGAAAGATGTACCTAAAACTATGGTATTCGCATTGTCTAAATACCGTAATACAGTATCTCCGGCTATTCCTCAACGTGTGATTGATCGTCCACCCTCTGCCGAATTGGCACCAGATCAACTGGATCAGGATAGCCTGCCTCCGTATGACATGCTGGATGCTATTCTTGAGGGATATGTTGAAAAAGATAAATCAGTGACTGACTTGGTTGCTGAAGGTTTTGACGAAGCCATTGTTCGCAAGGTGATTCGGTTGGTTGATATCAATGAATACAAACGCCGCCAGGCACCTATCGGCCCACGTATTACACAGCGTGATTTTGGTAAAGACAGACGCTACCCGATTACTTCTGGTTTCGGGCGTAATAACTGGTAATAACAGGAAAACTTCATGAAAAAGATTGATGCAATTATCAAACCTTTCAAGCTGGATGATGTGCGTGAAGCTCTAGCTGAAGTGGGTATCACTGGTATGACTGTGACAGAAGTAAAAGGATTTGGTCGCCAGAAAGGGCACACTGAACTGTATCGCGGTGCAGAATATATGGTGGATTTTCTGCCAAAGGTCAAAATAGAAATTGTCGTACCGGATGATATTGTTGATACCTGCGTCGAAACGATCATGCAGATTGCTCAAACTGGCAAAATCGGAGATGGTAAAATTTTTGTCTTTGATGTTGCCCGCGTTGTGCGTATTCGTACGGGTGAGCAGGACGAAGAGGCTATTTAACCAAAGCATTTGAAAGGTGATAACGGAAACATTGGCAGTCAGTCCACACTCGAATGGGAGATGGAATGCGGGAATTTCCGACTTTGTAACCGTTATCACTTAATTGGTACATGTAGCTGTGTTAGATCACTTTATTTGGGCCAAAACATTCATAATGGATTTGCTGTTCATTAATACCCATCGCCAGAAGCTGTTTGGCGATATGTTGCATGAAAGCCACTGGCCCACAGAAATAGAATTGCATTCCTTCTACCGTTATCGAGTCTTCTACAAGAGATAGATCCATCAGTCCGGTATGTTGGTAATGTATGCCTTTTTGATCCATTTTTCTTGGTTCGCGATACCAGACCTGTGAATACAAATTAGGCATGGATTTGGACATTTCATTTACCTTGCCTGCGAAAGCATGGTAACCGCTATGTTCTGCTGCGTGGAACCAATTGATCGCACTCTTATGGTGCTGATTATACAGGTATTGCAGCATACTCATCACCGGAGTCAAACCCACGCCAGCAGAAATCAGTGTAATGGGGGTATCATGCTGGGCATCAAGGAAAAAATCACCACGTGGAGCGGCCAACATTACGATATCTCCTTCCTGTATTTTATCGTGCATGTGGTTTGAAACCTTACCCTGAGATTCACGTTTAATGGCAATCTGATAACTGGTGCCGTTTGGTGCTGCGGTCAGCGAATATTGGCGGATTTCGCGGTTTTCAAATGCTGGATCTTCTAAATAGACCCCCAAATATTGCCCCGGTTTATAATCCATGACCTTACCGCCATCAACGGGCACAAACTCAAAGCTAGTAATGACGTCACTTTGCGGCTGTTTCCGGCTGACATGGAATTGACGTAGCCCACGCCAACCGCCTTCCTGAGATTCACCACCTTGATAAATTTCTTCTTCTCGATTGATAAACACATTGGCCAACACGTTGTAGGCTTTTCCCCAAGCATTGAGAACTTCATCACCTGGATGAAACAGTTCATCAATTGTAGCCAGCAGGTGTGTACCTACAATTTGATAATGTTCAGGTTGAATATTCAGGCTCGTGTGTTTATGGGCGATTTTTTCTACGGCTGGTAATAGAGCAGACAGATTATCGATATTAGAAGCATAAGCGCACAGGGCATTAAAAAGAGCTTCACGTTGATCACCGTTGATCTGATGACTCATATTAAAAATATCTTTTAATTCAGGGTTATGATTGAACATACGTTCGTAAAAGTGCGCAGTTAGCTTGGGGCCTGTAGAAACAATTAATGGAATGGTGGATTTTATGGTTGCGATAACCTGGCTATCTAACATGGGGATCTCCTGAATTTTTCTTAAATGATGCTGAAATCTATAAGTTGTATTATAAATGCAACTTATGTTCTTTGGGAATGCAATAAATTGAAAAAAGAGGATCATCTTGATTTAAGTCAAAAATTCGGAATTTGTATCACCACAAATCTTGGCCAAGATCACAAATATTATTGATAAATATGAAATCGTTGATTCTATAGTCAGCAATTTCGCTCTCAATGCGTTGCCTATGCGCAATGCAAACGTTTGCGTAAATTCTCTTGTCAAGACTATCTCATTCGATAAAAAGAGTTTACACTGTGTGACATTCTGGCCCTCAGGGGTATTTTTTAGTGATGTAGCTGAGTCAGGAGAACCAAATGTTAAAGCGTGAAATGAATATTGCGAATTACGATCCCGAACTGTGGCAAGCGATGGAACAGGAAGTTTGTCGTCAAGAAGAACATATTGAATTGATTGCTTCTGAAAACTACACCAGCCCGAGAGTCATGCAGGCTCAAGGATCTCAGCTCACTAACAAGTATGCGGAAGGTTATCCGGGTAAACGTTACTACGGTGGCTGTGAGTATGTCGATGTGGTTGAACAACTTGCGATTGACCGTGCAAAAGAGTTGTTTGGAGCAGACTATGCTAACGTCCAGCCACACTCTGGTTCTCAGGCAAATGCTGCGGTGTATATGACATTGCTGAAACCTGGCGATACAGTTTTAGGGATGAATCTGGCGCACGGTGGTCATCTGACTCACGGTTCTCCTGTTAACTTCTCCGGTAAACTTTATAACATCGTTCCTTATGGCATCGATGAAAGCGGTAAAATCGATTACGACGATATCCGTACTCAGGCGCAAAAACATCAGCCAAAAATGATCATCGGTGGCTTCTCTGCCTATTCCGGTGTTGTTGATTGGGCGAAGATGCGTGAAATTGCTGATGAAATTGGTGCTTACCTGTTCGTTGACATGGCTCACGTAGCCGGTTTGATTGCTGCGGGTGTTTATCCGAACCCAGTTCCTCATGCGCACGTTGTTACAACCACAACGCATAAAACACTGGCTGGCCCACGTGGTGGCCTGATTTTGGCGAAAGGTGGCGATGAGGAATTTTACAAGAAACTAAATTCTTCTGTTTTCCCTGGCTCTCAGGGTGGTCCGCTGATGCATGTGATTGCAGGTAAAGCTGTCGCTCTGAAAGAAGCTATGGCGCCTGAATTTAAGGTTTATCAACAGCAAGTCGCCAAAAATGCTAAAGCGATGGTAGAAGTATTCCTGCAACGTGGTTATAAAGTTGTTTCTGGGGAGACTGAAAACCATTTGTTCCTGCTGGATCTGGTGGATAAAGATATTACTGGTAAAGATGCTGATGCAGCATTAGGGCGCGCGAATATCACTGTTAACAAAAACAGCGTACCTAATGATCCACGCAGTCCGTTTGTTACTTCAGGTATTCGTATCGGGACACCCGCTATTACCCGCCGTGGTTTTAAGGAAGCAGAAACGCGTGAATTGGCTGGCTGGATGTGTGATGTGCTAGAAAATATCAATGATGAAGTGACCATTGAAATTGTTAAGCAAAAAGTATTGAATATCTGCGCAAAATATCCGGTTTACGCATAATTTATAATAAAATGTAGTTTAATAATAAGCCCGACTCATAACGTCAGTTTTGAGCGGGTTTTTTGCATTTGAAAAATGGGGGCATTTGGATGGTTGTTCTGTCGACATTTTGGCTAGGGTTAAGTTATTTCACCTATTTTTTCTCTTTTGGCATATTTTTACCTTTTTGGGCTATTTGGTTAAAAGGTGAAGGTATTGAAGCTTCAATGATAGGAATATTGCTCGGCGTTGGCTTGATTGCCCGCTTTATCGGTAGCTTAATTATTTCTCCTACAGTAAAAGATCCCTCGAAATTAATTAAGGCATTGCGATTACTCTCATTATTGACATTGCTTTTCGCCGTTGGCTTTATATTTGGTAGCCATTGGGTATGGCTTTTCTTTGTCATGATAGGTTTTAACTTGTTTTTTTCACCATTAGTCCCTTTATCGGATGCTTTGGCAGGAACATGGCAAAAACAATTTACTTTTGATTATGGCAAAGTAAGAGTTTGGGGCTCGATTGCATTTATTATTAGTTCTTCGCTGACTGGCATATTAATGTCTGCCAATGGGATAAATTTCTCAACCAGTAGCCTCGATTTTGGGTGGAATATGTCATTTGACAGCCTGAATGGCTGGATTGGTAGTGACTTGTTTGGAACACACCGTATTATTCTTGCCTTTTTGGTTTTCAGTATCACGGCCATGTTGCTGGGAATGATGCTGAAACCCTCCATTATGCCAGCAGGCAAGATCAAAGCCGCGAATACCAATGCGGTATCCTTCAAAGAACTTCTGTCTGAAAAATCGGTCTGGCAATTTTTAGTGTGCGTGACTTTATTGCAGGCGGCACATGCGGGTTACTACAGCTTCGGTTCCATTTATTGGGAGAATGCGGGCTATTCATCATCAACTATTGGTTATCTCTGGTCATTGGGAGTCGTGGCAGAAGTTGTCATCTTTACCTTCAGCAAACAGTTATTCCGTCGTTGGAGCGCGCGTAATCTGTTATTGCTATCCGGTATTTGTGGTGTGATTCGCTGGGGATTAATGGGAACATCTACCGAATTACCTGCGCTGATTATTATTCAAATCCTGCATTGTGGCACTTTTACCGTTTGTCATCTGGCAGCAATGCGCTTTATTGGCGCTAGAAAGGAAAATGAAATCATCCGATTGCAAGCGACTTACTCTGCTTTAGCGATGGGGGGGGGTATTGCGGTCATGAGTATCATTGCCGGTTTCATGTATGAGCATATGGGCAGTGGCATATTTTGGGTTATGGCGTTAGTTGCATTACCTGCACTGTTTCTGCGGCCCAAAGTAGAAGCTCATGCGCATTGATTAAAAGCGAAGGCGATAAAAAGGGCACCTATTATTGGGTGCCCTGAAAACAACATTGCTCATATTATATTTATTCAATAATCAACGTATTAGCGTTTTAGTGCTTCAGTCAATTCTTCACGCATTTCAGACAGAATGTCTTTAACGATACGTGGGCTACCAGCAACGATATTGCCGGTATTGATATAGTTATGGCCGCCGACGAAATCGGTCACGATACAACCTGATTCACGTACCAATAATTCACCGCCCATGAAATCCCATGGTTTCAGGCCAATCTCGAAGTAACCATCTACGCGTCCAGCCGCGACATATGCCAGATCCAGTGCCGCAGAACCCGTGCGACGGAAGTCCGCACAGCGCCCAAATAATTTACCCAGTACATTCATGTAAGGGATGGAATGCTGTTTGGCCTTGAATGGGAAACCAGTGGCAAGGATAGTGCCATCCAGATCACGGGCATTGGTACCGCGCAGACGATAGCCATTCAATTGAGCGCCTTGGCCGCGAGTCGAACTGAATAGCTCATTGCGCATTGGATCATAAACCACAGCCGCTTCAGTGCGGCCTTTAATACGCACGGCAATGGAAACAGCAAAATGGGGGAGACGTTTAATAAAGTTGGTGGTGCCATCCAGTGGATCGATCACCCATTGGAAATCGTCTTCTTCACCTAAGTGCTCACCGCTTTCTTCAGTGATAATCGTGTGTTTAGGATAAGACTTGCGGATAATGTCAATGATCAGCTGTTCAGCTTCACGATCAACATTGGTGACGAAATCGTTACTGCCTTTTTGGCTTGCTTCGATGGCATCAGGGGTTTCGTAGCTCTTGGCAATGTAGTTGCCGGCTTTACGCGCAGCGCGTATAGCGATAGTTAGCATCGGATGCATGGGGTATCTTCCACCAGGATTTTAAAGAACGAGAAACAAATCGGCGCGCAGTATAGCAGTAGTTCGTCAAAATGACTAATGCTGTGTTAAGATATTCGGCTCTTATACCGAACTTAAAAGCCGTCATGCTAGAGAATATCCGCGTTATTCTGGTAGAAACCTCCCACACGGGTAATATGGGTTCAACCGCCAGAGCTATGAAAACAATGGGATTGACCAATTTGTATCTGGTGAATCCGCTCGTTCAACCTGATTCTCACTCAATCGCACTTTCAGCCGGTGCAAGCGACGTTATTGGCAATGCAAGGATTGTAAATACGTTGGACGAGGCATTGGCAGGGTGTGAATTGGTTATCGGAACCAGTGCCCGTTCCCGAACCCTTTCTTGGCCAATGGTTGAACCACGTGAATGTGGTGAACGTTGTGTCGAAATTGCCAGCCACTCTCCGGTTGCCATTGTCTTTGGTCGTGAACGTGTGGGCTTGACTAACGAAGAACTACAGAAGTGTAATTACCACCTTTATATTCCAACCAACCCGGAATACGGTTCGTTGAATTTGGCTATGGCAGTTCAATTGGTTAGCTATGAAATTCGCATGGCGCACCTTGCAGCTCAGGAACAGCCAGAAAATGTAGCTTCTCCAGATCATGAGATAGAGTATCCGCCTGTCGAGGATATGGAGCGTTTTTATCAGCATCTTGAACAAGTATTGAACGACTCTGGCTTCATCCGCAAAGCGCATCCAGGTCAGATAATGAACAAGCTAAGACGCCTTTATACCCGTGCACGACCAGAAACGCAGGAGCTGAATATTCTGCGTGGCATACTGACTTCTATGGAAAAATGGACTAGAAAATAACCGTAATGCAGTAGGGAAATTCAGCAGGAAACAGCCAGAAAACTGAAGATGGGCAAGTGAAAAAAGTGAAAGGCAGTCAAATAATAGTTGAGTAAATTACTAGGTTAAATAGTTGACTAAAATACTCAGGAATGCCACAATTTCATCCATATTTCACCATGGAGTTTTTGTTATGAGACTGACATCAAAAGGACGTTATGCGGTAACAGCCATGCTAGATGTGGCGTTGCATTCACAAGAAGGGCCGGTGCCATTAGCCGACATTTCTGAACGTCAGGGAATTTCCCTTTCCTATCTTGAGCAGTTGTTTTCCCGCCTGCGTAAAAATGGTTTAGTTTCTAGCGTCCGTGGTCCAGGTGGCGGTTATTTAATGGGCAGAGATGCCGGTAAAATTTTCGTTGCCGAAGTGATTTCTGCTGTTGATGAATCTGTTGATGCAACTCGCTGTCAGGGCAGAGAAGGCTGTCAAGGCGGTGATCGTTGTTTGACTCATGCATTGTGGCGTGACCTCAGCGATCGTATCACGAGTTTCCTGAGCAGCATCAGCTTAGAAGAATTAGTAAACAACCAAGAAGTGTTAAACGTTGCTGATCGTCAAGACAGCGATAAACGCCGTACACCTAACGGCAGACCTCAAGAGACGATTAACGTTAACCTTCGTGCGTAATCTGTGGCAAACAAAAGTATTGAAAGTGTCTTACGGAGCATGTGAGCAATGAAATTACCCATTTATTTGGACTATTCAGCAACAACACCGGCCGATCCACGTGTTGCTGAAAAGATGATGAACTATCTGACTATGGACGGGGTTTTTGGTAACCCAGCTTCCCGTTCACACCGTTTTGGCTGGCAGGCTGAAGAGGCGGTTGATATTGCGCGTAATCAAATTGCTGATTTGGTCGGAGCAGACCCGCGTGAAATCGTGTTTACCTCAGGTGCAACAGAATCAGATAACCTCGCAATTAAAGGTGCTGCAAAATTTTATCAGAAAAAAGGCAAGCACATTATTACCAGCAAAACCGAACATAAAGCGGTTTTGGATACTTGTCGTCAGCTGGAGCGCGAAGGTTTTGAAATCACTTACCTTGCGCCAATGAGCAACGGCATGATTGATCTGAAAGTGCTGGAAGCCACCATGCGTGAAGACACCATTCTGGTTTCCATCATGCACGTCAATAACGAAATCGGTATTGTTCAGGACATCATGACCATCGGTGAAATGTGCCGCAGCCGTGGCATTATTTTCCATGTTGATGCAACTCAAAGCGTTGGTCGCTTGCCTATTGACCTGAGTAAACTGAAAGTTGACCTGATGTCTTGTTCTGCCCATAAAGTATATGGCCCGATGGGGATTGGTGCGCTGTATGTTCGCCGCAAACCTCGCGTGCGCATTGAAGCACAGCAGCACGGTGGTGGTCATGAGCGCGGCATGCGTTCAGGTACATTGCCTGTTCACCAGATCGTTGGTATGGGTGAAGCCTACCGTATTGCGAAAGAAGAGCTGGAATCAGAGGCAGAACGCCTGCGTGGTTTGCGCCTGCGTTTGTGGAACGGTATCAAAGATATTGAAGAAGTTTATCTGAACGGTGATTTGGAACTGGGTGCACCACACATTCTGAATGTCAGCTTCAACTATGTTGAAGGTGAGTCATTGATGATGTCACTGAAAGATCTGGCGGTTTCTTCTGGCTCGGCATGTACTTCAGCGAGTTTAGAGCCTTCTTATGTCCTGCGAGCACTGGGCATGAATGATGAACTGGCACACAGTTCTATTCGTTTCTCTATGGGGCGTTTTTCCACAGAAGAAGAAATAGACTATGCAATCAAGTTGATTCACAACGCGATTGGCCACTTGCGCGATCTTTCTCCATTATGGGAAATGTTCAAGCAGGGTGTGGATATTAGCGCCATCGAATGGTCTCATCATTAATCAGACGGTTTCAGGAGTAACGATATGGCTTACAGCGACAAAGTAATTGATCACTACGAAAACCCACGTAATGTTGGTTCATTCGACAGTGAAGATCCTTCAATTGGTAGTGGCATGGTAGGGGCACCCGCTTGTGGTGACGTCATGCGGCTGCAAATTAAGGTCAACGATGAAGGCATCATTGAAGATGCACGGTTCAAAACCTATGGCTGCGGCTCTGCGATTGCATCCAGTTCACTGGTGACAGAGTGGATGAAAGGAAAATCTCTGGAACAGGCTGAGGCGATCAAAAACACTCAGATTGCTGACGAGTTGGAATTGCCACCAGTGAAAATCCACTGTTCTATTTTGGCAGAAGATGCAATCAAAGCTGCTATTGCTGATTACAAGAGCAAGCGCCAAGCCAAGTAACGATTTTTGTAAAAAGAACGTTTTGCAAAAAGAAAATAATTCTGGTGGATATTGAACCAATATCCACCTTTACTAGTTTTAAAAGTGAGGTGTTGTATGTCAATTTCCCTGACAGAAAGTGCAGCCCAGCGTATTTTGGCCTTTCTTGACAATCGAGGAAAAGGTGTCGGGTTGCGTTTGGGAGTGAGAACATCCGGCTGCTCTGGTATGGCATATGTGCTTGAATTTGCTGATGCACTTAATGAAGAAGATCAGGTTTTTGAAGACAAGGGCGTGAAAGTTATCATTGACGGTAAAAGCATCCTTTACCTTGATGGTACTGAGTTGGATTTTGTTAAAGATGGTCTGAACGAAGGCTTTAAATTCAACAACCCCAATGTTTCCAGCGAATGCGGTTGTGGGGAAAGTTTTCACGTTTAACCCCATTTTTTGACTCCGCACTTTGCGAAACTAAGAGTAACTTATGGACTATTTTACTTTATTCGGGCTGCCTGCGCGTTATGCGATTGACCGTGAGCTGTTGGCGACCCGTTATCAAGAATTGCAGCGTCAGTTTCATCCTGATCGTTTTGCCAATCAGCCAGAACGTGAAAAAACACTGGCACTTCAACAAGCCGCTACCATCAATGATGGTTATCATAAGCTGAAAGATCCCCTGAAACGTGCAGAATATATGCTATCCCAGCAAGGATTCGACCTATCCAACGAACAGCACACGATGCAGGATACGTCTTTCCTGATGGAGCAGTTGGAATTGCGTGAAGAGCTTGATGCTATTGAGCATAGTTCCGATCCGGAAACAGCCCTGGTTGGTTTTTCATCTCGCCTCAATAAAATGATTAAAACTCGCAGTGAGCAGATGGAACAACAGCTGAATGTTGCCGATTGGCCAATTGCAGCTGATACGGTTCGTAAATTACGCTTTCTGGATAAATTACAACAGCAGGTTGAACAGCTGGAAGAGCGGTTGCTGGATGATTTTTAAGCTAAATGGCATTGATAGAATAGTTTTTGGCTGAATAAATTTCGGCTGAATAGATTTAAAGGGGCACACATGGCTTTATTACAAATCAGCGAACCGGGTTTATCTGCCGTACCGCATCAGCGTCGCCTGGCTGTGGGGATTGATCTTGGTACAACCCACTCTCTGGTTGCGACTGTCCGAAGTGGTCAGGCGGAAACATTGGCAGACAGTGAAAACCGTCACTTGCTTCCTTCCGTTGTACAATATCGTAAAGAAGACATTCAAGTTGGTTGGCAGGCACGTCAGCAGGCTGTATCTGATCCTGTTAATACTGTGAGTTCCGTCAAGCGTATGATGGGACGCTCTTTGGCTGACATACAACAGCGTTATCCCAACCTGCCATACCAACTTCAAGCGAGTGAAAACGGCCTGCCGTTGATCAATACCGTAGCAGGATTGGTGGATCCTATTCAGGTTTCTTCTGAAATATTGAAATCGTTATCACAACGAGCAGAAGAAACTTTGGATGGCAAACTCGATGGGGTAGTAATCACGGTTCCAGCCTATTTTGATGATGCTCAACGTCAGGGAACCAAAGATGCCGCGCGTTTAGCGGGTCTGCATGTTCTTCGCCTTTTGAATGAGCCGACAGCCGCTGCCATTGCTTATGGTCTTGATTCCGGTCAGGAAGGTGTGATAGCCGTTTACGATCTTGGTGGTGGAACATTCGACGTCTCCATTCTCCGTCTTAGCCGGGGCGTGTTTGAAGTATTGGCGACGGGAGGCGATACCGCATTGGGTGGTGATGATTTTGACTTGCTGTTGGTGAATTGGATCCGTGAACAGGCTGGAATTAGCGATAAGGGCCACGGATTGCAACGTCAGTTGCTGGATATTGCAACTCAAGCCAAAATAGTTTTGAGTGAAGCCGATAGCGCGGAAATCTGCATTGCTGACTGGCAAGGCAGCATTACTCGCACTGAATTCAACGAATTAATCGCCTCCTTGGTCAAACGCACATTACTCTCCTGCCGTCGGGCACTGAAAGACGCGGGCGTGACGGCTGACGAAGTTTTGCAGGTAGTCATGGTTGGCGGTTCAACGCGTGTGCCACTGGTACGCAGCATGGTAGGGGAATTCTTTGACCGCGAGACATTGACCTCTATTGACCCAGACAAAGTGGTGGCGGTTGGCGCTGCGATTCAGGCAGATATTCTGGTGGGCAACAAACCTGATAGCGAAATGCTGTTACTGGATGTTATCCCACTGTCACTCGGTTTGGAAACGATGGGGGGGCTGGTTGAAAAAGTCATTCCACGTAATACCACCATTCCTGTTGCAAGAGCGCAAGAATTTACTACTTTCAAAGACGGTCAAAGCGCGATGAGTATCCATGTGGTGCAAGGCGAAAGGGAACTGGTCAGTGATTGCCGTTCACTGGCGCGTTTCACACTGCGCGGTATTCCTCCATTACCGGCTGGTGGCGCACACATCCGCGTGACTTTTCAGGTCGATGCGGATGGTTTGTTGAGCGTCAGCGCGCTGGAAAAATCCACGGGTATTGAAGCTTCCATTCAGGTGAAACCTTCCTATGGTTTATCGGATGAAGAAATTGCTCGCATGCTCAAAGATTCCATGACTAATGCGCAGGAAGACATTCAGGCACGTAAATTGGCTGAACAAAAAGTAGAAGCGGCTCGAGTTTTGGAAAGTTTAACAGGTGCGCTGGAAAAAGATGCCGACTTACTGAGTCAGGAAGAACAGGCTGCTATTGATGCTGCCGCCCAAATATTAATTGAAAGTGCTCAGGGAACTTCCTCTGATGCGATTGAAAGTGCAATTAAACAATTGGACAAGCAAACGCAGGAATTTGCCGCGCGCCGTATGGACACATCAATCCGCCGGGCTTTGGCGGGTCATTCTGTGGATGAGATTTAATTATGCCTAAAATTGTATTTTTACCTCATAAAGAACTTTGCCCTGAAGGTGCAGTATTGGATGCTCAGGAAGGCGAATCAATTCTGGATGTTGCTCTACGTCATGGCATTGAAATTGAACATGCTTGTGAAAAGTCCTGTGCGTGTACCACTTGTCACTGTATCGTCAGGGAAGGTTTTGACTCACTGGAAGAAAGCGCTGAACTGGAAGATGATATGCTGGACAAGGCGTGGGGATTGGAACCTGAAAGTCGGTTGAGCTGTCAGGCCAAAGTTACCGATGAGGATTTAGTCGTTGAAATTCCTAAATACACCATTAACCATGCACGTGAGCACTGACAGGAGAACGGAAAATAAAATGAAGTGGTCTGACAGTCGTGATATTGGCGAAGCACTGTATGATAAATTTCCAGATCTAGACCCAAAAACAGTGCGTTTCACCGACATGCATGGATGGGTTTGTGAACTGGATGGTTTTGATGATGATCCACAGAAATCCAACGAAAAAATATTGGAAGCTATTTTGCTAGTATGGTTGGATGAATATGAGTAGCGTGAAATTTGTTCAAGACAAAAAATAGCGCAAACTTACCGATTCTTGCTCAATAGCTTGGCATAGTCTGCATTTAATGGAAAACTGGCGATTGCCAGTTTTTTTGCATTAATAAACCCTTACTGTGAAACAGTGAGCGATGTGACACAGTGAACAAATAAGATAAGAAGTGAGAAAAAATGACAAAACAAATCATGCCCATAACACTGTCTTATGAACCAGCTAACGTTTGCTGGGGTGAAAAAGCACTCATTAGTTCAAGTGAGCAGGGGTTCTCCGTCCACTTGGAAGGTAATGGAAAGTTGGGCGCAATCCAACGTGCTGGGCGTAAAATTGACGGACAAGGAATTCGCAATGTTGCCTTAGTGGGTGATGGCTGGGATCTGGATAAAAGTTGGGCATTCTGGTTGGGCTTCCGTTCACCTAAGGGGCTGCGCACTATTGAATGGCCACAACTACCTGCGACGGAAAAACAAGAGCTGGAAAGAAGGATAAAATTCATTGATTGGGTACGTGATACCATCAACCTTCCAGCAGAAGATTTAGGGCCAGAACAGCTTGCCCAGCGAGCCATTGATTTACTGAGTGGTGTCGCGGGTGATGCCGTTAGTTATCGAATCATCAAAGGGAATGATCTGCGTGAACAGGGTTATGCAGGGGTACATACTGTTGGTCGTGGTTCTTCTCGTGATCCTATTTTTCTGGCATTGGATTTCAACCCGACAAAAGATACAAAAGCTCCCGTCTTTGCCTGCCTGGTCGGTAAAGGTATTACCTTCGATTCCGGTGGATACAGCATCAAACCTTCTAATTCCATGGATTCCATGAAAGCGGATATGGGGGGGGCTGCGACATTAACGGGAGCACTGGCTTTGGCGATCAGCCGCGGCTTGAAACATCGCGTAAAACTGTTCCTGAGCATCGCAGACAATATGGTGAGTGGAAATGCTTTCAAATTGGGTGACATCATTCGCTATCGCAATGGCAAAACTGTTGAAGTGATGAACACTGATGCGGAAGGGCGTTTGGTACTGGCTGATGGCTTGATTGATGCTAGTGCAGAAAAAGCGCCACTGATTATTGATGCTGCAACCTTAACTGGCGCAGCGAAAATGGCGGTAGGAAACGATTACCACTCAGTATTCAGCTTTGATGATCAACTGGCATCTGATTTACTGGCTGCGGCTGATACTGAGAATGAATTATTCTGGCGCTTACCGCTGGCTGAATTCCATCGTAGCCAACTGCCATCCAATTTTGCTGATCTGAACAACATAGCATCACCTTCGCATTCAGCAGGAGCAAGTACTGCGGCAGCATTCCTATCTCACTTTGTAGAAAACTACAAAAAAGGCTGGGTACATATCGACTGTTCAGCAACTTACCGTAAATCATCTGTTGAACTGTGGGCAGCGGGTGCGACGGGATATGGTGTGCGTACTATTGCCAACTTATTGCTGGCTAAAACGAAATAAAAGACGAAATAAATAATAAAGCCTTCAAATCATCTTTCTTGATAGCCTCTCTGATGAGGGGCTATGATTGAACTTTTCAGCGGTTTTAACTTCAGTTCAAGCACTGTTCGGAGATTTTCATGAGTTTGTCAAATGGATCTGTCGCTACCGAAATAGATGTTCCCGGCGGAAGCCAAATTACTCTTAGTCTGCCAGAGGAACAACCAGCCCGGCTTATTGAGGCTTTGATTGATTTATTCAAGCAACATAAACCTATTAGGCGAGCTTTTCTGGTCATAGCCCATGATAAAAATGTGGATGAAAAACCTAATTTACTCATTGGACTGGAGTTCAGTGGGGAGCCAGCAGATAATGAGATTAACTTGTTTATTCAACAAGCAGGTGAACTGGCTTGCAAATATCTTGACGAAGATGAATCGGTTGATTTTTGCCTGCTTGATGAAAAAGAAAGAGGCATCAGCCATTATCTGATTCAGCATACTCAACCTTTCTATCAGCGGAAATTAGGTAGTTGGCTGCGGGAGACTATTCCTGTTATCAATCAGTAATGGTCAATTGTAATCTGATTGTAATGACTAAACTAATATTGCGAAAGGTATCGAAAATTTGAAAGAACATAGGGCAAAAGTGCAGAGGTAATTTTATTCTGGGCAAAAATTTCGTTATTTTTTCTGCGCTTTGGTTATGCAAAATAACAAGTACTATAAGTACCAGTAATGGATTTGCATGGCGATATGGCAGAGGAAGGGCAAAAATCGTTTTCTTTCCTTTCGTTATATTTTGTTTCCTAAATCATATGAATATCCATAAAAAATAATATTCCGGATTATCCGGCAAACAATAAGGGTTATGGCTATGTCTCAACGTCAATGTTGGCAAAGGATGGCAAGGGGAATGCGATATCTTGCGGTGATGCTTGCCACACTATTTGCGCTATTCGCATTATCTGGATGCGATCAATCCGAAAGTCCTGAGAAAGATAAATTACATACATCACTGTCTCAAAATAAACTCCCGCAACCGGCAGTGGGCACGACTTCTACTGATGAACAAACCAGTGGAAATCAAACTGGTGAAATAAAAAACAGTGAAAAACTAAAGGAAACCCGAACTCTGGTACAACGCTATGCGGGTAAAGACGTCACTATCTTGGATGCTTCCGAACTGCAACTGGATGGCGCTAGCGCAATGGTGGTGACATTCTCCGTTCCTTTAGACCCCAACCAAGATTTTTCACAAAAAGTGCATCTCGTTGATGTTAAATCGGGAAAATTGGATGGTGCATGGGAGCTTTCCAATAACCAGATGGAACTCAGGTTACGTCATTTACCGCCTGCCCGTGAATTAAAATTGACGGTTGACGAAGGTGTACAGGGCATAAACGAGCGTCGGCTGGCAACCGCCTATGAGAAAAAATTCAATACAGTGCCTATTACTCCAACGGTTGGTTTTGCCAGCAAAGGATTATTGCTGCCCAGCAAGGCGGCGGAAGGGCTACCTGTTCTGGCGCTCAATGTTGATCGTGTAGATGTCAATTTTTTCCGGATCAAAGATGAAGCGTTACCCTCATTCATCGCCAACTGGCAATACAGCAGTAACATAAATTATTGGGAATCCAAAGAATTACTGCAAGAAACAGAATTAGTCTACACTGGCCGTTTTGATCTTAGCCCTACCGCCAATACCCGTGAAAAATTATTGCTGCCACTAAGTAACATCAAAGAACTACAAAGAGACGGCGTTTATCTGGCAGTCATGCAGCAAGCGGGAAAATATACCTACAGTAATCCTATAACCCTGTTCACATTGAGCGATATTGGCGTCTCCATGCACAGTTACCTGAACAGGATCGATGTATTTACTCAGTCGCTGGAACAAGGCTCTAGTCTGAAAGGTGTTGGGATTCGCCTGCTGGATGCAAAAGGGCAACTCCTGTCAAAAGCTACGACAGATAAAGATGGACATGCATCGCTTGAAAAAAATGACAAAGCGAGATTATTGCTGGCCATTCAGGATGGGCACACCAGCATGATCGACTTACACTCCCCAGCGCTGGATCTCTCTGAATTTGATATCGGAGGCCCGCAAGGATATAGCAAACAGTTTTTTGTATTTGGCCCAAGGGATCTTTATCGACCGGGAGAAACGTTAATCGTTAATGGCTTATTGCGTGATGCTGATGGCCGGCCGCTGAAACCCCAACCGGTTAAAGTGGATGTATTGAAAGCGGATAATCAGGTTGTTCGTAGTTTTGTCTGGCAAGCTGAAAACGAGCTGTACCAATATCGTTATCCGATTCCCCGCGAGGCTGAAACGGGGATGTGGTCACTGCGATTTGATTTAGGTGATAACACCTCACGTTATTACAAATTTAATGTCGAAGATTTCATGCCTGAACGTATGGCATTGGAAATCAAAGGAAACGTCAATAATCAGCCCATATTGAAAGGCGAAGAAGTTGAATTCTCCATAACGGGCCGTTACCTGTATGGTGCACCTGCTGCGGATAACCGTTTACAAGGGCAATTGTTCCTACGTCCTGCCCGTAATGCTGTGGAGAAATTACCGGGATACGAATTTGGGTCTGCAAAAGAAACTGACTTGAGACGAACATTAGATGAGTTTGACATTACCCTGGATAGCGAAGGGAAAGCGAATCTCTCTGTCAGTGATGATAATTGGAAATCCGTCACATCACCCGTGAAAGTTATCGTACAGGCCAGTCTGCTTGAATCTGGTGGACGTCCGGTGACACGCCGAACTGAGCAGGCAGTCTGGCCAGCTGAACAGCTAGTTGGCGTACGCCCACTTTTCAATCAGAAAACGATTTATAATTACCGCATTGGTCGTGATGAAAACCGCTATAACGTAGATGAAAATTCACTGGCAGACTTTGAAATAGTTTATGCGGATGCTCGCGGCAAGAAACATGCGACATCAGAATTAAGAGCGCGTTTGATATATGAGCGTCGTGATTATTATTGGCGTTGGTCAGACAGTACTGGTTGGGATTCAGGTTATGACCAGAAAGATTTGGTAATGGCCGATGAACGTGTCCAGATTGCGGAAAACGGTACAGCCAAAGTCAGTTTCCCCGTTGATTGGGGTTCTTACCGCATTGAAGTCGTGAATCCACAAAATCAGCTCGTCACTAGCCTGAATTTTTGGGCCGGTTATTCATGGCAGGACAATACTGGAGGCACGGGTGCAGTGCGTCCAGATCAGGTTAAATTATCACTGGATAAACCTGCCTATAAACCGGGAGAGAAAGTGAAATTGCACATGGTTGCACCGCAAGAAGGTAAAGGTTATTTGCTGGTGGAATCCAGTGATGGTCCATTGTGGTGGCAGGAAATTGACGTACCAGAAAAAAGTCTGGATATCGAAGTTCCAATAAATCAGGCATGGGCTCGCCATGATTTATACCTCACTGCCGTTGTCGTGCGTCCGGGAGATAAATCTCGTCAGGCAACGCCTAAACGGGCGATTGGTGTATTACATCTGCCACTGATGGATGAAGGGCGTAAGCTGAACTTGGCCTTAAATGCACCTGATAAGATGCGTCCGAATCAGGATCTGACAGTCAAAATCAAGGCCACCCCTCAACAGGGACAAGAGCTTCCTAAACAAGTTTATGTCCTGCTTTCAGCAGTGGATACAGGGGTATTGAGTATTACTAACTTTAAAACTCCTGATCCTTATGACGCTTTCTTTGGTCGTAAACGTTACAGCATTGACCAATATGATGTTTATGGTCATCTGATCGAAGCTGAAGGGCGTCAGGCGAATCTGCGCTTTGGGGGAGATGGTAATGATAACTCACTTGAGCGGGGTGGTAAAAAACCACTGACGGAAGTCAAAATCATCGCAGAACAAGCTAAGCCGATTACCTTGAACGCCAATGGCGAAGGTGAGATTACCCTGCCGATTCCGGATTTCAACGGAGAACTCAGGCTGATGGCGCAGGCATGGAGTGGTGATGAATTTGGTCACAGCGAGCGCAAAATCATTGTTGCAGCGCCAATCATTACGCAAATGTCATTACCTCGCTTTATGGCGGGAGGTGATCAATCCCAACTGTCGCTGGATCTCACCAATTTGACTGAACAACCGCAAGTGCTGACGCTGAATTTTGCGGCGGAGGGGTTGATTAAATTACAAGGTGCGGAAAGCAAAAAACTTACACTGGAAAAAGGAAAACGGACAACGATTCAAATTCCTGTCAAAGCGGATTACGGATTTGGACAGGGCGAAGTATTCCTGACTGTTAATGGTTTTAACTTGCCTGACGAAAATCTGAAACAGTACAAAAATAGCTGGAAAATTGGCGTTCGTCCTGCACATCCAGCTAAAACCATTCAATTTGCTGATGTGATCCACCAAGGGCAAAATTGGCAGTTACCGCCGACAGCCATTTCCGGATTGGCACCAGAAACACTGGAAGGTCAGTTATTGCTGACCAGTAGGCCGCCATTGCAAATCGCACGTTATATCCGTGAATTGTATGCTTATCCCTATGGTTGTCTGGAGCAAACGGTGAGCGGGCTTTATCCATCACTCTATTCCAATGAAGCTGAATTGAAAAAACTGGGCATCAATACGCAAAACGATGAAAAACGTCGAACGGCAATTGATGCAGGGATTACACATCTGTTGAGTATGCAGCGTCATGATGGTGGCTTTTCACTGTGGAACCGCAATGGCGATGAAGAGTTTTGGTTGACTGCTTATGCGACAGATTTCCTGTTCCGTGCGACTCAGCAAGGTTACAGCGTTTCCGTTGATGCCCTGAAAGCAGCCAATAACCGTTTATTGCGTTACTTGCAGGATAAAACCATCATTAGCGATCGCTACAGTGGTTCACGTTCTGCAACACAATTTTCTGTGCAAGCTTATGCAGGGTTGGCCTTGGCCAATCAGCAAAAAGCACCGTTGAGTGGATTGAGACAACTCTACGAACGCCGGGCGCAGGCTGAAAGTGGCTTGTCTCTGGTTCAGTTGGGCATTGCACTGAAAATGATGGGGGATAATACCCGTGGCAACGAAGCCGTTCATTTGGGGGTGAATAAATCACGCGAACCTGGCTATGGATTGGGTGACTATGGCAGTACTATCCGTGATAACGCATTGATAGTTTCCCTGCTGACAGAGCACAACATGTTGCAGAAAGATCGTGACGACAAATTGTTTGATTTATCCAATGAACTGACAACTCGCAGTTATTTCTCAACACAAGAAAGCAATTCGCTTTATTTGGCAGGACGTTACTTTATCAGTGCGGCCGAACAATCGTGGAAAGCTGCGATTAATGAGCAAATGCCACCACTTAACCATGACCGTGCATTGACCGAGACATTAACGGCAAATCAGCTTTCGAAAGGTGTAGATATCAGTAATCGTGGTAACAGTACCCTGTATTCACGCTTGAATGTGGTGGGTTATCCACTGAATACACCTGATCCTTACTCAAACGTTCTGAAAATTAAGCGCACTTACCTTGATTTGGAAGGGAACTTAGCCTACATCGAGCGCATGAAAAGCGGTGAGATGGTCGTTGTGAAGTTGGAGGTCAGAGCGACCCATTCAGTGCCAGATGCACTGGTAGTCGATTTACTGCCAGCCGGATTGGAAATTGAGAACCAGAATCTGGCAGCTAGCAGTGCCAGCCTGAGTGAAAGTGCGACGGGTTTGCAAGATTTTATTGCGGAAATGCAACAGGCAGATATACGTCACATTGAATACCGTGATGATCGCTTTGTTGCCGCTGTTGCTGTTCCGCCTTATAAATCAGTGACATTGCTATATTTGGCTCGTGCGGTTGCACCAGGAGTTTATCAAGTGCCTGCACCACAGGTTGAATCCATGTATGTCCCTGATTGGCGTGCAGTGGGTGAAACCAACGCAGAACTGGAAGTTGTCCGTTAATCATCATCAGCCCCCATCATTGAAGATGGGGGCTATTCCTTTCGGGTACTGTTTTTAATGAGAAGATTGTCCTCCCGCATTTATCTGCTTATTTTGACGATGACTTTGGCTATTTTGTTGGCGCTCCCCGCCGCAATGTGGTTGGCAGATAAAATCTGGCCGTTGCCAATGCATAACGTCAAAATGGCGCGTGTGGTGGTGGGGGCTGATGGTTCACCATTGTGGCGTTTTGCTGACAGCGAGGGGATCTGGCGTTATCCCGTCACTTTAGATCACGTTTCCCCTGAATACCTTCAGGCATTACTGACCTATGAAGATCGTTGGTTTTACAGGCATCCCGGCATTAACCCTGTCTCCCTGCTAAGAGCAGCATGGCAGGATATTCGTGCAGGAAAAATAGTGTCAGGGGGCAGTACTATTTCCATGCAAGTCGCCCGATTGATTGATCCACATCCACGTACTTTCTCGGGAAAATTCAAACAAATTTGGCGCACGCTACAACTGGAATGGCATTATTCAAAAGATGAAATTTTGGAGATGTATCTGAACCGTGCGCCATTTGGTGGCACATTACAAGGTATTGGAGCAGCAAGTTGGGCTTATCTGGGGAAATCGCCGTCCGAACTTTCGTCCGGTGAAGCAGCATTATTGGCTGTATTGCCACAAGCTCCCAGCCGATTACGGCCAGATCGTTATCCAGAGCGGGCACAGGCGGCTCGTGACAAAGTATTGCAGCGATTGGTGCGGTATAACGTTTGGTCGGAGAAAAAAGTCGCTGATATCAAAGAAGAAAGTTTATGGTTTGCTCCACGTCAGGTTCCTCATCTTGCGCCATTATTGGCAAGGCGAATGGCGAATGAAAATCAGCAGGAAGTGATCCAGACAACTATTGATACTGGTTTACAGCGTCAACTGGAAGATATGGTTCTCAATTGGAAGTACCAATTGGCGGCCAAAACATCGATTGGGGTGTTGGTTGGTGATCACACTGACATGTCCGTCAAAGCTTACATTGGTTCTGTAGATTTTCAGGATGACAGCCGTTTTGGGCACGTGGATATGATAAGCGCATGGCGTTCGCCCGGCTCCACACTTAAACCTTTCCTGTATGCGATGGCGTTAGATGATGGGTTAATTCATGGTGAATCCTTATTGCAGGATGTTCCCCGTCGTTTTAATGATTATCGTCCGGGTAATTTTGACAGCGGCTTTAATGGGCCAGTGAGTACTAGTGAAGCGTTGGTAAGATCGTTGAATCTGCCGGCAGTACAGCTTCTTGAAGCCTATGGTGCCAAGAGATTTACCGCCAATTTACGCAATGTGGGAACGGGGCTACGTTTTCCGTTAGGCAGTGAACCCAATTTATCCCTTATCTTGGGAGGAACTGCCGCACGTATGGATGAGCTGGTTGCGGCTTATAGCGCTTTTGCCCGTCAGGGAAAAGCATCTCCATTGCGTTTTACACCCCAGCAGAAAGTGCGAGACAGGCAATTGTTTTCTGCTGGATCAGCTTGGATAGTCAGAAGGATCATGGCCGGAGAAGGGCGTCCTCAACCCGATAATATTTTACCTGCTGGAGTCCCCTTGGCGTGGAAAACAGGCACAAGTTACGGTTATCGTGATGCGTGGGCGATTGGTTTGAACGCCCGTTATACCATAGGCGTTTGGGTTGGCCGACCAGATGGAACCCCTGTTGTCGGGCAATTTGGTTATGCCACTGCGATCCCGATCATGAATCAAATCAACGGATTGTTGATGGAAAACTTACGTTATAGCTCAATGCGTATTCCTGTTGATCCGCGACCAGCCAGTGTCAGTCAGGCAACCATTTGCTGGCCAAGTGGGACTGTTCTTCCCCAAGAAAGCCTTCCTCAAGAAATCAATAATTGCCGCCAGCGTCACTTGAGCTGGATTCTGGATAATACTATTCCTCCGACATTATCTGCTGTGGGGCAGGAAGGTATTTCAGGGATCAACGAACGGATATGGCTGGATAAAAATGGCCTGCGTGTTGCCCCTGATTGTCCCGATGCCCAGCCTGAAACGGTGAGTTTGTGGCCAATTACGTTAGAAGCATGGTTACCCGCCAAAGAACGGCGGGCAAATCGACTTCCTCCCATTAATCACCAATGTCCACCTATGAAAATGGATGAGGCACCACTGTTGATTGTTGGAGTTCGTGAAGGGGAAGTGTTGAAGCGGATCCTGGGTAAAAGGGCTTTGGACTTACGGATAACAACACAAGGAGGCAGTGGTAAGCAATGGTGGTTTTTGGATGGTGAACAAATTGCCGTCACAGAAAATAACCAATCGTGGGTCAAAACGTTATCACAACCGGGAAAATATCAGCTCAGTGTTTTGGATTTGAGTGGGCAAATCAGCTCAATCAATTTTGTGTTGAAGTGATTCATTCACTGCAACTTAAAAGATAAGGAATGTAGGGTATTTCATTAAAAAAACAGGGTATTATCCATGTTTTTTGTTTCCGCATGCAGTTAAATTAATGTTTTGCGAATAAAAATTATTGTTTTACAGTAATTTTTGTCTATAATTCGTTCATGTTTAATCATGGGCCATAAGCATGATGCACTCTGCAAAACTCACAAGAATGACGACACTCAGTTTGGTGATGTCTAAATTATCGTTGTTAATTATCGTCATCATGGTGGCTATTAATATTCTTAGTTGGCTGGAACCAAAATTAATTTTAGAAAAATATGGGCTGGGTTTTTCGCTAACTGAAAGAATATTATCTCACATTGATAAGAATACGCTTTGTGCGTGGACATTAACCGGAGGGATATTGATATCGACGATCCCGCTATTATCGTTGATTGGTAGTTTCTGGGCTTTTCACCGATTGTTTGGCAATTATAGAAAAGGTGATTACTTTTCCAAGCACACCGTTAAATATTTGGAGTATGCAGGCTGGGGTGTAATTTTATGGAGTGTTTTAGATATTCTCTGCGAACCTCTATTAACAGTATGGTTAACAATGTCCGCACCAGCCGGTGAACGTTTTATCACATTGAGTTTAACCACCGGTCATTTTGTCGCTATTTTTATTTCAGTTTGCCTGGCTATCATTTCGCGTATTCTCTACCAAGCATGTGATATGTACGACGAAAATCAGAGCATTATATAGGGAGATACCGTGGCAATTCTTATGAATCTGGATGTGATTATGGCGAAACGGAAGGTTAAATCCAAATATTTAGCACAGGCCATTGGTATTACAGAACAGAATCTTTCTCTGCTGAAAACAGGAAAAATTAAGGGAATTAGATTTTCTACTCTGAATGCTATCTGCCAATATTTGGATTGCCAGCCTGGAGATATATTGGAATTCAAAGATGATTAGTCAGTCAGTCAGTCATTCAATCATTAATTATATTGGCAAATAGTATTAATAAATAGTGTTAGTAAATTGTGTAGGTTGTTAATTCAACGTAATCAGTGAGGAAAAGCGATGAAAAATGTTTTATATGCTTTGCTGCTGGGCGCATTTTATATTCCTGCTGCGCTTGCTGCAACATCAGCGACAGGCGTTAATCATAAAATAGCCAATCAAAAATCTTCTCATCAGGGAACATTGAGAAAGTGTACCGATTTATTACCCGCAGGACACAAATATACCATCAGCATTATTGGTTCATCTGATAAAACGACTCAAAATGCCAAGAAGCAATTCACAGGGAAGTTTGAAGTGTCTGATGAAACTAAGCAGCCACTAAACAAGAAAAGAACTGAAGAGGTTAAACCTTTTATTCAATGCGTAACAGAGACGGTTTTATAATTGATAATAGGTTAAAAACGTCAATTCAATGATCTTGGTCAGAATGCCTGTTTGGGATTTAATCGCCTGAGCGGGCATTATTTTATAAAATTAACGGGGCAAGAGAGAATGAACTGACAGTGAAGATATTTACTCCAGTATTCAGGCTGGATATCAGTAAATCAGTTTAATTTAGATTATCTTGCCGTGTGTAACGGAGCGAAAATGTGATTTATGCTAAAAAATGATGATTTTCGCTAAGAAAGTTTTAATAAAATGTTATGTTTTTTGTAGGCAAGCAGAAAGTCTCCTCCTATAATCAACGCCTATTTTTATTCCTGTCAGGTACAGGATAGATTTGCTCCTCAGTTTTGCTTAGGAGCATAAAAATTAAAATGAATCATCTCTGAAAGTGCCAAAGAGGTTATCGAATGACAATTGAACGTACTTTTTCCATTATTAAGCCCAACGCAGTGAAGAAAGATGTTATCGGTTCTATCTATGCCCGTTTTGAAAGCGCAGAGTTTAAAATCATCGCGGCCAAAATGCTGCATTTGACTCGCGAACAAGCGGAAGGTTTTTATGCTGAACACAAAGGCCGTCCTTTCTTTGATGGTCTGGTGGAGTTCATGACCTCTGGCCCAATTATGGTGCAGGTTCTGGAAGGTGAAAATGCCGTTCAGCGTCACCGTGATCTGATGGGCGCAACCAACCCTGATAACGCGCTGGCCGGTACTCTGCGTGCAGACTATGCAGACAGCTTTACTGAAAATGCTGTCCACGGTTCAGACTCCATTGAATCTGCAAACCGTGAAATCGCTTACTTTTTCAGTGATGATGAGGTTTTCCCTCGCTACTGATCCTTCAGTTACTCGTAGCATCTAAACAGTAAAGTTTGTACAATGGCACGCCCCACTAATTTGATTTAGTGGGGCGTTTATTATTTTATTTCAATGTTCATTCAATATATCGCTGGCATTTTATATTGCCGGAACTCGATATTGCTGCAATGAGCATTGAACTGGCAGTCACCGCATGAAAACTTAGTGCTGAAATGAAATCAGCGCAGAGCCGAAAGTGTAACAACGAGGCGATGTAATAATGTCCCAACTTAACGAAACCGTACCACCTTCAACCTCCGCCGTATCTGTCACGCCTGAAAAGAAAAACGGTAAAATCAATCTGCTCGATCTTAGTCGTAAACAAATGCGTCAATTTTTTGTCGATATGGGAGAAAAACCTTTTCGTGCCGATCAGGTCATGAAATGGATTTACCATTATTGCTACGACGACTTTGAGCAGATGACAGATATCAACAAAGTGCTCAGGGCGAAATTGCAACAAGTTGCTGAAATCAAAGCACCGGAAGTTGCAGAAGAGCAACGTTCCTCTGATGGCACTATCAAATGGGCGATTACGGTTGGTGACCAACAGGTTGAAACGGTTTATATCCCAGAAGATGAGCGCGCGACACTGTGTGTTTCATCTCAGGTGGGATGTGCTTTAGAGTGTAAATTCTGTTCTACTGCTCAACAGGGCTTTAACCGTAACCTGCGGGTATCTGAAATTATTGGTCAGGTCTGGCGTGCCGCTAAGATTATAGGCTCGCTGAAATCCAGTGGGCGTCGTCCCATCACTAACGTGGTGATGATGGGAATGGGAGAACCATTACTCAATTTGAACAATGTTGTGCCGGCAATGGAAATCATGATGGATGATTTCGGTTTTGGTCTGTCAAAACGTCGTGTGACATTGTCAACGTCTGGTGTCGTTCCTGCACTGGATAAACTGGGTGATATGATTGACGTTGCACTGGCAATTTCCCTGCATGCCCCTACCGATGATGTCCGTGACGACATCGTGCCAATTAACCGCAAATACAACATTGAAGAGTTCTTGGCGGGAGTACGTCGTTACCTGGCAAAATCCAATGCTAATCAGGGGCGTGTCACGGTGGAATATGTGATGCTTGATCACGTTAATGATAGCGTTGAACAGGCTCATCAATTGGCGGAATGCCTGAAAGATACCCCGAGCAAGATCAACCTAATTCCGTGGAATCCGTTCCCGGGAGCACCTTATGGGCGTAGCTCCAACAGCCGAATCGATCGTTTTTCCAAAGTTCTGATGGAATATGGCTTCACAACCATCGTGCGTAAAACGAGAGGGGATGACATTGATGCTGCATGTGGACAGCTTGCTGGCGATGTGATTGATAGAACAAAACGGACACTGAAAAAACGTCTGGTAGGTGAACCTATTCAGGTAAAAACAGTCTAATTTTTTGTTTAATATTGATTAATGGCTAAAAATCTGGCGAAGTTTGATAAATCCTTATAAATGAAAATGGTATGATACGGAAATCAATAATTTGGTCTATAGTTTGTTTTGGTCTGTTAACGGGTTGCGTGGAACGTTCAACGCATCGCACTCATCAGGTCGTTGCCATAGGTACACGATTGCAGCTAGGGAAGGCCTATTTGGTTGAGCGGAATTTACCGGCTGCCAAGTATCATTTTGAGAGGGTTTTGCTGGCAGAACCTCGTCATCCAGAGGCTCATTTAGGTATGGCCCTGCATGAACAATATGCGGGTCGGCCGGAAACCGCCAGCCAGCATTATAGAATGGCCATGCAGTATGCGGCAGGAAATGATAATGTAGTACGTCATTACCATGCTTTTCTCTGTGAACAAAAGCAGTATGAAGAAGTTGAAAAATTGGTCACAGGAAGTATGGAAAGCAATATAAGCCGCTACACTTGTGATAGATGATTTCCTGCGCTCGACGCAGATGAGATGATTTCGCTACACAAATTAAGTTATATGCTCTATTAAATTAATTTGCGTAAATTCTTTAACCCAGAACAGTACCAGTGTCCCTAGCTAATGAAGACTGAAACTTACCCAGAAGAAGCCAATCTGACAGCAGGTCAGATTCTGCGTCAAGCTCGTGAAAAACTTGAGCTTTCTCAGCAAATTGTGGCAGACCGCTTGTGTCTTAAACTGTCCACTGTTCGTGATATTGAAGAAGATAATATCCCGTCAAATATCACCCCGACATTCTTTCGTGGATATATTCGTGCTTATGCAAAACTGGTTCAAGTGCCTGAATCTGAAATCTTAAGCGTTTTAGACAAACAAATGCCTGCCAAAACCATAATAGTTTCCCCAATGCAAAGCTTTTCAGCGGGAAAAATACACAAGAAGCGTGATGGCTGGTTAATGAAAATAACATGGGCTGTTATCATTGCTCTATTGGGAATGACGGGGTTATGGTGGTGGCAGAACTACAAAGCCCAACAAACAGAATTGTCCTCAATGGCAGCACAATCTAGCGTCCAGAGTGCTCAGGTACAAGGTGCTGAAAATGATTTGGGTGCCTCAACAACAGTGATGGATAATTCATCCACACCCCTTAACGAAAATCAATCCGTAGCGGCTGCTCAAGGCCAAATTTCTCAAGACCAAATTTCTCAAGACCATACATCTTCAGCACAGGCGGCACAAGCGAATAGAACGGGGGTAAATAGCAATGCTCCAGGCTCTTCCAGTGCGCCAGCGGCTACGGCAACAAATGCGACCCCAGAAAACACGACTGCTGCCACCAGTACAGGCACGGAGAATGCTGTCGTGAGCGCATCATCAGCTGATGTGAATAATATCAGTGCCGTGAGTAGCAATGAGCTGGTGATGAATTTCAACGGGAGATGTTGGTTAGAAATCAAAGATGTCAAAGGTAAGATACTGTTCAGTGGCACGAAAAATAAAGGTGATAACCTGAATCTTTCTGGTGCATTGTCTTACTCACTGAATATTGGTGCGCCTTCTCGGGTTCAGGTTCAGTTCCAAGGAAAACCCGTGGATCTGAGTACCTTTATTAAGAAAGGCACTGCTGCCAAACTGACACTGAAATAAACTCCTTAACGATTTTTAGCGAATTTTTATAAATAAAATACAGGGATGTAGGGGAGTAATGTAAAAATGCATAATGAATCACCGATAAAAAGACGTAAATCAACACGTATTTATGTCGGTAATGTGCCGATAGGGGATGGCGCACCCATCGCGGTGCAATCAATGACTAACACACGAACAACTGATGTTGAGGCGACGGTCAATCAAATCAGGGCATTAGAGCGAGTAGGTGTTGATATCGTTCGTGTTTCTGTTCCAACCATGGATGCGGCAGAAGCGTTTAAATCCATCAAACAGCAAGTCAATGTTCCTCTTATTGCCGATATTCATTTCGATTACCGCATCGCATTGAAGGTAGCGGAATACGGTGTTGATTGTCTGCGCATTAATCCCGGTAATATTGGTAACGAGGAACGTATCCGCCTGGTAGTGGATTGTGCTCGCCACAATAACATTCCAATTCGCATCGGGGTCAATGGTGGATCACTGGAAAAAGATCTACAGGAAAAATATGGTGAACCAACACCAGAAGCGTTAGTTGAATCAGCGATGCGTCATGTGGATATTCTTGATCGTCTAAACTTTGACCAGTTCAAGGTAAGCGTCAAGGCATCTGACGTTTTCTTGGCTGTTGGCGCTTACCGTTTATTAGCGCAAAAAATTGATCAACCACTGCATCTGGGAATTACCGAAGCAGGTGGTGCCCGCGCTGGGGCAGTGAAATCTTCAATTGGTCTTGGTATTTTGTTGTCAGAAGGGATTGGCGATACGTTGCGCATCTCTTTGGCTGCGGATCCGGTGGAAGAGGTTAAAGTCGGCTTTGATATCCTGAAAGCATTGCGTATTCGTTCGAGGGGCATTAACTTCATTGCTTGTCCGACGTGTTCGCGCCAGGAATTTGACGTCATCGGTACGGTCAATGCACTTGAACAGCGTCTTGAAGACTTAATCACTCCGATGGATGTTTCTATCATAGGTTGCGTCGTAAATGGCCCAGGAGAAGCAGAAGCCTCAACGCTCGGCATAACGGGTGCGAAAACGAAAAGCGGCTTTTATGAAGATGGTATTCGTCAGAAAGAACGCCTTGACAATAAAGATATGATTGATCAGCTTGAAGCGAAGATCCGAGCCAAGGCGGCGATCCTCGATGCTAATAACCGGATTAGCGTCAATCAGCTTGATGAGTAATATGTCTGATGCAGGCTCATGTTATCATGAGCCTGCTATGCTTTTTATCTTGGTATTTATTGGGTAGATATGTGTATATAGCTATAGTTTTGTTTGCTGATTGAACCTTGCAAGTATTCGCTTTTATAATCGACGTCATTGTAGAAATATTAATAAGAGATAAAACGTGACAAAAAATATCCCAGCTATTCGTGGCATGAATGATTGCCTTCCTGCTGAAACGGCCATCTGGCAACGAGTTGAATCTACGGTGAAGCGTGTGCTATCAGGTTATGGTTTCAGCGAAATTCGGACACCGATTGTAGAGCAGACCCCGTTATTCAAACGTGCAATTGGGGAAGTGACCGATGTTGTCGAAAAAGAAATGTACACTTTTGACGACCGCAATGGGGAAAGCTTGACCCTGCGCCCAGAAAATACCGCAGGATGTGTCCGTGCCGGTATTCAGCATGGTCTGCTGTACAATCAGGAACAGCGTTTATGGTACATCGGGCCTATGTTCCGTTATGAACGCCCACAAAAAGGCCGTTACCGTCAATTCCATCAGTTGGGAGCAGAAGTGTTTGGTCTGCAAGGGCCGGATATTGATGCTGAAGTCATTTTAATGACTGCACGTTGGTGGCGTGAATTGGGCATTGCTGACCACGTTACGCTTGAATTAAACTCGATTGGTTCACTGGAAGCCCGTGCAAATTACCGTGAAGCACTGGTCGAGTTCCTTGAACAGCATAAAGAGACGCTGGATGAAGACTGCCTGCGCCGCATGTACACCAACCCGCTGCGTGTATTGGATTCCAAAAATCCTGAAATTCAGCAACTTCTTAATGATGCCCCGGCACTGTTTGATTATCTTGATGCCGAATCAAAAGAACACTTTGATGGATTGTGTCAGCTACTTGATAGCGCGGGTATCAAATACCGTATCAACCAGCGTCTGGTTCGCGGTCTTGATTACTACAACCGTACTGTCTTTGAATGGGTAACATCTGCATTGGGCGCGCAGGGAACGATCTGTGCGGGCGGTCGTTACGACGGTCTGGTTGAGCAATTAGGCGGAAAAGCAACACCAGCAGTTGGTTTTGCCATGGGCATGGAACGTATGGTTTTGTTAGTGCAGGAAGTCAATCCTGACTTTGTTGCCGATCTGACAGTAGCCGATGTTTATCTTTCCTCCTTTGGTGAAGGTAGCCAGCAGGCAGCATTAATACTGGCAGAGAAAATCCGTGATCAACTGCCGGAACTGCGTCTGATGACCAATCATGGCGGCGGTAACTTTAAGAAACAATTGGCTCGTGCGGGTAAGCATGGTGCCAAAATTGCCCTGATCCTTGGAGAAGATGAAATTCAAGCTGGCAATATCACAGTGAAAGATTTACGTAACGGCGAACAAGAAACGTTGCAACAACAAACGGTCGCAGCGCGTTTGAGCGAACTGTTAGGCTAAGGAGAGAGACTCTGTGCAAGTCTATACCACTGAAACTGAACAAGTTGACGCTATAAAGCGTTTTTTCATCACCAACGGTAAATACCTTGCCGTTGGTTTAGTATTGGGCATTGGCGCACTGATTGGCTGGCGTTACTGGCAGACTCATCAGACAAACCAATTGCATGAGACAGCAGCCGCATTTGAGGAATTGAACAAATCGCTGGCGTCGGGGTCGAAAGAAAGCGTTGTTGCCGTAGAAAAGTTCGCTAATGAAACGAATAACATCTACGGTGTTATGGCCGAACTGGAACTAGCAAAACATACTATCGGGCAGAATGATCTGGCTCAGGCAGAGAAAAATTTGCTAGTGGCTACGGGCAAAGCCAAAGATGAAGATATGCAATCTCTAACTAACCTTCGTCTGGCTCGGGTTCAATTAGCGGAAGATAAAACGGACGCTGCATTGAAAACGTTGGAGCTGGTCAAAGGCAAAGGTTGGCTGGTTGCTGCTGAAGACATCCGTGGGGATATTCTGGTGAAAAAAGGCGATATTGCCGGTGCTCGTGCAGCATATTCCAAGGGGCTTGAGTCTGATGGCCCTCAGGTAATGAAAGATTTCATTAAAATTAAACTTAATAATATCTCCAACTAAGGGAGCCAACTTCTAATGCAACTGCGAAAAACACTCTTGGTTGGGCTGGTTGCTTCTGTTCTGCTGGCTGGCTGTTCCAGCGAACAGGATACGGTAACAATGTCACCGTTGCCGGAGGTTGAAAATCAATTCAACCCGCGTGTTGTTTGGGATAAATCCGTTGGGAGCGGCGTTGGACACTATTACTCTCACTTGTCACCAGCTTGGCAAGGGTCAACGGCTTATGTTGCTGATCGTAATGGTGTTGTCAAAGCGTTTGATATAGACAGCGGTAAGGAGTTGTGGGCAACGGATTTGTCGGAAAAAGCAGGTCTTCTGTCATCTCGTCTGCCGGCACTGCTTTCTGGTGGTCTGACCGTATCTGGTGATCGTCTCTATGTTGGTACAGAAAAGGCAAAAGTCCTCGCACTGGATACATCGAACGGTAAAGTTGAATGGGAATCAACAGTTGCTGGCGAAGCGTTGTCACGCCCTGTGGTGAGTGATGGCCTTGTTTTGATTCATACTGGCAATGGTATGCTACAGGCATTGAACGAAACTGATGGTAATGTCGCTTGGTCAGTCAATATGGACACACCGCCATTGTCAGTTCGTGGCGAATCCGCTCCTGCTGTGGCTTATGGGGCAGCAGTTGTAGGTGGTGATAACGGCCGTATCAGTGCTGTCCTGCTTTCTCAAGGCCAGTTAATTTGGCAACAACGCATTTCTCAGGTGACGGGTTCTACCGAAATTGATCGCTTGAATGACATTGATATGACTCCGGTTATTTCTGACAATGTTATTTACGCCATTGCTTATAACGGTAATTTAGTGGCAATGGATATGCGTTCGGGGCAGATCATCTGGAAACGTGATCTGGGTTCGGTGAATGATATGGTTGTGACTGACGACAATATTTTTATTGTTGATCAAGATGACCGTATTCTATCCTTGCGCAAGAGCGATGGGATCACATTGTGGGCACAAAGTGATCTCTTGCACCGTAACCTGACTGCACCGGAGATGTATAACGGTTATCTGGTTGTTGGTGATGGTGAAGGTTATCTGCATTGGTTGAATATGGCTGATGGCAAATTTGTGGCTCAACATAAGGTTGATGGTTCTGGCCTATTGAGTCGCCCAGTTGTTGCCAGCGATAAACTGATGGTACAAGCGAAGGACGGGACGGTTTACCTGTATACCCGCTAATTCCAGAACGTGTTTTAACGTTATATGTAATGCTATACGGAATAACACAAAACTATACGGCTCCTGTGCTGACAGTAACAGGGGCCGTTTCGTCTTTTTAGTATCTTGTTGTGGTGAACAACATTGCTGTGATGAACAACATTGAATGGATCACTTTCAGCAGGATATCGATTTAAATTTAGTTATGAGGCATCAAACAAATGATACCTGTCGTTGCGCTGGTTGGGCGTCCCAATGTTGGAAAATCCACCTTATTTAACCGATTAACCCGAACCAGAGATGCGCTGGTAGCGGACTTCCCTGGCTTAACCCGTGATCGTAAATATGGACGGGCTGAGGTAGAAGGGCAGGAGTTCATCATCATTGATACGGGAGGTATTGATGGTGCGGAGGATGGCGTAGAAATGCATATGGCTACGCAATCTCTGATGGCTATTGAAGAGGCTGATATTGTTCTATTTATGGTTGATGCCCGATCTGGGCTGATGCCGGCTGATCATGCGATTGCCAAACATCTGCGCAGCCGTGAAAAAGCGACCTTTTTGGTGGCAAACAAGACGGATGGTATCGATATTGAAACCTCCGTTGCCGAATTCTACTCGCTGGGGTTAGGAGATATTTATTCCATTGCTGCTTCTCACGGTCGTGGAGTGACACAACTGATTGAACGTGCGTTACTGCCTTTTTCCGACAAAGAAGAGAAGGAAGAAGTTGAATTAACAGACGAAGAGGCGAATGCGGCTTATTGGGCAGAGATGGAGCAGGCCGAGCTGGATGCTGCTGCTGAACAGGAAGAAGAGGGGGAAGCGTTTGATCTTACTACCTTGCCTCTGAAACTTGCGATTGTTGGCCGCCCAAATGTAGGGAAATCCACATTAACCAACCGTATTCTGGGTGAAGAACGTGTTGTGGTTTATGATATGCCGGGCACAACTCGTGACAGCATTTATATTCCCATGGAACGTGATAGCCGTGAATATATCTTGATTGATACCGCGGGTGTCCGTAAACGCGGTAAAGTAACTGAAACCGTTGAAAAATTCTCCGTTATCAAAACGCTTCAGGCAATTGAAGATGCCAATGTTGTGTTGTTGGTGGTAGATGCTCGCGAAGGTATTTCTGATCAAGACCTCTCTCTGCTTGGTTTTATTCTTAACAGTGGTCGTTCGTTGGTCATCGCAGTCAATAAATGGGATGGCATGAGTCAGGAAGATAGGGATCATGTTAAGGATATGCTGGATTTGCGCCTGGGTTTTGTTGATTTTGCCCGTGTTCACTTTATTTCCGCACTGCATGGTAGCGGCGTTGGCAATTTATTTGAGTCAATTCTGGAAGCCTATGACAGCGCGACCCGCCGCGTTAGCACTTCCTTACTGACCCGTATCATGCGTATGGCTGAAGATGATCACCAGCCGCCGATGATTCGTGGCCGCAGGGTTAAAATGAAATACGCCCATGCCGGGGGCTATAACCCGCCTATCGTGGTGATCCATGGTAATCAGGTGACAAACTTACCTGATACCTATAAGCGTTATTTGATGAATTATTTCCGTCGTTCTTTAAAAGTGATGGGAACACCTATTCGCATCCAATTTAAAGAAGGGGCTAACCCTTATGCAGACAAGAAAAATACGTTAACGGCAACCCAGCTTCGTAAGCGTAAACGTTTAATGGCGCATTTGAAAAAACGTTAAGTATTTAAAAACGATGAAATAAAGGGCTATTTTTAGCCCTTTATTAATGAAGTGTGTTTATTTCTATTTTTAAAAAATCACCATATTAAATTTTTATGGGTGATAGTATTTTGGCTATCATAAAAAATTATATGAAAATTTCATTTTAAAAGTTTAAGTAATATAGTCGATTTAATTAGTTGAAATATCTTAAAAATCATTAGTGGTTTTTTGAGAGAGCATGTAATTAACGCCAGAGCAGCTGCTTAGATTGATTTTTTGTAACAGCTCTAGCGCTAATAATTAACTTTACTGATAATGGTTAGCTATTTTCTGGTTCAGTAAGTTTTTTATTATCATAATTCATGGACTTATCTTCGGAATCTAATGCGTCTTTTTTTACTGATTTTTTCATTAGTTTATTAACGTGATCTAATGTTTTCAATATGTATTTTTTGTCACTTTCATCACAATTTTTTGCAATGCATTCCAGTAAGTGAGGCGGGATTATATTTTGCTTGCTTGCTCTATTGTCACTCATAATAATGCCCTGTTTATGTGTTGTCGTATTTACGGATATTTTACCTCACCCAAATATTAGTCAAACTAACCATGTTAGTCACTACTAAAAATGTAAATTTTTTATGATGTGATATTAATAATCAAAATAACTAGATTGATGGGAGAGGTGGGAGGGTATTGACGAAGGGTAAACTTGGAAAAGTTAAAGCTTTAGTTCTGATAATAGTGGCAGCATGAAAATATATAAATATAATCAAGGCCTTCCTTAGCCTTTGATTATCAGAGAAGTATTGCTATCCTTAAAGTAAAACTCCTACTTGATTCCATGAATGAGTCACAATATCTGAAATTTTCTTACCAAATAATTTCTCTGCATTGTCAATGGATAACGCTGCAAAATCATTAAAGCTGGCTTTATGAGATAAACGTTTGTCCAATAACGTGTCATACCAGATTTTACCCGCTTGCTCCCATGAATAACCGCCCAACTCTATTGCCAATAAATAGAATGCCTTATTGGGAATGCCTGAGTATTTGTGAACTCCACCTTGATCATCTCTAACGGACAAGTCTTGATACTGTTTCATATGGCCGACTTGGTTATCTTTCAAATTCGCGTATCCTGGGTTTTTGAATGAGCGTAAAGCAATATTAGGATCATTGTCTGGGTTAAGTGCGGGGCCAAATATTCCTTGACCTATCAACCAATCAGATTCGTTGGCCCTTTGGTTATTCACGTACTGTTTTACCATAATGCCGAATACATCTGAGACGGATTCATTCAGCGCACCAGATTGGTAGGCATAGTCAAGTTTTGCTTCACTTTCAGTGACTCCATGGGTTAGCTCGTGTGCGGTAATATCAATGCAGGAGGTGAAGCTGTTAAAGTAGGGAGCATAACCATCACCAAAAACCATTTGATTATTATCCCAAAATGCATTCATATAGTTATTCTGATAATGCACGGTAGCAACTAACTTAAGGCCTTGGTTATCAATGGAGTTACGCCCAAAAATTTTCTTATAAAATTCATATGTTTTTCCAAGATAATCATAGGCTTCATGGGCTGCTATATCATCGCTTGTCGTTATCTCTTCACTTAAAATTAGTTTTTTACCTGGATATTGGTCCTTATATTTAGCATCATAAACAGTTCGATTTAATTGATTATCAAACCCTGGCTGGTATTCATTCGTTAAATTATCCATTTCAGTAGGGCTATTCATTAGATTGTAAACATGATCTAATGTTTTTAGTATATACGCTTTATCACTTTGACCACAAATTTTAACGACATATTCCAATAGAGAAGGCGGAATGATACCAGATTTATTTAATTTAGCTTGATAGTTGCGCATAATAATACCCCGCTTTTTAGATGTTGTGTATATTTTTTATTTCTAGGGCCCTTAATTAATTATTAATCTAAATGGTGGTATTTGCTACTAATGGAAAGTACTTTTTGTTGGCCTTAATAACATTAATGTATAAATATAATAAAGGGTTATCCATGACCCTTTATTATTTATTTTTAGGTTTATCTTGAGGTTACTGTTTTGAACATTGATTGATATTGTATTAATGTTAATTTAATTACTTGTTGGAGGTAGAACACCAACTTTTTCCCAGCAGTTACTAACAATTTCTGAAATTTGTTTACCAAATAATTTTTCAGCATTCTGAATCGTTAGTTTGGCAAAATCATCAAAATCTGCATCTGACTCTAAACGATCATCTAGCAAAGTTTCGTACCATATTTTTCCTGCTCTCTCCCAGGTATAGCCCCCTAACTCAGTTGCCACTAAATAAAAGGCTCTGTTAGGAATACCTGAAAATATATGAACTCCTCCATTATCTACGGTAAAAGGAAGTTCCTCATATTGATCCATATGACCAACTTGTTTATCTCCGGAAAAAGCCTTCCCTGGATTAATAAAGCTACGTAAAGCGACATCAGGTTTGTTATCTGGATTAAATTTAGGTCCTAATAAACCTTGCCCTAATAACCAATTTGATTCATTTGCTTTTTGATTATTGACATACTGTTTTACCATAATGCCAAATACATCTGCGATGGATTCATTGAGTGCACCAGATTGATAAACATAATCAAGACTTGCCTCGCTTTCAATGACGCCATGAGTTAACTCATGTGCGATAATATCGATAGCAGAGGTAAAACGATTGAAGTATTTCCCATCTCCATCACCGAAGACCATTTGTTTTCTAGACCAAAACGCATTCAGGTAGTTTTTACCATAATGTACGGTAGCAACTAACTTGATCCCTTCGTTATCAAGTGAATTACGGTCAAAAACTTTTTTATAGAACTCATGAGTCTTTCCAAGATAATCATAAGCTTCATTAACAAAAATATCTGTATCCTCAGACATGCCTTCACTTCGAGAGAGCTTTTCTCCCGGGAATTCTTCTCTATTTTTGGCATCATAGATAGTGCGATTTAATTTATCATCTGATTCTGTTGCATCCTCCTGTTGAGAAATATCGTCCCCAATAGGCGCGTTCATTAAGTGATAAACATGATCTAATGTTTTTAATACATATTGATTAGTACATTCATCACAATCATCAGAAATATGCTCCAAGATAAATGGAGGTATTAGGCTGTATTTGTTAGTTTGATTATTGATCATGATAATACCCTATTTTGTTGTTAGATGTTGTATTTGTTTTTTCGGGCCCGGATTGAATACTAACTGTAATTATTGAGTGAGTCATTAGGGTAAGTACTGACTATTTATGGCAGAGTTTTGTTAATGAAAAGTAACGGAGTTTTTTATCAGTGCTCTGATAAATACTCAATAGATTTAAAAATGTAGTTTGAAATGTGTGAGGGAGGGGGAGATAAAACAGGAATACAAAAGTTATCTTATATTCCTGTGCTGAATTGTCACACCCAATCTTTTTTTATCAGGAATGAGGTATATAACTCAGATTCTGGAGAATCAGGCTCTGGAGAATGACCATATTCCCAGCGCACCAATGGTGGCATAGACATTAATATTGATTCAGTTCTGCCACCGCTTTGCAGACCAAAGAGAGTTCCCCTATCCCAGACTAGATTGAATTCAACATAGCGGCTTCGACGATATAATTGGAATTGTCTTTCACGCTCACCCCAAGCGATATTTTTTCTTCGTTCTACAATCGGTAAATAAGCAGATAAGAAACCATTGCCGACAGCCTGTGTGAAATTAAAACAGGTATCAAAATCAGGGGTATTTAAATCGTCGAAAAATAACCCGCCAATACCGCGCGGCTCATTCCGATGCTTTATAAAAAAGTAATCATCACACCATTTTTTATATTTGGGATAAATGTCATCGCCAAACGGTTGGCATAAAGTTTTGGCAACGGTATGCCAGTGAATGGCATCATCTTTGAAACCATAATAAGGCGTGAGATCAAAACCACCGCCAAACCACCAGACAGGGGGAATTCCTTCTTTTTCGGCAACAAAGAAACGCACATTCGCATGACTCGTTGGGACATAGGGATTCAGTGGATGAATGACGAGAGAAACCCCCATGGCTTGATAACTGCAACCAGCTAATTCTGGGCGGTGGGCAGTGGCAGATGCAGGCATCGACGTTCCCGCTATATGGGAGAAATTCACGCCGGCTTTTTCAAAAACCTTGCCTTCTGTTAACACGCGACTGCGCCCACCGCCACCTTCCTCCCGCTGCCAGCAGTCTTCCATGAATGTTGAGTGGCCATCAATTTGTTCAAGTTGCTTGCAGATTTGCTCCTGTAATGAGAGGAAAAAATCCTTAACTTGAGATATATTAGGTATATTCATTTCTGCTTACATTTTGATTAGTTTATGAATATTAGCAGTATACCTGTTAGTATCAGTAAACGCATTTTCATATTGATTCCAAAATAAAAGCAGTGATAATTAACATTGATTCAATTGCTTATGAAATAGGCTTACTAACTATGGAAATTCGGGTATTTCGGCAAGACGACTTTGAAGCCGTCATCACACTTTGGGAACGCTGTGATTTAATTAATTCTGTTGATGATCCAGAAATAGATATTGAGCGTAAGCTAACCCATGATGCTGATTTATTTTTGGTTGCTGAAGTTGCTGGGGAAGTGGTTGGTACAGTGATGGGTGGCTATGATGGACATCGTGGTCATGCTTATTATCTGGGCGTTCACCCTGAATTCAGGGGCAGGGGAATCGCCAATGCTTTGGTTTCCCGTCTGGAAAAGAAATTATTGGCAAGAGGCTGTCCAAGTATTTTGATTCTGGTTCCAGAAGAAAATGATGCAACGATTTGTATGTGTGAAAAGATGGAATATGATTATTTGGGGCAGGAAAATGCTATTTTTAGCAAGAGATTAATCGATAATTAAATATAAAAAGGCTGAACAGTACTATGCTATTCAGCCATTATTTTTCCTTTAATTTCTTTATGAAGTAAATCCATTGCTTCATAAATTTATTTTTTATAACAATAAAATCTTTTGGCATGACAGGTTGCTTATTATCAATGTTAAACATAACCTTAACTTGAATGTCCTCATTATTATCTTTAAATAGATAATATATTTCAGGCGTGGCGGATTCGGATTTTCCTTTTAATAAACACCAGCTAGAAGACAGCTGATAATTAATCTGATATTTTCGAGGGAAAGTTATCATTTTCTCCTGAGGAATAATGTGAGTCAGTATGCCATGAAAATTGGCAGACAAAATCAGTTTTTGGTGTGGTGTTTTCTCTATGGGAGAAAGGCTAAAATGAGTAATACATGACGAAATAATCATTAGATTGTTCATTAAACACCATAATTTCATGTCTTTTGTAAAGGAAATTCATAATACTGTTTATTTTGTAAACAGATGTACAATGCTACATTATTAATATGTTCTTAATATGCTTTTAATATTTCTGTTGATGAACGGTTTTTGTATTCACAAATGAATGTTTTTTGGGGAGTGTGGTCTGATAGATGTCAAGTTACAGCCCATAGAGACTAAGGTAAAAAAACAGTGATGGATAAATTTTTTGTATTCAATTTGTTGGCTAAACAGCGGGTTGCTACAGTCAGTAGTTTGGTGGGATGCTCATTGTTGTTAACTGCCTGTGCCGGAACATCAGGGGTTTCATGGTCTTCCCTATCACCTTTCAACTGGTTTGGCAGTTCCTTGAGTGTCTCTGAACAGGGGGTAGGGGCAATCAATAAACAGACAGATATGACGCAATCCGCGATTGAGCAAGGTTTGGATGGAAAATATCGTCTGCGTAGTGGCATGGAAACGCAAAATGGTAAGTTAGCCAGCGTAATTCAGGGAATGGAAAATGATCAGGTGAAAATCGAATTTTATGGTCTGGTCAATGGTAAAGTTAGTCGCATTGAAGTATCGGATGAAGGAATTAAAACGGTTTGGGGGGCGAAAATAGGAACAGGTTTTGCCGATCTGTATGATAAGGCATTTGGGGCATGCCAGCGATCCAATGATTTCACCATGCAACCCACAGTCACCTGTACTGCTCCGCAAAGTCAGCATGTCAGCTATGTCTTTACCGGGATATGGGACGGCCCTGAAGGATTAATGCCTTCTGATGATGCCCTGAAATATTGGAAAGTTTCGCGTATTATTTGGAAGTCCTGATAAAATATCAAAGAGAGTTTCTATCTAAGGAAAAACTCTCTTTCTATCCCCTTATATAATAGAAGAATATTTTGTTGCAGAGAGCAGCGTTCATTTTTAATCCCTTCCATAAAAGGAAAGAAACATGACTCATGCACAGAGTGGTATTTTACTGGGGCATAGCCGTTTTTGAATTGCGTTCATCCCGTTTCTCCCGTGCCTTGATATTCTTATATTTCCCGTATCTTATCGCGTTTCATCATTTCTCATAAAAATTCGGTATATAAAACAGGGAATAGTAAACTACCCTGTTATAAAGATTCTGGATACAGTATACCCTCCATCTTTCAAGTTACTGCTTTGCTGGCTACGTTCGCTCACCTCAGTCACATAGTTATCTATGCTCTTGGGGATTTGCTCCCTAGCCGCCGTGCTGCAACTTGAAATCTATTGGGTATAGAAGAAATTGTTGTCAAATAGCGTGATGAGTAAGGTGTTGGATGAAAATAGTGGCAATAAAAAATAAATTATTGAGCGGGTTGGCTGCCATATCGCTTTTGGTCAGTCTCAACGCTTATAGCACCAACGCCTTGGCTGTCGAGTTGCTGAATAGCTCTTACGACATTGGACGAGAACTATTTTCGAGCTTGAATGCCGAATTTGAGAAACAGTGGAATGGGCAGCATCCACAGGATAAATTGACCATCAAACAATCTCATGCGGGTTCATCTAAACAGGCGCTGGCTATTTTACATGGACTGCGGGCGGATGTAGTCACCTATAACCAAGTCACGGATATTCAGATCCTACACGATAGTGGCAACCTAATTCCCGCCAACTGGCAGCAGCGTTTGCCGAATAACAGTTCCCCATACTATTCGACCATGGCCTTTCTGGTACGCAAAGATAATCCCAAACGTATCCATGATTGGGATGATTTGGTGCGCAATGACGTGAAGTTGATTTTCCCAAACCCCAAAACTTCAGGTAATGGACGTTATACCTATCTGGCGGCATGGGGGGCTTTTCAACAGCAAAATCCGTATGACCCAGAGAAGATTCGCCAGTTAATGCAACGCTTCTTACAGAATGTAGAGGTGTTTGATACCGGAGGTCGTGGAGCAACGACTTCCTTTATTGAACGAGGGTTAGGGGATGTTTTGATTAGTTTTGAATCTGAGATCAATAACATTCGTAAACAGTATGGTGAAGATAACTACCAAGTGATCGTGCCTCCGGTGGATATTCTGGCTGAGTTCCCCGTGACTTGGGTGGATAAAAATGTCCAGAAAAATGGGACTGAAGCTGTGGCTAAAGCGTATTTAGATTACCTGTATAGTCCGGCTGGCCAGAAGATCATCGTCAGTTTCAATTATCGTGTGATTGATCGCGATGTTATGAAATCACAGCAAGCCCGTTTTCCTGCAACCAAACTGTTTCGTTTCGAAGAACAATTCGATAGCTGGCCTCAAGTGATGAAAACCCATTTCAACACTGGCGGTATGCTTGATCAGTTATTGATGGAAGGACATAAATAATGTGGGGATCCAGCAAACGCGTCTTGCCCGGATTTGGGCTGAGTTTGGGCAGTAGCCTATTTTATACCTGCCTTATCCTGTTATTACCATTAAGTGCTTTGGTGGTTCAGCTTTCCAGCATGACATGGACGCAATATTGGCAGGTCATCGTCAACCCGCAAGTTGTCGCCGCTTATAAGGTGACATTATTGGCGGCGGCGGTTGCCAGTTTGTTCAATATGGTGTTTGGCATGTTGATGGCATGGATATTAACGCGCTATCGGTTTCCAGGGCGCAGTTTACTCGATGGTTTGATGGATTTGCCATTTGCCTTACCGACGGCGGTGGCGGGTTTAACGCTGGCGACCCTGTTTTCTGCCACCGGATGGTATGGTGCCTGGCTCGGCAATTTTGACCTCAAAGTCGCTAATACTTGGCTGGGCATTGCAGTGGCAATGGCATTTACCAGTTTGCCTTTTGTTGTTCGCACCGTGCAGCCTGTTCTTGAAGAACTTGGCCCCGAATATGAGGAAGCAGCACAGACATTGGGAGCGAGCCGTTGGCAAACCTTCCAGCGGGTTATTTTGCCTGAGGTTTCACCCGCATTGATTGCTGGAACGGTACTCTCTTTCACCCGCAGCTTGGGCGAATTTGGTGCGGTGATTTTCATTGCGGGCAATATGGCTTGGCAAACTGAGGTGGTCTCCCTGATGATTTTTGTTCGCCTGCAAGAGTTTGATTATCCGGCTGCCAGCGCAATTGCTTCGGTCATCCTTGCTGCATCGTTATTACTGTTGTTTAGCGTCAATATATTGCAAAGCCGCTTTGGTAAACGGATAGGAGGACATTGATGACTGAATTTTCCGAATACACAGTGGTACAACGCCCCGCAATAAACTGGGGAAAGTGGTTACTGATTGGCACAGGCATATTTTTTTCGGTTCTGTTATTAGTGATCCCGATAGCGTGGATTTTTTTGACCGCCTTTTCCAAAGGGCTAGACATCGTTACCCAGAACCTCTTCGACCCCGATATGCTGCATGCCATCTGGTTGACGGTGATGATTGCACTTATCACCGTACCCATCAATCTGGTTTTTGGCGTGATGACGGCATGGTTGGTGACACGTTTCCAATTCCCCGGCCGGCAATTATTGCTGACATTAATTGATATTCCGTTTGCGGTTTCGCCTGTTGTGGCGGGGCTGCTTTATCTGCTGTTTTACGGTGCCAATGGTTGGCTGGGTAGCTGGTTGGGAACTTATGACATTCAATTGATGTTTTCATGGCCGGGCATGGTGCTGGTGACGGTATTCGTGACGTGTCCGTTTGTTGTGCGTGAATTGGTGCCGGTGATGTTGAGCCAAGGCAGTCAGGAAGATGAAGCCGCTATATTGTTGGGCGCTTCTGGCTGGAAGATGTTCTGGCACGTGACACTGCCCAATATTCGCTGGGCACTGCTGTATGGTGTTGTTTTGACCAACGCACGGGCGATTGGGGAGTTTGGCGCCGTGTCTGTGGTATCGGGGGCGATTCGGGGGGAAACCTATACGCTGCCTTTGCAGGTTGAGTTGTTGTATCAAGATTACAACACCGTTGGCGCATTTACGGCAGCGGCTTTATTAGCAGTGATGGCGATTATTACTCTGATTGTCAAAAGTGCGTTGCAATGGCGTTTAAGCCGTCAGCAAGGCTAGGGCAGGAGCAGAATATGAGTATTGAAATCAGTAAAATCAGCAAATCTTTTGGTCGATCTCAGATACTGAATGAAATTTCACTGAATATTGAATCCGGTGAAATGATCGCTCTGCTTGGCCCGTCGGGTTCTGGCAAGACGACATTATTGAGGATCATTGCTGGGCTTGAGCAGCAGAGCGCAGGTCAATTGAGATTTCACGGCCAGAATGTCAGTCGGGTACATGCGAAAGATCGGCGTGTTGGGTTTGTATTCCAACACTATGCCTTGTTTCGCCATATGACAGTATTTGATAACGTGGCTTTTGGTCTGACCGTACTTCCCCGTCGTCAGCGCCCCAATGGTGAAGCATTGCGTCGTAAGGTCATGGCATTGCTCGATATGGTGCAGTTATCCCATTTGGCAGAACGTTATCCATCTCAGCTTTCTGGTGGGCAAAAACAGCGTGTGGCACTGGCAAGGGCATTGGCAGTTGAGCCACAGATCCTCTTGTTGGATGAACCTTTTGGCGCACTGGATGCACAGGTACGGATGGAATTGCGTCGTTGGTTGCGCCAGCTTCATGAAGAATTAAAATTTACCAGCGTATTTGTCACTCATGATCAGGAAGAGGCAATGGAAGTGGCTGACAGGGTGGTACTTATGAATCAAGGTTGCATTGAACAGGTCGGCACACCGCAGCAGGTCTGGAGTGAGCCGGAGAGCCGTTTTGTGCTTGAGTTCATGGGCGAAATTAATAAACTGCATGGTGACATTAAAGGTTCCCAGCTCTGGATTGGCGGGAAAATTTTCCCATTAGATATTACGCCCCTGCATCAAGGGAATGTTGATGTCTTTTTTCGACCATGGGATATGACACTCAGTACACAGCAAACAGCCTCCAGTCCTTTGCCAGTTCAAATCGTGGAAGTTAGCCCGCGCGGGCATTTTTCTCTGTTGTCTGTTCAGCCGATAGGGTGGGGAGACGAATATCTGTCCGTTATTTGGCCGGATAACTCATCGATTCCTACCCGGGGAAATCATTATTTTATTGGCGGTACAGGCGCTCGCCTGTATGCGGGAGACTTGCCGTTAAAAATATTGAGATTGGCTGAATCCGCCTGATTTAACACCCTTTTATTATTGATCCCTCTTTCCCGTTATGACGGGAAAGAGGGATTTTTTGCTTAAGATCTTGCTACCGTTTTCTGAATATGATTATTTGGTTGCCCATTCTCATATGAATTAGGTAATGCTGTGGCAAGCTTGGAAGACTTTATAGGTAATACACCTCTGGTAAAATTACAACGAATTACAGAAAGTGTTGATGCGGAGATTTGGGTAAAGTTGGAAGGCAATAACCCTGCGGGTTCCGTAAAAGACAGAGCTGCGCTTTCGATGATCCAGCAAGCGGAATTGCGTGGAGAAATCACACCGGGCGACACTCTGATCGAAGCAACGAGTGGTAATACCGGCATTGCACTGGCCATGATCGCAGCGGTAAAGGGGTATCGGCTGAAATTATTGATGCCTGAAAATATGAGTCTTGAGCGACAGGCATCCATGCGGGCTTATGGTGCTGAGTTAATTTTGGTCAGCAAAGAACGGGGAATGGAAGGCGCACGGGATTTGGCGCAAGAAATGGAGAAGAATGGAGAAGGAAAGGTTCTCGACCAATTTAATAACACGGATAACTCGCTGACGCACTTTAATACCACTGGCCCAGAAATCTGGCAGCAAACACAGGGGCGGGTTACGCATTTTGTTTCCAGTATGGGAACGACAGGCACGATTACGGGCGTGAGTCGCTATCTGAAATCCCAGTCAGATAAAGTGCAAATCACGGGGTTGCAACCCACAGAAAATAGCCAAATTCCCGGTATTCGTCGCTGGTCTCCGGCCTATATGCCCGGTATTTATCAGAAAGAGCTGGTGGATCAGATCTTAGATATCACACAGGAGGAAGCTGAAACCACAATGCGTTTGTTGGCGCAGAAGGAAGGTATTTTTTGTGGGGTGAGTTCTGGCGGGGCTGTTTCTGGCGCATTGCGCATTGCAGCTGAAAACCCTGGCGCGGTCATTGTGGCGATTATTTGCGATCGCGGTGATAGGTATTTGTCTACCGGTGTATTTAATTAGCAATCCTTTCCTCTTTTATCTGCTGGGCAGAAGTCATTACACTACCGATTAAAATTCCGATCAAAAATCCTCGCTGTTAGGCGAGGTTTCTATCATATTATTTTTTAATGGTCTGATTATAAACTAATGTACATTTTATAAATAAATGTGCATGCGTTTAAATTTAGAGCAATAGAACAGAAGCGTTACATTAATTTTTTTAATAAAAATTAAAGAGTAAAGCATCTTAAATAAGAATTATTTTGGAATATGATTTATAGTTTTCACTATAGCTTAAAAAATTATTTTATATATTAGTTTAATTTTATTTATAGCTTCCACTAAAAATGTAAAAACTTGCAGTGAAGATACATCATTCCTCGAAACGTTTTCTTAAGCTTCAATAGTCGTCTTCTTACTAATAATAATTTAAGTAATATTTAATATTATAGAAAAATATATTAATTATCATTAATCTGAATTTAATTATTACTAACCCCAGCTATATATTCTGTTTTTTCTTGTTTTTGGGCAATTACACTCCCATGCGGTAGCTATGTCTTTGTGTTAAAAAGATTCCTGAAAAATGGAAATAACATAATATTGCTAAATCGCCCAGATGAATTTTGCAAAGAAAAGACCAATGAAATTAAGCTTCAAAGGAAAGTCTCAATGAACGTATCTGAGCGTAAAAAATTAGTATCTGAATATCTGTGTAAACTTTCTGGTAAGCAGAATTTAGACTATTCAGTCAATATATTCGAAACAGGCTTGGTTAATTCTCTGGCTGCTATTCAGTTAATCTCCTTTCTGGAAAAAAACTTTAAAATTAAGGTTGAAATTGACGATCTTGATAATGCTAATTTTTCTAGTATTCAGGCTGTCTGCAACTTTTTAGACAAAAAGGTGGCGGCAAATGTTTAATCGCTTTTTATCACCTGTGCAGCAAAAGTGGTTACAGGAATTTGAGCGGTTTTCAGCAACAGAAGTCGCGCCTTATGCGGATGAATGGGATTTGTCCGAAGCAACACCTGCCAGCGTTGTACAGAAGCTTGCGCATAACGGTTGGTTGGGCGGATTAGCAAAAACTGAAAACGGTGGTCTGGGGTTTGATGCTACCACATTCGGATTGCTGAACATGGCTATTGGTGCCGGAAGCGGTTCGCTCACCGGTTTGCTGAATGTACACTCAATGGCGTTGAAAACCATTGAAGTGTGGGGATCTCAAGACCAAAAACAACGTTTTCTGACACCGTTGGTGAAGGGCGAAATCATCGGTGCGTTCGCGCAAACGGAAGTTTCCGCTGGTGGTGATTCTAAAAATCTATCAACCCGGTTTGAAGAATGCGGGGATGATCTGAGCGTGAATGGGCAAAAAAGCTGGATTACTTTTGCTCAGATTGCGGATCTCTTTCTGGTATTTGGTAAATACCAAGGATTGGATACTGCTGTGTTGGTTCCTAAAAACACGGCCGGATTAAAAATCACTGCCAAGAAAAATATGCTGGGATTCAAGAGTGCCTATCTGGCGGTATTGGATTTCAACGATTGTTGGATCCCTAAGACGAATATCGTCGGGAAGCCCGGATTTGGACAAAACCTCATTTCTAACAGCGCATTGGATTACGGCCGCATCAGTGTGGCCTGGGCTGCGGTGGGAATACAGCAGGCGGCGTTAGTGGCATCAGCCCGGAGGGCCAACTCTCGCGCCACCTTCGGTACATTGCTTGCAGATCAAGGCATCATTCGTGGTTATTTGGCTGAAATGTCCAGTAGCCTGCTTGCCTCTCAACTTATTTGCTTATCAGCGACAAAAGCCAAAGAAGCCAAGGATGAAGATGCTCTTGAACAGATCCTTCAAGCCAAGTTTTTTGCATCACAGGAAGCGGGTGCCGCCGCAGCGAAAGCGGTTCAAATCCACGGTGGTCACGGCTGTGATGAAATCAATGGCATCAGCCGACTCTATCGGGATGCAAAAATCCTGCAAGTTGTCGAAGGCAGTAATGAACTGCAAAAAATGCTGATCGGCAAGGAAGTCTGTAATCGGTACAGCTACAACGCCGCACTGACTCATTCATAAGCGCCTTCACAAACTCACTCATAAACAGATTCCAATACCTACTAATTCAATACCCACTATCTAAAAGCCAGATGTTTTATCTGGCTGACGGAATTCGATTGCCCGACGCTCGCCTATGACGTCGGGCTGCCATGAAATTTTGGAACAATAAAGCAGCAATCAGAGGACTTCGGCGTCATGAAAACGAGTCGATTTATTACTGACTACTTCGAAAGCACGGCGAGAGATAACCAGCATCCAGCGATACGCTGGGGAAAAGGCAGCACTTTATCTTGGGGTGTATTATACGCAAGAGCACAACGGCTGGCTCATTATCTGATTAATGATCGCAATGTACGTCAGGGGGATTGCGTTGCCATCGGGTTTGAACGCAGTCCTGAATTTTTGGTGGCAGCTTATGCGGTGCTACTGGCCGGCGGCGTTTATTTTCCTGTGGATACGAAAACCCCGGTTGCCCGCTTGGCATCCATGTTTACGACGGCGCAATGTCGTATCGCTTTTTGCAATGCGGTGCAGGTAAATTTGTTTACTCAGGCACATGACGAACTGGAATTGATCTGCCGTGAACGTCTGGAAGAAATATCCACATCGTCGCATTTAGAAAATGCCTGCCACAATATGCCTCAGCTAAGTGCGCCTCAGCTAAATGTGCCTCAGTTGCGGGCTACCGATCCTGCGTACTTAATCTTCACTTCCGGCACCACTGGCACACCCAAAGGGGTGCTGGTCAATCATGGCGCGTTCATCAACCGACTGGAATGGCATCAGGCGCACAGTGAGATGACGGATTCAGACATTATCCTACAGAGAACGGCGCTGACTTTTGATGTGTCTTTATGGGAGCTTTTTTTACCTGCCTTGAACGGTGCGAGTCACTATCTACTGCAACCGGGATTGGAATCCTTTCCCAGAGGCATCGTGGCGGCATTGGTAAACGAAAACATTACAGTTGTCCATTTTGTCCCCAGTTTGTTAAAGCCGGTACTGCAAGAGCTTCAGGACAGCCATATAGCGCCGAATCCGCTGTTGCCGGCTCTGCGTCGGCTATATGTGAGTGGAGAGTCGCTGCTTGCCAGTCTGGTTGCTCAATTCCAGAACCTATTCGCTTCTCGTTGCCTGTTGACCAATTTATATGGCCCGACAGAAGCGGCCATTGATGTCAGTTTTTATGATTGTGTCAGTTTTTATGATCGTATGGAAACTTCGTCGAGCCTCGTTCCCATCGGACAGGCTCTTACCGGATGCCAGTTATACATAGTGGATCCGGAGAATCTGGCATTAAAAGCGGATTCGGAAAAAGGCGAAATTGCCATTGGCGGGCATTGTCTGGCAGAAGGCTATTACAACCGACAGGACTTGACCGATCAGGTGTTTGTGTTCCACCCAGAACTTCAGGAGCGGGTCTATCTGACCGGCGATCTTGGCTGGTATGAAAAAGAAAGGGGTTTTTTCTGTCAGGGCCGGAAGGATACGCAAATCAAACTACGTGGATTGCGGCTCGAATTGGGCGAGATAGAGCATCACCTGCTCAATTATCCGGTCATTACCGAGGCTGTTGTTTGTGTCGTTGAAGATGATGAACAGGAGCAGTGGCTGGTTGCGGCAATTGTGGCGGGAGAAGAAGAACTTAATCAGCAGGACATCCGGCAATTTCTCTCTGTACAAGTGCCAGCCTACATGTTGCCCATGCGCTATTGGCAGGCTCAACGGCTGCCAAGATCCAGCTCTGGAAAGCTTGACCGGAAAGTGATCGCTAAAAATATGCGGGATCTGTTTTTCAATCAAAGTGGTAGCTCAAGCCATGAATAAACCGACTTTTGGATTGAACCGGTCACAACAGGCCGTTTTAAAAATGGACACGTTTTATCTGTCTGGCTATCAGTTTTATTTGGGGGGCGTGGCACGTTTGAATGGTGAAATTTCTCAGGAACGGCTTGTTCGTGCTGCTGAAATTATCCACGATACGCAAGATGTTTTCCGCATAGGATTTGTTAACAAGGACTTGAATACGGATCAGTTGGAAACTGAATCGTTGAACATCGATCCACTGGAAATCAGGTGGCATGGCGTCCGGCACGATATCCCCCAAACAGAAGTGGTGAAAGTAGATTTCAGCGGATACCCCGATCCCCATCAGGCTTTTGAACTCTGGGCGAAGCGTCAATTGCTGGTAAAGGAGGATTTATCACTCACACCGATACGGGTTTTTGCGGTGCGTTTCCGGCAGGGGCAGTCAGGATGGTTTGTGAAAGCGCACCATGCCGTGGTGGATGGCATGGGATTGGCGATATTGCTGGGATATGTGGTCAAAGCATTGGAACAGGAAGGTGCAGATACAGGACAGGTGGAGTCCTTTTTATTCTCTTTGCATGCCGAGGAAGAACAGAATTACGAGCGTTCTCAGCGCATCGAAAAGGATGCGGCCTATTGGCAGAATCTTTTTGGCGACACCGCATCAGCAAATGCCCGTAAAATATCCAGCCGTTATCCGATTGGTGATTATCGCGGATTAGAACCGCAATCCTTGCGGGTAAAGGCCGTTGTGACGGAAGCGCAAAACGACATGTTATGCCAATTCAAAAACAGCGGCGGCTCTATTTTTAGATTATTTTTCACCGCGGTTGCGTACACGCAAATGGTGATTGAAGACGGCAATGGTGTTTTATTGCAGGCACCGATCATAAACCGCTGGAGCGAGATTGAGAAACGCTCCATATCGATGGCGATAGCACCTGTCTTAGTGCCCGTGTTCCGTGAAGCAGGGCAGACGGTAGCGGATTGCTATCGTATCCTGAAAAACCATCTGCAAAAAGCGATAGTGCATTCACGTTATGCGCCAGCTACCCGTTGGGGAGAATTAGCATCGCCAGACTGGAAACGGATTATTCCGGCTTTCGGTGTTTCCTATCAAACAGGTGAGTTTCAGAAGGTTGTCTCCGATGTCGAAATAGCGGTTGATCACATTCAGGCCGTCGAATCGCTGTTCGCCACCATTCATATTCATGACCGCTTTGAAAGTGGCTGTTTCGAGCTTGAAGCGGATTTTCGCAAGATTTGGTCGCCCGAACAGTGTCACGTATTTCTGCAAAGCGTACTTGATTATGCAATAGACGCCGCCGCTGAAGTGATGAATCAAAGCGCCGTAAAAGAAGAGTGGATAGAACACAAGGTGATAGGGCCGGCCGGGGACATTAATGCCCCGAACGACAGCCTTACAGCGCCGATAGGTGTTCATTTACTTGAGGCGTTTGAGCGTTATCCCGATAACCGGTTATTTACGTCAAACGCAGAGGCCAGCAATTTCACCTACCGTCAAGGCTTACAGTGGATCCGCCAATTCAGTGCACAGTTGCGTGATATGAAAAATCTGCGCTCTGAGCATAACCCAGTGTTGATTCTGGGGCGACGCTCCCCGGAAACGACGCTGGCTTATCTGACCTGCCTTATTGAAAATGTGACCGTCGTTCCTGTTTGCCCCACCACAACGCCAATGGCGAGGTTATTAACTATCATCCGTAATTCGCAGGCTTCTCTGTGCATTTACACGGAGGCCGATCAGAATTTGGCTGAAGCACTGAATTTACCTCTGTTGCGGGTTTCATCGGTGAAAGAAAAGGGGAAAGAAAAGATTACTCAGGGCGAGCTTGGCGTTGTTTTTCACCCTGCGGTTCAGGCAAAACAAGTATCCTGCAACCCTGCTTATATTCTCTATACCTCCGGCTCGACTGGAGAACCAAAGGGCGTCGCCATTTCTCCTTTTGCGTTGGCAAACTATGCGTTGGCAGCAAAAGCGGCGTATGCGGCTGAAGCACCATTTAACGCACCGCTATTCACCTCCTTTGGATTTGACCTGACGCAGACCGCCATTTTGGTTCCCGTTTTGTCGGGTGGATTTATCCAAATTCACGAACAGGACATCCGTGATAATCCTGAACTGCTGCGAAACCTTCTCGCTGATGAATCACTGACGGGGATTAAATGTACGCCATCCCATCTTTCTTTGCTGATTGAGCAAGGGGTGATTGAACCCGCCCCCAAGAGACGGGAGCCGCTGACCTTTGTCATAGGAGGCGAAAACTTGCCCACGGTGTTAGTGAACAAAGCACTGGGTTTCTTTCCTTTGGGCAGCAAAATCATTAATGAGTATGGGCCGACAGAAGCAACAGTCGGATGCTGCATTTATTCGATAAGCGATGCAGTTACCTCCATCGCCTCGACCACGCCTATCGGCGCGGCGCTGGGTCAAGCGGAAATATCGATAAGAGATAGTTGGGGACAACGTATGCCCCGTGGATTTAGGGGGGAGATTTGGATTGGCGGGCCTGTACTGGCGGATGGATATCTCAACAACAGCGCCGAGACGGAAGCAAAATTTGTGAATTGTGCGGGAGATCGGCGCCGTTGGTATCGCACGGGTGACTTGGGCTTGCAGGATGAGCAGGGGATATTCCATTGCCTTGGGCGCATCGATGATGAGTTTAAAGTGCGTGGTCACCGGATCCATCCAGTGGAAATTGAAAAGGCCGTGGAAGATGTGCTGGTGCAGCTTGGGCAACCCGATGATCACGGCTGGCAGTTGAAAGCACTGAAACTGGTCACTGGTGAAATTGATGGCATGGCGGGCTATGAAACGATTGTCCTGTGCAGTAGTCAACCGGTGCCTTATGACAGCCGTGAGTTTCAGAACAGATTAAAAGACAAAATCCCTGAGGCTTGGTTGCCGAGTTTGTATTGCACTGTACAGTCCTGGCCGATGAATGCCAACGGCAAAGTTGATATAGCGATACTTACCGCCGCCGCTACAGCAAACAGGGCGGTGGTTGGCGCTGTTCTGTCCTGTTCAACTGACGAAAAAAACCAGAGAGAACCGGAAACCTACCAACTTCCTTCATGGCTGGACGCTGAATTTCTCAGGCCGATTTGGCCGCAATCTGTGGATCTGACGGCCTCATTTCTGGAACAGGGTGGGGATTCAATCAAGGCAATTCGCCTCGTCGCACTGTTAGCGAAAGAAGGCGTCCGCATTGGGGTAAATGCACTGCTCACTTCCACCGCGTTAGGTGCTGTGTTGGAAAAAGCCTGTGCGGAGCAACGAGAAGATGCCGTCACTGATTCGGCTGTATTGACAGAATTAACCGCCAATTGGCTGAAATATTTACCCAGTGTGCGCTGGTTTCAACACCATCGCTTTAAACATGGTGATCGATTGCAACAAGGGGTGGTGCTTGAATTAGCCTCATCCCTCTCTGCCGAGCAGATCAGTGCTGCGGTCATGGCCGTCAAAGCCAGACATAAAATCTTCTCCCTGAGAGCCAATCGAGATTTGAGCGAGTTTTATTTCTTACCTTCGGCGCTGGAATCGCACGATAGCGAGCGGGAGCAACAAGGAAAAATATTGGCGCAAGGCGAATACCTTGAAGAGAGGCTTGATCAATTGCAGGGTGAAATTTGTCTGGCGACTCAGCCCAGTGTGTATGAAGTGGTATTCGATCCGCTTGCAAACAAAAATTACCTGATCTGGGTTTGCCATCACCTGATTTGTGATGTGCATTCATGGATTTTCTTGTTGGATGAATTGGATCAAGCCCTGAACGAACCTGCGATGCAAAGCAATGCCACCACCAAGATCGATGCAGAACAGGGGGCCTTTCTTTGGGGTAAATGGCTTTGGGATAAAGGACGGCTGCGGGAGCACGACTCTTATGTAGTGCCAGCCCTCGATGACGATGCCTGTTATCAGCCCGCCACGACTCCCATCACATTAGCCTTGTCAGTTTCCAGTGATGACTTCAAGTTAATGGAACAACACAAGAAAGCGGGACGATCGCAGTTAATTGTGGCTGCATTGCTGGAGGTGATACAGGATAACGGCCTGTTGCCAGAGCAGCCCAGCGTATTGTTTGAAAACCACGGACGCTTATTTTCCGAAGCAGAGACGCCTGCCATTTGGAACGCGGCCATGGCGAATGCCGTGGGTTGGTTTACGGGTTTCCAACGATTGAATCTTAATATTCCCTCAGGGCATTCACTCAGCTTTTTACAAACGTTGAAATCGCGCTGGTATGAAGACGACTCGGATTGGAAAAACCAGCTGGGGTTGAATGGCACCGATGTGCGGCCACTTATCTGCATCAATGATATTGGTTTCGGTTTGGGCAGCAGGGGGACGTGGCGCCATGTCAGTTTGATTCAATCTCTCTCCGGTGGTTTTCGCCATCCCGACGAAAAGAGCGTAGCTGATTTCGACATACTTATTCACGACTGCCGCGAGTCTGGTTCTGTTTTCGTTGAACTGATATTGGGCGTTTCTGGTGCCAATGCCGATGATGCCTTGCGCTATCTAACCCAATTGAATGACAGGCTATCGGGGTGGCGTGAGGCCAACTTTGATGAACGGCATGACGGGCAGGCTGATCATCATTTGGAACGATCACTGATCCCGGCGGATTTTCCTCTTTGCCAGCTCTCACAATCGGAGCTTGATTTTATTATTCATGGAGCCTCAGCATGAAAACCGCTATCGACTCAGCCAAGACCGTATTTTTATTTCCCGGCGTGGGTGCACAGCAACCGGACATGTTTGCTGAATTCCAAACATATCCTGAGTATCGGGCTTGTTTGGACGAAGTGTCAGAACTGTCTCAGGTTAATCTATTCGATGTGATCCACGGTGAACGCCGTGACATCTTGAAACAAGTCCGCATTGCCCAATTGGCGCTCACGGCGACCACGGTCGCCATTGCCAGCATATTGCGGCAACACTGTGGGTTGGTTCCCGAATTTATGATGGGACACAGTTTAGGGCAGTATCCCGCACTGTGTTCTGCCGGTTACCTTGATTTGGCAACATTGACTCAAGTGGTCAATATCCGCTCCGAAGTAGTGGAAGCCTGCGCGCGCCATTACCAGCAGGGAGACATGTGTTGGGTACTGCACGTTCCGGCTGAAGTCGTCGTGCAGGAAGTCGGGAAAGCCCGCATTGATGACGGCATAGACATCTATATATCTGCGATTGATGCATTTGATCAGGCGACCATTTCTGGAGAAATGGCAGATATTCGGCGTTTTGCCCCGCGCATGGAAGCACTGGGAGGGTTGCTTTATCCGCTGAAAATCGGCGGCCCGTTCCATTCTCCCCTAATGGCAGAGGCAAAAGAAAAATTGGCAGCGTTGCTTGATTTCCTGCCGAATGCGAGCCAGCAAAATGCCCCTGTCTCCCGATTGGTCTGCAATGTCAGTGGTGCGGAATTGCCTGCGGAGAATTTGAAGTCGTCGATTTTGCAGCATCTGATTTCTCCGGTGCAATGGTTGCAGAGTTTGCAGTATGTTGCGCAAAACGGTGTCACCCGCTATTTAGAGATTTCGCCGAAAACCGTATTGAGTTACCTCACTCAGCGTGCTGGATTGCCCATGCGTTCCCTGTGTGAACCGGATGAAATGTTCACATTCACTCAGGAATTAGGCTCCAGAGAGCGCCGACGGGAACAATTTTTCAGATATTGCTATTTCCATCTTTACAGCTCGAAACTGCCTGATATCGCAGATTCGGCGGCGGTAGCACAACTGCATCGCATTCGGCAAGAAGTCAAACAAAGGATCAAAGATTCACATCTGAATGTTGAGGAAGGCGATTTTCTTCACTCAGTCACACAGCAGTGGCTAGAGATCATTGAGGCGAACGGAAATCGTTCTCTGTGGATGGAAAAAGCGAAGCTACAAAGCCTCTTTGATGCGATGAGGCGTTGATTATGACGCATTTCAAGCACAATGACATTGATAGCTACATTGATAACTATATTGATAACTACGTTGAAGAACTGTTACAGGTGACGCCACAAGCGAACGGTTTACTGTTTCACGCTTTAAAAGACGGAAACAGCGCCTATCACATCGGCGTGACATTCAGCCTGAAAGCGAATGTTGAAAAGGAAGAAATTCTCGGAGTATGGCACCAGATACAGCAGTCACAACCCGCCTTGCGATCGGTGTTTACCTGGAAAAGCATTCGGGTTCCCCATCAGATCGTATACGCATCGCCGCGCATCCCGCTGGAATATGTCCGTGTTGACTCTGCCAATTCAGCGCCGTCGATAAAACAACGTTGCCTTGACTGGCTGGCGCAGTCGAAAGCAACCCCATTTACCTTGAACAGCGAAGTATTCCGTATTGTAGGTTTCCATGATGTTCACGCAGGAACGTTAAACTTCGCTTTCTCCTTTCACCATATTTTGATGGATGGTTGGAGCAGTTCGTTGCTGATTTCCTTGTGGTTGCAGGGCTTGCGTAAACAAAAAATCGTTCCTCTGGCTTCACGGCTGTACGCGCAGCAACTTTGGAAAGGGTTAAGCAAAGAAGAGTTGGCATCCAGTCGTGAATACTGGCAAAGCATATTCCAACAATTGCCTGACGAAGACGGCTGTGCGACGACAAAACTACTGGCTGAACCCCTGTTCCGCTCTTCTGAACACATTGCAATTAAGCAGAAAACAAGGCCGAAAACAGGCAGAAAGGTAACCGCGGACCGGGTATGGAACGGGGAGCGAAAGGCGGCGATAGAAGCACTGTGTCGTCGTGCAGGGGTGACTCCGGCTAGTTTCATTTATCTGTGCTGGGCGCTGACATTATCCAAATTTACTTTCCAAAAAACCGTTGCGTTTGGTTGCACATTTTCTGGTAGGGGAGCGGCCTTAACACAAAATGCTGATCACCAGCCGCTGGGGTTGTTCACCAATACCGTGCCGTTGCTCCTTGCCCTTGATGGCAAATGGCATTTGGAAGCCGCATTGCGCGCTGTTTTCCAGGCACTGCAACAGACCCAGCAACATGAAAAAACGCCGCCTCTGACCATCAGGGAAGCGGCGGGAATACGGGACGAACTGTATGACTCGATCGTCGTTTTCGATAATTATCCCATTGATGCCACGTTACAGGACGCCAGTTATGGTGCATTTTTAGCAGATCTGCACAGTGAAGAGACGACCCACTTTGGTTTGACACTGACCGTTTCCGGGGTGGAACGATGGCATGTTGAGTTGAGTGCAGGAGAGGCTTACGAAGGTGATCCTGCCGCAGTCACAATGGCATTTAACGCGTTTGACTCGCTGGCGGCGGATCTGATCAATCACCCCGCAGATAGATTGATTGAAGATCGGGTCTTAAAACTCCGTCCAGCTAATCCAGAAGAGACAGACAGCCCGGAAGAAGTTTCTTTGGTAGTGGGAGAAATCAGGGAACAACATCCTGATATCAACGAATTGTTGTCGCGCATTTACCAGCGCCTCAGCGAATTTCCCCAAGAAATCAGCCTGATCGACAATCGGCACAGCATTAGCAATGCCGAACTGCTGCGGGGCGTAGGTGTTTTACAGGGGCGGTTACGGGAAGCGGGTTTTATTCCGGGTGATCGAGTGGCTCTCCATCTCGAAAAAGGGCTGTTATCCACTCAGGCGATATTGGCGATTTTGTTCAGTGGTGGGAGTTACTTTTACCTCAACCCGAAAGATCCGGTGCAACGTAAAAAAAGCCTGCTGGCTTTAGCTGATTGCGGCATTGTTTTATGTCACACAGCGCTGGGCGAAGAACTCGGCGCCGATATCGGGCGTCACTTGTTGTTATATATTGAATCGGAAACGACACTTTTATCTTCCGCTAACGCAACAACATTGTGGCGCCACCGACGACCGGAAGATGAGTTTTACTTTATTTTCACCTCAGGCACCACCGGAACCCCTAAAGGCATCGCCATCCGTAACGAATCAGTGGCAAATTTACTGGACTGGTTTGTGCAGGAAACTCACCTGACATCCGCAGATCGGATGCTGGGTCTGACCGACCTGAATTTCGATCCCAGTGTGGAAGATCTGTTTGCCAGCTTTGTCGTCGGTGCCACGCTGGTCTATCCCTCGCCGAATGTCTTGCTGGAAAGACAGGCGTTCATCGATCTGCTGCGGGATGAGTCCATCACGCTAATCAACTTCATTCCGGGTGCCATTGCGCAGCTTATTCAAGACGCACCTCTCTTCCCTGCGATGCGATTGTGGATATTTGGCGGCGAAGAGTTGCCGAAACGTCTCAGGGACGATTTGTTACAGCAGGGTTATGCCGTCAGTAACCACTACGGCCCCAGTGAGACGACCGTGGATTGTCTCACGGCGAAACAGGCTTTAACTTCGGAAGTTTCCATTGGCTGGCCGATCCAAAACGTCATTGCCTATTGCGCGGACGTATTCGGCAAGCCTCTGCCCGTTGGTATCCGCGGTGAACTTTGGGTGGGAGGACGAGCCGTCGCTCATGGTTACACCACCAATCCGGTTGAATCCGCCCGATATTTTGTCCACGCCAAAGCGCTTATCGAATACCAGAACCTGACTCCATATTTCTATCGCACGGGTGATGCGGTCACTTTTTCTCATGAATCCGGTTTTAGCTATCTCGGGCGGATTGATGATCAGGTGAAAGTGAACGGTGTTCGCATTGAGCCGCGTGAGCTGGAGCGAACCGTCGAAGTGTTAGATCAGGTAAAAGCCTGCTATCTGCTACCGGCGGAGCAGGCAGGAAAGCGTCAATGGCATCTTTTTGTCGATAGTGCTGAATCGCCTGTCATGCTGGAATCCCGTGTGCGGGAACATATCCGCCAACATTTCCCCGCGTCGTGGAATCCTGCGCTCATTGTGATTGTGGACGGTTTTGAACGCACGATTACGGGCAAAGTGGATCGTAAGCGGCTGCAAGCACTCGTGGCTGAGAGGCAACAAACGCAAGCCTCTGTGAATCCTGCGCCATTGACAGATCCTGTTGAAGCCCAAGTACAAGCGATCTGGGGCGAGGTTCTGGCAACCCACGTTGCCGCTACCAACGTGAATTTCTTCGATGCAGGTGGTGATTCTATCAAGATCATTGCACTGCAATCCCAGATGCAACAGGCATTTCATCAGGACATTGGTGTTGCCGTCTTATTCGAATACCCGACCATCTCCTCCTTTGCCGACTGGATCAAACAGAGCCGTTTATCGTCCGAATATGCGGAGAATATCGAGGGTGCACCCACTGATTCTGGTAAGTCGTCATCCCAAGAATCCATTTTATCGTCGGCTCGCTCCGGTAAAAACAGACTGGCGGACAGGCGACGTAAAGCAAAAGGAAGTTCAGCATGATAAAGCGTGAATATACCGGCAATGAAGTCGCAATTATTGGCATTGCCTGCAAATTTCCCCAAAGTCCCGATTGGCAAAGTTTTTGGCGCAACCTGCTGGCAGGGCGGGAACTGGTGTCGTTTTTCTCTCGGGACGAACTTTTGGCCACGGGTGCGTCTCCTGAAATTATTGACCAACCCAATTACGTGCCTGCCAAAGCGACCCTTGAGGACGTTGAATGTTTTGATTATCGCTTTTTCGGTTATTCGCAACGGGAAGCGCGGAAAATGGATCCGCAACTTCGGGTACTGCACGAAGTCAGTTTCAACGCCTTTCTTGATGCAGGGATTTCTCCTGGTGATTCATCGTTAAACGCCGGTGTATTTATCGGCTCCACGTTGAATTTGGCTCGGTTGGGACAATTCACGGGAGCCAGTCAGGATATCTCGGAAATGTTCGATGCCGGCAATTACAATGATCCGGCCTCATTCGCGGCGCAGATCGCCTATCGCATGAAATTGAACGGGCCAGCAGTACATGTGCAAACCGCCTGCTCAACCTCATTATCTGCCGTGCATCTGGCTTGCAAGGCGTTGCTGGCGGGAGAATGTGACATGGCGCTGGCGGGTGGGGCGTGCATCACTGATCCGGTGGCGGGCGGCTATCTGTATCAGGATGGCATGATCCTGTCCCCTGACGGACACTGCAAAACCTTTGCCGAGGATGGGAAAGGGACGGTGAACGGTAACGGCGTGGCAGTGGTGCTGTTAAAACTGCTGGAAGATGCGCTGGCGGATGGCGATCCCATCCACGCCGTGATCGTCGAATCTGGCATGAACAATGATGGCGACAGGAAAGTGAGCTTTGAAGCGCCCAGTGTTCAGGGACAGGCGGAAGTGATCTCGCAGGTCTACCGGCTGGCAGATATTCCATTTTCGAGTCTGGGCATGATTGAAGCGCACGGCACCGCGACCGTACTGGGCGATCCCATCGAAATTCAGGCATTAAACAAGGTGGCACGGGAGCTGTTGTCCCCAGACGAACGTGATCAATTCCGTTGTGCGGTGGGCAGCGTCAAATCCAACATGGGACATCTGGATTCCGCCGCCGGTATTGCTGGGCTTATCAAAGCCGCTTTGAGTGTCCGCTTTGGTAAAATTCCGCCTTCGCTGCATTTCAAACAACCGAACCCGCATCTGGATCTGGCTAAAACTCCCTTTTGGGTGCCGACTCAGGCCACCGATTGGCCGGCACAACAGGCGATTCGGCGCGCTGGCGTCAGTTCATTCGGCATAGGCGGAACGAATGTTCACTTATTACTTGAACAGGTGATAGAACCGCCGCCGGAAACCGCCAGTGAAACGGCAGACACGGCAGAAAACAAGATGCCGATGCAGATATTGCCCCTTTCGGCGAAATCGCCTTTAGCCTTGAAGCAATTAACGGAAGCGTATTCGACTCACCTCAGTATTTTCAAAACAGACCGTATTTCCAGCACAAACCGTATTGCCAAAACAGAAACGTCGGATTTGGCCGCCATTGCCCGACAATTGCAGGACAATCGTCCCGCATACCCCAGCCGGGCTGCCTTTGTCGCCCAAAATAGTGATGATTGGAAGCAACAGCTTGATCACTGGGCCTTGATGGATGGCGCTTATGAAGCGATGGGAGGGCAGATTTGGTTATTTCCGGGGCAGGGTTCTCAATCACCAGAAATGGGGTTACGCCTTGCGGCTGAATATCCAGAATTCGGGAAACTCTATTTAGGGTTACTGGACAAAGCCGCGGCGCTTTTTTCTGTAGCAAAAAACACGTCTGTAGAAAAAAACAGGTCGATTGACAGGGAAACTGTAATCGAATGGATCAAGCGGCCTGAACAACTGTCAACTTATCACCTCCAGCCCATTTTATATGCGTCTCAGGCGGCACTGGGGGTTTGGTTACAGCAAATTGGCTGTCAGCCCACCGCCTTGTGCGGATTTAGTCTGGGCGAGTTCGCTGCGGCGGCAGTTGCGGGCGTGTTCAGTCTTGAAGAGGGCATGGAATTGGTGATCGCCCGAGCCAGACTGATGGATTCCATGCCCAAAGGTGCGGTCTTTGCGGTTAGCCAGAAATCCAACAAAAACCAGAAGTCCGGCAAAAAAGAGTTTGATGGCCATTTTCCCGCCACACTTTGGTGCATATCGGAACTCAGCCCGAAAACGTGGACGCTGGCGACCGAGGAAGGGTTAGTTGCAGAAACGGAAAATTGGCTAACGCAGCAGGATTTTACTTTCAAGCGAGTGGCCGTATCCCATGCCTTCCATACCCCGATGATTGAACCAGCCGCGAAAGCGTTTGGTGATCTGCTGAAAAACTATCATCTGCAACCCGCGCAGTGCGCTATCTATTCAACCGCGTTGGGGCGGAAAATCTCAGCAGATGAGATGCGCGATCCCCAATATTGGGTCAAACAAATGTTGTCTCCCGTGCAATTTGGGGCAGCGTTAAAGCCTATGGCACAGGATCATCCCGCATCGCTCTTTGCGCAAATCGGCACTGGCATGGATTTGTTGCAGCATGCGCGTAAATGGCTGCAACTCAATGTGGAAAGCGTGGTGCCGACGTTGGGGACGAAAGGCGCGGATCACGAAGTAAATTCCACATTGCAGTTTATTGCCAAGGTCTGGACACATGGCGGAAATATTGAATGGTCGCAGATCCACCCACAATCTCAGGTTGTTGCTGATAAAAAAATTCACTTGCCCGGTCATGCGTTTGAACGAGAGGTCTGTTTGCCACAAGAACGTGCTCCGCAACCGAACGCAACAGCTATGCCAACCCTTTCATCGCTGTTTTTCGGCTCGCATTATTACGGATTCGAATGGGAAAAAGTCAATGTTGCTGCGTCAGAAAGCGTAGCCAAGCCGGGAACCGTGCCGACAACATGGATCATTTGCCAGCAGATTACCGAAAGAGAACGCAGTCTGGTTGAAGCGTTGGCGCTGAATAGCGGCGAGCCGAAATTTATCGAATGTGCTTCTTGGCGAACTGATTTTACCCGCATCGATTTCTCGCATATCTACACCGAATTGTCAGATTGGCTGGCGCAACAAGGATTGCAGGCATCGGCGGTGATGGACGTGATTGTCACGGGCTTGTTGGATGATTTGAACGCACAGCAAGCACAGTTCTGGGCATTTTGGCTGCCTACGGCTCTGGCGAGATGGAGCGCGGCACAAAATCCGGCACCGAAAATGCGGCTGTTTTTCCCTGCCACGCAAATGGTGGCGTGGGATGGCACGGAAACGCTGAATGCTGAAAAAAACCAGCTTCAGGGGCCATTGCTGATCCTGCCGGAAGAATATCCCGATATCACCACGCTCTGCGTAGATCTGGAACATTCAGACGCGGAGACAATTGCGCGTGGGTTGCAGCCGTGGAGAGAACCAGAGGGGAGTGAACAAGCGCGGCAAGGCGGTCAATTCTATTGTTTCCGCCAGAATGATCTTGGAGAAGATAGCTTTTGGCGGCGGCGGATAACTTCACGTGTGCAAAAACAGGCTCTGACACACACGTTGCCGAACATCAGTCGCAACAGTTGGGTGCTGATCACTGGCGCCAATGGCGGCATGGGGGCGGCGATTGCCGAACACTTAGCGCGGGTTTATCACTGTAATCTGTTATTGCTGGTGCGTCAGTCTTTACCGAAAAGACGGGATTGGCTGGCGGAGATTGAAAGTAATGGTTCCCACACAGCGTTGTTGCAATGGGCACTGAGCCTCGAAGCCAAAGGCAGTCGGGTGGAATTTTTGTGCGCCGAGATGGGGAATGATGAATCTCTGGCGAAGGCTTTTGCGCCGGTATTCCAATTGGCCGCGCAAGGTGTGGGGATAGATTACGTATTCCATACCGCTGGTCGGGGAGAGGGAGCTATGTTGCAAATGCGCTCTGAGGCGGAATCCATTGCGACACTGGCACCCAAAGTCAGCGGAACCCGCTTCCTCTGCGATAATCTGAATCGACTTGGCAATCCGGCACTGCTGCTGTTTTCCAGTCTGGGTAATTTACTGCCGAAAGAAAAAATCGGCCAGATTGCCTATGTTGCCGCTAACGCCTGTCTGGAAGCCTATGCAGAACAGGTTCGTCACAAAGGTGGCAAAGCACTGGCTGTTGCGTGGGATGATTGGGCGGAATCTGGCATGGCAACGCGCTCTGCACAGCAATTGGATCAGGCGCTTAAACATCCGTCGAAAACTGGAATACCTGATGTTTTAATATCAGATGTTCCAATATCCGAAGTTCCAATCTGGCGCCACCGATTGAGCGCTAAAAATGATTGGTGGCTTGATGAACACCGGATTGATGCGTCAACCACCGTGATGCCTGCTATGGGAATGGTCGTTCTGGCTCACCGTGCGGCGTGTGAGTTGCGGACTGAAACGGTGGAGGCATTCTCATTGCAGGGGATCACCATTGAGAGGCCGTTGGTGGTGGCTGACGATACCGATCTTGATGCCGCTGTAGTTTTCACCGATGAATTGAATACGTTTGAGATTTTTTCGGGCAATGGCGAGTTTTCCTATGAAACGTGGCGTAAACATGCCAGCGGTAAAATTATCTCTCGCGACGGTCGGCTTGCATCTTCCGGCCAATCTCTTCCTGTTCGATCTCTTCCTGCTCAATGGATTCTGAATCTGTTTAGCGCCACGGATAACATCGGCGTTAGCCCGAAGGCGGCTCTGACCTTCGGCCCTCGCTGGCAAAATGTGGTCGCTGTCGATCAGACCGGCCCCAACGAAGTACTGAACCAGTTACAGCTTCCCGCTGCCTATCAGGGCGAAGCTGGAGCCTCTGGGCTTCATGTTGCGTTATTGGATACAGCGACGCTGATTGCCTCTCCAGAAGATGATGATGTGCAATTTGCCCCGATCTCAATCGGTGGATTCACACAATTTGCTCCCATGTGTGACCGTGTGAAAAGCCATGTCCAGATGCAGGATATCGGCACCAATAAATTGTTGCAGGTGAATATTTACTCGGAGGCGGGCACTCTGCTGGTCGAGATGAATGATCTGTTACTGGTCGATGCTTCCACGGCATTAGCGGATAAATCACCGGTCAACCAAACAGCGCCAATGCAAGCGGCGGGAGACGTTAAAGCAGATCAGGCTGATGCCGCACTGCACAGTGTCATGCGTCTGCACAACAGCGAATCAGGCGGCGAGAATTTTTCCTTTGTCTCGCAACTTGAGGCGCGTAAAGACTTAGGCGCTTTGGATGTAGAAATTCAGGTCAAGGCGGCGGGGCTTAACTTTAAGGACGTATTAATCGCCCTTGGTGTGTTGCCGGCACCGACTGATCCCACCATGACCTTTGGTCAGGAAGCGGCAGGCATCGTCACCCGTATTGGACGGGGGGTCACTGGCATTCGCGTTGGTGATCGTGTGATGTGTGCCGGACATAGCTGCTTGGCTGAACACGTTGTGATGCCACAGCATGTCGTCGCGCCTATCCCACAGACATTAGGCTTTCAACAGGCCGCAGGCATTCCCGTCGCCTTGACGACGGCTTGGATCGCCTTGAAACACGCCGCCAATTTGAAAAAGGGGCAACGCATCCTGATCCATTCCGCTGCGGGTGGGGTGGGTATGGCAGCGATGCAAATCGCCCTGTATTTGGGGGCGGAAGTATGGGTGACGGCGGGCAGTGAAGAAAAACGTCGGTTACTGATAGGCATGGGTGCTCAAGGCGCCGCGAATTCCAGAACGCGGGAGTTCGGGGACGTTTTCCGTCGTGAGCTAGGAGACCGGCCTTTCGACGTGATCCTCAATGCGTTGGCGGGGGAACTGCTGGAAGAAAGCGTCTCTTTATTGGCACCACAAGGCCGATTCCTGGAGCTGGGGTTGCGGGACATTTTGCAAAACTGGCAACTGGGGCTGTCGATTTTTGCCGAAGGCGGCAGTTTCCACGCGGTACAGGCAGGAGCGGAACATCCCGCCTATCAAGAAGCTTGGGCTGAAGTCACGGCACTGTTGGAGCAAGAAGCCCTTAAACCTTTACCAACTAAAGTTTATCCCGCCAAAGAGATTTCCGGGGCATTTCAGTATATGGCTCAGGGGAAACATATCGGCAAGATTGTCATTGCGATGGAGGAACGCAGTCAGGAAGTCACTTTTGTTGAAAAATTGCAGGCGGAAGGACTGTCCAATGTGGAAGGCACCCAGATAGCGCTGGCGATGGCGGCATTGGTTCATCAAGCCCCATTGCCCTATGTTGCGGTTTCTAAACTTCCCATTGGCTCCGTGCTGGAAAAACAATGGCATACCCAACAGATGTTGTTCAGCACCGGTTCAACGCTGAATGCGTCGGGTGTTGCCAATGTTGCCGCCAATAAATCGCTGAAAGGCGAGAATGCGGAGAGTTTACTTCAAGCGATGCGTTCCATGCTGGAAGGATTTTTGGGGGTTGAGGGTTTGGATGTGGACGCCAGTTTCTTCACCTTGGGCGCGACTTCTCTGGATCTCATTCAATTCGCAAAAAGACTGGAACAACGATTAGAGCGGGATATACCGGTGGCACTATTGTTTAAGGCTGCCTCCTTGCGGGAGTTGAGCAAAGAACTGGCCCCGTCACGATCTACAGGGGAATCCGGCGCAGAATCCGTCGAAGGAAAGTTGCCGACGCCGCAATCAGGGTTGGGTGATAAGCGGCGCTCGTTGCAGGCTCGGCGCAAATTACGCGGCGCAACATCTGGGCAGGAGAGCGAATCCAATGATTAACGCCGGACGTGTTCGTATAGGTATTTTTTTTGTCGCAATTTGGCTGGCATTGGCGGGGAATGTTTCTGCGGAGGCTGTCGGGGCGATACAAAGCAATTCGGAACAGATTGTCAGCGAACTCAACCGCCGTTGGAATACTGATCAGGTTCCTACCGGCGGGTTGAGTATCGTTGTTGGCGACACAGTGTATACGTCGCGATTGGGTAAGGCGGAAGCGGGGAGTTTTGAACTGGCTTCCACGGCAAAAGCCTTTACGGGATTGCTGATTGCGTTACTGGAACAGGAAGGGGTACTCAGCCGACAGGATGCAATCACGCAGTGGATACCTGAATTGGCGGAACATCCAGAAATGGGCTATTCCGCCGTTCGGGTGCAAAACCTGTTGTTCCATACCAGCGGCATTGCAAGAAATACACTTGACCTTCTGCAACCTAACAGCAACCCAGATGCCTTATCGCAACTGCCGGCATTGTTAAAAAGTGTTCCTCTGGCCTATCCCGTCGGAACTCAGGAAGAATACGCCACACTGAATTACAGTTTGCTCGGTTTGGCGGCTGAACGAGCGGCGGGGAAACCGTTCGCAACCTTATTGCAGGAAAAAATCTTTCTGCCTCTGGGCATGAAGAACACCACGGTAGAAGGGAATGTTCCGGCGGAAAGCACCCCGGTAGTACGTATTCCGGGGTATAAAATCAGTTTTACCACCGCCCAGCCGTATGACGCACCCCGTTATCTGCAAAACACGCCCGCCGGTTATGTCCTCAGCACCCCACAGGATATGGCAATTTGGTTGCAGTTTTTATTGCGCCGACTGCCGTTGAATCACAGCGATCAACCATTGTCTGCGTTATATGCAGCGCTGGAACAGGCGAAACGCCCTTATGCTGGGGATGGCAACGAGGGATACGCTTATGGTTGGGATGTGGAAACCGATAAAACCACTGGTTGGAGCCATCCGGGGCAAAATCCCAACGCCGCCGCCTATATTGCGTTTGATCCCGGGGCGGCGGTGGGGGTTGTCTTGCTGGGCAATAGTAATAGCCCCCAGGTGATTGACCTGGGGCAGTCGATATTCGAACATTTGCGCGGCACCTCTCCGCAATTCCTACCAGAAAAATTTCCCATCGATGTGAACGATTGGGTCTCCGTAGTGGCGGCGGCCATTTTCTGGTTGGGAGGCGTACTGTTTTTACTGGCAACCCTCTATAAAAGCGGGAAAAAGCAAGTCGGTAAAAAAAATAAAGGGGGAAAAAATAGCGGTAAATATTTTCCCATCGTGTTCATCGTGCTGAACACAGTGCTGGTATCCGTGCTTGCGATTATGCCCCCACTGTTATCGGGTTTGGGGTGGTCAAATCTGTTGGTTTGGGGGCCTTTAAGCCTGCCTGTAGCAGCGATTGGACTGATTTTCTTTGTCAACATGATCAGCTTGTTTTTTTTCCTCACAGTGAAATCCAGCAGCCGATATTGAATTAAAGGAAGCGAGTTATGCGTAATAAGTCGTTGTTAACAGAGTGTCATAAATATTGTGTGCATGAACTGTTTGAGCAGCAAGTAACGAAGACGCCGGATGCCATCGCTGTTCGGTTTGGAGAGCAGTCGCTATCTTATGACGAATTAAATCGCAGGGCGAACAGGTTAGCGCGCTATCTCCGTCGCCATCACCTTGGGCGTATTGCTGGCGATGAGGTTTCTGCGGTGGGTATTTGTTTGGATCGGGGCATTGAGACGATTGTCGCTGTCCTTGGCGTCTTAAAAGCAGGGGCTGCCTATGTACCGGTTGATCTCAATTATCCCGTTGAACGCCAGTCTTATATTTTGCATGACTCCAATGTGTCGGTGGTCATTACCCGTGGCGATAATATCCGTTCACTTCCCAGCGCGATCGAATCTATCGATTTGGATCAGCACGATTTTTCCGCAGAAAATCATGCCGCAGAAAATCATGCAGAGGGAAATCTAACGGCAACGTGTGCGCCTGAAAACCTCGCTTACCTTATCTACACCTCTGGTTCAACAGGAAAACCCAAAGGTGTCTGCATGTCGCATAAGGCGTTGGTGAATCTGTTGATTTGGCAGATCAACAATCAAGGCGGTGTTTCTGGTGACGGCGATACTAGTCATAATGGTACTGGTCACGATGGTACTGGCCGCAATGCGGTTTGTAGCGATTATGCTCGTAGAAAAACATTGCAGTTTTCTCCGCTAAGTTTCGATGTCTCATTTCAGGAAATATTTTCTACTTTATCCGGCGGGGGGGAATTGGTGCTGATCTCCAACCCGCTGCGACTAGATCCGCTCGCGTTATTGTCGTTTCTGTCTGACCAACGAATTGAACGGATATTTCTGCCCTATGTGGCGTTAAACAGTCTGGCATCGGCGGCGGTGGCAGAAGATCGCTATCCAGAAAGTCTTATGGATGTCATCACGGCAGGTGAACAGCTGATCATCACCTCTGCCATCAGACAGTTTTTCAAAACCCTGTCCGATTGTCGCCTGCACAACCATTATGGCCCGTCGGAAACCCATGTCGTGACGGCCTATTCCTTGGCGGGCAGTGCGGATAACTGGACGGTATTGCCTGCCGTTGGGGAGCCAATCGACAATGTTGAAATCTATTTGCTGGATGATGAGCACCGCATTGTTGTTGATGGTACGCCGGGAGAACTGTGTGTTGCGGGTATCCAATTGGCAGATGGCTATCACAAACGACCAGAGGAAACCGCTGCCAAATTTGTCGATATCGTCGTGGGCAGAGAAGCACCCAAACGCGTGTACCGAACAGGCGATCTGGCTCAATGGAGACCGGACGGTCTGCTGGAAGTGCTTGGGCGGCTCGATTTTCAAGTCAAAATACGGGGTCATCGGGTAGAACTGGGTGAAATTGAAGCGCTGTTGATGACGTATTCTGCTGTGCGGGATGCGGTTGTCGTAGAGCAGGGGGAAAGCCCAGAAGAAAAACGTTTGATCGGTTTTGTCATTGCCTCGGAACGGGCTTTACAGCGTCAGTCGCAGGATGGTGTGAAAGAAAATATTCAGCGTTTTATCCAAGATGCAGTGCCGGATTATATGTGTCCCGCTGCCATCGTTATCGTCAGCCGGTTTCCGTTATCCGCCAGCGGTAAAATTGACCGCAAAGCATTTCCACTTATCACTGCTGATGAATTGACGCAACAGGAGGTGGAACCGCCGCAAAATGCGTTAGAACAAACGTTGGTTGAGGTGTGGAGTGAGTTGCTTGGTGTGAAAAAGGTCGGCCGAAATTCGCATTTCTTGAATTTGGGCGGTCACTCGCTGCTTACCGTGAAAATGATGCTGGCGTTGCGTCGCCGTGGATTTATGGTGGATGCGCATATGTTGTATCCGTATCCGGTATTGTCCGAATTGGCGGTGCAATTGCAGCGCTGTTCCCGACAGGAGAACGCCCCTGAAATGGCAGCAGCCATGACAGAGAATACCTTTCCGTGGACGCCGTTGAACCAAACAGAAATCGACGCGTTATCTGCCGTTATTCCCGGTGGCGTTGCCAATATCCAAGATATTTATCCTCTGGGGCCGTTGCAGCAGGGCATGGTTTATCACTCTCTTACCAATGTGTCGGGTGATCCCTACGTACTTTGGCAAGTTACCCGTTTCCGCAACGCGGACTTACTGCATGCCTACCTTGATGCTTTGCGCCGTACTATCGCCCGACATGATGCGTTTCGCGTCAGCATCCATTATGAAGGTCTTTCCCAGCCTGTGCAGGTGGTGTGGCGGGAAGCCGACCTGATGGTGAAAGAGGTGAAACTGGCAGCGGGTTGTGAAGATCTACAGACTGCATTGAAACAGTATTGTGACCCTGTGACGCAGGGTTTTGATATGACGAAAGCACCCTTGCAGCGTTGTCTTTATTGTTATGACGCCAAACAGGATGAATGGGTCTTGTTGCACTTACTTCACCATATGACGGTGGATCACGTGACAATCGAAAAGATGCAGCAGGAGATAGAAGCGCAACTGCTTTCACAACCGCTGGCCGAGGTTTCTCCGTTATCGTTCAGGCGGACGATGATGGATCTTTTCAACGCAACTCGTTCGGAAGGGCAAAAAGCCTTCTTCGACGATCTATTGCGGGATTATGAACCGGCTCCGGCCCCTTTTGGTGCTGATAAATATGTCGGCGGCGATGCGGTGGTTGTAGAAGCGTGGCGACCGCTACCGGAGCAATTGGGCGATCAAATCCGTCAACAGGCCAAAACGCATGGTGTCAGCGTTGCTGCGGTTTTTCATCTGGCCTGGGCGAAAGTGATTGCTTGTTTGACCGGACAGGATGACGTTGTTTTCGGCACAGTTTTACTGGGACGGTTGTTTTCGGGGCAATTGTTTTCGGGACAATTGTTTTCGGGACAATGGATTGAGGGACAATGGCTTGCGGGTGAGACTTCTGTCAACGCCATGGGACAGTTCATCAACACGCTGCCGATCCGCATGCGTTTGGATAACTTGCCTGTTCTTGAGTGTCTTTGGGGGACGCAAGATACCTTGATGCAGTTGGTCAAACATGAACAGGCCTCGTTGGCATTGGCGCAAAAATCCGTACAAACAGCGGGAGCGACGCCTCTGTTCACCTCATTGCTGAACTATCGCCACAGCGAAGTGCGCAACGTGCCTTCAGCAGATCCCTTTCAGGCAACTAATCCATCCGCCGTAGAGGGCATTCGTTATTCCGGCATTATGGAACGGACGAATTACCCCATTTCCGTCAATATTGATGACTTTGCCAAAGACTTTGTAATCAATGCGCAGGTTGAACAGGGGCTTGATCCTGAACTTATCTGTGATTATTTGCAGACGGCATTGCTGGAAATCGTCACTACGCTGGCAACGACACCAGAGCGAAGGATCGGTCGCATCAATACACTGCCCGCGCAGGAAAAAGACAAGTTGGTACGCCAATGGAACCAGACTGAATCTGATTTTCCGCAACAGGTTTGTCTGCATACCTTGATTGAAGCACAGGTGCAGCGGACACCGGACACCATTGCTGTCGTGTTTGAAAATGATGCGCTGAGTTATGCGCAATTGAACCAACAAGCCAACCAACTGGCTCGCTATCTTCGAACCGAGCTTAAGGTTGGCCCGGATATGCTGGTCGGTGTTTGCGTGGAGCGCAGCATCGAAATGGTGGTGGCATTGCTGGCGGTGTTGAAAGCGGGGGGCGCTTACGTGCCACTCGATCCTGGCTATCCCACAGAAAGACTCGATTACATGCTGCATGATGCCGCTCCCCGCGCATTGTTGTCACAGGGTGAGGTGTCAGATACCGTGCGGGCACTGCTGGCTGACTATGCCATAAACACAGGCGCCAGTGTGATCGACCTGAATGAAGATGTACCGAAGTGGTCTGCTCAAAACAGCCATGATTTGTCCACCGAAGATATTGGGCTGAATTCGTCTCATCTGGCGTATGTGATCTATACCTCTGGGTCAACCGGACGGCCGAAAGGCGTAATGAATGAGCACCGTGGTGTCGTCAATCGTTTAGTGTGGATGCAAAAAGCCTATCAGTTGAGTGCAGATGATGCGGTTCTGCAAAAAACACCTTTCAGTTTTGATGTCTCCGTTTGGGAATTTTTCTGGCCGCTGATGTACGGCGCTTGTTTGGTTGTGGCGAAGCCCGAAGGTCATAAAGACCCCGTCTATTTAAGTTCCCTGATTCGGGAGCAGCAAATAACGATCCTGCATTTTGTACCGTCAATGTTGTCGGTCTTTTTGGATCATGCTTCATCCGCAGTGGGGACTTGCATGAGGCAAGTATTTTGCAGTGGTGAAGCGTTGCCAGCTCGTAGCGTACAGCGGTTTCATGAACGGTTTGCCAATGTTGAGTTACATAACCTGTATGGGCCGACCGAAGCAGCGATTGACGTCAGCGCATGGAATTGCAGTTTGGGGAAAGCGGGCGATTTAACCGGGCAGAGTGTTATTCCGATAGGTAAGCCGATTGACAATATCCAGCTCTATATTCTTGACGCTTATGGTCAGCCGCCGCCAGTTGGTGTCGTGGGTGAACTGCATATTGCTGGCGTGGGGGTGGCGCGCGGATATCTGAATCAACCCGAACTGACTGCGGAAAAGTTCATTAAAGATCCCTTTAGTTCGGTATCAGGCCGCGTGATGTACCGCACTGGCGATTTGGCTCGGTATTTGCCCTGTGGTGATATTGAATATCTGGGACGTAATGACTTTCAGGTCAAATTGCGTGGTTTCCGTATTGAGTTGGGTGACGTGGAAGCGGCATTGCTATCACACGGCAGTGTGAAAGAGTCTGTTGTGCTGGTACGGGAGGATATTCCAGGCGATGCCCGTCTGGTCGCATATGTGACATTTGCCTCAACCTCAGGTTTAACTTCATTTTCAACGGACAGCCATCCAGAAACACTGAATCAGGTAGTGAAGGCGCATCTACAGACATGTTTGCCTGCGTTTATGATCCCGTCCCATATTCTTTGGTTAGATGCGTTTCCGCTGACGGCAAACGGCAAGCTGGATCGCAAAGCCTTGCCGTCTCCCACTGATGCGCCAATGGTGCAGACAGAAGCCGCCGAGCCTCCCCGTGCGGGAACGGAAGCGAGATTGGCTCAATTGTGGTCGGCATTATTGAACGTCCGTTCACTTGGGCGTCAATCCCACTTTTTCGAAGCCGGTGGGCATTCATTGTTGGCGGTCACGCTCATGATGCGGATACAGCAGGAATTCGGGGTGTCATTGCTGCTGAGTTCGATAGTCAGCCATCTGGATCTGGCATCGCAGGCTGCGCTTATTGACGCTGAGTTGCTACATTCACATTCACATTCATATGCACAAGCAATGGAGCCAGCCGAATCCGCTGCTATGGGCTTGATTCGGGCATTGCCGACGCAAAAGGCCATCTACAAAGCGTTAAAACTCAACCCCCAAGATTTGAGCAACAATAGTTTTATTGCCTTATCGTTTGACACTGAACCTGATCTCAAGCAACTGCGCAGCCTGTTACAGTCGGTGCTTTCCCGTCATGCCAGCCTTAGTGCGCGGTTTATTCTGGTTGATGGCGAACTCTATTTGCAGCCTGCCACGCGTTTTGTGTTCCGATTGGAGAAACGTCAAAGTCTCGGTTCGCTGGAAGAGGATTTGCGTGATTTTATCCGTCCGTTTTCGTTGGAGGATGGCATGAATGTCCGCAGTCGGTGGCTGGTCGCTGAACCGCATCCCGTGTTGTTGCTGGACTTTTCCCATGCCTGCATCGATGGTTCAGGTCTGGTGCAAATACTCAGTGAATTGGCCGCTGAAGGCGACGGGATTTATTCGGATATCAGTTTGGCTACTTATTCTGAGCTGTTCTACAGCAGCGAGTTTGTGGCCCTGAGACAACAGCATACGGACTTTTGGCAAGCGAAGTTACAGGATTGGCAGCCTCCCGCTCAGGTTGAGGATGCTCAACCCGTTACCGGCTCTTGGCTGATAACGCTAAATGCTGAACATAAAGTGCAGATTGAAGCGCTCACTTCACGCTTGAAGATCAGTGCGCCCGAATTCTTCATGACGGTATTTTTGCGGTTTAAAGCCCGTCTGGAATGTCCCTTCAATTCCCTAAACCACTCAGATCAACTCATCTCAATGATATTTCATGGCCGTGACAGATTGGAGCAGCAGACGGTTATTGCTCCCCTGATGACGGTGCTTCCCGTGCGGGTGAAAATGCAGCACGAAGCGATGGAACAGGGAGATATGGCTCGCTTTGAAATCGTGAGCACGGTGGTGCGTGAAGCCTGCCGACATTACCTGTTTGATGCCGAAGAGCTGTCGGTGCGGTATCCGGCGCTTTCCAAGCAAGCGTTATTACCCAGCGTCTTTTTTGGTTACTTCCAAAAAGAGGGGTTTGACGGTTGTCTCTCCGGCATACCTTGTCGGCAGTTGGAGACGCCCAACGTTTCAGGTGGCCAATCGCACTGGAATCTGACATGCGAGATTGCCGAGCACACTGCGGGTTTTGATGTACACCTTGAAGCGCTCTCATTCAGGGCGACAAGTGGTGTGGAAAACTGGGAAGGGTTGTTTAACTCGATTTTGCAAAACGCGTTGAATGCTGGTTGAGATGAAAAATCATGTCGGATGAAATTTTAAAAAGTAGGAAGTTGCGAAATGTTCACTAATGACCCCATTGCGATGTATGCAAGAAAACAGGCGTTAAAAGAGTATGCCTGCCAACAATTGGATGCAGAATATCAGGGATGTCCCTTTTTTGTGACGACGCAATCAGCGTCGGAGGCGGACGAGGAGCTTGTCACGACGTCATGCGTTCTGCCAGAAAAACTGAACGACAGAATTTTCACCATGGCGGCCGCTTCTCCGTTGCACCGTTTGTCGCTGTTTTCTGCCTGTATCAAATATCTCGCATTTCTGCATTGCCACGAGCCAGAGGGCAGCCTGACATGGGCGCTTGGGGGGACAGATTTGGCAGGCAATGTCCCATTGGTTGACGGAATTTTGGGTGACGGAATTTCAGCTAAAGAGTGGTATCTCGTTCCCGCCAAATGGAATCTGGCAGAAAAGGTGTTGGAACAACCGGTAAAATGTCTGTTTGGTGAGGAACTTATCCAATGGAAGCAGGTTGCTGCATTGACGTCTGGTTTGTCGCCACAAACGGTGTCGGCTGCCATGCCGGAATTGCCACAAGTTTTGGTGGGCTATTCAGAAACACTGCCTCCTTTTGTGAGTTTAGGCCTTGCCGGGAAGGATTTTGCAGACACCCGCGCGGGGGAAATGGATACAACGCATTATGCATTGAGTATCTGGTTTGAAGCCCGCCCTGAAAAAACCTCTTTGCATATACGTTTTGACCCGAAAAAGGTGGAGCCGGAACTGATCACGCTGTTGATAGAACGCTTGACTCTGCTGTTGGGCAGTATGGTGTTTGAGCCGATAGCATCGCTTGCGTCGATGCGTTGGATACCGCAGCAAGAGCGGGAGAGAATGCTCACCTTGTCCACGCCAGTGACTGCACAACCACTGCAATATCAAAATGTAGCCCAGGCTATAACGGCCTCTATTCGCGACAGAGCAGAAATGCCCTTTCTGGAAGTTGGGGGGCAGACGGTTAACTTTACGCAGTTGGCGCAGTATACGGAGATGTTGTTGACCGATCCGCAATGGCCACAGTGGGCATCATTGGGTGATTGTGTGCTGATTGTCGGTGCTAAGGGAATAGAAACCACACTCGCTGTAATGGCGTGTATCCGTATCGGTAAACCGTTTTTCCTGCAATCAAATAGCGCGCCAGAAAGACAATTATTGGATGTTATCGAGTTGTATCACACCAAGACGGTGTTGTTGCAGGATATGGCGCAGGACATGGTACAGGAAACGCCGCAGGAAAGTTCCGGCCGGATGGAGGAGCTCTTCCGTCGTCAGGGCTGTCAGGTGGTTATGTTGCCTGATTATCATCCGGCTTCTCTGGCGCCCTGTTTGGATAAGTCAGATGCGGCATTATTGGCAGAATGGTTGCACAAAGGCGAGGCAGTCAGCCCCGATGACACCTTATTCGTCGTGATGACTTCCGGCAGTGAGGGCAAACCGAAAGGCAGCATCAATACTCACAGGGCATTGCTCAACCTCAGTACTGAAACACACAGTTTGAATCGTTCGGCGGGTTCTCGGTTCGCCTCTGTGTCCAACCACACGTTTGATTATTTCGTACTGGAGTGCGTGCAGATTCTGACGCAGGAAATTGTGCTGGTGATGGTACCGGAAGAGGCGCGCATTGATGCGAAAAAATGCGTCGAATTCCTGCGGGAACATCAGATTGCCCTGTTGTTCGCTACAACGGTATTTGCCGAAGACATCATGGAGCAAGGTGACATTCCCACGTTGCGGCAACTCTATTTTGGTGGCGAAAGTCTGAGAACGTTTCAAAAGAATAACTACCAGTTATTTAACATCTATGGCCCGAGTGAAACTGGCGTTGCCGCCACCTATTTGTCTATCGAGCGCAATGACCAAAAAATTACCATCGGTAAACCGCTCGGTGGTTGCCAGTGTGTCGTGGTGTTTCCCGATACCTTGGAACCTTGTCCCATTGGTGTACCGGGGGAATTATTGATAGGTGGTGTTGGCGTAGGAGGTGGTTACCTTAATCGCCCCGATCTCACCGAGCAGGTGTTTATTCATCTGGATACGGAATGGCTGAAAGGAAAATATTATCGCAGTGGAGATCTCGGCTGTTGGGATGCTCAGGGAGAGATTGACATTCTGGGAAGACGCGATCGCCAGCTAAAAGTGAATGGATTCCGCATTGAACTGGATGCCGTTGAGAAGAACGTGCTGGATCTGCCGATGGTGTCCGAGGCAGCGGTAATTGGCATAGAAGACAAGCGGGGACATGCCCGCTTGGGCGCCTTTGTCGTTGTGACTGATGATACGGTGATGAACAGCCGGGTCACAGAGCAGAATGTCAGAGAGGCACTCTTAAGCCGGATTCCGGCTTATATGGTGCCCAGCCAGATTATTTTAGTGCCGGAGTTGCCGCTGACGGGCACGGGCAAATTGGATCGGCAAGCGTTGAAACAGACGCTTGGCAAGACGGCACCCAATGATACCGTTCGACCCAGTGGCGTGACTCAAGAATGGCTGGCGGCCTGTTGGGGGCGGTATTTGGAGCTGGAAACTGATGCGTTGTCGGTGGATAAAAGTTTCTTTGCGCTGGGTGGGCATTCGCTGCGCGCGGTGAGAGTGCTGGCAGAGATTCAGCAAAAGTTTGGGCAGGTGGTGTCTTTGCAGGCGTTTTTCCAAAACGACACGATTGAAATGCTGGCAAAAATGATTGATTCGCAGAGCATCAATGATGAGAAAAGACCTATAGACGATTTCTCAAGTTTGTTGGAAACACCACTCCCGTTTTCGGCTGATGGACGTGGGCCGCTATCGGCGCAAGAAGTTCGGCTCTATGCACAATATCGTCTGGATCCTGAATCACTGGTCTGTGTTTTGTCGCTGGAAATCCCACTATCACACGAAATTTCCGCTGATTCAGCGAAACACGCATTGCAGACTTTGCTAGATCGCTACGATATTTTGCGTACCCGATACCGGATCAATAACGAAGGCATACCCTATGCGGAGACATTACCGTCTCTGCCAGTTGACCGGGTATTGTCCGATGACCAGAACCAATGGCGACAAGTGCGGATGCGGGCTTTGGATTTGGAAGAAGGCCCTTTACTGAGAGGTTATTTGCAGGATGTCAGCACGGAGCAGGCCTGCTTGCTACTGCAAATTCACCATATCTTAACGGACAAACCTTCGCTGGAAATTCTCCAGAGTGAATTTGAGCAGTTATTGGCTCATGCCCCGCTGGCTCCGGTTGCGCTGAGTTACAGACACTATGCCGTGGCACTCATGGATGCCCGTCAACGTCCTATTTGGGATCAGGCCGAGACATTCTGGAAAAATTATATGGAGGGAGTGGAGTTTGATCCATTCGGGCATGGTGCCGTAGAGATGGATGGCAAGGTGAGGCACACGTCTTGGTGCTTATCGGCTGAGAATGAGAGAGGAGTGAAACGGTTGTGCCAGTCATTAAACGTGACGCCCGCCATGTTCTTTCTGGCGGTATGGGGGATGACCGTGGCACGTGAGGGACACAGCAATCTGTTTTCCATCTCCGTTGCTAATGCGTTGCGTCCGAAACAGGCGCTGGATACAGTGGGCATGTTCGTCTCATTGTCTCCTTGTGTATTTCGTTTTGACCAGTCTAAGCGCACCTTTGACCAATTTATCAAGACATTGGCGGATGAACAGTGGCAGGTGGCCGATCATCTTTTTTTCCCTGTTGAAGAAGCTTTTGCGTTGCTCAGTCGTGATCCGAGAATGTTTGGCAGCAATCCATTGCTGAATGTCACCTATGTCTACCTGGATATAGAGGATGACGTTGGGAACGGAATAGGTGAAACGCCGGGCGCGGAAGATTTATCGCAGGAAACGCACGGGCCGCTCGACTTTTCTGTCATTCATACTGCGCAAAGTTGTCGGTTGGTTCTGGAGTCTCAGTGTGATGTCTTCACTGATTCACAGATAGCCGCCATTACAAACAGTTATCAGGCGATTTTGCAGCAGATCCTGCATCACCCGCCTGCCGGCTTGCAGGTTAATGTGTTCGTGTCCGATGAAGCGACGCAGAAAGCGTTTCGGCCGGTACAACGGTGTGCATCGTATACCCCAATTGATGCCATGCTGCTGACGACATTTCAGACATTAGGTGATCGTCCTGCTGTTATTGAAGATGAAAGCATCGTGACTTGGCAAGAGTTTGCTGCATTAACGGCTGCCTATGTGCAGGAGTTGAACAAAGGCACGATCCGGCGAGCGCTCATTCTGGGACAGGCGGGAAGCCAGATGCAGGCGTTTCTGGCCGCTTGTTTTCTGACGCGCACAACTTATCTGGCATTGGAGACGGGGACGCCGGAAGAGCATATTAATGAAGTTATCCGCCATGCCGAGCCGGATCTGGTGGTGAATATGGGGATGGGTGCGGAATTGGGGGCGGTGGATTGGCACGGTTTTCGCAGCGTGAAATCCCGCGATGACAACCCCATTGCATGGATTCTGTATAGCTCTGGCACGACCGGCCGGCCGAAAGGCATTTGCGTCACTGCGAACACGGCGGCTCAGTATGTGGATTCGCTCGTCAATAAACTGGGATTGGAGCCAGCACCGCTTACAGAACAGCAAGGATTGCGTATCGTCCAGCAGTTTTCACCTAGTTTTGACGGTTATATTGAAGAAATTTTGTTGTCTTGGGCGTTGCAAGGGGCAAGTGTTGTGGCCGATCGCTACAGTTTATTAGATGAGCGCAAAGCGAAGGCGTTTTTAACCCGCTACCGTCCTGACATTATTTCTGCTGCTCCGGCGCTTTTCTCCGCTTGGAACCGTATGCCTGATTTGGCTCCTTTGCCCAAGATTTGTATCAGCGGCGGGGATTTCCTTGCTGTGGGAGATATCAATCAATTGCTCGAACGGACGCAGATTTGGAACAGCTATGGCCCGACAGAAACCTGCATTGCCGTTTCAATGGTGAATTGCGCACGGTTAGCGTCAGGTGTGGCACTTTCCATCGGTGAACCCTTTGATCATGTTGCTTTTGCCGTGGTTGATCACAATGGCGCCCGACTCCGGGCTGGTCAGTGGGGTGAGTTGGTGATCTATGGGGATTTTGAGCATCACGGTTATTTGAATGATCCGGTGCTGACTGCCAGCAAATTTGGTCGGGACGAGCAGGGAACTTTCTTCCGCTCTGGTGATTTGGCGATGGCGGACAAAGACGGCCTGTTTTACCTCAAAGGACGCATGGACGATAGCTGCAAAGTGCGCGGCAATTTTATTGGTCTGGGCGAACTGGAGAACAGAGCCAGACAGTACCCGCGAGTCATTAACGCGGGCGCTGCGGTGGCGTTTGCCGGAACACCTGATGCTTGTTTGGTGCTGGCGATTGAAGGAGAGGAGAATATTCAGTCTGGCCTGCAACAGTATTTGGCACGGCATTATCCCCGTTCCCACCTGCCGTCGGCAATATTTCCTGTCGAGCGCCTGCCCCGTACTGAAATAGGCAAGATGGACAGACAGCGGATTGTGGCACTGTTTAAGGAGTGGCTGGAATGCGAGCAGCAAATGCAGGAGGAACAAGGGGTGAAGACGGACGAGGAACTGCAAAAGCTGATCAGTTGCTGGAGAAAATGTCTGGAGTACAAAGGCGTACTGACACTGAGTTCTGATTTCTTCTTGGTATCCGGTTCATCCCTGAGTGCCGTGCGTTTGGCCAGCCAGTTGGAAACCCTGTTTGGCGTTATGTTCAGCCCCGTTGATGTGTTCCGCAATGCCACAATGGGTGAACAGTGGGCGTTGATTAAATCACGACAAAATCCTGATGAAAACCATGACGCCGTGCTAAGGGAACGGTTTCTTAATACCGATGATCTGAGCCTTCCCAAACTGATGTTGTTGCCACCAGCGTTAGGGGGATTGGTGGAATTACAGGTACTGGCGGACAATCTGGCGGGGCGGGTGACTGTCTCTGTTTTGACGACAGAACCCAGGGCGGTTGAAAACTTGTCGGTGACAGCATTTAAAGAAGTGTTGCTCAACGCGCTGATGTCACACATTGAAGCGCAGGCGAGCCATCAATCACGGCCACTGTGGTTGGGAGGTTATTCCCTTGGTGCTGAGATATTGGCTGCATTGTTGCAACATGAATCTCTGGCGCAAAACCATTCACCCGAAAACCATTTATCCGAAAACCAGTTATTACAAGATATAGACAAACTGGTGTTTTTTGATCCGAATTTGAAAACCGACGTATTTAGCGGTGATGTGTTGTATGCGGGTTTTGTTGCGTTCTTTCGTGATGTTAACCATCAGGCCGGAGTAAGCGCCGAAATTGATGCTGATATTGATGTCGAGACGTTACGGCAGGCATTCCCTGCGCTTCATCAAGAGTGGTGCCATTATCGGTTACAGCATCAGATCCTTGAAAACAGGACATTCCATGAGCGGATTCTGGCTCTGTCGTTAACGTCTATCCCCGTCGAGGTGTTCTTTTCTGACGATGCAGATGCCGAAGGAATTGAGGGGCTTATGCAACAACTGCAAGGGCATTGTGCTATCGATTGTCGTTGCTCTATCCATCGTCGAAGCGGCAATCACTTTGAGTTCATTAAACAGTTATCCCCTGATGATTTTATAGATTGAGAACAAGGTAAGGGAAGGGATCATGAGCGCAGAAATAAGAGAAGATTTGGATATCGCTGTTGTTGGTTTATCAGGTCGGTTTCCGGGGGCAGAAAACAGCAGTGAGTTTTGGCGAAATCTGCTAATGGGGGTGGATGGGATCTCCTGCTTTACGGAGGAGGAATTGCTTCAGGCAGGGCATGATATCAGTAAGATACGTAATAAAGACTTTGTGCCAGTCAACGGTGTGCTGGCGGGAGCGAATTATTTTGATGCGGAGTTCTTTGGTTACAGTCAGGCAGAGGCGGCACTGTTAGATCCGCAAATCCGTTTGATGATGCAGTGTGTCTGGCATGCGTTGGAGAATGCCGGTATTGATCCTGATAAACGAGGGCGCAATATCGGGTTGTTTTTGGGCGCCCGCAGCACGGTACAGTGGACGATGCAGGCGATGTTGTCTGAACAGGTTGAGAATGTTGGGGGTTTTCTCGCTTCTCAATTAGCCAATAAAGATGCCATGAGTACGCTGATTTCTTGGAAGCTGGGGTTGGAAGGCCCCAGCTTTACCCTCCAGACGGCTTGTTCAACCAGTCTGGTGAGTGTGCATCAGGCTGTGCAGAGTTTGTTGAGCGGTGAATGTGATTTTGCGGTTGCGGGGGGCGTCAGCCTGTTGCTGCCGCAACAAAATGGGCATACCTATCAGGACGGGATGCTGTTCTCAAAAGATGGCAAAACCAGAGCATTTGATGCGGAAGCGACTGGCAGCGTATTCGGTAGTGGCTTGGGGGCTGTGGTATTGCGGCGGGCGGGGGATGCCATTGCGGATAACGATCCTATCTGGGCGATCCTCAAAGGCTCCGCCATCAACAATGATGGCGCCCGCAAGGTAGGCTACACGGCGCCCAGCGTCAAGGGACAGGCGGACGTGATTCGTTCCGCTTTGCAGATGGCTGAGATTGACGCAGCGGATTTGGATTTTATTGAGTGTCATGGAACAGCGACCTCGTTGGGGGACAGCATTGAGTTTATGGCGTTGTGTGAGGTATTCAATGAAAAGAGATCTTCCGCCGACATCGCTGAGGCGATAAACCAATGTGCATTGGGATCGGTGAAAACCAATATCGGGCATTTGGATTCGGCTGCCGGTATTGCTGGCTTCATCAAGATGGTGCTGGCGCTCAGACACGGGGTGATCCCGCCTGCGCTGCATTTCCAGCGCCCTAATCCACAGTTGGAACTTGAGCAATCTCCATTTTATATCAACACTCGCGCAGAACTGTGGTCATCAAAAGCAGGCAAATTGAGAACCGGTGGCGTGAGTAGTTTTGGCATCGGCGGAACCAATGCGCATATGGTGCTGCAACAATATGTGCCTTCTTATCGCTCTTCTTCCGAGACCGTAGATTCGGCAAGTGGTGAGATGGCATCCGAAGTCTGTTTTTTCCCATTCTCGGCTAAAAATAAGGCCTCTTTGGCACTGCAATTGGAGTCGGTTTCTCAATGGCTGGTGCTGCAAACTCATCTGGATTTATGCGCGTTATCCCATACCCTGGGCAAACGGCGGAGTTTTCCGTGTCGGGCAATGTTCACGGCAGATTCAAAGTTTGCTCTGATGCAGCAAATTAAAGTCTATCTGGAGCTTGAGGAAGAGGGGGATGTATTGGCGCTGATTCCTCAGTTTATGGAAAACTTGGATAAGAATACGGTGCCGCCAGATAATCGCTCAGAAACGCTTGCGGCTATCACCCATTGGATATCAGGTCAGACGAAAGAACCCGCGCAGTTTCTTTTTACTTCCTTCCACGGGCAACCGCTGATGGATGTACCCGGATATGCTTTCATGCGTGAGGAACATGGAGCAGGACATATTACGGACAAAACCTGGACGCAAATTGCCAGTGTGATCGCTGCGCCTGAGGGTAAAAACTTATCTAAAAATGCTTCAGGTCTGTTGCTGCCATTTTGGAAGCCAGTCCGCTTACCGAAAGCGCCAGTGGGGGAAAATAAGCCTCACGCTGTATTGCTGCTTGATCAATCTTTGGCATCGCAGTCAACTGATTGGGTAGACAAAAATCAGATTGAGGTGGTGAGCCTGAATATGCTTTGTCCGGTGCAAGTCCGAAATGCGCTTGCGGGGCTGTCTAGTGATTCGCAAAAGACTCACTCTCTGGTGTTATCACTGGCGTTTCCGTCGGATGGATTTTCGTTTGCGCCAGATTCACTGCAAATTTTATCTGAACTGGGCAAAACGCTCACGGAGACTGATTTCTCCGCGTTTACTTCCGTGCATATTTACTTGATCGTGCCTGCTATGGCCGCCGATAGCGAACATTTGGCCGAATCAGTTTTAACAGAATCAGCGCTTAAGGCATTGGCTTTAGTGATGCCACAAGAGATCCCCGGTATCGATTGTGCGTTTCTATTTTTACAGACCCAAAAAGCGGATTGGGTATCTGCCGCACTGACCGAATTATTGCAAACGCCATTGCATGGCCCTCTGAAACTGAACGATGAAGGGCTGTTTGTTGAGGATTTTCGTTGCCCGGATGCAGAAGAAAATGAGGTGGTGGATGCGTCTCACTTCATGGGGAAAACCTATGTTATTACTGGTGCCGGCGGCAGAATGGCTAAGGCGATGGCAAATGTAATCGCACAGCGTTTTCAGGGACGGTTGGCACTCATCAGTCGTCAGTCAGCAGACGCACCGGCCATGCAACGTTTACAGACGGAATTGAAGGAAGCGGGGGCTGGCGCAGTGGAGATTTTCCCGTACACGCTGGAAACTGAAACGGATGCGTTGGCATTGTTTGAATCTATCCGTCAGCGTTTGGGGAATATCCATGCAGTGATTCATGCTGCAGGTGTGACGGATGGTGACTCTTTTTCTCCGTTGGATCAGCTCAATGCCGATCATTACCGCGCACAACTCAAGCCGAAAGCTCAGGTGGCAGAAGTGCTTGCCAAGGTATTCGAAAGCGTTCCGGTCGAATATTGTTTTATGACCTCTTCCATGTCGGCCTTTTTGGGCGGGATTGCCCATGCACCATACGCTACGGCTAACCTGTTTCTGGACGGTTGGGGGCAGAGACAAAACCGACGGTCACGAAACCCCCGTTGGATTGTGGTGAACTGGGAAACGATTCATTTCGATGGGGCGCGTCATTTGGATGAGGAACATCAAGCTGATGCACTGATTTGGGGAGCCAATGAAGTTGCGTTCTCCGGCTCTGAATTTCCTGCGCTGTTCGAAAGCAGCTTGCGTGAATACGACCGTGAAAATCAGAAAATCTTCTCTGCGGGTCAATTTATGGACAGGTTGTATGCCTGGGGAGGAAGGCGCGTCGCCAAGGGTAATCGCAAGCCACAAACTGCCAGTAGCATCAAATTGAAGCCCAGACCTGAAACGCTGCATTCTGTTTATCAGCCGCCCGCTAATGAGATGCAGAAGGAAATTGCCGCGATATGGAGCAGCATTCTCGGTGTTGGCAGCATCGGTATTGATGACAAATTCATGGAGCTGGGTGGCGACAGTCTGAAGACCATCGTGATGGCGGAAAAGGTGTATAAAAAAATGGGTCAGCGGGTTTCCATTCAGGACTTTTTCGCACAACCGACCATCCGTGAGATTGAACGGCAGTTTCTCAACGATCAGAACGTTTCCCCGCTGGCTTTGCCGTCCATTGACTTGTCCGAGCCGATTGTCGCCAGTGCAGATCAGGATTTACTGTACATACATCAGACCACGTTTGCCAACGGCAGCTATAACATGCCGATGGCTTTTCAATGCCTGAGTTCGATCAGCGCGATTTCCATCGCTGAGGCGATAGAGCAAGTGGCGGACAGACATCCGGTGCTGAAGTGCCTGTTTAAAAGACAGGGCGCTGATTTGATGATGTTGCCTCAGCTTGAGGCTAAAGCGAGATTGTTGGTGTCCGAGGCGGGGGAAACGCAGGAAGAGAATTTTGCCCGTCTTGAACAGTTCGCCAATATGCCTTTCGATCTGCATACCGAGCTGCCCATTCGCGCCATGATAATCACAGGTTCAGGTGCTGTTCCATACCACCAAGTGCTGATCGTTGTTCATCACATCGTATGTGACGCCGTTTCTTTGGGCATCCTTGCTGATGATTTTCAATGCTTGCTGCAAGGGCAGACGCTGCCTGAGCCGGAGTATAGCTTCGCCGCCTATCGGCGCTACAGGCTGGAGTCCGAAAGTGAGGATAAGGTACGGAAAGATAAATCCTATTGGCTCGCCAATTTGTTGCCTTTGCCAGCACCGTTGTCGTTGCCGGTGGTGGAGGATTACGACTGGCGTACCGATGTCGAAAGTCATCGGGGGATCACGCTGGATAAAAGCCTTTCTCCGCAAACCAGTGCGGAAATCAGGCGGCTGTGTGATGAGCTTGGTCTGTCAGCGTTCACCTTTTTCCTTGGGGTGTTTGGAGTGTTGATCGCGAAAATTGCCCGTGCTGAGTCCTTTTTGCTCGGTGTTCCGGTCACAGGGCGTATGCAGTCGGAAGAACTGGCGTTGGTCGGTTATCTCGTCAACATGCTGGCCCTGAAAATTGAGCCAGAGACAGAGGTGCCTATGGCGGATTATCTGCTGGAGCTTAATGCTCAGTGGGCTGAAAGTGTGCCTTATCAAACCTATCCGATGAGTGCGTTGCTGGAAGATCTCAGCGCTGAACGTGATGTCCAAAACCGTCAAGGTAAGCACCCGTTGTTCGATGTGGTTTTCGGCTATCTGCCCTTGAGTCTGAATGGGGCTGATGAGGTTGAGGGAGAAGGCAAGTTTTCCCGGCTTGAACTGACGTTAGAGGCAGTCAAGTTCGATTTGGCGATGGATGTGTCCGAAACCAGAGAATCTTTTGATTGCACGATACAGTTTCGCCAACGAATGTTCAGTGAAGCCACTGTCATGGCGATGTTTGACTACTTTTTCATTTTGATAGATGAAGTGCTCGCCAATCCTGACGAGGAGATACAAGGGTTGCTCAATGGTCTCAATTATGGATACACGCCGGCATCGTCTGCTCAGGCGGACGTTCGGGATGTGGATTCAGAATTCAATTTTTAGGGAGTGGAAAATGAGTTTTTTCGGTAATACTTGGAATGCACTCGGTGATATTGCGATGTGGGCACATGAAGAGGTGAGCATTTATCGGCGCGGCAAGGGGACACAGAGGGAAACGGAAAGCAGTGATGCGTTGGCACGCCTCGAATCGGCGGAATACCGTCATGTGGAGAAAGTGTCTGATATTTCGATTGCTGAGTTTAGCAAACGTTATTTGATGAAAAAAGAACCCGTTATTGTGACCGATGGCTTGAGGGATTGGCGAGGGAAGCAAATTTGGAGTTTCGATTACTTTGCTCAAGAATTCGGTGATATGTCCGTGCAATTGCAGGATGCCGGATTCCAGCCGAACAAGGTTGTTGAGCTACGCGCTTATTTACAGGAAATTGCTTCGTTGCCTGCCGTTGAACTGGGTGAGATGGGCGCTGATCTCGATTATCTGCGATACACCTACGATTCGTTTTTTAAACATCTGCTGTTCACATGGGGATTGGGTCATCGGGTAAAAACCCATTCGTTTAGTTTTCTGGCGTTTCAACGTATTCAGGATCATTGGCGCAGACCTTATTTCCTGCCTGAAAGCGGCTATAAGATCCCCTGGGTTCAGGTAGGATCTCTCCATCCCAATAAGCGAATGTGTCAGGATTGGGGGCTGTATTTCTCGGCTCCGGGAGCATGCACCCGTTTACATGTTGACGGGATGCGAACCAATGCGGTGTTGTGTCAAGTGGAAGGCAGAAAAGCAGGCTGGATTTTTTCCGCTTCACTGGAAGATGTGGTCAGAAATGCCGCAGAAGGGCGTGCTGATTTATCACGATATACGAATCAATCTACGCATCAGGCCAACGGCGGTGAAAATCAGAAAAGCCAGCATCACAATGAAGATCGTATATGGCAGTTCGATTTGCTGCCGGGTGAGATTATGTTGATACCTAAAGGGTTGTCCCATGAGGTACACACGTTATCACCCAGTATTTCTTTGACTTATAATTTTCTCACCAATTCGGAATATCGGGACTATTTTAATTTCAAAAGCCAACGTGGTCACGGCTGGATAGCCGACGCTCCGATTGCTGCCGTACCGGAGTTTGATATTTTGGTCATGAGCAAAACGAAGTATTGACGGGTAATGGCATAAGAGTTATTTAACTGACTGTTATTTGATTGAGCGCCAGCGTGCGCTTGCTGATCCCAACCAAAGCGAGTAAGAAGTATGTCTTTATTTTCAAAAACGATAACTGACTTTTGGCAAGCTCCATTGTTGAATGGGGATGTCCTCTATAGTGATGATGTTTTTACTGTCGCCACCAACGCTAATCTGGAAGAAGATAGCCGGCTTATGGTGCTGGAAACTACTGATGGTCGGGTCATGGCAGTTCTGACGCCTGAGCTGGCCGAAAAAGCGGGCCTTTATCATCAAGAACATATGTCTGAGCCGATCTTTCGCCAGAAATTGAATGAGGCGGATATTACTCTGCATGGCGCAGATTATATTTTTTACTTCTCAGAAGCCGAACAGGATGTATTGCTGAAAGAAAATCTGGACGGTGTTCTGCGCCAGTTGACAGAGGAAGATGATGAGGCGATTTTCTCTGAGTTCCAATCTTCCGTTTCGGAACAAGATTTGGATGACGCTTATGTGGAACTGGATCACTGGGCCGTATTCGGCTCTTTTGATCAGGATAGCCTGGTCAGCGCCGCCAGCATGTATCCTTGGGATAATGCGCAAATTGCGGATCTCGGTGTATTGACGTTAGTGTCTTTTAGAAGCAAGGGTCATGCCAGAAAAGTGGTACGCACGATCAGTAAGTACGCTTATGGGCAGGGATATGAGCCTCAATACCGATGCCAGCTCGATAACCTCGCGTCTTCGGCGTTGGCAAAAGCGGCGGGTTTGACGCTGTTTGGCAAGTGGGAACTGGTTTCTCCTGATTCGAATAACTGAGCAATGCTTGCCATTCAATGAGTTAACTCGAATAAGTTAACCTGAAATATTTCCTTCATCTTTCAAATTGCAGCCAATCAAGCTGCAACTTGAAATCCATTGGGTGTAAACACCTTTTAAAATTCAATAAGAATAGTCACTATGTCAAAACTTAAAATAGCTGTGGTTGGCGGTGGCAATATTGGCTCCAGCCTTGCCTTTGACTGCGCTCTGCGGGGGCATGATGTGGTTGTTATCGAAAAAGATGCGCTTTCTGGTGAACAGAGCAGGGAGCGTATCATGGAAACCGCTGGCTATGCCCCGTTGTTCAGCCCGCTCGCCAAGGGAAAAAATCCTGAAGTAATCCTGCATAACATCGTTTGGTCACAGGATTTACAGGCTGTATCCGATTGTGAGTTTGTGGTAGAAAATATCACCGAAAACATTGCGCTCAAACAAGCGTTATATGCGCGCATGTCGGAGTTTATTGCTCCCCATGCCGTACTGGCGGCGAATACCTCCTGCATCCCCATCACTAAACTGGGCTCGTTCCATAACACACCGTCTCAGGTTATTGGTGTGCATTTTATGAATCCGGTTTATTTGAAACCGACTGTTGAGGTGATTATCGGGCTTAATACTTCCGAACAAACTCAAGAACGGTGTTTGGAGATTCTGGCAATACTGGGTAAAAATGCCGTCGTGGTGAAAGATGGCCCCGGTTTTGTTTCTAACCGGATTTCCCATTTATTTATGAATGAGGCCGCTTTCACCGTGCAGGACGGCGTAGCTCAACCGGCGGACGTGGACGCGATATTTAAAGGATGTTTCGGTCATAAAATGGGGCCACTGGAAACGGCAGATTTGATTGGCATCGATACGGTCGTTAATTCTCTTGATGTGCTTTACCAGATGTTTCAGGATTCAAAGTATCGGGTTTGCCCGTTGATGCGAACCATGGTCGATGCGGGCCATTTAGGACGCAAATCTGGTAAGGGATTTTACACTTATTAAGTTCTCTGCCAGCCAATAACTCATTTCACCTATATCCATCATCGTTCGAGTTGCTGCCTTGTTGGCTGCGCTGCAACTTGAAATCTATTGGGTATGCCAATAAAAAATCGCCTCTGTATTATCAGGCTGAATTAATAAAAATGCCTGATAAAACAGTGGCGATTCATGAACCATCCATAAGCCAGGGGGAATCAACTAGCAGAAAAAGGAGGGGCATTTCCCTCAATGATCCCTCTGTTACTTTTTGATGCGCATGATGACAGACTCACCCACGACTACTGATCCATTTACTTTAGATAACTCTTTGATTTCATCCATGTTGGAAATAACAACAGGCGTTAAGGTTGATTTAGCTCTTTCTTCCAGAAATGCCAAATCAAACTCTAAAACCAAGTCGCCTTTCTGTACCCGTTGACCTTCTTCGGCAATGCGCTTAAAGCCTTCACCTTTCAGTTCAACGGTATCAATACCAAAATGGACGAAGAGTTCAACGCCACTATCGGATTCGATAGAAAAAGCATGGTTAGTTTCGAAGATTTTACCAATGGTACCATCAACAGGAGCGACAATTTTGTTGCCGGTCGGTTTAATGGCGATGCCATCACCCACGATTTTTTCGGCAAAAACAACATCCGGAACATCTTCGATATTGACTATCTCACCTGATAATGGGGCGATAATTTCAATACTGCCGCTGTTTTTTTTATCGTCTGAAACCAGAGATTTTAATTTATCAAGCAGACCCATGAATCTTCTCCTAATTGTTTTAATGGGACCGTGTTCTGGCTAATAGGTTTAGCAGAGTGTTTTTTCTCTGGTAAAGGTGTCAACCAAATCCATCAATTCCTGTGCTGTTGGCTGAATTAAGGCTTGCTCTGCCAGTGCTTTCGCATCATCGTAATTGGTATTACGGATGATTTTCTTAATGCGTGGAATTGATATCGCACTCATGCTGAACTCATCTAATCCCATGCCCAAGAGTAACAGTGTGGCGCGTTCATCACCGGCAAGTTCTCCACACATGCCAGTCCATTTACCTTCTGCGTGTGAAGCATCAATAACCTGCTTGATTAAGCTCAACACTGCTGGTGACATTGGGTTGTAAAGATGAGAAATCAGCTCATTACCACGGTCTACCGCAAGAGTATACTGAGTTAGATCGTTTGTCCCAATACTAAAAAAATCAACTTCTTTAGCAAGATGATGAGCAATGGTTGCAGCAGCAGGCGTTTCCACCATGATGCCTACTTCAATCGATTCATCAAATGCCTTGTTTTCATTGCGTAACTGTTCTTTGAGTAATGCTAGTTCGGATTTTAGTTCCCGTATTTCTTCAACTGAAATGATCATTGGGAACATAATGCGAAGTTTACCAAAGACAGACGCTCTCAGGATAGCACGCAATTGAGAATGTAAGATCTCTTTGCGATCAAGGCAAATGCGAATCGCACGCCAGCCAAGGAATGGATTTTCTTCTTTTGGCAGATTCATGTAAGGCAGGTCTTTATCACCGCCGATGTCCATCGTACGAATAATGATGGCCTGATTGCCAACCGCTTCCGCGACCGCTTTGTAGGCTTCAAATTGCTCGTCTTCTGTTGGCAGGGCATCGCGATCCATAAACAGGAATTCGGTACGGTATAAACCGACACCTTCCGCACCATTGCGTTCAGCGCCCATGACATCACGAACCGTACCGATATTGGCACAAACTTCAACTTGATGACCGTCCAGCGTAATAGCGGGTAAATCTTTCAGTTTCGCCAGCGCAACTTTTTCTGTCAGGTACTCGCTTTTCGTTACCTTCAATTGCTCGATTTCGGCATCAGATGGGTTCACGTAAATGCGGTTATTGACTGCATCCAGAATCAGGTAACTGCCGTTTTTGATTTGCGTGGTTGCGTTGCTCGTACCAACAATTGCCGGTAACTCTAAAGAGCGGGCCATGATGGACGTGTGGGAAGTCCGGCCGCCCAAATCAGTAATGAAGCCCAGTACTTTATCCAGATTGAGTTGCGCGGTTTCCGATGGAGTTAGATCATTGGCAACTAAGATGACTTCTTCTTCAATCGAACCTAAATCGATAGTTGGCATACCCAGAATATTTCTCAGTAGGCGCTTACCGATATCGCGAACATCAGCGGCACGTTCTTTCAAATATTCATCATCCAGTTCTTCCAGAGCCTTGGCCTGATCTTCAATGACGGAATAGACGGCGGCGTCTGCTGTGGCCAGATTTTTCTTGATTAGGGTAAAAATTTCCTGCTCTAGCTCTTCATCTTCCAGCAACATGATGTGGCCTTCGAAGATTTCGGCCTTTTCTGCGCCCAGATTTTTTTCGGCTGTTTTTCTAATTATTTCTAACTGTGCAGAGGATTTATCGCGGCCTTGCTTAAAGCGGGAAATTTCTTGTTCGATTTGTTCAGGAGCAATGTTTTTCTGGTTAATAATAATGGGGTCTTCTTTCAGTAATAGTGCCTTACCGAAAGCAATGCCTGGTGATACTAAGATGCCTGAAATCATACTATATGACCTTACTGCGGGTGATTGCCTTTCATTACGCCTTCAGGGGGGAGGCGCTAAATATCCCCAGATTTTATCGTCCTGGGGATGAACTGAATGAAATAGATTGGTTTGGTTAAGCGGATGATTATTCCAATTCACCCATCAGCTTAACTAAATGTTCAACAGCTTTTTGCTCATCTTCGCCTTCAGCAGCAATCGTTACGACTGTACCTTGAGTCAATCCCAGCGTTTGCAGCTTAAACAGGCTTTTTGCGCTGGCAGACTTGCCTCCAGAAGACAGGGTAATGTCAGAAGAAAAGCCTTTTGCTTCTTTGACGAATTGTGCAGCAGGACGAGTGTGGAGGCCGTTTGGTGCAGTAATAGTAACTTCTTGCTGGAACATAGTATTTCCTCAATAACTTAAATATTTGTTGATAAGCGAAGATAATTTCAAAGCTGGTGGAGTTGAATTTTCTTCGACTTGTACAACCGTTAAATTGATAATGAAAGAGGGTGTATGCCCTTCACCTTTCAAGTTGTTGTGCTGTTAACTGCAACCTGAAATCTATTGGGTGTTGTATATTAATCATTATCAAAAAATTAACACACTTGATGCATTCAATTGTTGACTTAGTGTTAATGCACACGATCAAGTAATGGCCGAATTGAACCACCTTTCAGGTGACTGTTTGGTGATTAATTTCGTGCATCAAAATAATTACTGGTTAAATACTAAAGCTACTTGAATAAATCATCTAGGAAAGCTTTAAACTTTGATCTGATGCACAAAAAAGCACCCTTAAGGTGCTTTTTTGTCAATGTAATGAAAAATGCCACAGAGTGATTTTTAATCATTGGTTAAATCAGCAAACAGCACTGTACTGAGATAACGTTCAGCCGAAGAAGGCAAAATAACCACGATATTTTTGTCTTTGTATTCATCTTCTTGTGATAATTTGACCGCAGCCGCAACAGCAGCACCTGAAGAAATACCTGAAAGAATGCCTTCTTTTTCAGTAACTTCACGCGCTATTTGAATAGCTTCTTCATTGCTGATTTTAAATACACGGTCAACTAATGTTAAATCTAAGTTATCAGGAATGAAACCAGCACCAATTCCCTGAATCTTATGTGGGCCTGGTTTAATTTCTTCACCTGCCAATTTTTGACTGATAACAGGTGAATCTTCTGGTTCTACTGCAACGATAGTGACTTGCTTGCCGCGAGTATTTTTCAAGTAACGCGCAACTCCGGTGATGGTGCCGCCAGTCCCCACACCAGCAACGAAAACATCTACATCACCATCGGTATCTTCCCAAATTTCAGGTCCAGTGGTTTTTTCATGAATTTCTGGGTTGGCTGGATTACTGAATTGTTGCAGGAGTACATAACGGTTAGGATCGCTGTCATGGATTTCGTTAGCTTTATCAATGGCACCTTTCATGCCTTTTGCGCCTTCCGTCAGCACCAGATTAGCCCCTAATGCTTTCAGTAGCTTACGGCGCTCAAGGCTCATGGTTTCTGGCATAGTCAATGTCAGCTTATAACCACGAGCTGCTGCAACATAGGCAAGTGCAATTCCAGTATTACCACTGGTCGGTTCAATAATTTCTTTATCTTTGGTCAAGATGCCGCGTTTCTCAGCATCCCAAATCATATTGGCACCAATGCGACATTTTACACTGAAGCTGGGGTTACGGGATTCTACCTTTGCCAAGATGCGGCCATTAGCGAAATTTTTTAGGCGTACTAGCGGAGTGTGACCAATAGTCAACGAATTGTCTTCATAAATTTTGCTCATTGTTCGATTGCCCTTAAAACACCGTTAAATACTAAATAACCATACGCTAACATCTTATTTATGGAAATAAGGTTTCAGTCTATTCTTATTATATAAAAGAATATTTGAGGGTCATTTTATATTACTTAGGTTATTTAAGATTGGTGTCACTGTTTAAATTCAAGCTCCTGATATATCGACAATTTATCAGGAGCTTGTTCTGTAAGTGAAGGATTGGCTTAGTTTTATGACGTGTGATTGAGGGCGTGTTGGGGGCGGTAGCGATCAACCCACATGGCGGTAGCCCCGCAGACTGCCACTGGCATAATGAACAGATTCACGATAGGGATCATGGTCAGTATGCTCACCGCTGCACCAAATTGAAGGTTGTCAATTTTGTCTTGTCGCAGGGTATTACGCATAGTGGAAAAACTCACTTTATGATTATCAAACGGATAATCACAATATTGGATTGCCAGCATCCACGCACTGAAAAGAAACCAAAGGATGGGCGCGACGGTTTGGCCGATCCCCGGAATAAAGTAAAGCAACAATAGGGCAAGCGCACGGGGAATGTAGTAAAGAATTTTCACGACTTCACGTTTCAGAATGCGGGGAGTATCTTTGAGTAAGTCGATAACACCAGTATCCGGTGCTGGGATGCCTGTCAGGTCGGCTTCCAGTTTTTCTGCCAGCAATCCATTGAATGGTGACGCGATAAAATTAGCCAGTATGCTGAAGAAATAGGTAAAAATCAGCAAGATGGAAATGACCGCAAGTGGCCAAATCAAATAGTTTAACCATTGCATCCAATTTGGTATTTTATCGAGGGTCCATTGTATCCAGCCATCCAGTTTCTGATATAGCCACCAAAATGAACCACCCAGCAATAAGATATTGGCCAGCAAAGGCAATAAAACAAATCTCTTAATGCCGGGACGGGTTATCAGTTTCCAACCTTGCGTAATATAATGAAATCCACCTAAACGTTTTCGCAACTTTGTCGAATTCGTCATATTTTCTTATTCTCTCCCAGATGATTGAGACGGTATGATATAGGCAGGATTTTCCACTGACTAGTAGTTTTGTGTGTAAAAAACATCCGAAAAAACAGAGGATATCTCTCTTTATGATAAGAAAAGTATGCAGAGACTTGCACTTGTCTTATTTGGCAAATACTCTTATCTAAAGAATATTCCGCCGTAGTGGCAATTAATTTAAACAACAGAGATAGCAATGATGCAGGATTTGCGTCTGATATTAATCGTTGTTGGTGCGATAGCCATAATAGCTTTGCTATTACATGGGTTGTGGACCAGCCGTAAAGAGCGTTCATCACTCTTTCGTGATCGCCCAGTTAAACGTCATAAACAGGAGCGTCAGGAAGAGCTGGGGGATAATGATGGCGATGAACTGTTTGATAATACTGCAAAATCGCATGTTCAGGAGTCGGTAAAACCGCATTCTGAATATCGTGCCGACCCAGTTATCGAACGCCGTTCGCCTGAGTCGTCAGTGGCATTGCCAGATGATGGTTCAGATCCTTTACTTGCAAGATATCAAACTGATGTACCAGCAGTGAAAGTGAGCATCGTCGATGAACAACAGGAAGAGCCGCAGCTTGGGTTATTTGATCCGGTTGAACCGAAAGGCGCAGAATCAGCCGATGGTGGTGTTGAAGGGCAGCCAAAGGCAGCGGAAAATGAAGCGTTGGCTGAAACTGAGCAAACCCCAAAAGAAACCGTGCTGGTACTGCATGTTGCTGCTCATCATGGGCAGGAACTGAATGGCGAAGTATTACTTCAAAGCATTTTACAGGCGGGTTTCCGGTTTGGTGACATGAATATCTTCCATCGTCACTTGAACCCATCGGGTAGTGGTGCTGTATTGTTCAGTTTGGCTAACATGGTAAAACCAGGCTCGTTTGATCCAGACCAAATGCCGGATTTCACTACCCCCGGAGTTTCCATGTTTATGCTTGTGCCTTCATATGGTGATTCCAATCAGAATTTTAAACTGATGTTGCAAGCGGCACAGCGCATTGCGGCCGATGTGGGAGGTGTAGTTCTGGATGGTGAGCGTAAGATGCTTACACCACAAATGATCGAACACTATAAGGCGCGTATCCGCAATACGCTCAACGTCTGCGAATAAATCTTCTTTTTAGTATCAAGCCCCCGCTAGTCGGGGGTTTTTTCATCTCTGGTGAGAAGTCATGAAAAATATTATCGAAAAAATCAACAAACTAAGAACAACATTGCGTCATCATGAATATTTGTATCATGTTATGGATGCGCCAGAGATCCCTGATGCAGAATATGATCGCTCGATGCGGGAATTAAAAGCGCTGGAAGAACAGCATCCAGCGCTGATTACGGACGATTCTCCCACACAACGTGTTGGTGCAGCACCGTTGACTGCCTTTGAGCAGGTGCGCCATGAAATTCCTATGCTGTCTTTGGATAACGTATTTGATGAAGAGAGCTATCTGGCGTTTGATAAGCGTGTTCGTGATCGTCTGAAAGATAGCCGTGATTTGGTATTTTGCTGCGAACTAAAACTCGATGGCCTGGCTGTCAGCCTGCTGTATGAAAATGGCGAATTGGTGCAGGCGGCAACTCGTGGAGATGGAACTACGGGGGAAAACATTACTGCCAATGTCCGTACCATTCACGCCATTCCTTTGCGTTTGAAAGGTGAGAATATCCCTGCCCGTGTTGAAATCCGTGGTGAAGTGTTCATGAAACAGGCTGGGTTTGAAAAACTCAACGAAAAAGCACGTCGCACAGGTAACAAAATATTCGCCAATCCCCGCAATGCGGCAGCCGGATCATTGCGTCAGCTTGATCCACGCATTACTGCCAAACGTCCACTCACTTTTTATTGCTATGGTGTCGGTGTGCTGGAAGGTGGGGAATTGCCCGCAAGCCACTACGAACGCTTGATGCAGTTCAAACAGTGGGGATTACCCGTCAGTGATAAAGTGAGATTGGGTCAGGGGACTCAACAAGTAATGGATTTTTATCATGACATTGAGCAGCAACGTCCGACTCTGGGCTTTGATATTGATGGTGTTGTGGTCAAAGTCGACTCCCTGGAATTACAGGGAACACTGGGGTTTGTCGCCAGAGCCCCACGTTGGGCGACGGCTTTCAAATTTCCTGCTCAAGAGCAAATGACGATTGTACGTGACGTCGAATTTCAAGTAGGACGTACTGGCGCTATTACGCCGGTTGCGCGTTTGGAACCTGTATTAGTGGCTGGTGTGATAGTCAGTAATGCCACACTGCACAATGCAGATGAAATTGAACGTTTGGGCCTGCGTATCGGTGATACCGTGGTTATCCGTCGTGCTGGTGATGTTATCCCACAAGTCGTGGGAGTTGTTCATGAAAGCAGATCAGCAGAAAGCCAGGAAGTGATTTTCCCTGAACATTGCCCGGTTTGTGGCTCAGATATCGAACGAGTTGAAGGAGAAGCCGTAGCTCGTTGTACAGGAGGCTTGTTCTGCGGAGCACAGCGCAAAGAAGCGCTGAAGCATTTCGTTTCCCGCCGAGCGATGGATGTCGATGGCATGGGAGAAAAGATCATTGAGCAGCTCGTAGATAAAGAGTATGTCAAAACGCCCGCTGATCTTTTTCGTCTGACCGCGGGAATATTAACGGGTCTTGAGCGCATGGGGCCTAAATCTGCGCAAAATGCCATTAGTGCCTTGGAGAAATCCAAGAAAACGACTTTTGCCCGCTTTATTTATTCTTTGGGTATTCGTGAGGTCGGCGAAGCGACTGCCGTCAATTTGGTTTCACACTTTGGCACGTTGGAAAAACTGCGTGCAGCGGATACAGAGGCATTAATTGCGGTGCAAGATGTGGGAGGCGTTGTTGCCAGCCATGTCGTGAATTTCTTTAACGAACCGCATAATCAGGCTGTGATTGACGATTTGGTCGACAATATTGGTATCCATTGGGAATCAGCCGAACGCCCGGGTTTAGATGAGATTGATAGCCTATTTATCGGTAAGACTGTCGTATTGACAGGTTCATTAAGCCGTTTATCCAGAGATGAAGCTAAAGATAAACTGGCCGCTTTAGGTGCAAAAGTGACAGGAAGTGTGTCTAAGAAAACAGATCTGGTTATTGCGGGTGAAGCGGCGGGTTCCAAATTAGAGAAAGCCAATGAACTAGGAATTCCTGTTATTGATGAAGAGGAAATGATCCGTTTATTGGGCGAATAATACGCGTTTCTCTTCAAAGTGTACTTGGGGAAAGTGTGATCGGGCTTGCTAAACAGAAATTTGTAGCCATCTAAATAGTGGATTAATGTGATAATAATCAAAATATAATGTTACGTGTTACATGAAATGCAGTTATAAATTCGCACAGTATCATATTTGGAGTTCTTTTATATGTCTCATATTTTTCATTTCTTCCTTGCATTGGTTGTGATTGGCGGTCTAGCGATTTTTGCGAGCAATAACCGAAAAAATATTAGGATTCGCTATATTATTCAATTGCTTGTCATTGAGCTTGTTCTGGCATGGTTCTTCCTGAATTCTAATGCTGGCTTGGGAATTGTTAAAGGTTTTGACAGCCTATTCGTCCATTTGTTGTCTTATGCCGCAAAAGGCACCAGCTTTATCTTCGGTGGCATGATGGAAGCGAATTTGGCGTTCTTCTTCCTGAATGTATTGTGTCCTATCATCTTCATCTCTGCCTTGATTGGTATTTTGCAACACATCAAAGTGCTGCCGATTATTATCCGTGCGATAGGCACAGTGCTGTCCAAAGTCAACGGCATGGGCAAACTGGAGTCTTTCAATGCGGTTAGCTCCTTAGTTCTGGGACAATCAGAGAACTTCATTGCTTACAAAGATGTGCTGGGCAAAATGTCTGAGCGCCGGATGTACACGATGGCGGCGACGGCAATGTCTACGGTGTCCATGTCTATCGTGGGCGCTTACATGACGATGCTGGATGCGAAATACGTGGTAGCGGCGCTGATACTTAATATGTTCAGCACCTTTATCGTCCTATCGCTCATCAACCCTTACTCTATCGAGAGTGAAGAGGAAATTCAGATGAGCAATCTCCACGAAGGACAAAGTTTCTTTGAAATGCTGGGTGAATATATTCTGGCAGGTTTCAAAATCGCGTTGATTGTCTCCGCGATGCTGATTGGTTTTATCGCGTTGATCGCAGGTATCAACGCGGTTTTTGACATGATTTTTGGTATTTCCTTCCAAGAGTGTCTGGGATATGTGTTCTATCCGTTGGCATGGATCATTGGTATTCCAAGCGATGAAGCGCTGAAAGTGGGCAGTATCATGGCGACAAAGCTGGTTTCCAACGAATTTGTGGCGATGCAGAGCATGCAAGAAATCGCAGCTCAACTGAGTGAACGCTCAAAAGGCATTTTGTCAGTATTTTTGGTTTCTTTTGCTAACTTCTCATCCATTGGGATTGTTGCTGGTGCCATTAAGGGGCTAAATGAGAAACAAGGGAATACTGTTGCACGTTTTGGCCTGAAACTGCTGTTCGGTTCAACACTGGTAAGTTTCCTGTCCGCAGCGATTACAGGGCTGGTGATGAGTATTTAATCTCTCCCGGTAATTTGAACTTTAGAATGAACAAAAGTGGCATCTTGGCAGATGCCACTTTTTCCTTTATATAGGGTTATCTTTTTATTGCGAGTTAGAGAGGCTGACATCATGAATAAAGAAAATTTGCTGGAAATCGCTAACACCGCCATACCATTTGGTAAATATAAAGGGCGGATGTTGATTGATTTGCCGGAAGAATATTTACTTTGGTTTGCCCGCCAAGGGGCATTTCCGCAGGGTAAACTGGGTACATTAATGGAAATGACCCTTGCGATAAAAATTGAAGGTCTGGATTCGCTGGTCAAGCCGTTGAAAAATCCTAATCGCTAAAGAAAAGCTCACATTTTTCTGTCGTTGCCTCAGATGCTTTTGCAGTTGGGCCGGGTTATGTGGATACTCGGCACATGCAAACTCTACCCGCAGGCGTCCGGGAGTGGATGGCAAACCCCCATCCAATGAAGCGTATGGCAACCAGAGAAGAAGTGGCGAAAACCGTGGCATTTTTACTGTCAGATGAAAGTTCATTTACGACTGGCGCTTTTTATGCGATTGATGCCGGCTATACAGCACAATAAATACAAAGAGTAAGAACCTGTTCCACATCAAACTATCTGCGATCATAGACGCTTAATAGGATAGGCTCTTAGTATTATTTATTTTACTAATTTTTTAAATTTCACTCTCAATATCATCGAGAGTGTTATTGCATTTATGATTAAGCCAAAAACAAGACCATACCAAAAACTAATCAGCCCCATTCTCGTTGTGATGATATCTGTTAACCCCAATGTAAAGCCTAAAGGGATCCCAACAAACCAATAACCAAAAATAGGAGCGTAGAATACGATTTTGGTTTCATATAATCCTCGAAAAATACCTGACAATATGGCCTGAATAGCATCAAAAAAATGAAAAAGGCATAAAAATAGCACAATGCCAACAGCTGTATTTATCACAAAGATATCCTTTGTATACAAACTAATAATGAAATCAGCATGTAGATAGAAAATAGCACACAATATAAAGGATATTAATGAAACCGTTGCTGAGGCCACAATGCTAAAACGTAATGTTGATTGGATATCTTTCTTGGAATTTAATTAACTGATTTTTACTGTTGTAGCAGCGGAAAATCCACCGCTAACGGTAAACATTATGGCTGATATAATGAGCATGATATTATTTGCTGCGATGTGAACAGGGCCTAAAACACTGTAAAAAAGTCAGTGATGATAAAAGTAAATTGATTTTTTATTATAAATAGAGAAATGTTTTACTTACGTTGGGGGGACGTGTAACAAAATGCAATGCTGAAAAATCAATAAAGCTAACATTGATTATCATCATAAAGCAGCAATCAATGCAATTCTTCGATAGCATTTCTCAAAAAAATACCACCTATGTCAAATTTTTGACATGCCCACTTAATTTTCAAGTTGCATTTTGGTGGCAAGGGAACACGTGTTTCAGAAATAATCGGTTAGCCGTTATTCTGCAAAGAGTAAGAAACATCAAACAAGCACATAAGAAAAATCCCTGAAAACTTGCGTCTTCAGGGATTCAGAATTTTGGTGGAGCTAAGCGGGATCGAACCGCTGACCTCTTGCATGCCATGCAAGCGCTCTCCCAGCTGAGCTATAGCCCCACGAATGTGGTTCAGGTTTTGAATACCAAATACTGACTGGAAATAACAAGCATTTGGTGGAGCTAAGCGGGATCGAACCGCTGACCTCTTGCATGCCATGCAAGCGCTCTCCCAGCTGAGCTATAGCCCCAAATCAAAATCCTGTGGAACGGGGCGAATAATATGAAACCCAGAGAATTCTGTCAATGGATTCATTAATATTCCCTGTGTAAGCGCTGAAAAAGCCATCAATGACCCGTTTTGATAACAAAGAAAAAAGGCACTGTAATAAATTGAGTGCCTTTCTTATATTATGTCAGAAGATTATACGTCAGAAAATTAAATGATGATTTATTGCGCTTCGCGTTGAGCAATATAAGCCAGCGCCTTATCAATACGAGAAAGAGAACGTGCTTGGTTGATGGCATGAATCGTTACATCAACACTTGGTGATTGGCCAGCACCTGTTACAGCAACACGCAGTGGCATACCCACCTTACCCATACCAACTTCCAATTCGTCAGCCGTGGCCTGAATTGCATGATGGATATTTTCCGGAGTCCATTCAGTAATGGCCGCAAGCTTCGCACGAGCAACTTCCAATGGCTGGCGAGCGACAGGGCGCAAATGTTTCTTCGCGGCATCTGCATCAAACTCGGCAAATTCTTCATAGAAGTAATAGCAAGATTCCGCCATTTCTTTCAGGGTCTTGCAGCGCTCCCCTAGCAGTTTGATCAACTCAACCAGCTCTGGGCCAGTACGAGTATCGATACCTTGCTGTTCAATATGCCATGCTAAATGCACAGCAACTTTCTCTGCTGGCAGGGTATTGATGTAATGATGGTTCAACCATTGCAGCTTTTCAGTATTGAATGCACTGGCGGATTTGCTGATAGCATCAAGACCGAACAGTTTAGTCATTTCTTCAATGGTGAAAATTTCCTGATCGCCATGTGACCAACCCAGACGAACCAGATAGTTCAACAGCGCTTCTGGCAGATAGCCATCATCGCGGTACTGCATCACACTGACTGCACCGTGACGTTTGGACAATTTTTTACCATCGTCGCCGAGGATCATAGAAACGTGGGCATATTCTGGAACTGGTGCGCCGAGGGCTTTCAGGATATTGATCTGACGTGGAGTATTGTTGATATGGTCTTCACCACGAATTACGTGGGTGATTTCCATATCCCAGTCATCGATTACAACACAGAAGTTATAAGTGGGTGAGCCGTCGGTACGGCGAATGATCAAATCGTCCAGTTCCTGATTGCTGAATTCAATCGGGCCACGGATGCTGTCATTAAAAATGACGGAACCTTCCTGTGGATTGCGGAAACGCACAACATGTGGCTCATCGTGGCTGTGCTGACATGCATTATCACGGCATTGTCCGTCATAACGTGGCTTCTCGCCATTCGCCATCTGAGTTTCACGCAGTTGTTCCAAATGCTCTTTGGAACAATAGCAGCGGTAAGCTGTACCTTGTTTCAGCATTTCATCAATAACTTGGTTATAACGGTCGAAACGTTTGGTCTGATAATAAGGGCCTTCATCCCAATTCAGATTTAACCAGTTCATACCGTCCATAATTGCGTCGATAGCTTCTTGAGTGGAGCGCTCCAGATCGGTGTCTTCAATGCGAAGAACAAATTCACCTGTATTGTGGCGACTGTACAACCAGGAATAAAGAGCAGTACGCGCACCACCAACATGAAGATAGCCGGTAGGACTTGGTGCAAAACGGGTTTTAATTTTACTCATCAGGAATTGCCTTAATTACGTTTCTCTTTTTAGAGAGCGTTTTGGATGATTGACGTAACAATATTGAAATCACAATAGTGGGGGTTATTTTATCACTGCACTTCAATTCCTCAATGGCGTTAATAGTACGTTATTGAGAAAAGCCAAAATAGATTGGCTAAATGATACCCTAGCGTGATTATAATTGTTTCATTCTGTTTAATTTTACGACGAACGATTATTTTAGTAATAAAAAGCGTTGACTCACTTCGAACTATCCCTATAATGCGACTCCATCACGACGGGCGATTAGCTCAGTTGGTAGAGCATCTCCCTTACAAGGAGGGGGTCATCAGTTCGAATCTGGTATCGCCCACCATCTCTCTCGTAGTGATAGAAGTAGTGATAAAAAATGATTTTGTGATTGGGCGATTAGCTCAGTTGGTAGAGCATCTCCCTTACAAGGAGGGGGTCATCAGTTCGAATCTGGTATCGCCCACCAATCATGAATCAGTGGTATTGATGTCGTTATAGTCATCGTGAAGTGGGCGATTAGCTCAGTTGGTAGAGCATCTCCCTTACAAGGAGGGGGTCATCAGTTCGAATCTGGTATCGCCCACCACTTCATCAAGTTGTTTCGATAAGACTGTTTCGCAGTATCACATTGATATTTAGAATGGGTCGTTAGCTCAGTCGGTAGAGCAGTTGACTTTTAATCAATTGGTCGCAGGTTCGAATCCTGCACGACCCACCATTCAAATATCAAAATCAAAATTATCTAATTGGGTCGTTAGCTCAGTCGGTAGAGCAGTTGACTTTTAATCAATTGGTCGCAGGTTCGAATCCTGCACGACCCACCATTTAGATATAAAAATCAGAATTACCTAATCGGGTCGTTAGCTCAGTCGGTAGAGCAGTTGACTTTTAATCAATTGGTCGCAGGTTCGAATCCTGCACGACCCACCATTTAGGTATAAAAATACGAAGTGGGCGATTAGCTCAGTTGGTAGAGCATCTCCCTTACAAGGAGGGGGTCATCAGTTCGAATCTGGTATCGCCCACCACTTCATCCTAGTTTTTCTTCCCTCTAGTCATACTCTTCTAACAGCATCTTTATCTAGCGCCATTTTGTCTAGAATTATTCTTCCTATAATATTTCTAATTAATTAGTTGTCTTTTCTATTCCATTGGAAATAATGGCTTGAAGTGGATGAACGGATCTTTTTGGCTGGAGATGTGCATAATTTTGAGGCAACTCTGGGTGTGATTCGGAGAGGATATTTCTCTGATTTTATTATTGATGAAATTACTGCGGATTTTTTGTTATCAAATTGAACAGATAAGAACACATTATCCATAAGAAATCATTATCTGTAATAATAATAAAGTCATGCCCCTTATGTGAGGTTTTGTTGTTATTTCGTCTTTAATCCATAACTCTTGAATTTTTCCAGAACTCGCTGCATTTCTGTCTGGGAAAGTACAGGAACACTCTCCATAATCGGAAGCACTTTTAAGTAAAGTTTTGCCAGTATTTCAATCTCATTCGCCAGCCACAGGGCTTTTTCCAGATTCACTTCCATCGCAATCATGCCGTGATGCTGCATTAATAACGCCTTACTGTGCTTGATTTCTTCTTTTACACTGTCAGCCAGCTCGGGTGTTCCAAAGGTGGCATAGGGAATGCAGGGAACGTGATCAGTTCCCGTAACAGCAATCATATAGTGAATAGCGGGAATCGCATGATTGAGAATCGAAACCGCCGTTGAGTTAACGGCATGGTTATGCACAACGGCATTGAGCTCAGGACGAGCTTGATAACAGGACAGGTGAAAATGCCACTCGCTTGAAGGCACCTTATCAGCTTCATATTCACCTTCATTACTGACATACACGATTTGCTCAGGTGTCAGTTTTTCATAAGGTACGCCGCTGGGCGTAATCAGAAAACCGTTCTGGTAGCGAGCACTGATATTGCCTGATGTTCCTTGGTTCAATCCAAGCGCATTCATTTTGAGGCATGTTGCGATGATCTCTCGAGCGATTTGTTCTCTGTTCATTATATTTTCCTTGAGTGGCGACTACGACTACTGCCCGCACAAATCAGGGAAGAGCGTCCGTAATCCCTCCTCACTGGCATCGCAAATCCCGCGCTCTGTAATCAGCCCAGTGATAAATTCAGCCGGTGTGACATCAAAGGCATAATTTCCGCAGGATGTTTCTTGTGGTGCTGTATTGACCCAACTCCGTGTACCTTCAGGAGTAATGCCATACACATGGGATTGTTCTTCACCCGAACGCTGCTCGATGGGAATTTCTTTTACCCCATCCCAAACTGTAAAATCCAGTGTAGGTGATGGTAAGGCAACATAAAAAGGCACCTGATTGGCTTTGGCTGCCAATGCTTTGAGGTAAGTCCCGATTTTATTGCATACATCGCCCCGGGCTGTCGTCCGATCTGTGCCGACAATGCAGAGGTCTACTTTACCGTGCTGCATTAAATGCCCGCCTGCATTATCAGCAATCAAAGTATGTGGTACACCATGTGAACCCAATTCGAAAGCCGTTAACCCTCCTTGATTGCGTGGGCGGGTTTCATCAACCCAGACATGAACCTTAATTCCTGCATCGTGCGCCATATAAATGGGTGCCAACGCGGTTCCCCAATCAACCGTCGCGAGCCAGCCAGCATTACAGTGGGTGAGAATATTGACCACATCGCCCGCTGATTTGGTTGCTGCGATACGCTGTATAATTTTTAGCCCGTGCTCACCAATTTTGCGACACAACTCCACATCTTCATCTGCAATTTCATTGGCGATACGATAAGCGGCTGCTTCACGTAGCGAATATTCAATATTCTCTAATGCTCGATATGACCGATCCAATGCCCATTTTAAATTGATCGCGGTGGGGCGAGTTTTAACCAGAATATTGTAAGCCTGCCTTAGATTTTCATCGCTACTTTCCTGACGCATTGCCAGAGCCATACCATACGCGGTAACTGCACCAATCAAGGGTGCTCCCCGTACCCACATCTCTTGGATGGCTATTGCGGTATCTTGTATCGTACGCAGTTGAATAACCTGTATCTCAAAAGGGAGTTTGGTCTGATCGAAAATTTCGATGGTATGACCATCGTCAGCAAGCCAAACGGAGCGGTAATGAATGCCATTAATTTTCATATCAGCCTCTTAACACCGTGCGATATAGCGTCTAATTAGAGGAAAATTGGGGTAGTTTTCCCTATTTACAATCAATTCTCGTGCCAATTTCAGAGCGCTTTTTTCACAAATAGCGCGCTGGTTTTGATCTTCAATCTGTTTGAAATCGGCAACACCAGAAAAACCAATAATGCGGCGATTGATTTCGAGGCCAGCATAAACAAGTGTGTTTTTAAATAAGATGGATAAAAAGTCATCTTGTGCTGTTTTCAAGAACGATTTATCAAATGTACCTCGCTGATAAAGCGTGGTGGGATAGGCGTCGCCCACTTCTTTTTCATTCCATAACTGACGGAAATGATGTTCAAACACCGTCCAAGTTGTCTCTATTTGTTCAAAAAGCCATGTCTGGTAATCGGCACATTGTGCATTAGTTTCCCGTAGAGCGGGTTGAGCAAAATAGGCCATCAATAAATTGCCGATGTAGTTACCGATATCAAACGCCATTGGCCCCATGAAACTGAATTCTGGGTCAATCACTTTGGTGGAATTAGATGTTACCATAATGGAGCCGGAATGGAGATCACCATGTAGCAACGCTTGTGTTTGCGTCATAAACTGATATTTATATTGCATAGCCACTTGAATTAACGCTCGATCTTGCCAAATAGTGTAGACCTCATCGTCAAGTTGAGGGGAAGTCCAGTTATTCCTTTCCGCATTAAAATAGGGTTCAGTGAAAATCAGATCTTCAGTGATCTTGCAAAGCTCATGATTATTAGCAAAGCGGGCAATTAGATCTTTTTTCTCCTTGCTGGCCATCCCAATGTCTGAGGTATGGAATAATGTATTAGCGAGAAAAATCCCAACATCTTCCGCAAGATGAGTAAATTTTTCCCCAGCAATTACCTGCTTACGTAGGATAATATGCTGAGACAAATACTCCATAACAACGAGAGACATTTTCTCATCATAAAAATAGACATCAGGAACATATTCTCCGGCAATTTTATTCTCTTCAACCAGAGCATGATATTCAAAATGTGAACGAACAAGCGAAAGCTGCCATGACTCACCCACAGCTCTTACATAAGGTAAGGCTTGCTTCACGACAATCGTATTTTCCTTCCCAGAGACAATAAACACTAAGTTGAGATTTCCATCACCCACTTCCTGTATTTGCCAAGTTTCAGGGGCGCCCCCTAATGAAATTGTTATTGGTAAATTTTTAGCAAGATAGTGTGGTAACGATTCACAAGTTTGTGGGGTATACCCTGTAGGGACATGAGCAGACATTATTTTTCATCCTGATAATTTCATGAAGGAAAGTTCATAAACTGCACAGAGATAACTCATTCTACGGTAATGATTTTTTACATTTGTTAACTATAGATATGCAAAAGTAAGGTGTCTGTGATGGGACTAACGAAATTCCATTGAATGGAATTTCGGCTATGTTTTCGGTTTTGGTAGCGGGGGAAGACCGTGAGCAGCTCTGGCGCGATCACAGCTTTCATTGTAATCACCAGTTCCCCATGCTTGGGGAAATTCTCTGCAAGGGGAGGGCCTTTTGTCATAGATAGAGCAGGAGACTGACTGACCAATTTCACCGCATAAATTGATACATCGGGGGTGAGATTCATTTGTACCTTGCATGCAACGCATGAAATCATTTAATTTTTCCGTCATGGAGACGGGAACTGTTCCACCACCATCCTCGGCTTCTGCCCAGTAAAATGAAACGCGAAAATATGCACAACAAGCACCACAGCTTATACAGGGGTTATCCTGTAATTCAGATTGAGAAGTTAACGTTTGACTCATACCAGATGCCACTATCTGTGTTTAAGACATACACTCAGGTAAAATTACCTTATCCTCAAAAGCCCATTTTCTAATGGAAAGATGGCTTCTTTAAAAAGAGATTATGTTGCCAAATTATATTGTTATTCAAGATAAATTTATTTTTTTTGGAATGTGATTGAAATAATTAAATTATTATTTTTACTTCTACTGCATCAATTGAAAATAAGTTCAGTTAATTTTGTTTATAAACTATAACGATAATTATTATGTATTTTAATTATTTTTATGTTGCAGGATAAAATAATTATTTTCCTGCAACGTATTGATCATTTTTTCTGAGCTATTATGGAATTTAATTCCATATAACTAATTTTGGATTCACTATTGGGTTGTAATATACCTTCTCGTATAAAACCTTTCATACTAGCTTGCGTGATACCATAAGCTTGTTCAGCAAAGAAAGAGCCTCCAGAGATCCGTTTTACACCAGCAGAGAAAAACTTTTCTGCGCTGGGAGCATTAGTGCTAGCCATTACATTTAAAGGCCCATTAATATGGGAGCTAATTGTTTGGCATATTTTTAAGTCGATCAAACCGGGAATAAAAATACAATCTGCACCAGCAGCAAGATAGGAATTAGCACGGGAAATTAGATGATCAGGATCGCTACTTTCACCACGGAGCCACGAATCTATACGGGCATTGATAAATAAATTGTAATTCAACTTATTGGCAGCAGCACGTGCAGATGCTATGCGTTCAACTCCGCCTTCTATAGACATTGATTTGCCATTTTTGGCATCTTCAATATTAATACCAACACATTCGACAGAATAGAGATCTTGTACAAGGTGATCCATATTTTCACCAATACTCAACAAGCCATCTTCGATATCGGCAGAAACAGGAAGATTGGTACTGGTAGTAATCAAATCAAGCGCTTTAATGACGATTTTTCTATCAGCTAATTGATTATCGGGATAGCCCAAACTCCAAGATATTCCGGCACTGGTTGTTGCTATTGCTTTTGCACCGCTTTGTTCAGCCAGACGAGTACTCATAACATCCCATGAATTAACTAATATCAAACGACCTTCTTCATGTAGTTGGCGGAACATTTGAATTTTTTCATGCAGGTTTATTCTTGTCATATTTTTTCTCAAAATGGGTTTTATTTGGAGATATCTTTTGAACTTAACTGATATAATTAGTGCCAATGACATACATGTTTTTTGATAATGTCAAACTTATCATTACACTGGTTTTATTTACAGTCAATACATAGATTAATGAAAAGTTTAATTTTAATTTTAATTTTAATCTCTAAAGATATTATCAATTAATGGAATTGTTTTGATGTTGAAATGTTCATTCTTGAAATATTATTCTTTTTTTATCTTACTGAGTGATAACTATTCATTTAATGGTTTATATTTTATTTTTTGATATTTATATTATTTTTCATCTATAAAATTAATCGATTATCATATTCAATAGGCTAAATGACGATAGATATGAAAATACATTGGCTGATATCGCAATATCAAATCGCTTTCGACGGAATTTTAATGCGATTTTTAAAATGGATAGATATTTATTTCCTTTTGGGATGATATTGACATTTATATCAGCACACAAATAATGAGCAAGATCAACATTACCTGCATCGATAAATAGGCTAATTTCTGAATCTGGATATTTTTTCTGTAAATATTTTATTAATGGCAGAGTGCAGATAAAATCACCAAGCCCATTTCGGCGTAATATGGCTATTTTCATATGGGATTTTTAAAATAGGATAATTTTTATTGTTTATAATTTATTCAACTATAACTAAAAATAGAAGATAATGATATTGAGTTTTTGCCATTTGATAAAGATTGTATTTTTTACGCGAAACCAAGAGATGCTTGTTTTGCTTTTTAGGTGGGATTCGACTGGATGGCGTCCCCATGAGACTATTTATTGAGAACATGGGGTTAAATTGGGCATCACAATATACCAAGTTAAAACAAAGATTTAAGACCTGCGTTGTGAATATCACAATGCAGCTCCCCGGAGATAAACAACGTAGAGATGTTGTTTGCTTGGCTCTGCGTAAATTAGCTGGATGGCTACAAATGGTTAGTGTCAATAAAGTTAAGTCAGAAATTCGAGAGAAAGTTATTCACTACCAAGAGAAAAGCGACGACGTCCTTTACGAATACTGGACTACGGGTGAGGTTAAAAGGAAGACTCTGGTTAAGCCTCAGCCCCCACAATTCAGATACATCATCAAGATGGAAGTCTACGATAAGCATCTCAACAAGACAGAAGTCTTTACGGGTGGAACTGAGACGCCAGCGGGAATTATCGAGGGAGTAGCGAGGCAATATGGATATCACGTTGATAACATGATCTCATTGCCAATGAATGTGTTTTGATGCTAGGCCACGGACGGCTAATTTAGATGATTTTATAATCAACCAGTGCTAATATTGGGATAGATGATCATTAACACAGGATGGACTATATATGGAAAAAGTTAACGATATCCAAAAAGTAACGAGACAGTTTGATAATTCAAAACATGAGTCTACTAATGCAACTGGCTCTATCGAAACTCGTTCTGACGCATTTAGAAAAGCCTTGCTGCATACCCAGACTAAATATGCCGATATTATTAAGGCGCTGGAAGATAAATAATGGGTATTCAATTTCTTTCAACAGAAGAAGTTATTGAGATTCAGAGATCAACGCTTCCTAATAGTGGTGAGCCTAATATAAATAAACTTGAAGGGGCTTTATTTCGAGTTCAGATACTGAAAGATTATGAAGGATGCGAAGATGTTTTCAAATTTGCAGCTATGTATCTGATAGCGATAGCCAAATCGCACGCTTTTAATGATGCAAACAAGAGAACGGCTTTTCAGGCAACCAGTGTATTCTTGATACTTAACGGTTTTGAACTAAATGCGTCGTTCGAGTTAGTAAAATTAACAATACTGGCAGCTATCGGGGAAGCTGATTGTGATAATACAGCTTTCGCATTAAAGATTTTGTCTGATTACCGGAATGACCTTGTGGAAGGCACCGTTACTGGGTATGGCTCATAGCCATTACACTGTCTGAATATCAATAGTTGCCCAAACCCGCCCCGTGAACTGACCCCATAAAGTTGG
>NZ_JACOII010000103.1 GCF_016306625.1 Xenorhabdus lircayensis | reverse complement strand
CCAACTTTCGGGGGTCAGATCAAAGTGTGGTTGTTGTTTTCCTCCTCCATCAGCTCTTTCATAATTGAGCAGAAACTGAGGTTTTCGGGGACACAGACAATGCTATTGTATTCCTTTGGTTTTAACTCCATTGAAAACATGTCCTGACCATTTTCCAATAACCGTAGTTTATCCATTTTTTCAAGTTGGAAAAAAAGCAGATCATCGGCTGTTTTGATGATCATCTTCTCCACGCAGGATTTTCCTTTGGCTGACCCCGTATAATAAAGTTCATGTATCGGTTTATATTCTTCAGGGAAATCATCACTCAATGGACCCAGTAAATAGCTGCGCATCTCTTCTCTTTTTTTGATCATCTTGTCATAAATATATTGATATACCGTTATCATTTTATTCCTTGTTGGTTGTCAAAGTGACAATATCACCTTTATAGCTATGCTATGAGAATAACACTTAGCCGGAAGATCACGGAAATTTTTCCGGCTTTGTGTATTAACAATAGTGAAAATAAATGTCACTAATTAATTTTCCATAGTGAAAGGAAAAGGGCTCTTAACTTTTTTGATTGTTCAATAGAGTCCATACATTACCTCAAAAGCCAATGCTTCTAATACCTTGACGTCATCTATTTTCCAAGGTTTAAACTCAGTATATGGGAACTGATAGGGATTATTATAAAAAGCCGGAAGATCACGGGGATCTTTACCGGCTTTGTATTTTATCCATACATTCTTTTTATATCAGAAACATACTTCCAGAAACGTTCGCATGCATCTTCTTCTTTTTCAAATGATTCTACCCAACTACGCGCGCCTCTTTCTGCATGATAGACAAGCCAATATTCATCTTCATAAGTGAGACAAATTTTATCATCGGGAGCCCCCCCCTCAAGTGAGTAGTAAGATGATGAGACTTTATTTTCCTTTAAACGTGTTCTCAGCTCTTCTTTATTCATTGATATACCTAATTAATTTAAAATGGTACGGGTTTACCTTTCACTGTCACTGAGACTTTTTCTAATGAACCATCTGCTATTAATTCATTAACCTTTTTAGGCAAATCGTACTGTATTCCTCGTCCCGGATAACCAAACCAAGGAGCGATCTCCCCTGCATCAGCAGTTATCGGCTTTTTAACGACAAAAACAGAATAAGGTCTGCCATCACTCCCCGGTTTTAATGCTCTAGAGCTGTATGGAATGCCTTCCGGTGCCACGAAAGTACCATAATCAGTACCGTATCTATCTAACTTATTACCTGGTTGAATAGTGTATTTTTCAAATTTACCGTCGTAGAACCCTCGATTTGGTGGCCATTCTTTATACCACATGAAATCTTTAAAATTAGAGGATTCTCTGGCTGCCTTACTTGCCGCTATATTGTCAAGAACATATTGCTTATCAACTTTCGATGTTCCACTCAACCCATATGGGTCGATCCATCCAGTAGGGTTATACACATACCCATACGGGTTTGCCCCACCGACCAACCCTATCGGGTCTTCGGGATTA
>NZ_JACOII010000102.1 GCF_016306625.1 Xenorhabdus lircayensis | reverse complement strand
AGTTGAACATGGCTAAGGCGCATTCTAAGCAAAACCGTACTCAAAATAAAGCCGCGAAAACAGAACGTTATTACACCGTGGGATACGTCCCGCAAAATGACAAGGCCAGTGCCCCGCCCGCGATACACCTTAAGGGGCAATGGCTTAAACAGGCAGGCTTTGAGACTGGCGGTTCGGTCACGGTGAAAATCATGGACGGCTGTCTGGTGCTGATCCCCGCGAGTTCCGAGACGAACAGCCTCAAACAGCAATACCAGCGCCAGCGGGCGCAAATCAGTGAGATTAAGCTGAGAATGCGGGAACTGATTGGCGACTACAAAACCGTTTAAGGGAAAGTGGCTAATATGAGAACTGGGATTGAGCAGCTAGAGGAAGTGCACCTGAGCCACGAGGAAGCGATGGCACTGGCGCAACTGGTCAAGCGGCTGAGCTGGGCGGAGATACGCGCCTGTGCGGTAAATGACAATGAAGCCTGGCTTATCAAGGACGCGATAGGGCGGTTACAGTCGGCGCTGGCCTGGCACGGATACGCACCACGGTAAATAAAAAAGCCGGAAGATCACGGGGATCTTTCCGGCTTTTTAATCAGATTTGAAGTGGTACAGATTATTTTCTGTTTATAAGTAACTCTTTCCATTGTTCAAGATAACATTTGAACTCTGCTATCGTGGCAATTTTCAGGCTTTCTTCGGTATATTCGTTAAAAATTTCGACACCATCCGGTTTGATGGTGACAGTGTGAGCATTACCTGTACCTTCCCATTGAGGTAATTCACCATTGCTTACTGATTCACACCAAGAAATATACTCCTCAACCCCATGTAAACTACCTTGCACATCATCATTGAAAAACCAAGCAACGAGACGATATTCTTCACCTGCTTCAGCACGAGAATAACCATCTTTATCAATATAAAATTTCATTCTTACTTAACCTTCTCATAAACAGGGAATGCTGTGTTTATATTTCCGTTCTTATCAAGATAACCACCAATTTTCACTCCACTTGGTGATACACCTTCCCACTTACTGCCTTGCATCGTGGAGTTTTTATAAGCTCCTTTTATTTCCGACATTACCTGCTGACGATTCCAAGATTGAGGGAAGAATGTTGATTCGGGGCCTTTTTGTACCCATTGGCCAGTTTGAGAATTAAATACCTCAACTTTTCCTCGATAAACACCCTGAGAATTTGGAAGATCTGTAATTCCAGTAATACGTGCTTTCCCTTGATGGCCTATACTTGCTTCGTGGTGAAAACCAACGGCATTTCCTCTTCGGTTAATTTCACCGTGGAAGACATGATCAACATTAATTTTTAGATTGCCACAATCTTCACCCGCCAATCCGTAAGGGTCGATGAAATTAGTCGGATTATGCACATACCCGTAGGGATTATATCCCCCCAATAACCCAATGGGATCTGCCGAAATATACTGCGCGGTCTCCGGGGAATAATAACGAAAACGGTTATAGTATAGTCCGCTCTCCTCATCCTCATATTGCCCGCAGA
>NZ_JACOII010000101.1 GCF_016306625.1 Xenorhabdus lircayensis | reverse complement strand
GCCACCAGACGCTTCTGATCGGTGTCGTCTCCGCGGGCAATCACCACCGCCTCGCGTACGCCGTGGCATTGCACTAATTGCGTCTCGATTTCCCCCAGTTCAATCCGGAAACCGCGCAGTTTGACCTGAAAATCGTTGCGGCCGAGATATTCGATATTGCCATCGGGCAGCCAGCGACCCAAGTCGCCGGTTTTATACATACGGGTTTCAGGGGCACCGGAGAACAGATCAGGTACAAAACGTTCGGCAGTGAGTTCTGGCCGATTCAGATAACCACGGGCAACCCCTGCGCCGCCAATATAGATTTCACCGGCAACTCCGATGGGAACGGGCTGACCCTGAGTATCAAGAATATAGAGACTCGTATTGGCGAGCGGATAGCCAATCGGGATTATGTCTGTGACACAAGGAGAACGGTTATCCAGTTTCAATACCGTGGCTATAACGGTGGTTTCCGTTGGGCCGTAGGAGTTTATCCATTGGCAAGACTGGGTTTCAGGTAACGATTGCCAAGTATTGAAATGACGAAGTTCGGCTTTTTCACCGCCGACGATAACCAGGCGCAAAGAAGGGCTGAATCCACAGCGGCCAGCCGCCATCTCTTGTACCCACAGGTGCCAGAAAGCCGTGGGCAGGTCGGAAACTGTAATTTCCTGTTGCTGCAAGAACTGACTAAAAATGATATCAGGTAGGCGAAGGTGGTCTGGGCGCAGAACTAATGTCGCACCGGCAGTCAAGGTGGCGAAAATATCTGATACGGTGGTATCAAAGGCGACAGACGTCAATTGCAGTACACGGTCAGATGGTGTCAGTGCATTAGTCTGGCATTGAACATGGACAAAATTGACCACATTGTGATGTTCAATCATGACTCCTTTTGGCTGTCCCGTGGAACCAGAAGTATAGATGACATAGGCCAGATGATGCGGAGCCAATCCCTGCTGGTGCGGTTCGGGATTTTGAACGGATTGGTGTTCCACGGCCGCCAAATGGTCGTCATTGTCCATGATCCAAACTGGCACATCGGTTGATAAACGATGCTGTAAATGCTGTTGAGTCAGCAATAATTTGGGCGCGCAGTCTGACAAAATATAGGCTAGCCGCTCGGTGGGATATTCAGGATCTAATGGGACATAACCGGCACTGGCTTTCAAAATGCCTAATAGGCCAATGAGCATATCCAAACTGCGTTTAACATAAATTGCCACCCGATCATCGGGGCGTACACCAAAGGCAATCAGGTGATGTGCCAGTTGATTGGCGCGGCGATTCAGCTCGTGATAACTCAGCGATTGTTCTTCGAAAACCACGGCCGTGGCCTCTGGGCTACGTTGAACTTGGTTTTCGAAAAGTTGGTGGATTAAGGCATCTTGCGGGAAGTCGGACTGGGTGGCGTTGAAATCGACCAGTAACTGCTGGCGTTCTGTGGCCGGCAGAATGGAGATGGTTGCGATCGGCCGCTGGGGATGGGTTTCTAACGCGTCGACCAGACCCGTCAGGGCAGTGATCATATAGGCGAGCAGGCTAGCGGGATCGATATCTGACATGGCCTGAGCAACCAACTGGAATTCTTTGCCCAAATCATCTACGGACAAACTGATGGGATAGTGGGTTCTCTCCTGTGCTGCCAGCAGGCGTATTCCTTCCCAAGTGGTGTGGGTGCTATCCGGTTTGCTATGGCGATAGTTGAGCAGGGTGCTGAAAAGTGGCAGGGGGGGAGCTACACCGCTACAGCGTTGTGCCAGTGCCAGCGGCGCCTGTTCGTGTTCAAACAGGGCACTTAGGCTACGGTAGGTTTCCTGCACCACATTCAGGACATCAAGCCCTGCAAGGGTAACGCGTATGGGCAGGGTATTGATAAACACACCCAGTGCCCGCTCGATGCCGGCACTGCCCTGCATACGCCCCAGCAAGACCGTGCCGAAGACCACATCATCCCGCCCGCTGACTTTAGCCAGTACCTGCGCCCAGGCAATATGAAACAGTACACTGGGACTGATCCCCTGACGGCGGGCTTGAGTGCGGATCGCCTGAGCCAGTGCCGTGTCAAGTGACTGTGTGGCCTCCGTTACCTGTCTATCCCCGCTGTGAACATCCCGTATTCCGAAGGGGGCGGTCGGCGCATCGACATCGGCGAGCACGTCACGGAAGTAAGTTTCGTGCTCTGATGCCGGCACACGCAAGGACTGGGCGACAAAGTGACGGTAAGGCAGTGTCACGGGTAAGTTCTCTGCATGCTTGTTTTTGCTGTAACTGTTTTTGGCATCACTGTGCAGCAGTTCGCTGATTTCAGCGATGATCAGCTCCAGTGTCATATGGTCACTGACCAGATGGTGGAAGCACAGAGCCAGCAACCATTCATTCTGGATCGGATCGTGGGCGATATTAGCAGCGAAGAGCGGTGCCTGACTGATATCGAGACGGCGCTGATGCGGATCAGTGTGCGCCAGCAATTGCGATGGGATGTCTTGCTCGTTGTTCGGCACAAAGGTGTCTATGCGCA
>NZ_JACOII010000100.1 GCF_016306625.1 Xenorhabdus lircayensis | reverse complement strand
TGATCTGACCCCCGAAAGTTGGACGCATTGTCTAACCTGAAGGGGGCTTTTCTATGGCTAAATATTCTCAAAATTTTAAACTTAAAGTTGTTCAAAATTACTTATCCAATACTAATGATGATGGGATTAGAAAAACCGCTAATAAATTTGGTTTAGATCGTGGAACGGTTCGTCAGTGGGTTGCTATATATCAAACGCTTGGCAAAAATGGTTTTAAAAATCAGGCTCACCGTAGGATCTACTCTACAGAGTTCAAACTTGAAGTCGTTCTTAAAATATTAAATGATGGCCTGTCACTTATTGATGCATTAAGGTTCTTTAAATTAAAAGAAGTAGGAACTCTTTCCGTATGGTTGCGTCAATATAAAGAACTCGGTATCGATGGCTTAAAACCCAAGCCCAGAGGACACCACAGTCATATGCCTAAACCTCAGAAGCCCCAAATTAAACATTCTCAGGCAGATAGTGATAAAACACATGAACAGTTGCTTGAGGAACTGGCATATTTACGTGCTGAGGTTGCCTATCTAAAAAAGCGGAGAGCCTTGATTCAGAAGCAGAAAGAACAGGGAAAAGCCAAATAGCAACGGCTGCACAGTTCGTCTCAGAATTAAGGCAAAACTACAAATTAAGATACCTGTTACGTGCTTCAAAGATGGCCAGAAGCACATATTTTTATCATGAGAAGCAATCAAAACTTGACGATAAATACAGTGATCTTAAACAACATATCAAGTCGATCTATTATAAGCACAAGGGGCGGTATGGATATCGCAGAATCACCCTTGCCTTAAAGAATATGGGGCTAGTCATTAATCATAAATGCGTTCAAAGACTGATGCAGTCAATGAAATTAAAATCTCGTATCAGAATTGCGAAATACCGCTCTTACAAGGGAGAGGTAGGTAGAATTGCAGATAATGTATTACAACGTCAATTTGAAGCAAATAAGCCTAACCAGAAATGGGTAACAGATGTTACCGAATTCAACGTTCGAGGTGAAAAGCTGTATCTGTCACCCATTATGGATTTATTTAATGGTGAAATTATTGCCTTTCAAACTCAGCGTAGGCCAATGTATAGATTAGTTAAAGATATGCTTCATGATGCAATCAGCAAACTTAATCCTGACGACAAACCTATTGTTCATTCAGACCAAGGGTGGCAATATCAAATGCGACACTATCAACGACAATTAGAAGAAAGAGGTTTAATTCAGAGTATGTCACGCAAGGGAAATTGCTTAGATAATGCGTCAATGGAGAGCTTTTTTGGAATACTTAAATCTGAATGCTTCTATGGTGAAGAATTTAATTCAGTTGATGAATTAGAGAAAACCTTGAAAGAATATATTCACTATTACAACTATGACCGAATCAAGGTTAAATTAAAAGGACTGAGTCCTGTAGAGTACAGAAATCAGTCCTTAAAGGCCGCTTAATCAACTGTCCAACTTTATGGGGTCAGTTCA
>NZ_JACOII010000010.1 GCF_016306625.1 Xenorhabdus lircayensis | reverse complement strand
GGAAATGCACGATAAAGTGATAGGAACTTTTATTGAACGTGAACATTATTTTCAACACCATGATCTAACCATTTAATACATGACCAAATAATGAGAGTAATTTTAGCCAGTTCTTTCCCACCTATAAGATAAAGTATCAAAGGGATTGTAAAAAAACCTAAGAGAGAGCGATTATCTAACCGACGTAAAGCATTAAGTATTTTTTCGTCATGTTTTTTGATTGTATATCTAGACAACGTAATTACCCCAAACTGGTTTGAATGTATTCATTTCACAATGTAACCAACACCTTCAATGTAAATCTATATACCCCTCTGTAAGTACAGTTGCTTTTACTTTTATGTTAAGGTGGCCTTTAGTGTGGGCTGAGTGAATTATGAACACAAGATGCCTGCAAGGTATATAACCCTTTATCAGGATTATATGTATCTTATCGAAATCTCTGCAAAAATTGCTTATTGGAGTAAATAGGAGATAGTGTCGGACACTAATTTTGAAGGATAATTATGAGTCAAGATAATACTGGTCAGGTAAAGACTAAAACTTACATTAACCCACCAGTTTTTTTCTTCTCGGCGTTTTTAGTCATTGCACTGGTGACATTCGCTGGTTTGAAACCCGAACTTGCCGACCGATGGTTTAAAGCTTTGCAGCAGGATATTTTTATTAACGCCAGTTGGTTTTATATCCTTACTGTGGCTTTGATTTTACTTTCGGTCACTTATCTGGGCTTGTCCAGATATGGCAATATAAAACTGGGCCCCGACCATGCTGAACCAGATTTCAGTTATTTTTCCTGGTTTGCCATGCTTTTTTCTGCGGGTATGGGGATCGGGCTGATGTTTTTTGGTGTAGCCGAACCGGTCATGCATTACCTGTCACCTCCGGTGGAGACGCCTGAAACGATTGCTGCTGCGAAGCAGGCCATGAAGCTGACTTTCTTCCATTGGGGGCTTCATGCTTGGGCAATTTATGCCATTGTGGCATTAATTCTGGCATTTTTTAGTTATCGACACGGTTTGCCTTTAACTTTGCGCTCTGCATTGTATCCGATTATTGGCGATAAAATTTATGGACCGATTGGTCATGCCGTGGATATCTTCGCTGTTATTGGTACGGTATTTGGTGTTGCCACCTCTCTGGGATATGGCGTTCTTCAGGTTAATGCGGGTCTTAACCATTTGTTTGGTTTACCTATCAATGAAACCGTACAGGTTGTACTGATTATTGCGATTACTGCTCTGGCGACCCTTTCCGTTGTTTCCGGTCTGGATAAAGGCATTCGCATTCTATCTGAATTGAATTTGGGGTTGGCGTGTTTATTGTTGATTCTGGTTGTTGCTTTGGGGCCAACCGTCCTGCTGCTGAAATCCTTTGTGGAAAACACGGGCGGCTACCTTTCGGAAATTGTCAGTAAAACGTTTAATCTTTATGCCTATGAACCCAAATCCAGCAATTGGTTGGGGGGATGGACATTACTGTACTGGGGATGGTGGTTATCATGGTCTCCATTTGTTGGCATGTTTATCGCGAGGGTTTCCCGAGGCCGGACAATCAGGGAATTTGTGACAGGCGTCTTATTTGTACCCAGTGGTTTTACCCTGATGTGGATGACGGCATTCGGTAATAGCGCCATCGATCTGATTTCTAATAAAGGGGCAAAAGAATTAGCCAACGTAGTACAGACAGATGTCTCTCTGGCGCTATTTAGCTTCTTGGAACACTTCCCGTTTCCGACTGTTCTGTCATTCATTGCCATGGCAATGGTCGTGATGTTTTTTGTCACCTCTGCGGACTCTGGTGCAATGGTGGTTGACACATTGGCTTCTGGCGGTGCTCATAATACACCCGTCTGGCAACGGATTTTCTGGGCTGGCTTGATGGGCGTTGTTGCCATTGCGTTATTGCTTGCCGGGGGCTTATCTGCCTTGCAAACGGTAACGATCGCCAGTGCGCTTCCTTTCTCGGTCATCCTATTGATATCGATCTATGGTTTGCTCAAAGCATTACGGGTTGACGCATACAAGAAAGACAGCCAGCAAATGACTACGATTGCGCCTCCAGCCAGTCGCAATCCGATTCCGTGGCAGCGGAGGTTAAGAAATATCGTCTATTACCCTAAGCGCTCGCAGGTGAAACGTTTTATGAACGAAGTCATCCAACAGGCAATGGGAATGGTGGCTGACGAGCTAGGGAAACAGAACAAAGTCGCTGTGATCAATGATGAAATGGATGGACGAATTCATCTGGAAGTGGACTTTGGCGAAAACCTCAATTTTGTGTACGAAGTTCGTCTAAGAGGTTATATACAGCCTACATTCGCCCTTGCGGGTTTGGAAGATGATGAAAGAAGTGAGGAACAAAAATATTATCGTGCGGAAGTTTACCTTAAAGAAGGTGGACAGGATTACGATCTGATGGGGTGGACTCAAGAACAGATCATTCATGATATTTTGGATCAATACGAGAAACACATTCACTTTTTACATTTGGTTCGTTAATAAATAGTTCGTTAACAAATAGTTCATTAACAAAAAACCTGCAATCCCCAGACTCACAATCTGGGGATTTTTCATAATGTGATTTATATCACTCTATTGATATAAACATAAATTTTAGGATTTTTGGAGAAAGTATTTATATTTAAAAGCCTAATGATTAATGCATGAAATATCCTCTTGCATTAGGCTTATTTTTTTACCTCTATTTTAGTCTATCTCTCTAAATCAGAAATAATTCTAAAATCAAATATCATTAATGATATTTGTATTTTGTTTTTTATTTCATTTGGTGATCGTTTAATATCACTTCTTGGTTTTTAGGTGATGATATCAATTTGCTGATTATGTATAATACCCCTATTTGGAGAATATTCAGATGGCAAAGATTGATGTTGTTTGTCTATCCTGTCGTGCTGTCAAAGGCATTCACCGCAATGGCCGCTCTCGCTCTGGTCATCATCTGCCAATCTTGTCGTCATACCTGGCAACTTGAATTTACTTATACTGCGTGTCACATCAGCAAATTGTTAAGATGGCTATGAATGGCTATGAATGGGTCTGGATGTCGGGCAACCGCGCAAGTGATGGAATTGGACTCAATACGGTGGTGCTTCGCTACTTAAAAAATTCCAGCCAAAACAAGTCACAGAAGCTATTTCTCCTGGCTCGGAAGTCGTTGTTTGCTGCGAAATGGATGAGCAGTGGTCATACGTGAAATCAAAGGGTAAGCCTCGTTGGCGCCTTTCGAAATTGTGCTCTACATGACTGATGGCTGGCAGGGTTATGAAAAGGAACTGGCGGGGAAACTTCATGTCATCAGTAAGCGTTATACACAGCGCATAGAGAGGCATAACCTGAACTTGCGCCAGCATTTGGCAAGGCTGACTCGTAAAACATTTTCTTTTTCAAAATCCATTGAAATGCATGATAAAGTTATTGGGTATTATTTAAATATTCGTCATTATCAGTAAATTGGAATCAGGATCATATTTAATAAAATATGATCCTGAATTAGATGAAAGTAAAATTCACAATTTGTTAGAGGAAATCGTATTTCTAAGGAATTGATAAAAGTATCTAAACTCAATATGAACTGCTATAACCCGATAAAATCAATATATTATTCTGTATTCTTTCCATTAAAAGAGATTACTTAGGTTGATACTGTCAGAAGACAAGGTGTAGAATAAATATTCTTTGAACCAAGAAAGTTGACTAAAATATTTAGGTGTTAAATTCAAATGTGATTAGTTGTTTCACTACAAATTGAACTTAAAACGAGAGGAAATCAAATGGCAAAAGGAAATTTTTTGACAGTTGGAGATAAAACTACGTGCGGTGGTGCGATCTTAACAGGAACCAGCAACATTAAATTTTACGGAAAACAAGCTGCAATTGAAGGTTCTACTGTGACTTGTGGCAGATATTCGGGAAATTATGCCATTGTGGGAGGGGTCGGATCTTTTTTGGATAAAGGAACTAAATTAGCAGGGACTTTGGATAGTCGGGCTACCTGTCCTTGTAGTGCTGGTCTTATCCATTCTATTCCTGATAGCTATCAAAAATAGACTAATTTTATGATAGGCAGTTTCGCATAATAAGAGCAACATTATTACTCTTGAAGTAAACGAGCACGTATTCATAATAATGAATTATATTATTTAAGGAGGTTATAATTCCCATCTATAACAACAGTCATAAAAAATAAAATAATAAAGATTATTAAGAAAAAAGTATTGATGCTGGCTATTTTTATTATCGCCATTTATATTTCTTATTTGTTTATTTTTGCTGTAGAAATAATCGGTGCCCATGATATGACTCCGGGAAGTGGATATCGTGTTGTGTTAGTAAAAAACTTCCCTTTGACAAATTGGGGTAAAGTGCATTGGTGGAATAAGAATAAAGAGATGCTAAAAGAAAGATATGATGTTCCGCGCCCAGATTATGATGGAAGTTATGAAGTCATCTTTGTTGATATAGAGAATGGATATAAGGTTGATAATGGAGAAGATGAAGATTCAGATCTTCTTTGTTTTGATGATATGAATGCTGAAGATAATTGTGTTGAAAAGAGATTTGTTTTCGAACTTTCAATGTCGAAAAATTTAGGGTTTCAGTATAATTTTAGATGAAATATAACTTTAATATATTACAGAGTAAATAGTTTTGATTGATCATTATAAGTTAATATAATCCTATTTAAATGCCCTTGCCCATGTTGCAATAAGACGTTTTTTGAGTTCCTTGGTGAATATGATATTTTCCTTATTTGTGAATTGTAAGATGATCCTATTCAATATCAGGAGCCTGATTATTCTAAAGGGACTCATTCAATGAGCTTAAATGAAGCCAAAAATGCCTTTAAACCAGGTAGAAATATTGAATTATTTTATGTATTGTTAAATAATTTTTTTAAAAATCAAAGGTACATAGTATGGATGGCTATAAAAAGTACACTATGGATAAAGCTGATTTAATATTGCATCCTATTATCGGTGGAGAATTGATATTACTTAATTACGTCGGCTTTGCACAAGAGAATAGGTTTGCATTTTTAAGTAAGATAGAGGGTTGGGAGCGAATGGATGATTCTGAAATATTAGAGAATATCAATTTCAAAAAATACCTTTCCAGTGATGTTTTTATAATTAATGAAGATTCTTATACAAAAGATAAAGTTTATTTAATGGATATAAATAACATCGATGATTTTGTTGAAAGTTATTTTAAGTTGAACTCGAGTTGTTTTTTTGATGGTGATACATTTTTCATATCACCTCTGAATAAAGTTTTGGTTGAATTTCAACATGATGGTTATGTATTTTTACATAAATTACCAATAGTATTGAATGAACTTGGTAAGTCGAGAATATCAAAGAAAGAAATATGCTATATTTAATTTTTCATTGATGTTATGTATAAAAGCTCAAAAGCCCTAATTGGGGAGAGCGGGGTTTGATTAAAAATAAAAAATATAATGCTTTATTCAAGGAATTTGGGGAAAAATAGCTCAGAAATCAAAAAAAGAGTGGGCAATTTATTCAAAAATCTCATAAAAATTCTTGAGAAATCATTATTGCTGTTTGTCATCACCACCGGAGGCAACTCATTTATCTAAAATTGTCATTATGGTGACAATTTGCGTTATAATTACTGCATTATTGTTATAATAGTGACAGGAGTAACTCCAGTGTTTTCTCTCTACACTGCCTATGATGTGCAGCATGAATTAAAAGACTTTATCAAGCGGCAACGTAAACAACAAAAATTGTCCGTTGAAGACTTGGCCAAGCGTTCCGTATAGCACCATTAGGAAATTTGAGCGTACAGGTAACATTTCATTACGGCAGTTTCTTATGTTATCGGAAGCGATTGGTGAGTTACATCCGCTACATGAACTCACTAAAGAATGTAAGCGCGAGCCAACCTCGATTGCTGAGGTACTAAAAAATGCTTAATACTCCATTGAATGTCAAAAGGAAATTTTCTGATGGCAGCAGTATGCTTGTAGGGCAATTGGCTATAATTCCAAAATGGTGACTGCCTTAGAACGGTTGGCTTATATTGGTGAACGATGTTCTGGTGCACTTTACGATGAGCCTGTAACATCTTTTTCTGATACGGATGAGAGAGATATCGATCTCATCACGCTTGGCAAAGAGGCGGTTAAAGAATTTGAAGGTACAGAAATGGATTTTCTTAGGTCCCTTATGGATGCCAGTGGTTCTGGTGGTGCCGGTCTTAAACTCAATGTGACAAAATGCGCTGATGGTCGATTTTCAACCCATGCTGACGCCATTGGGGGAAAATTGATTATTAAATTGACGTCTGATCGATTTTCTTTGAAGCATTCAGAAAGCCTTGTTGAATATGCCTATATGAAAATGGCTAGAAATGTTGGGATTGAAGTGCCTGATTTTGAATTGTTAGATGCGGAAAATGGGAATTTTTGGTTACAGCAAACTCGGTTTGATTGTTTGGCACAGGGCCGCTATCACATGATTTCAGCTTGTGGATTGCTGGATGCACCATTCAGGGAACCCTCTTTGGATTATATTGATTTGGTCAAAGCCACAAGGCACCTGTGTGGTATAGAAGAAGCGCAAAAATTGGTGAAACGTGCTTTGTTTAACTATCTTACCGTTAATCAGGATGACCACGCTAAAAACTTTGCTTTTCTGGCCGATGATGCTGATAATTGGCGGGTTTCTCCATTTTATGATGTGGTATATATGCCATCACATTATGACGAACATATGACTTCGTTTAACGGAAATGGTAAAGTTATCACTCCGGCAACGTTGGAGTAATTAGCGGGGTAGGCAGGGTTTTCCAGCGTAAATCCTTTAGTAAGTATGTTTGAAGAGATTTACGATGAAACTCGCGGTTTTAAGTCGCTTGCCAATGAATTAGGGATAGATAAGCCATTGGCTGCTACGATTGATCAGCATATGGAACAAAAATGGTCGGAGCTGAAAATATGACACAATAGTATCAATACATCAGATTTGGCTATCTTCAAGTTGTGCCAATCATTCTGACAGGGAAACCCCTATCACAACCACTTCTTCACAAACTCTTCCAATGGCACTGGATGATCAAAGTAATACCCCTGCAAATAATCGACAGAATAGTTTTTCAATTGATTGACTTGTTTTTGGTTCTCGATTCCTTCTGCCACAATTTCCAGATTTAATCGCAGAGCAAGGTCAATAATATTCTCAACAATATGTTTTGAAATCATATCTGTATTCATTTTGCTAACAAAGCTATGTCCAATTTTCACTAAGTTAACGTTAAATTTTTGTAAATAATTGTAATTAGAATAACCCGTGCCAAAATCGTCCAGTGCGATTAATACGCCTAATTCATCCAACTTATTGAATAAACTAATTGTATGCTCGTCTGGCTCCAATAATTCTCGTTCGGTAATTTCCAAAATCAGCCTGATGGAATCTTCCGGAAAGGCTTTAATAAAGTTCAGGCAGTTATCCACCAAATGGGTGTCTTTATAATGTCTTGCGCTGATATTGAAATTGAAATGGAAATGTTCAGGTAATTGATGGGCAATAGGCGCGAAGTAATCTTGTACTTGGATGATTAGGTTATGAGTTAAGGGAATAATGAGATCTGATTTTTCAATCTGTGCGATAAATTTATTTGGTGTTAATAGTCCATGAGTCGGATGTTGCCAGCGGGCAAGGATCTCACATCCAATGATATCGTTGTTTTTGCTGCAAATAATGGGCTGTATGTAGGGAATGAATTGCTTGTTTTTAATCGCTTTTTTCAGGCGGTATTCTGGGAGAGTGATAGTTTTGGTGTATTTATAGAAAAACATCGCAGATAAGAGAGTGAGGAGAGATAGCAAAATAAACATACACTCTAATTCCACATCTGGTTGGATATTATCCTGATAATTGGAAAATAATCTCCAGAATATAAATCCTGTGTTGGCAGTGATGGTGATGAATAACATCACAAACATCCAATACAGAGATCGGGATGATTTCAGATTCAGCCCCATCATTTCTCCTTTTTGATAAAGCTCATTACTCAACAGTAGACTTGTTATCTAAATGTGTAAATTTTTATTAACGTATTGCTTACAAAGAAAGAGATTCTCTCTTTGAGAAAACAATGTCGGCTATGTTACAGGAAGAAATTGGAGACAGGAAATAGCTATAGGGTTATACGGCAAGATCTGAGCAAAAAATTTCTTCATTGGCGGAGGTAATCTAAATAAATAGAATGTTGCTGCCGTCCGTGGCAAGGAAGATAAATTATTATGGTGTCGTTATTACAATGGCAACTCGGCGATTTTCTGCCCGGCCTTTTGAGTTCCGGTTATCGGCGATAGGCTGGCTTGGCCCCAATCCACGGGTTATTAGGTTAGAGCGCTGCATACCTCCTTGTGTCAGGGCATCTGCAACTGTGTTAGCGCGTTTCAGAGATAACTGATTGTTGTAACTTACCTCTCCGTAGTTGTCAGTATGACCATCAAGGCGGGCGTGGTGAATGCCAACTTTGGACAAAATACCTGATAGTTCTTTTAGTTTTGCTTCACCTTCTGGGCGCAAATGAAATTGGTTATTGCCAAACAGCACTTTTTCTGACATGCCAAATAACCAACCTTCATCGGTTTGGTGAAATCCTTGTTGTTTGAGTGCGGCGATTTGTGCGGCTGTTAGAGCCCCTTTATTCTGGCAGGCACTGAGGAAAAGGGTGCCAATAAACGCGCAGATAAATATAAAAGAACGATTTTTGCTCATAATGAGTTCCTTGATAGGTAGTTTAATTTTGCTGTATCAGCGGAATGCCAGCCACCGCCTCGTTGTTTAATGTGATACATAGCTGCGTCAGCTTCAGACAGCAGTTGTTCTGCCGTTAAATCACCGTTGGATAAGGCGATGCCAATACTGAGTGTGATACGTAGGTGTGAGCCGTTGGGAAGAAGAATGGGAGTGTCCATGGCATGGATGATATTTTTCGCGACGCATTCTGCATTTTCCAGATTGGCGGAGGGTAATAAGATGGCGAATTCATCCCCACCAAGCCGGGCGACGGTGTCTGTTTTTCTTACCCTTCTTTTTAAGGTGGCGGCGATAGTGACAAGAACGTGATCGCCAGCAGCATGTCCATAGACGTCGTTGACATATTTCAGTCTGTTACCATCAATAAACAATATAGCTGCACTCTCACGCATGAATTTATCATTCATGACGGTTGAAAGGACACGCTCAAAGGTTGCTCGGTTTGGTAAGCCTGTCAGGGAGTCATGTTGTGCCTGCCAGGTTAAAACGGCCTTTTCTGTTTGCAGGTGATGTTGCCACTCTTCCAGTTCTTCGAGCAGATGGTTAAAAACTTGGCTTAGCTCGTGCAGTTCAGCAATATGGGCAGAGGGCACGCGCCGTGAAAACGCTCGGCGTTGCCGGACGTCATGGGCAACGACCGTAATGTTCTGCAAGGCTCTGACAATACCATCGTGCATGCGCAGGGAGAGGTAAAGTGAAATTACAGCACTGAACAACAGGCAGACGAATAGCACCAACAGAGCCTGATAAATAAATTGGATTATGTGGTCGCTGTTGCCAATTAACCAGACTGCCCCTACTTTTTGCTGATGATGGTAAATTGGCAGAATAAGGGGGTCAGGGAAAAGCCAGCGCTCGACTAATTTTTTGAAATTACCAGTACGGGTTTCCTGATTGGCTTGCCAGCTTGCTAACACTTGCTGTTTGGCATCAAAAATCTTAGCTTCTGTAAAACCATCATGAATCGCAATCAAGTTCAATATTTCGGTTGCGGCGGTTTTATCCTGGAAGACTACGGCAGCTTGTGCCGTATGAGCAATAGTTGTGGAGATCAGCTTCAGGTTATTTTCGGCATATTTCTGCATAGCGAGCAATGCCAATAAAGAGAGAAACACGCCCACTACGGATAATATGATAAACGTAATAATCAGGTGGATCCGGTGAAAAGCCTGGCGCAGGGTAGGGCGTGATGGCATCAGTGAATAACGCTTTTTCATACAGATTATTCCACCTTACGTGCCAATTGCAGGACGTTCGGATTTACGCGTACGCCACTGCGTGTCAGAATATCGAAATTAAGGCTAAATGTTGCCTGAGTGCTGTTAATATTAAGACAAAATGCGCTGCCGATTTCACAGTGCGGGTTACTTTCAGCAATAGTAAGCAGTGGCTTGCCATTTTTTTGGCTAATCACTTGGTGTTGGAGTTGTGGCTCGACTTGACCATAGTAAATAACATCACATTTTTCTATTAATTGCTCTACGTTGAAATTCAGGGTTTCTATTTGCAATTCTGTGTGATCAGAAATCATATTAATGTGGGTTAAGACGCTAATGTAATTAGATGGGGGAACCAGGCATAAACGCAGGGCGGTTGGTGTGGCAGGCCAGTGTGTATAACTGATAATCCCAGAAACTACCCGTGCCACATTTTCATTGAGTTTTAGCTTTTCATTGGTGTCAGGCATGGCCATTACTGTTGAATTACATATCATGTTGATTAAGCACAAGGTCGTCAGTACCCGTAGAAATAATCTGGAAACACAACGTTTAAACATAATACGCTTACAAAGATGATGAGTCCGTTCAATCATTTGCATAACGAGTCCCAGTATTTGCCTTTCATATAATGTCAATAATAGTGTTGAAGTTATTGATAAAGTATGTTCTCAGTTAGAACCTATCCCATCCTGGTGTTAGTGATACCGGCTGAGATAGGTTGTAAAAACTATTGCTAACAAAATGGTATTATTTGGAATTAAACTGGTAACTTTGAGGGATAATATCTATTTGTGATTAATAGATTGTTATCTCTGTATTGATGGATTTTCATTGATACCTATTATATGTCCATGATTGTCATAAGTGATACTGGAAACTTTGCTTTGTCTTAAGGCATCTAATAATTTTTTTTCCAAAATAAAACTTTTTGCCATTTCTGCATGAGTTAAAGCGGGTTGATGGCGGCGACGTTCTATACTAAATCGTTGTTGATTGTATTTTGCCCAGCCAATGAGCAAGAGTGCGTTAAATAGGGCAATAGCGATATAAAGAGTAATTGACTCTAGCTCTAAAGTGGATACTGAAGTAAAGGGGCTGGGGCCATTATGGGGGGAGTTAAATAATCCCAGCGTGAATAAATAGATAAAACCAACCCAAGCCAGAATAGTCAGCAGGATATCAATCAGGCGAGGTGATAATCTTTGTTCAGTAAAAATCAATGGATCTTTCATTATTCGATTCTCTCTATTCCCCGATCAGGGCTTTCCCAGCGGGCACGTTTTCTGCGTACCTTGAGCATCACTTTGGGGAAAGATACCAGTGTCGTAAATAGATTTAGCATCCAATAGACCATCGGATACCAAATCACCCAGAAAAGCGATGATGCAACGTGTTTTTCATAGCGTCGTTCAATCACTAAACTGACGGTAAATTGAATCAGGCAGGTAGCTGCCAGTACCAATCCCGTATATCCGGGTGGAAATAGCGTATAGACGCGAATGTTCTCCGGTAATGTGATGAGCATGCCGAGAAAAAATAAAATGATGGAAAGGGCAAACGTAAATGACCAGATAACAGAACAGCAGAATTCCGCAAATAACACCCACATGCGGCGATATTCCCATGACCACAGTTTACGTAGGTTTTTCAGGAAGACTTCGGCTCCACCCTGTGCCCAGCGTAACCGCTGTTTCCACAATCCACGCAGGGTTTCAGGCATCAAGATCCAGCAAATGGCACGGGGTTCGAAGAAGATAGACCAGTGGTGTAACTGGAGCTTCCAACTGACATCAATATCTTCCGTGATCATGTCATTGCTCCAATAGCCAACGTCAGCAAGCGCCCTGCGGTTAAAGGCAGCTACGACGCCAGAAACGGTAAATACTTGGCCATAAACCCGTTGGGTACGTTTGATCAGGCCAATGATGGAGGAAAATTCCCCAACCTGAACGCGCCCGACTAAAGTGGATCGTGTTCGAACACGAGGATTGCCAGTAACTGCGCCAACACGGGGGTGATCAATCATAGGCTTGACCAGCCAGACGGCGGCATCACGATCCAGTAGGGCATCGCCATCAATACAGACCAGATAATCACTGTTAGCTGCGGCAGCACCTGCCTGAAGAGCGGTGGCTTTTCCTTGATTCTGTTTCAGGTGTATGACTCTCAAGGTTTGATGCTGCTTCGCCATGGCATTGAGTTCATCAGCGGTACTGTCGGTTGAACCATCATTGATTGCGATCACTTCAATATTGGGATAGCGCTGGTTCAATGCTGCCAGCAGTGTTTCGCGAACATTTGGTCCCTCATTATAGCAAGGGATTAAAATTGAAATCAGAGGCTCACCTGCAAGATGCAGGGTTTCTTTATCAACGATTTTCCAATGTCTTTCCCGATAGAACCAGAAATAGATTCCCCCTGAGATCCAAATGGCAGACATGAACAGCGGCCAGAAAAAGACAAAGTTCAGCATGACTTCACCGGTAAAGGTCACAGCAATACCAAGAGGGATGCTCAATACAAGGCAGAGCACGATAAAAGCAAGAATACGATCAATCATTAAGTGGATACCATTCTGGAGAAAGAACAGGGCGAACCTGGTTTATTTCTGGTTGATTATTGAGAAAGTCATCAGGGTAGTAACCAAAACTCTGCGCACCATTGAGTTGTAATTGACGCATCCATTCTGTTAATTGATGTCCGGGTATCGCTCTTTTATTCATCGGCTTGCGCCAATCTACGGATTGGAGTTCAAAAACGGTTTTGTCTAGCGCTTGTGGGCGTTGTGCAATGATTTTCACCAGGCGGGATAGCCATTGATTGCTTTCTGATAGAGGCACATTTTCCATCAATGGCATCGCCATCGGGGCAACCCAATCGTAATGAGCGAGGAAATCATCCAGATTTTGGGCAAACCACTCTTCGCTGTCCGGCTCCAGAATCGGCATGGCAAAAATATTGCGTGCGGTTTTGATCTGATAACCCCGTATTGACTTGAGTTCCTGAGTTAGTTCATGGGTAAAGGCAACCAGATATTGGCTTTTGAAACGAGTCCAACGAGTGAATTGTTCAGGATCCTGACGAATGGCTGGGATGGAAGCAGGTAAGCCAGCCGCTTGATAAGCCTTTATGGCATCTGGGCCGGCATCTTCAAAATCCGACATGACCGCATCATCGTGATACAGGATGCCCTGAAAAATGGCATGGGCAGCCAAATCCTGATAAATCTCTTTAATTTTCTGGCGGTTATCTGGGTTATAGGGAGACAGGCGACGGTATTGCGTTGGATTCACAAACAGCTTGTTATTACTTTCGTCATAGCTCATCACACGCGGGTGTGAAGGTTCTAGCTCAAATGCCAGAACTGGCATCCACGCATAAACGTCAATATTCAATCGACTGTGCAGTTGCCAAGAGACGCGGTTAAATAAATCTGCCCGCATCGGTAGCCAGCGATTAGGGAAGTAGAGCTCACGCACATTGCCATCGCCTTTGGGATCGGCAAAGGCTTGCAGAAAAACGGTATTGACGCGGAGATCGGAAATACGCTGTACGAGTTTGTCAAGATTGCTGGCCTGTTGAACGGGATCAGGATCATAAACATAGTCCAGATCAATGTGGGCAATCCGCAAGATGCGCTTATTCTGCACCTGAATCACCTGTTCGGCGAACTCTTTCAGAGAAGGGTTATTGGTGAGCAATATACGGGGAATGTTATCAAGGTCGTTGACATCCGCCAGCCCATTGTCCAGCGTCAATGCCATCTTGTAGCCGTAACGTTTGGCTATCTCCAGTGTAACACCGTTATCCATGCCATAAGGCCAGACCCAGACGCGTGGCTGCTTGCCAGTGGCGGCGACGATCCTTTGAGTGATCGTGGATATGTCCTTTTCCATCCGTTGGCGAAACGCGTGATCACTTTCATATTTACCTGTTTTCGGATCGTAAATACGAATGGCAGCGGCAGGCTCTGTATTTCCTTGTGGATTACCGGCCGCGCCATAATGATGCTGATAGGTGTGGGAACCTATTTCCACTAAACCAGAGCGAGACATTTCGGAGACTTGTTCCCATGTGGTGAAACGTTCCCGTGGCACCATCAATCCACCAAAATTAACGGGCTTTCCGGCGGGGGCATCGATCCAGATCCCTACAGGAGCCAGAATTGCTGGCCAATTATAGGCTTTAAGTAAAGGAAAGACTCGGCGGTAAAAGCTGCTATAGCCATCATCGAAAGTCAGCAATACCGCCTTGGGAGGCAACGGAGTACCTCCCTGATTGGCGGTAAGGATTTGATCGACTGTAACAGGTTGGTAGCCATTTTCCCGCAACCATGCAAATTGATCGTTCAGTGCGCTGGTACGGACTGACATAAAACGTTGGTCAGCACCATCATCCTCAATATCATGGTAAGCCAGAACCACGTAACCATTTTGTGGCCAAGGGCGTTCGTTCATGGAAAGAGAGCGTTGTGCTGGTGGAACGAAGTCAGGTTTTTCTGCATATGCCATCATGCGGAGCTGGGGAATGAGCAGGCTAATCAGCAGTGCCAATATCATCAACCAATGGCGAAAAACGTTGTGTGTCATAAAAAATCCTTTAGAACCGATAGATTAAGTCAAAAGCAGCTTGCAAATTACTTTCTCGTTTACCGTCGTAAGGTCGTTTATCCAGCGTGATCCTCACTCCTGCATCAATGACGTCATTCCATTTAATGCGCTGGCCGTATCCCACCATTGTGATCAAGCCATTGCCATGATCTTGCTGCCAATATTGCCCCACACCTGCCATCAATTGCTGACTCCAGACGGTTTGATAATGCCGGTATATGATGTGATCGGCTTCCAGTTCAGGCAGGAACGAAAAATCGCTTTTGGGATTGAAATAAGGGGTATTTTGTTGATGGCTATTGTGAGTTGTGCTCAGTTCCAACGTCGCATTAAGCTTAAGGTAAGGTGTGGTATATAGGCGCTGGAGGCCGTTGATACCATATTCAAACCGATGATTGCCATCAGAGAAAAATGAAGGGGCAAAACGCGCTGTCCATTGACTGCGTTCGCTGTATCTCCAGCGAGTATAAATTTGACCACCATTGGCGTGAATATTATTACTCAATGCGCGCAGGGGGGTGTTACGGGCAAGACGTTCTGCCGAGCCGCCCAGACGCCATTGGTCATTGAAATCATGCCATCCCGCAATGCGTAAGCTTACTTTGCCACCATGACGGTAGTCACGAGCGGCAACTTCTCCTTCTAGCCAAAGATCCCGTGAACGCCACTCCACGCCACCACGCAAATCACGGTTCAAACCTTGGCCTTCTGAAAATTGACTGCGGTTGTAAGCACCACCGGCAAATAAGCGCCAATTATCATTAATAGGCGGGCTATAGAGTACAACATCAATATCTGAACTGTGCTTACCGCTTTTCGGACTATCGGAATCAATGCCCCGATTGACCTTGAGGCGCAGTTCTGACATATGATGCACATTGCGCAGGCGGTCAAAGCGTTTAGCAAGCATATTTTCTGGCGCGCGGGTGATGACATCATCGGCCAGCAGATCCATCTGGTGCCATTCTTGCAGAGTAAGTGCGGTATAACCCTGTTGGATTTCCAGCGATAGGTTGCGGGGATCCAGTCCTTCAATCTGTTTCAGTTCGCTTTCTGCACGGTGCGGCCAGCCACGATCTAGCCAAATTGCGGCCAAATCAACCCGCAATTTCTGATTACCGGGAGCGGTACGGGCTAAATGGGTAAAGCGTTTTTCTGCTTCAGGAAGGTCTTCACGTAATTGTGCGGACTCAGCCAAAAACTGCTGACCTTGTAGCCAACCATCATTAGGGACGCGAAGGGGGGAGCCAAAAACATTGACCATATAAACATTGCGTTGCTTGATATGGGTTGCAAGCTGCTGTGCTTCATCTAGATGTTCGCTTTCCACATCAGCGTAGAAAAGGACGATGTCATCCTCTGGAGTGATATGGGATAACGATGCTTTTCCAACCGACGATACTTTCTCCCCCGATGGAATGCTCCCATTGGGGTAATTCAAGGAGCGCAAAATATCCCGTGCTTTGTCAGGCTGACGTAGATTCAGATAGGCTGAGGAGGCCCATTTCTGCGCATATTCCGGGATATTTATCCCCTCTTTTTCTAAGGTCTGATATTCATCGATGACTTCTTGCATCCGATAGCGGGCGAGCAGGGCACCGAGACGATCAATACGTGTTCGTTGGTAATCTTGTTGTGCATCAGGTAGGGAACGCCATTGATTGAGCATATGTTCGTAGCGTGCAAGTGCCCTGTCGGCGATATCAAACCGCTCCTTTTCGCTACGATTGGGAATCATCGATAGGCGAACCAATTCTGCTGCTGCGTCGGTTTCTAGCCTGCGCAGATGTTCGGAGGTAAATTGCGTAGAGTATTGTTGTCCTAAGTGCCATGCAGGGCCACTTACTCGACTGTTTTTCAGGCTAAATAGATAGTCCTGCGTCACGTCTTTATTGTCGGAAAACTGCTCATGAGCGGTAGAGAGCATTTGCATGGCATCCCATCGCCGACCCGCAGCGTGATCAACATAGGCCATTAAACGGTAATTGGCGGCGTTGGGTTGGTGCGCCAGTAAATCCTTTGCCAGACGGCGGGCTTCTTTGTCCTGTTTGGCATCAGCGAGTGTCATGATAAGGCCAGCTTTTATGTCACTGTTTTGTTCTTCGAAAATTAGGGCTGTGCGCCACAGTTGAAGCGCTTGCGGCCATTGACGTTGATTGCGATAAGCTCGTGCAGCGGCCGTAATCCCTCTGACGGGGATAGCCATTGACCGGTAACGTTGCCAGAGGGAAATGACTTCGTCGTCATGTCCGGCCCAGCTTGCAACTTGTAACCCATCGGCAATTTGTGAGGAAGAAAGATGATGCCGTTTTTCTTCCTGACGAATATATTCAAGCACGGGGATAGTATTACCATTTCTGGCTTGTTGAATTAATGCATCGTAATCCGCTTGTGCGGCTTTTGTTGTTATTAAACAACCTAGTGATATAAATAACGATAACAGTTTATACCGATATCTATGATAGCCCATCGGCCGGAAATAAAGATATGACACGGTATCCCCTTTTTATACTGCTTATTGATTTTTCAAGCAGCAGAACTAGACGGAATGAGATTTAATTTTGATTAAGAAAAACTTTTTGTTTCTTCATTTTTGAAGAGGCAGAATAATACGTATTGCGTGAATTTATATCAATGGGAAATTTTCAGAAAATAATTTCGTATATTTGATTTTAATATGACATTATATCCATCAATAATAATACTAATGGATTATTTTGTTGTTATGTTATAAGAAATTAATTTATAAATCATGTGGTTGTGTATTTTTTTATGGCGGAATTTATAAAATTAAAAAAATAAATTACAGTGATTTTGCTAATTTCAATAAAAAATACCCAAACTGAGTATGAATATTTTTCATTGCCATCATAGTTCAGTCAGCAATAAGTGTTTCTGCTAACCTTTTTTCCTATATCCCAATTATTTTTATCCGATTTTTATTACCCCTATGTGAATATCATTTGAAGTTGATATTTTCAGTAAAAAATAAATAACAGGAGCTAAATTGATTGATTGTATTTCAGTATTTAAATCTGCTTTATTCGTCGTGTAATGGTTATATTTTGAAGTTAAATTCTCTTTTTATAGGTGTAATATAATAGATTATATGATTGCATCAATTCTATTGATTAAAATTATGCTTCTTAGCAGTAACTTGGGATAAAACAAATACGTCTAAAAAACCTTATTAATGATAAGTGTTTTCATAATTCGTGGTGGTTCGTATTATTCTGTTTTTTATCATGTTGTTCATGAGGAAGGTATGAATCAGATTGTCGGTATTATCGCTGATGTATGTGAATCTTAGGGTGCCGGAAATGTTAGTGAAATTGGCATTCAATCATTCTCCAGCATGAAAATCTGATTGTTTTCGATGATATTTGTCAGCGTTTGCAGGGAGCCTCGCTTCGGTGGATGTTCCTCCGCCTGATGTGATTCGTTTGCAACCAACGGCCGAAGGATTGCGTATATTACATTACTGTCCGGTATAATTTATGAGTAAATTATTTACCTTTCATCATTTCAAATCTATTAGATGTATCAACGACCATTTATCTTACTTTAATCAATTAATTCTCATCCATTTGATTCTTTGTTTTTATTGTTATCGATATGAATTATAAAGGATAAATCAACATTAAAAACATATTTTAACGTAAAGAAAATATAACTTAATTAATTATTTCATTAGTGAAAAAAACCATAGTCAAAATGTACATAATGATAATAATTATTAGGTTGCTAATTATATATTATTTTTTAATTTATGAATTTTTAGCATGATATTCATTGATTTCATCTATATATAATGTCATTTAGTAAACATTTAGGAAGATTATAGAATAAAGTTCTGTGTATGTATTTTATTCGAATTATTATGTTGATCTATGTAATATTATGGCTATTATGATCTAGTCTTATCCTAAATGTGCGAACGAACCCCACAAAAGGCCACGTAGGGGGACGTAAGCCTGTTTTATTTGGATGAAAAGGCAATTGTTGTAGATGCGTGATGTGTTGCGTTGAAACTGTCTATCAAGTAAGTGAACTTATTTCCATATCGTCTGTAATCAGTCGTAGGAATGTTTTTGTATATTGACTAATGGGGTTTAATTTAATGAAATCTAAGCTGCTTATTTCTTCTCTTTTTGTGTCTTCTTTATTTGCTACAAGTGCAAATGCGGCGGATGGGACAATTAGATTCGAAGGAGAAGTAATACAGAATGCTTGTAAGGTTCATGGCGACTCTGCTGATCAAACCGTTAATATGGGCGTCGTTAGTGCAGATTCATTTAAAAAAGTAAATGATACTGCTGCACCAACAAGATTCCAGATTAAATTGGTTGATTGCCCGGCAGATATGAAAGAAAAGAATGTCACTATTAAGTTTGATGGCCCTAGTGATAGCGATAACAGAGATCTTTTGTCTTTGACTAAAGTAGATAATGCTGCAACGGGTGTCGCCATTGGTATTTATGAAGCGGATACTCATACTCGCGTTTCTGTAGCGGGAGCTTCTGAGCATAATCTGCTTCATAAAGGCGCTGACCAAGAATTAAGTTTTATTGCCAAGTATGTTGCTACGAAGGAAAAAGTAGGTCCTGGATCTGCTAATGCGGTGACTAATTTTACCGTAGTTTATAATTAATAGTTCGATATTCTGAATATTATATATCTACCAGATTTCAAGTTGCAGTGTAACCAATAAAGCTGCAACTTGAAAAATGAAGGGGATAAAACCTAGCAAGGATGCTTGGGTTATTCAATTGAATATAACCAATCCTGAGTGGGCGGAGAAATGACCGTGTCGTGTTACCGTATATTGTTTGTTATTTTTTTATATTTTTTTAGTTGTAATATTGCCGCTGCGGGCGTGATTATTGGTGGAACTCGAATTGTTTATTTAAGCAACAAAAAAGAAGTTTCTATTTCTATTAATAATCCAGAGAAAGAGGCTGTTTATCTAATACAAAGCTGGATTCAGGATGAAAATGATAAAACAAAAACGCCCTTTGTTGTAACACCACCTTTATTTAAATTACCGGCAAACAATGAAAATATTTTACGTATTGTTAAAATCGGAAATCAATTGCCAATGGATAAAGAATCTATATTTTGGATTAATGTCAAGTCAATTCCTCAAACGTTGAATTCAGATACAACTCTAAATCAGTTGCAAATTGTCGTGAATTCACGCTTAAAGTTGTTTTATCGTCCTGTTCAACTGAAAGAAAAGGCGGAGATTGCTTATAAGGAAATAAAATTCAAACAAGAAAACGGTTTGTTGTTAGCAGAAAATCCTACACCTTATTTTATCTCTTTTTCATCTCTTAATGTTGATAATCATGATATTAAACGCGCAGGTATGATTAAGCCTTTTGGTCAAGTAAGTTGGCCTTTGCCGCTAAATAATGCCCGAAAAGTGAGCTGGAAAGTGATCAATGATTATGGTGGCGTGACACAGGCAGAATTTGCGGATCTTTAGCTTAGATCCTACTGAGATAGGCTCTTAGAATCTATACCTATGCCCGATAGATTTCATGTTGCAGCCAACAAGGCCAATTCATCATATTGTTAGAAAATTAAATATGTCAAAGCATATCAAGCATAATCTTGCCAAACGATTATATCGTGGCAGGAATTATAGATTTTTAATTTCCATATTCATTATGGCAGGAAATTTATTTTCTCATTTAACTGCACATGCAGAAAATAAATTTAATATTCATGCACTGAAAATTGATGGGAGCTTGCCTGATGATATTGATCTTTCTATTTTTCAAGACGGTTTTCAACCACCAGCTACTTACTGGGTGAATATTTATTTAAATACAAAGGAGGTGAGTGAGGAAAATATTGAGTTTATTTTAAAGGACGAAAAGTTACAGCCAGAAATCACAGTTAAAAAATGGCAAGATATGGGTGTGAAAATTGATTCATTTCCCGCTTTAGCCAATTTAGCCCCAGAAACTGTGATCACAGATATTGGCAAATATATTCCATCTGCAAGTACAGATTTTGATTTTAATCGACAACGATTGAATATCAGTATTCCTCAGGCAGCTTTGAATTATCGCTCTAGAGATTATGTTTCGCCTAAATTGTGGGATCAGGGGTTAACAGCATTGCTGATTAATTACAGTTATAATGGAGCCACTAATTGGCAGGATAACCACAATTCAACACAGCATAATTATTTGCATTTAAGATCAGGAGTGAACTGGCATGCCTGGCGTTTGCGCCATGACTCCAGTTATTCTGATAATCAAAATCAACGTTGGAAAAGTATCAGCACGTATTTGCAGCGTGATATCCACTTCCTTAAGGGACAATTGACACTCGGTGATAGTTTCACGCCTAGCGAGCTGTTTGGTGGCATTGGATTTCGTGGGATCCAGCTTGTGTCTGACGAGAATATGCTGTCGGATAGCCAAAGAGGTTTTGCGCCTATTGTGCGTGGCATTGCTCAAAGTAATGCACAAGTGACAGTTAAACAAAATGGTTATGTTATTTATCAGACTTATGTTGCACCCGGCGCATTTGAAATTAGCGATCTCTATCCAACGGCATCCAGTGGTGATTTGAACATTATCATCAAAGAGGCTGATGGTCAGGAACGCAGATTTACTCAGGCATTTGCTACCACACCCACGATGTTACGGGAAGGTAATCTCAGATATGCACTGGTGATGGGGCGTTATCGTGCTGTCGGTAATCATAGCCGCAAACCTTATTTTTCGCAGGGAACGTTGGCTTATGGTTTTCACAATAGGCTTACTGCTTATGGTGGCACAATTTTATCCCGTGATTATCAGTCTGTTTTGTTAGGTTCTGGTGTGGACTTGGGAAGTTTCGGATCATTTTCTCTTGATGCTACTCATGCCAATAATGAATTACCATCAAACCACAAATCCACCGGACAGGCTTATCGTCTGCGATATGAGAAAGATTTTTCACTGACTGGAACGCATTTAACATTGGCGAATTATCGATATTCGACGGAAGGGTTTTATGATTTCAGTGAAGCTAGTCGTGTTAGGGATGCTCGTATTGGCAATGCTAGTCAGCTATTTGATCGTTTTAAGCAGAAAAATAAACTGCAACTGCAAGTTAATCAAACGTTGGGGGATTTTGGTGAGGTCTATTTTACGGTATTGCAGCAGGATTACTGGAAGAAAAGCGGTCATGAGCGTTCATTCAACGCGGTTTATAACATTAGCCACCAAGGGATCAGCTATGGGCTGAATTATTCCTATAACCTGCGCTCAAGTTCTGATGAAAATGAACAAATGTTCTTATTCAGCATCCATGTTCCCCTCGATCGCTGGTTGAAAAACAGCTGGGCGAATTATAGCGTTAATCTCAACAGAAACGACAAAATTTTACAGCAAGTCTCCCTGAATGGAACGGCGCTTGAAGATAATAACTTATCCTACAGTTTGCAGCAGGGCTATGCCAATAAAGGCGAAGGTGGGAGTGGAAATATCCGCGGAGAGTATAAGGGAGCTTATGGCCGAATTAATGCAGGTTATAACTATCAATTTCCTAACTATCAATCTCATAGCAGGCAACGTAATAGCAGGCAATTAAATTATGGCATGAATGGAGGCATTGTCCTTCATCCATATGGACTGACTTTATCTCAAGAATTGGGTGAAAATGCGGTTTTGATTCGGGCGCAGGGCGCAAAAGGTATCAAAGTTGCCAACAATACAGCCGTTGCCACGGATTGGAACGGTTATGCGGTTGTGCCGTACGTCAGCAGTTACCGTAAAAACCGAGTGGCACTGGAACCCCATTCATTTTCTGATGATGTCGATATTGACGTGAATACGCAATCTGTTGTGCCAACAAAAGGCGCTCTCGTTCTGGCTGATTTTCAGACACGAATGGGAAATAGGGTATTGATGTATCTGGTTTACCGTGGCAAGCCAGTACCTTTTGGTGCCAAGGTTACATTGGATAAATCGGATGAGCTTGATGAAACCCATGGTGCGATTGTCAGCAGTGAAGGTCAAGTGTATCTCACGGCGCTGCCGGATAGTGGCAGGTTACAGGTCAAATGGGGGGCGTTAGATACCAAAACCTGTGTGGTTAATTACACCCTACCGGAAAAAAGACCTCAATCTGGCGTATACACCTTGGATGTGAATTGCGATTAGGATCAGGCTCATATGTTTATTATCCATAAGAAATACCGATTATTATTAGCGGCCAGCAGTGTGTTGATTGGAGTGTTTACCAGTAATGACAGTCACGCAGAATCCTGTCATTTTGGGACTGGGTTTACGGAGCAAAAAATATCTGTCTCATCTGATTCGTTTCTTGTACACAGGGAAATGAATGTTGGGGCAGTTATTGGGACTTATTCTGTAAATACTATAGGTATCAAGAATTATTCTTGTGATGGCTCGGAAAAGATGGAATGGGAATTCATGGGCTATCCCCTTACAGGGGGAAGCAGAAGTGATGATATTCATGATGCAGGTATATCTGGTATAGGATTACGGATGAATGCTCAAGCGGGAGAGACGAAGGTCGAGTTTGTGAAAACAAAGCCTAAAACCGGTTCTGGTGTTATCGTTTCTGGTGTGATCACTGCGCGTTTGGGGGGAACGGCAGTATATTCTTTTTCCCTCAATAAAATAAGCTTTATTACGCCCGGTTGTTCCCTGGGTAAGAAGAATATTTTTGTTCCAATGGGCAAGATAGGAAACACACAGTTTTCGGGTATCAATAGCACTGCGGGAGAACGTCATTTCGATATCGATTTGACATGTAATACCGATGCTCCCATTGAATTAGTATTGAACTCAATTGCTCCAAGCCGTGTTGACGATGTACTGGGGCTGGATCAAGACAGTAATTCCGCGGGTGGAATTGGTCTTCAGGTTTTGTATCAGGATCGGCCTCTCATATTTAACTCGCCGGTCAAGCTTGGCACGAGCGTGGATGGAATTTATTCTATCCCTTTCAAAGCGCGTTATATCCAGACAGAAAATCGCATTACCGCTGGCAAAGTCAGTGCCACCGCAACACTGAATATTGTTTATCCCTAAGTCCTTTCAACTATATGACCAGCCATAATCTATTCTTGTGGCTGGTTTTCCCTTTTCTATCACGTAAGTTCACTTTTTGATGTGGAAAACCCCCCGCTTTATTGTCAATTGGCTTTATACTTCCCATTTATAGAGAAGATATTGCCAATTAAATGGCAATTCCTTGAACTAAGATAAGGAAATCGTTTTTACAGGCATTAGGCATAGCAAATGCCTTATATAATACCTTTTATTTTTGGCATCATTTTTTGAAAAGAAGTTCTTGGGCATCATATGTCAAACAGCGCACTGAACCGCCGTTGGGCGGAACTCTTATTGGAAGCATTGACCCGACATGGATTGCGTCATGTCTGTATTGCTCCCGGTTCCCGTTCGGCGCCATTGACATTGGCTGCCGCCAAAAATCATAAGCTGATCTGCCATACCCATTTCGATGAGCGTGGATTGGGACATTTGGCCCTGGGGTTGGCAAAAGCGGGCAAAGAACCTGTGGGGGTGATTGTGACGTCGGGAACAGCGGTCGCTAATTTGTATCCTTCCTTGATTGAAGCTGGATTGACAGGAGAACGATTAGTGTTTCTCACTGCTGATAGGCCACCAGAATTAATCGATTGTGGCGCGAATCAGGCTATTCGCCAGATAGGCATGTTCGCCTCCCATCCCACCCAAACCCTTGCACTGCCACGACCAACCATGGAAATCCCTGCCAGCTGGCTGGTTTCCTCTATCGATAATGGGATGTCAAACCTGAAACAAGGCGCACTGCATATTAATTGTCCGTTTGCTGAACCCTTGTATGGCAATCATGTGACGGCGTATCAAGATTGGCAGCAAACATTGGGGGAATGGTGGCAAGGAAATGAACCGTGGCTGAGTCAGCCTGAAACTCATACCACCGTTAAGGTAGCGGATTGGGATCTCTGGCGGCAAAAACAGGGAATTGTACTGGCTGGGAGAATGAGCGCCAAAGAGGGTAAGCTCGTAGCTCAGTGGGCAAAAGAAATGGGCTGGCCATTGATTGGTGATGTACTGTCTCAGACTGGGCAACCGTTGCCGAATGCTGATTTATGGCTGAATCATCCCCGTACTCAGGCGATTTTGGCACAGGGGCAATTGGTGATTCAATTTGGCGCCAGTCTGACAGGAAAACGACTGTTGCAGTGGCAAGCTAAATGCCAACCAGAACAATACTGGATTGTTGATCCAATTATTGGCAGGCTTGATCCCGCCAATCACCGAGGGCGTAAGTTTACTTGCTGGGTCGTTGATTGGTTACGGGAACATCCCGCACATGCTACACATTATTCTGCTCATGCTTCATATACTCAATCATCTTGGGCAGATGAATTGGGTATATGGTCAAAAAAAACATCCGAATGCGTTGAAGCAAAACTAGCGGGAAAATTCAGTGAGGCGGCAGTGGCACATCAGCTGCATCAACTGTTGCCAGAGCAGGGGCAATTGTTTGTTGGCAATAGCTTAATTGTGCGCTTGATTGATGCCTTGGGGCAGCTCCCTGCTGGTTATCCGGTTTACAGCAACCGAGGCGCCAGCGGCATTGATGGATTGATCGCGACTGCATCAGGCGTCCAACGAGCAACCAATAAACCGACTCTGGCGATTATCGGCGATATCTCAGCCCTCTATGATCTGAATAGCTTGGCCTTATTACGCAATCTTTCTTCTCCCATGTTGTTGATTGTGGTCAACAATAATGGCGGCCAGATTTTTTCATTGTTACCGACACCACAGGAAGAACGTCAACGTTTCTATTGTATGCCGCAAAATGTCAATTTTGACCATGCAGCCGCTATGTTCGGCCTGCATTATGCTGCGCCACAAAATTGGTCAGAATTAAAACAATACGCCGAACAAGTGTGGGAGCGTAAGGAGACAACATTGATCGAATTAAACGTCGCTGGCAGTGAAGGGGCGACGTGCTTGCAAGAGTTACTGAAACAGGTGGCTATGTTGTGAAACTAAATTGTCAGGCGCTTCATTCACATAATCAGGGAGCCTGGCTGGTTTGGTTGCATGGTCTATTGGGAACAGGTGACGATTGGCTGCCACTGGTGAATGCTTGCGATCAATACGCCTCATTGATGATTGACTTACCCGGTCACGGTAAGTCCGCTGATCTTACCGTGACCGGAGGTTTTGCTGAGATAAGTGAGTTGTTGAGTGCAACTTTATCTGAGCATCAGATCGACGATTATTGGCTGATGGGGTACTCACTGGGAGGGCGCATTGCCATGTACCATGCGACTCACGGTAAACATGACGGATTGCGGGGATTGCTGGTGGAAGGGGGAAATCCCGGACTATTTTCCCAGCAGGAGCGTGATGTGAGATTGCAGCATGATCGGCATTGGGCGCAGCGTTTTCGTCAAGAACCTTTGGTGTCTGTCTTAGCGGATTGGTATCAGCAGCCGGTATTTTCTGATTTAACGCTGGTGCAGCGTGAACAATTTATTCATCTCCGCAGTCAAAACAGGGGAAACCGCATTGCCGACATGCTGGAAAATACCTCTTTAGGGCATCAACCTTGGTTGGTGCCTGATTTGCAGCAAATAACCACACCTTTTGCCTACTTATGTGGGGAAAATGATCGTAAATTCCAGAACATAGCAAGGCAGTATACACTGCCGTTAAAAACCATCCCTCGGGTTGGGCATAATGCTCATTATAGCAATCCTGCGGCTTTTTCTGCCGCAGTGAACCATTTTTTATCACTTTTTGGTTAAGGAAACTCAGTAATGCGTTACCCAAGCGAAGAAAAATTGTATGCCTCCATTGAATGGCAAGATTGTTCTCAAGGGCTTGAAGATATTCTCTACCATAAATCCGCAGATGGTATTGCCAAGATTACGATTAATCGTCCGCAGGTACGCAATGCGTTCCGTCCCCTGACTGTCAAAGAGATGATTCAAGCACTGGCAGATGCCCGTTATGATGATGAAATTGGCGCTATTATTCTGACGGGAGTGGGAGAAAAAGCTTTTTGTGCCGGAGGAGATCAAAAAATCCGGGGCGATTACGGTGGTTATAAAGATGACGGCGGGGTACATCATCTGAATGTATTGGATTTTCAGCGCCAAATTCGCACTTGTCCAAAACCCGTAGTTGCTATGGTCGCGGGGTATGCCATTGGTGGTGGGCATGTGTTGCATTTGATGTGTGATCTGACCATCGCGGCGGATAATGCCATTTTTGGTCAAACTGGCCCTAAAGTCGGTTCCTTTGATGGTGGCTGGGGAGCATCTTATATGGCGCGGATCGTAGGACAGAAAAAAGCCCGCGAAATCTGGTTCTTGTGTCGTCAATACAATGCCAAAGAAGCACTGGATATGGGACTGGTTAATACTGTTGTGCCTTATGCTGAACTGGAGAAAGAAACGGTACGCTGGTGCCGTGAAATGTTGGAAAACAGCCCCATGGCGTTGCGCTGCCTGAAAGCGGCACTGAATGCAGATTGCGATGGTCAGGCTGGTTTGCAGGAGCTGGCGGGGAATGCGACTATGTTGTTCTACATGACAGAAGAAGGGCAGGAAGGGCGCAATGCGTTCAACGAAAAACGTCCCCCTGATTTCAGCAAATTCAAGCGTAATCCGTAATGCGTAAAGCTGCCTTATATCAATTCAGCCTGCCAATGGAGGCAGGTATTATTCTGCGTTATCAACGTCTAAAAACCCGTGATGGGTTTTTAGTTCATTTGCAGGAAAATGGGCGGGATGGATGGGGAGAAATTTCTCCATTGCCAGAGTTTAGCCATGAAACTCTCGAACAAGCTAAAACCGCCACCGTGGAATGGTTGCAACAATGGTGCTTGAATAAACGGTGCTTGAACACTCAATCAGAAGAAAGTGAGCTTCCCTCCGTTGCTTTTGGGCTCAGTTGTGCGTTGGCTGAATTGCAGGGAGAATTACCCGCAGAGGCCGATTATCGCAAAGCACCATTATGTACGGGCGATCCTGATGATGTGATTCTGCGTCTGGGAAATATGACTGGCCAGAAGGTTGCGAAAGTAAAAGTCGGGTTATATGAAGCCGTACGCGATGGCATGGTTGTGAATGTTATGTTGGAAGCCGTTCCCGACCTCCAGTTGCGATTAGATGCTAACCGTAGTTGGACACGCACAAAAGCAGATGGTTTCGCTAAATATGTTAATCCAGATTATCGGCAGAGAATTGCTTTCCTCGAAGAACCTTGTAAAACCCGTGAAGAGTCTTTGGCGTTTGCCCGTGAGACTGGTATCGCAATTGCGTGGGATGAAAGTGTGCGTGAAGCCGATTTCACGCTGGAAGCACAAGAGGGCGTTTCCGCCATCATCATTAAACCGACATTGGTAGGCAGTATTGCCCGTTGTCGTCAATTGATCGCGGAGGCGCATCAGTTAGGGCTGGAAGTGGTGATTAGCTCCAGCATTGAAACCAGCTTTGGTTTGACGCAACTGGCTCGTCTTGCTCATTGGCTGACACCAGGTTCACTCCCAGGTCTGGATACGCTGGATCTTATCCAGTCACAGCTCATCCGTTGCTGGCCAGACAGTGATATTCCGTGTGTCACGCTGGATAAGCTGGCAACGGTGTGGAGCCATAAATGCCTGTAACAAAATGGACTCAGTGGCCGTGGCAGCATTGGGCTGCGATCCATCCTAAAAAACAGGCTATTCAGCTATACGATGAGCAATTAGACTGGCAGCAACTCGCGCAAAAAATCAATGTCATTGCTGCTTGTTTCCATCAACAGGGGCTTTCTGAAGGCAGCGGTGTGATCCTCCGAGGCAAAAACAGTGCGGAATTCCTGCTGTGTTATCTTGCAGCCCTGCAATGTGGTGCAAGGATATTGCCTCTTAATCCTCAATTACCTGATCGATTGCTGGTGGAATTGCTGCCTCATCTTAATATGGCTTATTGGGTGGATTTTACAGAGTTGCCTTCACCTGCTATTCAAGCCAAAGAACTTAACTGGCAACGAGAATTGCCAGTGGTACTGGATAAATGTGTACCGTGGGAACCTCATCGTCCTGCCAGCATGATTTTGACTTCCGGCTCTTCTGGACTGCCCAAGGCCGCAGTACATTCTATCTGCGCTCATCTTGCCAGTGCACAAGGTGTTCTTTCCTGCATGGATTTTCAGCCAGATGATAGCTGGTTGCTTTCGTTACCGCTGTTTCATGTTTCCGGTCAGGGGATTCTTTGGCGTTGGTTGCAAACAGGAGCAAAATTGGTGCTGCGGGATTTATACCCACTGGGTAGGGCGCTATCAGGTTGCACTCATGCATCACTGGTACCTACTCAATTTTGGCGTTTGCTGGAGCAGCCAAACGAATATCAACTGACGTTAAAAGAAGTGCTATTGGGGGGCGCAATGATACCAACAGCACTGACCCAACGGGCTGAACAGCTGGGCATTCGCTGTTGGTGTGGTTATGGCCTGACAGAAATGGCATCGACTGTCTGTGTAAAACGGGCAGATGGGTTGTCTGGTGTGGGCCACTCGCTTCCTGGAAAATCCATTCGTTTGGTGGATGAAGAGATTCAGATCCGTGCTGATAGTATCGCCAGTGGTTATTGGTTTGATGGGGAGTTGAAACCACTGACAGATAAAGATGGATGGTTTTCGACTCGTGATCGAGGTGTATTTGAACAGGGCGAATTACGTATTTTGGGGCGTCTTGATAACCAATTTTTCAGCGGTGGTGAAGGTATTCAGCCAGAAGATATTGAGCGGATCATTAACCAACATCCCCAAATCGAACAAAGTTTTGTTGTTCCCGTTCCTGATATTGAATTCGGCCATCGTCCGGTAGCCGTGATTGAAACACAATATCCTAATCTTACAAAAACACTTGTTGATTGGCTTTCGGATAAACTCGCGGTTTTCCAGCGCCCTGTCGCCTGTTATTTATTGCCGCCACAGTTGCAAAATGGTGGAATAAAAATTTCACGTCAGCAGGTTAAGCAATGGCTATTGGAAAAGGATAGCGCAAATGATGAATAGTCACGGTATTTACATATCTTGATAAATCTAGATGTTTCATTGCTTCCGTCAGCTATGGTATCACGCGGATTTCAGTAAAATGTCTCAAGTAGTGGTATTGGCATTCATCCATTAAGAAGAGAGAAGAGTATGAAAGGTTTTATTGCTATCAGCGCAGCCAGTTTGCTTTTTGTAGCTGGCGCGGCAAATGCTATCTCCATGAACGTACAGGTAGGAAAGCACAACACCAGTACGTCTGTGGGGGTGGGTGATAAAAATGCGGGGCTATCTTTTAATGGCAACTGGACTCGCAGTGATCATAATGGTCAACTCGGCAGTTTGGGAGCCGCTTTCGGTCTGCCTATCGGGCCATTCACGGCAACTGTTGGTGGTAAGGCACTTTACCTGTCTCCAAAAGTGGGGAAAGATGGTGCAGCATTGGCAGGAGGTGTCGGTCTCAGTTGGGCGGTGATACCATCCCTGTCCTTGTATGGTGAGGCTTATGGTGCGCCATCAAGCTTGACGTCAGGAGTGGATTCTTATACTGAGGCTACAGGGGGAGTGCGTTATACTCCGTTCAAACCACTGACTGTCGATGCTGGTTACCGTGTCATTGATATAAAAGGAAAAAGTGGTCACCGTAACAATAAAGTCTCCGATGGTTTTTACGTCGGTGCAGGTTTGAGTTTCTAGTGAATAGAATGCTTCAAGATTATCCGCGTCAATATTGACGCGGATAATCTTAAACAAGGTAGAAATTATCCCACTTTTGGCAGTATGCCTGTGACAATGCCAACTTGAATGGCAATAACCGCAATCCCACACAGGAAGATAAAGACTAAGACGGGTTTCCCCCCTTTAACACGATATCCTCCCTTGTTTTCTTCACGACTGCGCCAAACTAGCAGACAAGGTAATATCAGTGCCAGAATGGAAAGGGCAACAGCCGCAAATGTCAGTGCCATAACAAAATTAGGGTAATACAATGCGCAGAGCAATGGCGGAACAAAAGTCATTAACCCCGTCTGCAAACGCCCTTTGGCATTGTTGCGGCGTTTTAGCAGGTCAGCAAGATAATCAAACAGACCCAAAGAAACACCAAGGAAGGAAGTTGCTAGCGCAAGATCAGCAAACAGATGGACGGCAAGTTCTACTTTTGGTGAGGCGACAACTTCTCTGACCGCTTGTAATAAACCCTGCAGGCCAGACTGCTGTGCAAGAATATCAATAAAGGTATTGGAAGAAATGGCACCGAGAGTCACCACCTGCCACAGTATATAGGCGATCAGTGGAATAGCACTACCGATGACAAAGATCTTCCGTAGCTTGTTTGTATCCCCTCCCATATAGGCAACAAGACTTGGCACGCTACCGTGAAACCCGAATGAAGTAAAAATCACCGGAATAGCCGATAATACTAACCCTTGCTCGATGGGCATGGATATCAAGTTGATTTTATCAACATGCGGCATCATAACGCCGAGTACGATCACCAAAAAAACGATTTTGGCGCTAAACAGCAGGCGATTAATCAAATCGACGGATTGGGTTCCGATACAGACAACCCCGCCCGCAATAATGGTAAAAGTGATAATTCCAGCAGAAATAGAAATGGGTTTATCTAACCATGAAGAAAGGCTAGTCGCTAGCAATTCTCCCGCACCACTAATATAGGCCGTTGTCAGGGCATACATCAGAAAGAGCATACTGAAACCAGCCAAAACCTGTCCACTGAATCCAAGATAGTGTTTCGCAATAGTTCCCAGCCCAGTATCAAACTTATTATATTGATAAACTTCCACGAGCAGGAGTGCTGTATAACTCATCAATGCCCACAGGGCGACTAACATAGCAAATGTAGTTCCAAACCCTACACCTGCTGCTGCCAATGGCATTGCCAGCATCCCCGCACCAATTGTCGTTCCAGCGACAATAAAAATACTGCCAACAGTGCGATTCTTCACGCGATCCTCATTTCTGAATATGTTGAAAAATAGTTATAAGATTGGCAGGTTAAATGATTGATTTATATCTGTCAAATCTATGGTACACAATGTGTAAATAAATAATTACATCATTTAATAACATTGGATGAAAATAAAAGTGACTTAATGCCTCAGTTTTGTTTTATCTAAACGACACAACTCTATCCAATAGATTTTAATTTGCAGTGCGGCAGTAACCAAATGAATTCTATAGCGCATAGATAACGTGTAGCTGGACTATGTGATTAGGGAGAAAAACAACCAATACAGTAGGGAATTGAAAGGTAGAGTATTATTACTCCGGATCAATTTAAGATGACGTTAGATTTATATTAAGTTAAAAAATGCTCAGAAGCCCCTTTGTTGAATAACATAATTTATTAGTATGTCTAAATAACTAGGTGGTTGAGATGAGTGAGTGCAGCTAACAAAGCAGCCACTTAAAGATGAAGGAGATAGATGTGTTCAGATACAGGATGCGTATATGTCTGGAAAGTAAAAACCCGCTATCTCACCGAATGGTTACGGGAAATAACGGGTTTTTGTATGGTGCCGGCTACCGGAGTCGAACTGGTGACCTACTGATTACAAGTCAGTTGCTCTACCAACTGAGCTAAGCCGGCGAAATTTGGCGGAAGGATAGAGATTCGAACTCTAGGATGGTTTCCCATCGGCGGTTTTCAAGACCGCTGCCTTCGACCGCTCGGCCATCCTTCCATGGCGCGAGATTATGCCTATGTCGTTTTAATGTGTCTAGCCCCTAAAGAAAAAAAATTGCGTTTTTTTTACTGTTTGCTCAATCTTCGATCTGTAATGGCCTTTTCATTCGCTAACCTGCTAGTATTAAGCCCAGTATACTGGCTTATTTATCTACGGGTTGATATCGCATTGACCAAAATATATTCATACTAAAGGCAATTATCCAAAGAATGTATAAACAACCACCTATCAAGCCATCCGCTATTCCTCGTTTTTACGCGTTATTTGTGACTCTGCTTTTTACGTCTCTATTTTTATTCGGGTATAACTATTTTGATATTTGGCTGATGGAGAAAAAGTATGCTATCAGTAGCGTAACGGCTAAGATGAGATTGCAGATAGGAGATTATCGCTACCACGCAAATCATATCTTTGAGCAATCTAATACTCTGTCAATCTCCTCTCAGGAGACAACGTCATTGTTAAAACTGCGTCCCGATGTATATTGGTTGGAAAATCGTGATCAGGCCGTTGATGCAATTATTTTTGGTCAGTACAACGATTCGAGTATTCAACTTGCCCAGCGATTGTCTGACTATCTGGAAATTCTCTGGGGAGCCCGCAATGAATACTTATCTATGTATTATCTCAATGGACAGGACAATAATTTACTACTGATAACAAATCATTCGATCTTAAAACCAGATATCAGATTCAAGGAGAGTTATTTGACTCTGGCTCCTGAGATCAGACGTACTGAGATGTTGGATCAATCTATTACATTAGAGGAAAAAGAAAGCATTTCTCCCATCAATGTATTGCGTGGTGAGAATATTTATTTCTATACTTATAAAGCTGCATTTAATGCAACTGGGCAATTAACCACCATTATTGCTTTTGATTTGCCCATTAATAATCTTTTACCGGTTGATATGTCACCAGCAAATTTTCGCCTGAATGCAACCAATTTACATGATATTGACAATGCCAATAAAGTTGAGGTTTCACTGACCGGTTTTTGGCTAGAGTTCTCTCAACCTCTGAATAGCATGCCGTATAAATTGATTTATCAGATCCCATTAAAAACACTGATTGTGGATTTGTTGTTCAGGAATGTCTGGCTTCTACTTTCAGTATTGCTTTTCTTTCTGTTTTCATTGAGTGGATTATTTTATATCCGCCGACGATATATTGCACCGAATGCCTCTATGGATCATGAGCTGAAAATTAAGGATTCCCTGAATAATGATATTATCACCAATATTCCTATCGGATTGGTGATCTACGATTTTGAATCCAACCAGATAATTACGAGTAATAAAATCGCAGAGCAGTTGATACCTCATCTAGATTTGAATAAAGTTAGGATGATGGCGCAACAACATCATGGTGTAATTCAAACATCCATTGATGAGGCGATTTATGAAGTAAAAATGTATAACAACAACTTATTACCAGAGACTTATCTATTTTTACTGCAAGACAAAGATCAGGAAGTCATGGCAAATAAACGATTACAACTTGTTCATCGAGAATATGATAAAAGTATTCAGGCCAGACGTTCAATGCTTTCAAATATTAACAATGAAATAAAATTCCCAATTAAGAATTTGAATGATATTGCAGCTCAATTGAAGCAGTTATCACAAGATGAAAATGAGCAGAAGTTACTGGATAAGTTATTGGTTAAATCGGAATACATCACTGAATGGGTTGAAAACATTTCACTACTCAATGAGGTGGAGTTAGGCGACTGGCAGCCAGAGAATGAAGTATTTTCTCTGTCTTCACGATTGGAATATATTCTGAAAGTCTTTTTGCCGACTTTAAACGCCAAAGGATTGAGGGCTTATTATCATTTTAATATTCCTCATGAATCTTTATTCATTGGAGATGGTGTTGCGCTAAGTAAAATCATCACGCTGCTATTTAATTATGCAATAACGACGACCAGCTATGGCAAAATATCGTTGACAGTTAATAGTTCTGGTAAATATGACAACCATACTCAGATTGAACTGATGGATAGTGGCTCTGGTTTAAGTGAAAGAGATTTGGCCAGTTTGAATTATCCTTTTCTGAGCAAATCAGTAGAAGATAAGTTTTCTACCAATTCTGGTATGACTTTTTATTTATGTAGTCAGTTATGCAAAAGAATGGGAGGGAGCCTTGAGATTAAAAGTAAGTTGGGATTAGGTACACATTATGTTATCAATCTGCCTTTGCAGCATGATGATGAAAATGGTGAAACGCCTCAACTGTTGGAAGGGATTAAGGCTCTAGTTGATATCAATAACCCTGAGATCAGCAAAATCATCCATACTTACCTCAATAATTATGGTGCAGCATACTTCGATAAAAGCAGAGAGAGCGTTACGGAAGAATACGATATTATCCTTACGGATAAACAGTACAAAGAGGAAAAACCAACTATATTATTAGTAGGTAGTTTAGCAGGGTTCAAGCAACTGAAACCGGGTTTGGTTCAGTGCAATTACAATCTTGTTGACGCTGTTATCAATGCAATATCGTTTCTGATTGAAGAAAATTTTGGTTTAGATGAATCCAGAGAACTTACCGAAATCGTTAAACCAGCATGCGATCTCACTGAGAAAGTTGATTTATTCAAGTGTATTGATAGTGATATTTGCAATATTCTCAAAAGTTATCACATGCAGTTGGAAAACAGTGACTACAGGAAATTATTTATAGAGACAGTACCTATGGATATTACTAAACTGTATACTGATATGGAACAACATGATTTGATATCACTTTCGCAAACGGTACACCGCCTTAAGGGTGCGTTTGCTATGTTAGATTTAAAATTTCTTAGGTCATCATGTGAGGCGTTGGAAAAGCACATAGCAGACAATAATGAAGTAGAAATCAAAAATAGCATCAGCCTCATTGATTCCTTTGTCACAAAGCTGTTGCAGCAAGGTAACCAATAATATGAATAGCCTTAATGTCATTATTGCCGATGACCATCCCATCGTTTTGTTTGGCATCCGCAAGTCACTTGAACAAATTGAGTGGATTAATGTGGTCGGTGAATTTGAAAATTCAACTACGCTCATTAATAGTTTGCCACATATAGAAGCAGATGTTCTCATAACTGATTTGTCAATGCCCGGGGATAAATATGGTGATGGCATCACCCTGATAAAATATATTAAACGCCATTATCCAACTTTGGCAGTCATTGTTCTTACAATGAACAACAATCCGGCAATTTTAAGTGCTGTACTTGAACTGGATATTGAGGGAATAGTGTTAAAGCAAGGGGCGCCAACTGATTTGCCCAGAGCACTTTCTGCTTTGCAGAAGGGTAAACAATTTACGCCTGAAAGCGTTTCCAAGTTATTGGAAAAAGTGAATGCCAATGGCTATGGGGATAAACGCTTATCTCCGAAAGAGAGCGAAGTTCTGCGTTTATTTGCCGAAGGTCTTCTTGTTACTGATATTGCCAAAAAACTCAATCGTAGTATTAAGACTATCAGTAGCCAGAAGAAATCAGCCATGTTGAAACTGGGAGTTGATAACGATATTGCGTTGCTTAACTATTTATCCTCTGTCACCATTGACAAAGATTTTGGTAAATAACCAATGGGTTATCTTCTTTAATAAAAAATCGGTAGCAGTGGTTACCGATTTTTACTATCCAATCGGTCAATGGATGTGATTTTTAATATTACTATATTGTATTAATACTTCTTTTAATGTTGCCAGTGATACAGGTTTTGATAAACAATCATTCATCCCCACATTAGCACAGCGTTGCTTTTCTTCTGCTAGCGCATTGGCAGTAATGCCGATAATTGGTTTTGTATAGCCTTTGTTCCTCAAGTATTGTGCAAGCTCGTATCCATCCATATTTGGCATATTAACATCTGTTAGAATAATATCAGTTGGATTGTTTTTCAGATGCTCAATCGCATCAACTCCATCATTTGACATTGATGCCTTGAATCCTATTGAATTCAATTGATCGACCAACAAATGCCGATTAATAGGATGATCATCAACAACTAATACTTTAACTGTATTTAGGTGGCGGTCAGCTTGCATGGCTTTAGTTGAAGTTGGGGTCGTTGATACAGGAATAGTAGAAACAGGAACAGCCGATATGAAATGATGTTCCGCTAGTAGGCTATCCAGCATACTATCCAGATCACTCAGTTCATAAGTGTTATATAGCCAATAGTTTTCTCGAATTTGCTCCGGTGGGCCAATATGTTTTTCTGATATTTCTATACGATAATGTACAGAAATATTTGGTTCATTAGGTTGATCGCTAATTAGCAGTTCTGTGCCATCTATTTTGCCTTCGTCATATAGTGCGACTTGAAAATGATTTTGAGAAAGAAAATTCTGTAAGTACTTCTCCAGAAAATGATTGCAAATAGCCAGTAAAATTTTTTGATTAGCACGTTGTTTGGATAGTTGTTTTGCATGAAATTTCGCCCCATACAAAGGGAGGCGTATGGAAAAAATACTACCAACATATTTTTGTGAAACGAATTCAATATCACCATCCATCAAGTTGATGAGTTTTTCACAAATAGCCAGCCCTAATCCTGTACCTTGTGAGGAGCTTTCTTTGTTGGCACTAATTTGGAAGAACGGCTCAAATAATTGAAATTGTAATTTATCTTCTATCCCAAGCCCCGTATCTTTGATGCCGATATACAGGTAACCATGTCTTGATGTAATTTCAATGACAACGCAGCCAGATGCTGTGAATTTGATTGCGTTGTTCAGCAAATTGGAGATGATTTGTTGTAATCTTACCGGATCATTGCGGATGATGTCGGGAACTTCTGGTTCAATATAACAGTATAAACCCAACCCTTTTTTTGCAATGAGAGGGAGATAGTTTGAAATTACATGCGAGATTATCTCCTTGCAACTGAAATCCTTAGGTTCAATTTTTAACTGCTTGGATTCTATTTTAGAGAAGTCGAGAATATCGCTGATGATTTTCAGTAATAGTGATGATGAGTTATTCATTGTTGCAAGTAACCGTGCAGACTCTGACGGCAATGAATGGGATTGAATGAGCTCTAGATTACCGATAATGCCATACAGTGGCGTTCTTAATTCATGGCTGACTGTTGCAAGGAACATCGATTTTGCTTGGTTAGCCTGTTCTGCGGCTGAAGCCATTTCCTGCAATGATTTTTCCATTTTTACACGGGTGCTGACATCTATTAGCACACAGATTGCGACTTCTTCGTTACGATAGCGCGAGTGTACAAAGCTAATTTGCAGATGATTATTGTTACCGGTTACGACATCAATATAGCTACTGGTTTTATCGCAAATGATATCGACAATGCGCTTTTGGTCCTCGTATGTCAGCATTCGGGTGTAATTATGAGCTAACTCATTACTCAGGATATTCGCACCATCACTGACTCTTAAGATACTGATCCCCACAGGGGCAGAAGCGACAATTTTATGGTTAAACTGCTCATGTTCTTCAAGGCGGATAGCATTATCTTCAGCTGGAGCAAACATTTTCCGTTCAAACAGCCAGACAAAAAAGATAATAGCAATCGCAGAAATAATATTCAATATGACACTATTAATAATATTGACTTTGAGTTCATCGTAAATATTTTTTAGTGGTAATGAATAGATAATGTGTAGTGTCGAGGGGGATAAACGCCGCATTAATAACAAGCTGGTAAAATTTTCATCGTAACCAAAGTAAGCCGATTGCTTATTGAAAATTACGGTTGCCTGTTTACCATTGCTTTTTGCTGGATACTGTAATTCAGGTTGATTTGACTCGTTTAGCAGCATGATAGTGATAGGTCTATCTTGTTTTTGCAGAAAAGTTTCTAGCCTGATAGTTTTCTCGATACCTATGATTCCTATCATTTGATCATTAATATAAATTGGCGTAAAAACATAAAGATTACCGCCATCCGCCTTTGCGTTGGGCTGAATCCAAAAGATAGTCTGTTCTCTTCCCTGTTCTTCCATATTGACTAGCCTGCGGCTATTCTCATAGATCACTTTTTTTAGTGAGCTAGGTTCTATTATATCGCTACGAGAGGAAAATCTCGCCATGCACATGCTTTGTGCTCCAACGATAAAGACCTGATTTACCCCACGCATAGCAGCAATATTACTGCTCCAAAATGACATCAATTGATTCAATGAGTTTAAATTATTATGTGTGCTTTTACGTAAAAGGTCACAGTTGGAATTCGGATTCAAGGAAATGTACGAGAAAATGCTGTTATTATGAGGCAGGGTTATTGTCAGATTTTTATCATTATCTTGTGATAAATGTTTCTCCGCCATAAATTGAATATCCCGTAGGATATTGGCGATATGCCGCATATGAGAAAATGCTATATCGTAGTTGGAATTATATTCTTGACGAATATCTGATTTGACTTCATTAAAAAGATTTGCCAAATAAAAACTGGTTAATAAGGCGCCGAGTGCCCATAACATAAATCCAAGCACCCGAAAAAGATAACGGGATATCTTTAATGACGTCCGGAAAGAAGATAGATATCTCAAGAGATCGCCTGACGAAAAACATGATTAATAATAACTGTTCACAGCATATACTAGTGTAGCAGGGAATACAAAGTAGCATTTGGTTCTTGCTAATTCTTCGTCAAAAAATTGCGCAAAAAAAGCAGGCATCGAAGTGCCTGCTTTATTGATGATGGATATACAGCAGAATCAGAGCAGAATAAGAGAATTACACTTGATCTGCTGACTCGCCATGGCCTTCTTCAGAAGAAGCCGCTGTATTGTCATCTTCATCTTCATCATCAGGTTCTGCTACACGCTGCAAGCCAACGACTTTTTCGTCTTCTGCTGTACGGATCAGAGTGACACCTTGCGTATTACGACCAACAACGCTAACCTCAGAAACTCGGGTTCGTACCAATGTTCCCGCATCAGTAATCATCATGATCTGATCGGTTGGTTCTACTTGAATTGCACCGATCACATTTCCGTTACGTTCGCTGACCTTGATGGAAATGACCCCTTGGGTAGCACGGGATTTTGTCGGGTATTCGTTCTCGGCAGTACGCTTGCCGTAACCATTTTCGGTGACGGTCAGGATCTCTCCTTCGCCACGAGGAATGATCAAAGAAACGACTTTATCGCCTGCGCTGAGTTTGATACCACGAACTCCAGTTGCGGTACGTCCCATCGCACGAACACCTTTCACGCGAACAGTACCATCTTCCAGCGTTTCTTCCCCTTCTTCAAGGAAACGAACGACTTTGCCTTGCGCGGAGAATAGCATGACTTCATTGCTACCATCCGTCAGGTCAACACCGATCAACTCATCCCCTTCATTCAGGTTCACTGCGATGATACCGGCACTGCGTGGACGACTGAACTCACTGAGTTTGGTCTTTTTAACGATACCGCTGGCGGTTGCCATGAAGATATTCAGACCATCTTCATATTCACGCACCGGTAAAATAGCTGTAATGCGTTCGTTTTGATCCAGTGGCAGTAAGTTGACAATCGGACGACCACGGGCACCACGGCTCGCTTCCGGCAACTGATATACCTTCATCCAGTACATCTTGCCCTTATTTGAGAAGCAGAGAATGGTATCGTGGGTATTGGCCACCAGTAGACGCTCAATGAAGTCTTCTTCCTTGGTACGTGCGGCTGATTTGCCTTTACCACCACGACGTTGAGCTTCGTAGTCGGATAATGGCTGGTATTTGACGTATCCCTGATGGGATAGTGTTACCACAACATCTTCCTGGGTAATCAGGTCTTCAATATTGATATCCGCTGAATTTTCAGTCAACTCAGTCCGGCGGGCATCATTATATTGTTCCTTGATAGCCAGTAGCTCTTCACGAATGACTTCCATCAGGCGTTCTGGGTTTTCCAGAATGAACAGCAGTTCAGCGATAACTTTCAGCAGTTCACGATATTCATCGAGCAGTTTTTCGTGCTCTAGCCCTGTCAATTTTTGCAGGCGTAGATCTAAAATAGCCTGTGCCTGTTGTTCGGTCAGATAATATTTACCGTCACGAATGCCATACTCCGGTTCCAGCCATTCAGGGCGGGCGGCATCGTCGCCAGCTTGTTCCAGCATGGAAGCAACCGTGCCCAATTCCCACGGTTGGGAAATCAAGCTGGCTTTGGCTTCAGCAGGGGTGGAAGCGCGACGGATCAATTCGATGACAGGATCGATATTCGCCAGTGCAATGGCCAATGCTTCAAGGATATGGGCACGTTCGCGGGCTTTGCGCAGTTCAAAAATCGTCCGGCGGGTGACAACTTCGCGGCGATGGCAAACAAACGCAGAAAGAATATCTTTCAGGTTAAGTAACTTAGGCTGTCCCTGATGCAGGGCAACCATGTTAAAACCAAATGAAACTTGTAACTGAGTCAATGAATACAGATTATTCAGGACAACTTCGCTGACGGCATCACGTTTCACTTCGATAACAATGCGCATCCCATCTTTATCGGATTCGTCACGCAATGCACTGATTCCTTCAATACGCTTCTCTTTTACCAGTTCAGCGATTTTTTCGATCAGTCGGGCCTTGTTGACCTGATAAGGGATCTCATTAACGATAATGGTTTCGCGGCCATTTTTTTCGTCAGTTTCAACTTCTGCGCGGGCACGAATATAAATTTTGCCGCGACCCGTACGGTAGGCTTCCTGAATACCACGACGTCCATTGATAATGGCAGCCGTAGGGAAGTCAGGGCCAGGGATATATTCCATCAGGCCTTCGATACTGATGTTTTCATCATCAATATAAGCCAGACAGCCGTCAATCACCTCAGATAAGTTATGGGGCGGAATATTGGTTGCCATACCCACCGCAATCCCTGATGAACCATTCACCAGCAGATTAGGGATACGAGTTGGCATTACCGCAGGGATGTGCTCTGTGCCATCATAGTTAGGCACAAAGTCGACAGTTTCTTTTTCCAAGTCTGCCAGCAATTCATGGGCAATTTTTGCCATGCGTACTTCGGTATAACGCATCGCTGCCGCAGAATCGCCATCTACTGACCCAAAGTTCCCCTGACCGTCAACCAGCATGTAACGCATGGAGAATGGTTGTGCCAGACGAACAATCGTGTCATAAACAGCGCTGTCACCATGTGGATGGTATTTACCGATAACATCCCCAACAACGCGGGCAGATTTTTTATAGGGTTTATTCCAATCATTTCCCAATACATTCATTGCGAAAAGTACGCGGCGGTGTACTGGCTTCAGTCCATCCCGAACATCTGGCAGTGCGCGTCCAACAATAACGGACATCGCATAATCCAGATACGAGCTTTTCAGCTCTTCTTCGATATTGACCGGTGTGATTTCTCTGGCAATGTCGCTCATGGAGCCACTGTCCCTCATACTCCGAATTCAAAGGCTTAGAATTATACCACAAATTGACAGTTTTATAAAAACCTGATGCGGGTATTTCAAGATTAAGGCATGTATAATAGTTTTCTATCACACATCCCCATAATACTGTTACATTTTCTGTGTACCAGTTTTCTGTGAACCAGTTCCTAGGAGCGATATTGCTGATGAACGTCAAAACCCCTGATTCAACCATTCAGTCCCATACCAATGTGGATCAACAGGAAATCGAAAAATTTGAAGCCGTTGCTTCCCGTTGGTGGGATCTTGAAGGTGAATTCAAGCCATTGCACCGTATCAACCCACTGCGTTTGAGCTACATTCTGCAACATGCTGGTGGCCTTTTTGGTAAAAAAGTGCTGGATGTTGGGTGTGGCGGAGGCATTCTGTCAGAAAGTATGGCGCGTGAAGGTGCGGAGGTCATGGGGTTGGATATGGGTTTTGAACCCTTGCAAGTTGCCCGCCTGCATGCACTTGAATCCGGCATTCCCGTCTCTTATGTCCAAGAAACGGTAGAAAGCCACGCAGAACAGCATCAGTATGCTTATGATGTCGTAACATGCATGGAAATGCTTGAGCATGTGCCAGATCCCGAGTCAGTGGTTCGCGCTTGTGCCAGATTAGTAAAACCCGGCGGTCATGTATTTTTTTCAACGATTAATCGTAATCGAAAGGCCTGGTTGATGGCGGTTGTTGGTGCTGAATATATTTTGAACATGGTTCCCAAAGGGACACATGACGCGAAAAAATTTATTCGTCCTTCGGAACTGATTCATTGGATTGATAAGACCTGTCTGAAAGATCAACATATTATCGGTTTACATTACAACCCATTGACAGATAAATTCCGACTTGGACACAATGTAGACGTGAACTATATGCTTCATACCCAATCGGTCTAACATAAGTCACTAAGGGATTAATAAAGCGGCAACTAGATATTATTTTTAAGATTTTATTTTCCCTGTTTCGCCGATAGCCTTATGAAAGTAACACCAAGTAACTACGCAGGTTATCGGCTTTTTGGCAAAATTAATCCTCAAGTTATCCACAAAACTACCCGATTTTGTACACTTGATAAAAACCGAATTTAACATTATCTTGTTATTACCGTTTTAATTACCCACTATATATTGTGTTTCTTGTCATCCTATAGTAACGAGTAGTAGTGAAATAGTCGTGGATAGTAACGAAGTTCCCAACTGGCCCTTAGCCATTCTGGGTGTATCGTGCTGTCGATAGGTCAAGAAAGGCAATATAGGCGAGATACAAAGAGAGAAGGTGTTTTTCCCCATGAACCAGAGTCTGCTAGTTACCAAACGTGATGGGCATAAAGAACAAATTGATCTTGATAAAATTCACCGGGTTGTTACCTGGGCTGCCGAAGGTCTGAAAAATGTCTCAGTGTCACAAGTAGAACTGCGTTCCCAGATTCAATTTTACGATGGCATCAAAACATCCGATATCCACGAAACCATGATCAAAGCTGCGGCTGACTTGATCTCTGCCGATGCGCCTGATTATCAGTATCTGGCGGCACGTTTAGCGATCTTTAACCTGCGTAAAAAGGCTTATGGTCAGTTTGAGCCACCTACGTTGTATGATCATGTTGTACGCATGGTAAATTTGGGCAAATACGACAAACATTTGCTGGAAGACTATTCCAAAGAAGAATTAGAGCAAATGGACAGTTTTATTAACCATTTGCGTGATATGAATTTCTCCTATGCAGCGGTCAAACAGCTGGAAGGAAAATATCTGGTACAAAACCGTGTTACCGGTGAAATTTACGAAAGCGCTCAGTTCCTCTACATGCTGGTTGCTGCGTGCCTGTTTTCCACTTATCCAAAAGAAACGCGCTTGGATTATATCCGTCGTTTCTATGATGCGGTTTCCACCTTTAAAATTTCGTTGCCAACGCCAATCATGGCGGGGGTTCGCACCCCAACTCGACAATTCAGCTCCTGTGTTCTGATTGAGTGTGGTGATAGCCTGGATTCTATCAATGCAACCTCCAGCGCGATTGTAAAATATGTCTCCCAGCGTGCCGGCATTGGCGTAAACGCAGGTCGTATCCGTGCATTGGGTAGCCCAATCCGTGGTGGTGAAGCCTTCCATACAGGCTGTATCCCATTCTACAAACATTTCCAGACGGCGGTGAAATCCTGTTCTCAGGGTGGCGTTCGCGGTGGTGCGGCAACGTTGTTCTATCCGCTGTGGCATCTGGAAGTAGAAAGCCTGCTGGTACTGAAAAATAACCGTGGTGTTGAAGGCAACCGCGTTCGCCACATGGACTACGGTGTGCAAGTTAACAAATTGATGTATGGGCGTTTGATCAAAGGGGGAGACATTTCTCTGTTCAGCCCGTCCGATGTTCCGGGGCTGTATGATGCATTCTTTGCAGATCAGGATGAATTTGAGCGCTTGTATACCCAGTATGAAAATGACAGCAATATCCGTAAAGAGCGTATTAAAGCGGTTGAGTTATTCTCACTGATGATGCAAGAACGTGCTTCAACTGGCCGTATTTACATCCAGCACGTTGACCACTGTAATACTCACAGCCCGTTTGATCCGGCCATTGCACCTGTTCGCCAATCGAACCTGTGTTTAGAAATCGCACTGCCAACTAAGCCAATGAACGATATTAACGATGAAAATGGCGAAATTGCATTGTGTACGCTGTCTGCGTTCAATTTGGGTACTATCGAAAATCTGAATGAACTGGAAGAACTGGCGGAATTGGCGGTTCGTGCCTTGGATTCCCTGCTGGATTATCAAGATTACCCAATTCTCGCTGCGAAACAAGGCTCAATGGGGCGTCGTACGCTGGGTATCGGGGTGATTAACTTCGCTTATTATTTGGCGAAAAACGGCGTACGTTATTCCGATGGCAGCGCTAATAACCTGACTCACAAAACGTTTGAAACTATTCAGTATTACCTGCTGAAAGCCTCAAATGTGCTGGCAAAAGAGAAGGGTGCTTGTCCGTGGTTTGGTGAAACCACGTATTCACAAGGTCTCCTGCCGATTGATACTTACAAAAAGACATTGGATACACTGACCAGCGAACCTCTGCACATGGATTGGGAAGCTCTGCGCCGTGACATTCAACAGTATGGCCTGCGCAATTCAACATTGTCTGCATTGATGCCATCAGAGACTTCTTCACAGATCTCTAACGCGACCAATGGTATTGAGCCACCACGTGGTTATATCAGTGTTAAGGCATCAAAAGACGGTATTTTGCGTCAAGTTGTACCGGATTACGATCTTCTGAAGGGGGTTTATGAGCTGCTGTGGCAAATGCCAGGCAACGATGGCTACCTCCAGCTGGTAGGGATCATGCAGAAATTCATCGATCAGTCAATTTCTGCCAATACTAACTATGATCCGGCACGTTTCCCTAATGGTAAGGTTCCGATGAACCAATTGCTGAAAGATTTACTGCTCGCTTACAAATATGGTGTGAAAACATTGTATTACCACAATACCCGCGATGGAGCAGAAGATATTCAGGGTGATCTGGAAGAAGTTGTTGAATCTGCTGATTCCGATTGTGAAGGCGGCGCGTGTAAGATTTGATTTGAGGAAGCTATGTCCTATACTACTTTTTCGCAAGTAAAAAATGACCAGTTACAGGAGCCGATGTTTTTCGGCCAGTCTGTTAACGTGGCGCGTTTCGATCAGCAGAAATATCCTATTTTTGAGAAACTGATTGAAAAACAACTCTCCTTCTTCTGGCGTCCAGAAGAAGTGGACGTTTCCCGTGATCGCATCGACTATAATGCGCTGCCGGATCATGAGAAACACATTTTTATCAGTAACCTGAAATACCAGACGCTGTTGGATTCCATTCAGGGCCGTAGCCCGAATGTCGCTCTCCTGCCGCTGATTTCCATACCGGAACTGGAAACATGGATTGAAACGTGGTCGTTCTCAGAGACGATTCACTCGCGTTCTTACACGCATATCATCCGTAATATCGTTAACGATCCTTCTATCGTGTTTGATGATATTGTGGAAAATGAGCAGATTTTGAGACGCGCGAAAGATATTTCCGCGTATTACGATGATCTGATCGAAATGACCAACTACTACCATCTGTTGGGTGAAGGGATACACGATGTTTCAGGCAAAGCAGTCACCGTTAGTCTGCGTGCATTGAAAAAACAGCTTTATTTGTGCCTGATGAGCGTTAACGCTCTGGAAGCCATTCGCTTCTACGTCAGCTTCGCGTGCTCATTTGCTTTTGCTGAACGTGAATTGATGGAAGGTAACGCTAAAATCATCAAACTGATTGCCCGTGATGAAGCACTACATTTAACGGGAACCCAGCACATGTTGAACCTGCTGCGTTCTGGTCAGGATGATCCTGAAATAGCGGAAATTGCCAAAGAGTGTGAACAGCAGTGCTATGATCTGTTCGTACAGGCAGCAGAACAGGAAAAAGAGTGGGCTGACTATCTGTTTAAAGACGGCTCCATGATTGGCCTGAATAAAGACATTCTGTGCCAGTACGTAGAATATATTACCAATATTCGTATGCAAGCGGTTGGCTTGAAGTTACCGTTTGAAACGCGCTCTAATCCAATCCCATGGATCAATGCGTGGCTGGTTTCTGATAACGTTCAGGTGGCTCCACAGGAAGTCGAAGTCAGCTCTTACTTGGTTGGTCAGATTGATTCGGAAGTCAATACTGAGGATCTCAGCGGTTTCGAACTCTGATATGGCTGATTACAAAGTCACCCTGCCATCACGGCAGGGTTTATACGTCCATTATTCTTCTGGTTTCCACGGTAATTTGCTGGAAGCACTAGAACACGGCAAAGTACAGCTTGAATACCAATGCCGACAGGGATATTGCGGCTCTTGTCGTGTTCGTTTGGTGAAAGGGAAGGTGGGGTATTCTTGTAAGCCATTGGCGTTTGTTAATGAAGGGGAAATTTTACCTTGTAGCTGTTATCCACTGACAGATATTGAAATTGAGCTGTAAGTTTCCTTTAAAACAGGATTGAAGCGTGTACATATAATGTGTGGTGTTATCTTTATAGTGGCTTTGTTAATACTGCCGTTCACGATAAATATTGTCTTTTTATGGATTGATATCATTATATTAGGTGCATTTGGTGGAGGTATTTATACCCTTTCACTGGTTCGGTCGGAAAAGTTTATTCAGGGCAGGTCTTGGTTGCTGTTAATGTTCTGTTTGGTGTTATTTACCATTTCACATCTTTTGCCACAGCGTTTCATTTATCAAAAGTGAACTTCTTTCATTTTTCAAGTTGCTGCCTGATTGGTTGCAACTTGAAATTTATTTTGACCTTATTAATAAACACTTAATTGTTGCATTCTTAACATTAAAAATTATTAATTGATATAATATATGTTATACATAATCTAATTGACATTATTTTTTACTGTATATTTTAAAATGTTTAAGATAAAAAATAACGTTCCTATTTTTGCCTTTAAAGTATAAAAAATATCATCTAATTCATCTCATTATAAGACATATTATCTTTAGCTAGTCTTACTATTCCATTTATAAATTGATTGTAATCTCTGTGATTAATTTAGGTTCATATTACATATTTAACCTAAATAAACCACAATTACCTGAAAAGCTTCATCATTTTTAACAGCGATAGTCACAGAGATTATCTCTGATTTTTTTAAAGGCATGTAATAATAATGAGGACTAAAATGGATAAAGCCGAACAAAACGCAGAAAGTAAGTTGGTCTATGATCAGGGTAAGAGCATGAATGTTTATTTCTTACCCAAAGCCGTCAAACCGGCAATTAATACCTTATCCAAATAGTCACTACTCATGCCGGCTATTTTTCGTTTACGTCGGATGCTCGCTTTTTTGCTGGTTTCTGCCCGCAACATATTGAGAGACAGATGTCTCATACAGGCCAGAATTTCGGCGGATTCACCACGACGAATAACACTCGCATCTTCGTTCATTGACACGTCAAGCACCCAATGGAGACCATTTTCAATTTGCCAATGGCTGCGCACCGCCGCCGCAAAGCGCGTCGATTCCAGTTCCGCTGAACTGATGTATAGCAGAATCAGTATAATCAGACATAATTCACGTGTTCTTTGAACAGTTCATCAATAGAGCATCTTTCTCGCCTTCTTGTGGCCTTTGTTTCCGCCCATTTGGATTCGATAGGATTTAAATCCGGGCTGTAAGGCGGTAACCATTCCAATTGGCATCCGTGGTCGGCTATCGCTTGTAGCGTGTCATGTCGTTTATGGAATGAGGCATTATCCATGATAATCACGGTTCCGCTTGGGAGCGTTGGCAACAAATCTTGTGTCATCCAGGCATGAAAAACGTCCGAATTAATATTCCCGGCAAATAAGCTTAAGGTCACAAAGGTATTTTTAATGATGGCACCGATGACATTAATACGGCCTTTGACCTGCCAGTCGTGTAGACCGAAACAACGCGTCCCTTCTAACGAATAACCATGCGTGCGTGGCATAGATTGGGCAAAACCGCTTTCATCCAGATAAACAATTTGTTTGCCCGCCAGCTCATGATGGCGGATACGTTCGCTAAATGCTTGACGAGTCTGTTCGTTAGCGTCAGGGTGTTTTAGCGTTTTTTTTCAAGGTGAGCTTCAGCCGTTTCAAGGCGTAATGGATAGCTGATTGTGAGACGCCCAGACGTTTTGCCCTTTCCCATTGATAGTCATCGGGGTAATTTCGGACATCGGCGATAAGTGCCTCGTCACGAATTTTAGTGGGTGGTTTATCACGCGTTATACAGGGGGCTATTTTGTGATGCCACCGAAACAAGGTGCGGATAGAAACCTCAAAATGAGCGCTTGTTTGCTCGAATGTCAATGAATGTTTGTCTTTGTATGCCAGTACTCTTTTTCGGAAATCCAGACGGTAACCCATCTCAATTCTGCCTTGTTATTGGAAGTCACAGACATTATGCCATAGTATTATGATTCTGCTATAGTACCGATATGCCATCGATTCTTTTTTACTCGATTTTTCAAGGCGGTAATCAATAGCCACCCCGATGCTTTTGAGCCCTTTCCAGGCGGGAAACTGCGACACCAGTTCCCCTGCGGGTAAAACGTGATATTCACGGACTTCAATACGTCCATGACTTTGTTCTATCGTGACATTCTCAGCGGGACTGGCCACCGTGATTTTTTCAGCCAAGGCTTGTTTAACCGCGCGATGCAGCGTTTCCTGATTATCTTTCACTGCCAGCAGGTAATCACCGCCCTGATGAATAATCTTTTCGGCACTTTTGGTTTGGCATCCCATCGCATCAATCGAAATCAAACACCCTTTGATATCCAGCAACGCAATCAATTTGGGAATGGCGGTAATTTCATTGGATTTCTTGTCGGTTTTTAGCTGCCCCATCACCACACCATTAGCCGTGGCAAAGGCGCTAACCATATGAATCGCCGATATTCGTTTGTTCCCGTTCCCCGCAAGACCTTGCCATCAATGGCAATTAATTCGCCTTCGGTACGGTCACACACAGTCTGAACCCAGCGAATGAAGCAATGCTGAAACTGGGCGGGATCAAGGCGAGAAATGACACGCGCTATCGTATCGTGAACAGGTAATCCCATCGGGAACAGTTTTTTCTTTTGCAGCCAGTCGAGATGGGTTTCTCCAAAATCTTCAATATCTTCCCATCCTTCAGCCCCCGCGATAACTGCACACATCGTCAGGAAAAGCACGTCAAACAAGGGATAACTGATTTTGGCAGACTGGCGAGAGTCTTGTAACTAGCTGAAATATTGAGAAAAAACATCGATAATCATTGAGGCACTTCCGAAAAAAGGAGTATAAGATCACAACTTAATTCGCGGGTCAAATGGATTAATGTTGATTAAATAACGTTCGTGATCTCACCCTGGGTCTATGATAGTGATCCGGGATATCAGCATCCGGGACAGCTTCAAGGTTATGGAAAAGGGGCAACGCAGAAAACGTATCTAACTGAACAATTATGATCCGGCAAAAAGCACAGATATCTTGACCTACACTTCCCTTGAAGCCTTGCCGGTCAGTAAAAAAGCAGCTCCGGAACGATATGAGCATTTTAAGGCGCTGTATGATGAAAACATCTCATCAACAGAACAACAGGTGATAGAACTGCAATCCCAATCATCTCCGGCATTGCTGACGGCTCAAACTCTACGTACCAGTGCGGCTGCATTGGATATGGTGCCAAATATTTTTGGACTGGCGGTAGGGGGATCGCGTTGGGGAGCTGCATTGAATGCTGCTGCTGAAATCGTCATGATCAAACACTAGGTGTTGTTGACGTTTTATGTTCATAAGTCAATCAACCCACATTGATAGCCAGACAATGATAAATGCC
>NZ_JACOII010000001.1 GCF_016306625.1 Xenorhabdus lircayensis | reverse complement strand
TGCCGGTCAGTGGCTGGATGAGGAGAGCGGACTGGTCTACAATCGGTTTAGGTATTATTCGCCGGTCGTCAGTTGTTATCTGACTCCGGATCCAATTGGCTTACAAGGTGGTTTTAATCCCTATTCATACGTCCTTAACCCAACCAGTTGGATCGATCCGCTTGGGCTAAACTCTAAAAAGTGTCAGCTTGTTTATCGGGAACTTACACCTGACGATGCACTTAGACTTGAGCAAGGGCTAAATCTGATGCCTAAAGGTGTAGGTGGTTCGATTGCGGCCCATGTTGAGGGTGTTAATACTGGTCATATCTCAGCAGCCTTATCCACTCGTGCCGCTGAAAGATATACTAGTGGCAATGGGGTAATTGCAATAGATGTAAAAAAAGCAGTTAAATTGGGTGCTAAATATATAGATCATAACAACGTAATGCAGGCAGTTATGCGAGAGGGAAGTCTCGAAGCTAGAAAGAATGCGAAGATAGCCGAGGAAGTCCTGTTTAAAGGTGAAATACCTTTTGAGGCAATTAAAATTTTAAAGAAATAGTAAAGGGGGAACTATGCCGGCACTATCAGAATATACAAATGTTTATAATACAGCGCTTAATATTCTTGATAAAAAAGGATATAGAGTTTGGTATGATAAAAAATTGCAAGCTTATTGTGCAGAGAAGAATGGTTGGGATTTTATGGGGAATACTCCCTGTGGATTGCTAGGCGTTATAGCGATATATGAATATAAACAGCCAGAAGAATACCAAGAATATTGGTGGCGAGATGATGAAAAGAGGTTGTATCGAAATATACCAGAGGAAACGCCAGAATATACATCTATAGTATACAAAAAATAATGACAATAAAACTGAATGAATATCGCTCAATTTTATGATATTACTTCAGTTAATAAATCACCGGTACAATAAATTTGCCGGTGATTTATATTACCTTTCCTTATCATCCACAATCAAGTCGTGTATTCGGTACTTAATTGTCTCCTGCGCGATAGTCATATCCAGAGTGTAGGAAATCATGTCTTTGGTTTTCCGCCTTTAACCCTTAGGGTGCTGAAACGAAAATATCCTTTGTGAATGACATTAAAAGTGGTTAACCATTATCTATCTAGTGATGATAGTATGAAGGAAACAGCCCATTTTTTGAGGGGATAGGCTGGAAGGTTAAAGATATTTATTTAATATAGGAGAATGAGAATATGACAAATAATTTCCCTGCTGTATTGGACAGTTTTATTAAGAATCACGGTGAATTGAAAAGAAGTATCAGTCAACTCTCAGATTCAGAGTCTTTTGAATTGGATGAGGTTTTTTTGAATAATCTAGAAGAATTGCTTAAATTGAAAGTATATCATTTAAAAGCCTTTGAGATTTTATTAAATTCCGTTCCGGAAAGAGCGATTTCTTATTTGAAGAATTATTATTTATCCGCTGATTTGATAGACTCTTGTGATGATCATGTAGCTGACCTAGCATTTATGTTTTCTGATATTAAAGAAATTCTAGGAGAAGATAAGTTGAATGAAGTCCTCAATTGTTCTGAGTTTACAGACTATAATAAAAATTTCTATCGAGTAAAACATGCTATTGAATTTGCTATGGGGAATTCTGAGTAGAGTTTAATGTTAAAGTTATTAATATGGCGTATTTTGTCTTTTTAAAGTCTTAGTCTAAGGACTATTTTAGAAAATTATATTTAATAAGCCGGAAAGATCCTTGTGCTCTTCCGGCTTTTTATCATTATCCTGCCTTATAATCCCCAATCAGTTCCCGCATCCGCAGCTTAATTTCACTGATTTGCTCGCGCTGGCGCTGGTATTGCTGTTTGAGGCTGTTGGTCTCGTCACTGTCGGGGATCAGCACTAAACAGCCATCCATGATCTTCACCGTAACCGAGCCGCCAATCTCAAAGCCGGCAGCCTTAAGCCATTGCCCTTTCAGGTGGATCGCGGGCGGTGCTTTGGTTTTGTCATTTTGCGGGACGTATCCCACGGTGTAATAACGTTCTGTTTTGGCGGCTTTATTTACCGCGCGGTTTTGCTTAGAATGCGCCTTAGCCATTATTCAACTCCTCGATAGTTGCTTATGGTGAGCAGCGTGTTCGGGTGCCCGCCCGAATACGCTGCGTTAATGTGCTTACTTCATCATCTTAGAAGACCAGCGCTCAGCCTCATACTTGATAATCATGCCTTCCAGTACTTCCTTAATCACCTGCCGCTGTTCCGGCTGCATGTTGCTGATAGCCTGAAACTGTAGAGCCAAATCGCTATCAGGCTGTAGCTCTTTATCTTCAAATATCAATGAATCCGTCGTCACCCGCAAGGTCTGCGCTATCTTTTTAATCGCTTCCAGCGACGGTAACGATACCCCGCCTTCATAGCGTTTTACCTGCGTGACGTGAATCCCAATGGCATCTGCAAATGCCTGTTGTGACAAGCCTTTTTTCTTGCGCAGGGCGATGAGTCTGTTAGCAATACTCATTGAATTAAACCAGTCTGAGAAATTTGCCATCATTTTATCCCCTAAAAAGTGCTTGCTTTATATTGGTATCCTATCGGATACTAAATAAAAGAGTAATGGAATCTTGACGTGTTTTATAGAGATCATGATATGGCTCGCATCCCGGAAGCCGAGTTGCAACACCTGAAAGCCGCCGTCTCGTTAGTTGCCGTTATCGAGCAGCAGGGGCGGAAGTTAACCCAGCGTGGCAAAGATATGACGGTGCTGTGCCCGTTCCATCAGGAGAAAACGCCGTCAATGGTGATTACCCCCGCCAAAAATCTCTATCACTGCTTCGGCTGCGATGCGGGCGGATCAGTGCTGGACTGGGTGATGAAAACCGAGGGGTTGAGCCTGCGCCATGCCTGCGAACGGCTGCGGGCAATGCTGGGCAGCAATCCGGCCGTTGAGCCGCTCTTGGATGATTCGGAACTGATCCGGGAGGCAGTCGGGCAACAGGCGCTGTTGTTACGGGTGGTTGAGTTCTATCACCAGACCTTGCTCAATGCGCCGGAAGCCCAGCAATACCTGAAAAAACGCCGCCTTGACCATCCCGAACTGGTCAGCCAGTTTAAACTGGGTTTTGCCAACCGCACCCTCGGTTACCGGTTGCCGGAGAAAAAACTGAAAGCCGGCGCCGAGATCCGCGCCCGGCTTCAGGCGGTGGGGTTGCTGCGTGAGAGCGGGCATGAACACTTCAGCGGGTCGCTTGTGGTGCCGGTGCTGGATTTACACGGGCAGGTACAGGAAATGTATGGCCGCAAAATCACTGACCGCCTGCGGGCGGGCACACCGCTGCATCTGTATCTGCCGGGCGCACATGGCGGGGTCTGGAACGAAGCCGGGTTGGTCGGTTCGGCCTCGGTTATCTTGTGTGAATCGCTGATTGATGCGATGTCGTTCTGGTGTGCGGGGTCTCGTCATGTGACCTGCGCGTATGGGGTACACGGGTTTACCGATGCCCACCGTGCCGCCTTCCGGCAGCATGGGATACAGCAAGTGCATATTGCCTATGACAATGATAAAGCGGGCAATGAAGCGGCGGCGCGACTGGCGGCCGAGCTGCAACTGGCCGGGCTGGATGTCTGGCGGGTCGTGTTCCCCGAAGGCTGTGATGCCAATCGTTTTAGTTGCGAAGTCGCCAACCCGGAAAATGCCTTCGGCCAGTTACTGGACGCGGCACAATGGCTGGGTGAACCGGCAAACAGGCCACTGGCAGACAACAATCCGGGCATCGTGGCACCCGTGCCGGCGGCGGCTTTAGTGCCGGAGCCGGGTGTGGTCACGACACTCGCCGACAACGGGGACATCGTGGTCCGGCAGGACGGGCAGGAGTGGCGGATACGCGGTGCACATCAGAAAGCCGGCGCTACGGTGATGAAAGTGAATGTGCAGTTAATCGACAAACACAACGGGGCGCTGTTCGTGGACAGCGTCGATATCCTGAGCGCCCGAGCCCGGTTGGCCTTCGTGCGTCAGGCCAGTCAGGAGCTGGCCTTGCCGGAAACGCTGATTAAGCGTGAGCTGGGGCGGGTGTTACTGGTGCTGGAACAACGGGCGTGGATGGCTGCTGAAACCACACCGGCCACCCAGTCCCTGAGTGCGGACGAGCAACATGCCGCCGAAGCCTTGCTGAAAGACCCCCAACTTATCAATCGCATCACCGCCGATTTAGCTGCCTGCGGGATTGTCGGTGAATCGACCAACCTGTTAGCGGGTTATCTGGCCGCCGTGAGCCGCAAACTGCCCAAACCCTTAGCCGTCCTGATACAAAGCAGCAGCGCCGCCGGGAAATCGTCATTAATGGATGCGGTGCTAAATCTGATACCGGAAGAAGAGCGCATCCAGTACAGCGCCATGACAGGGCAGAGCCTGTTTTATCTCGGTGAAACCAATCTGGCGCATAAAATCCTTGCCATCGCCGAAGAAGAAGGCGTCCGGCAGGCGGCTTATGCACTCAAGCTGTTGCAAAGTGACGGTGAGCTGACGATGGCGAGTACCGGTAAGGATGAAGCGACCGGCAACCTCGTCACCAAAAGCTACACGGTGAAAGGCCCGGTCATGCTGATGCTGACCACCACGGCGATCGATGTCGATGAAGAGCTGCTCAATCGCTGTCTGGTGCTGACGGTGAATGAATCCCGTGAACAGACCGAAGCTATCCATGCGTTGCAGCGCCACAAACAAACCCTTGAAGGCCTGCTGGCTGAGAATGAGCGGGACTATCTCACTGAACTGCACCAGAACGCCCAGCGGCTGTTAAGGCCGCTCAATGTGGTCAATCCTTACGCGAGCCAGTTGACCTTTATGTCAGACAAAACCCGTACCCGCCGTGACCATATGAAATACCTGACCTTAATCCAGAGTATAGCCCTGCTGCACCAGTACCAGCGGGAAATCAAGCAGGCCTCGCATCGCGGCAAGGTGCTCGAATACATCGAAGTGACCAGGGACGATATCCGGCTGGCGAACCAGCTCGCCCACGAGATATTAGGCCGGACGCTGGACGAAATGCCGCCGCAGACGCGCAAATTACTGAGGCTGATACAGGCCTGGATACGGGAAAGCGGTCAGCCGCGTCACGAGCAGATATTTACCCGCAAGCAGTTGCGTGATGCCGTTCAATGGGGCGATACCCAGCTCAAAATCCATCTCTCACGGCTGGTTGAAATGGAATACCTGCTGCTGCACCGGCGCGGGCTGACGTTCGCCTATGAACTGCTGTTTGACGGCGAAGACGGTGACACGGCGCACTTGTGCGGCCTCATCGTGCCGTGAAAGGAAGGTATGACGGGTTCCGGTCGGGGTAAAAGGATAAATGGTCGCCCCCTGGTCGGGGTGCAGTCGGCAGGCGGTCGGGCGTATGAAATCCCCGCAAAGGCAGGAACAGCAGGGCCTTACGGCAAAGCGGTCGGGTAACAGCAAAAAACACCGTTCCGGGGGGATTAACGAAACGTATCGTAACCGCCCTTATCACACAGACAGGAGGCTTATCATGGCATCACTGACGCTCAGACAACACATCCAGCATTACCTTGAACACCTTGATGCCCTGCGCTATACGCGGGACACCCGGATACATTATCAGAGCAACCTCATGCAGTTCGCCCGCTGGTGTGAGGAACGGGGCATTACCACGGCGTAACAGGTGAGCTTCGCCCAGTTGGAAAGCTGGCAACGTTATCTGTCCGCGCAAAAGAACCAGCAGGGTTACCCCATCTCAGCAGGCACTATCGTGAAAAAACTGACTAATGTGCGCCTGCTGTTCGGCTGGCTGGTCAAACGGCAATACCTGCTGTACAACCCGGCCCGTGATCTGGAACTGCCCCGGACAGATAAAGGGTTGCCGAGGCATATCCTGAGCGAGGAAGAAACCGCCCGTATCCTGACCATGACCAGCAGTGACACGCCGCTGGGTCTGCGTGACCGTGCCATCATGGAAATGTTGTGGAGCAGCGGCATCCGGCGTTCAGAGTTACAGCGGTCGCAGGCCGGTGATGTGGACTTCGGGCGCGGCGTGTTATTTATCCGGCTGGGGAAAGGGCGCAAAGATCGGGTCGTCCCGTTCGGTAACTCAGCGAAGCAGTGGGTACAGAGCTATCTGGCGGAGGTTCGTCCGCGTCTGGTCTGGGGAAAAGATCCGGGTTACCTGTTTGTCTCACAACAGGGGAAGGCACTGACCGATGGCAGCCTGACCCAGATAGTGCGCAATGCCCTGCATCGTGCCGAAGTGGAAAAACCGGGCGGGTGTCACCTGTTCCGCCATGCGATGGCGACGCAGATGCTGGAGAATGGCGCAGATACGCGGCATATCCAGGCCATACTGGGGCATGTCAGTCTGG